>JAJDCA010000044.1 GCA_029261055.1 Candidatus Omnitrophota bacterium | reverse complement strand
TTGGTTGAAATATCTGTAAATTGAACGGCTAAAGGAGCCGGACCGGAAGTGACATCTGCAGTAAAGTCAGGGACAGGAACACCCGTTCCTCCACCACCGCCACCAGAGGAGACAGTAATGAATCCGGTTTTTAGGACAAAGTCATTAGCCCCACTTCCTCCGTGGGTATTAGCAGCCCAGAGTTTAACATTGTAAGCACCGTCAGCGTTGTAAGTATGAGATGGATTTTGAAGAGCGCTGGTTGTGCCATCACCAAAATCCCACCACCAAGAGGTTGGGGTGTTGGTTGAAATATCGGTAAATTGAACAGCTAAAGGAGCCGGACCGGAAGTGACATCTGCAGTAAAGTCAGGGACAGGTTTTGCTCCTGTGGAAGCATTTGTAACAAAGCTTTGCTCAACCGAAGTATCACTAAATCCATTGGCATCAACAGAAGTGGCTATGTAAAAATAGGTAGTTGACGGAAGTAAGCCTGTCAGATTCACTTGGTGTTGCGAAACCATTGCATTAGTAAATTTCGTCTTTGTAATTCTTGAACTTCCTTCGAAATGCCAATATTCAAGATTTGTATCGCTCGCCTCATTGGTATCCCAGGTAACAGAGGCTGTTGTGTCGGTGATGCTGCTAGCTGTTAAATTTGTAATGGTGAGTGGTGTTGAAACATTTTTGGTTTTAAAAGGTCCCTGTAGGGCGCTTGTATGTCCGAATCCTGAATCATTGACAGATTCTACTTTAAAATAATGATTCCCTCCAGGAACTAGATTTGTCAAAGTGACAGAGTGATTTGTTACAGGAGGATTTATATCAAAAATTATTGTACTGGAACCTAAAAATGTATCTTGACCATAAAAAACTTGACTTGTCATTGGAGATGTTGTGGTCCAGGTTATGTCTGCTGTGGTATCTGTGATATTTGATACTTGAATAAGATTTATTGCAGAACCTGGATCAATAATTTTAATTTCGGAACCTGTATGCTGAGCATTATTTCCGGACATTGCCCAATCCGTCAGATTAGGATCGTACGCAGTAGGAAGATCAAGAACATAGATATCGAAATGGAGATTTTCCCCAATGTTTCCTTGTAATTGTGCATTAGCAATGATTTCAACATTGCCATCGTTATCTAAATCTGCAATGATGGGTGATGAAGAATGAGAAATACCCAGTAATGGATTGTTGGTGCCAGTGTGAGAACCGGTACTATCGAAGACGTAAAGATAATGATTTCCAGAGTGAAGATCGTAAACAGGTACGACAATATTTTTTTCTCCAATCCCTGAAACATCGCCAATGGTACAAGCACCTGCAGCTGCCTGGAATGTTGTATCAAATCCAAGATTTTGAGGCCAATTTGCAGAAAAATTATTTCCATTGCCCGTAAAAACATTTATGAAATTATTTTCATCTGCAATAATAATTTCAGAAGCCCCATCAAAATCGAGATCTCCTACACACGGTGATCCAGCATTGAAACCTAATGATTTAGGCCATCCAGAGACAAAATTACCATTATTTTCAAACGCATAAAGCTGATCAATACCACTGGCAACAATTTCCATGATTTGATCGCCATCAATATCGGCAATAATGGGTTGGTGTTTTGCGCCACCGATATCCACCGGCCATGCTCCTTGCACAGGCGTTCCATCATGATGCCACGCATAGACGCTTCCTTCATAGATAGGTAGTCCGGAAAAACTGTCAGTACCAACAATCTGTGATGATTCAACGGCAATAATTTCCATATCGCCATTAACATCCCCGTCAATATCACCAATGGCAACAGTCGATACGGTATTAGAAATATTTACATTTACCGGCCATAATCCTCCTACAGGAGCTCCTGTATGATGGTAGGCATGGACTTTACCATCCCCTTCCCCTACAATTAATTCCATGTCAAGATCACCATCAATGTCAGCAATAACAATAGGATTAGAAATAGAGCCATGTGAAATTTTTGGCCAACCATTACTCATCGGTGTTCCGTCATGATTGAAAACAAATAAATCAGGTGATTTCTGTGCTTCGTTGGTTATTCCTAAGTTACCATTTGATCCAATAATAATTTCTAGTTGAGGATCATCATCTAAATTTGCTAAAGAGGGTGTTAGGGCCTCTCCTGAGTTAAGGTCAATACCTCCTTCAAATCCGCTTACAGGCGATCCATCGGCATTCCACGCATAAAGTTTTCCTTCCGCAGAACCGCTGATCACTTCCAACTCTCCATTATCGTTCAAATCTAAATCCCCAACGACCATGCTTGAATTATTGCTGGCTTGTCCCATAATTGTCGTTTGAGGCCATCCATCTTGAAGAAATTTTACAATAGAAACTTGTGAGCGGTGCTCTGCAGATTGATTACCCGCCCATACTTTAAGTTGAATAGTCAATGTACCATCTGAAAATTCTGATGGAGCCCAAGTCCACGTTCCTAATACTTCATCAATGATTTCATTTGATCCCGTTGAAATGTTTCTACAATTATGTAATGTTCCTGTATCGGCATTTTCAATACAAGCATTAAGCTCGTAGCTGGAGAAATTTTTTGCGGCGGCTGTACCTGTTATGGTAACAGTTTGTCCATGGATTAAAGTGTCACTGACGTGTCGAATTCTTGCTAAAATGTAGTCTTGAGAATCTGATACAATTTCTTTGGCATCAATACTTCCGAAACCATAGGCTCGATCAAATTCAGGATCTCCTAAGTCGGTACTATTTCCATAAAGTTTTTTCTTTATGTCATTTAAATTCAAATTTGTATTCTCACCTAATAATAAGGCAATGACGCCACTGACATGAGGCGCTGCCATAGACGTTCCAGGCATATGAAGGTAATCATTATCATCAGTGACGAAGGATGGAAAAGTGTCAGCAATTTCATTTGATCCTGTGGCTGGGTAGTGTGCGTTTAGAGAAAGAATGTCAAATCCTGGAGCCATAACATCAATATGTGATCCAAAATTGGAGAAAAATGCGCGTGGATCTTGGAAAAAACTAATAGGTGGATTGAGTGCCCCTACGGTTATGGTTTCAGACATATTTTGGGGGCTCATATTAATGGCATCTTGCGTGCTATTACCCGCTGCAAATACAATTATTGTTCCTCGTTGATGGGCATACTTTACGGCATCTTCCAAAGTTTGAATTTTTGGGCCACACGTATCACATCCCCAACTGTTGTTAATTACATCGGCGCCATTGTCTGCTGCAAATCGGAGAGCATTAGCTAAATGAAGAGTAGATCCACTCCCTTGTGCATTTAAGGCTTTTAAAGGCATAATTTTAGCGTTTGGAGCTATGCCGGCGATGCCGATATTGTTATTCAAAGTGGCCGCTATTGTCCCTGCAACATGGGTTCCGTGACCGCTATCATCCATGGGATCACCATCATTATTAGCAAAATCCCAACCGGCAACGACATTTCCATTGATATCTGGATGATTGTAATCAACTCCCGTATCGACAACCGCTACGGTGATGTTGCTTCCCTTATTTACGGCTACATTCCACGCATTTTCCATATTAATAAATTTAAGTCCCCAAAGATCATCGTAAGGCATTCCCCAGCTATTAAATGGATCAGCGGTATTGGTGTAATACGGGTCATTTGGAACTAAATTAGCTTCCATAATGTAATTTGGTTCGGCGTAGACCACATGTTGATCTTGAGAGTATTGTTTACAAATTTTGAGAATATCGGTATCTTCAGGAACATCTAATACGTAAACATTGTCTAATGAGGCATCGGAATCTTCTGTAGTATTTGAGCTAATTATCCCAAGGTTTGTAGGTGAAAGGCTTCGAGAATTAGAAGGGATTTGTAATTTTTTGGTGGATTTCTTTTCCCGTTTTTTGAAGGCTTTACGTACATTTTTGACTTTAAATTTTCGATTAAGCCGATCAATAGAATTAGATCGATCTTTAAATTTTCTTTGAAATTTTCCTATTTTCATCACAGTGCTGTCATCTGACGTAACACCAAAAGAGCCCTCTTGTTTAAACTTAACAATCAGTTGACCTTTAATATGAGGCAGTTTTTTTGTTTTTTTCTGCCTAATTATCTCTAGTTGGGAGTTTTTAACGGCTATGGCAGGATTTGAGGATGCAAAAACCATTAAAAGGCTTAGTCCTGCAATAGGAAAAAAACTAGATAATTTCATTTTCATGGGATATTTCCTCCTTGGGAAGGTTGTTATGTAAGAATTCTTTATTTTTTTTGGCATAATAACTTATATGATTAACGGTATAAAATGTCCATAGTTTATTTACCTTAGTTCAAGTATGTACTATTTTTTCGTAAAAAACAAGAGTAGCTGAAAAATAAGAGAAAACGGTTTCTTTTTTTAAATAAAATATTAATATTCTCGTCGATAAAACAAAAACACTGAAAAAATAAATTTTTAAAAAATTTTGTAAAAATGTGCTTATTGGGGGTTATTTAGGTTGGGAAGGAAATTTTCCCTGAAGGGCGTTTTGGACAAGATTTCTGACTTCAGGGCTAAAATCAGCTGATAAAATCCATTCGAGGTATCGGGGGTCTTTAGAGGCGACTTCTTCAAGGTGCAAATGTTTGGCATATTTACCAAACATCATGTACAATTTACCATTCCACCAGCGAAATCGCTTGTTAGGATCGTAAAATTCTGCTGTAACGGTGTAGTCAAATTCAGCTAAAGATTCAAGATTTTTATCTTCATCTCCGTACTTATCTACTTGGGAAGAAATGACTTCTAGAGTAGCTTGGGTATCAGCCATGGCTGTGTGGGCATCTTCTAAATCTTTATTGCAGTAAAAAGAATAGGCGGCGGACAGGTTGCGTTTTTCATGTATGTGGTAGATTTTTTGGGCATCATAGATTCTTCGTGTTTTCCATTCGAATCTTTGTCCGGCAGTGCAGATTTCTCTTTCTAATAGCGGTAAATCAAAACGTTCAACATTAAATCCTCCAAAATCCGCATTTCCGATAAAATTAAGCACTTCTTTTACAATATCTTTAAAAAAAGGTTCATTTTTTACGCATTCATTAGATAAACCTGTTAATTCTGTTACAACTTTAGGGATTGGCATGCCAGGATTGACTTTTTTGTGGTATCGCTCCTGTTGGCCATCGACATGACACTTAATCATGGCAATTTCAATGATGCGATCTTTTTCAACCCATGTTCCGGTTGTTTCTAAATCTAAAACAATAAGTGTGTGAGTAAGTTTCATGTAAAGTCTTAAAAAAGACCCAGCATCCTGTGCCGGGCCTTAGTTTGCATACGTAAGTTTATGATGAGCAAAGCAAAATAATTGTCAGGCCGCGTCGAACCAATTACACTGTTGTAACATTCTCGGCTTGTTCACCTTTGGGGCCATTAACGATTTCGAATTCGACTTCTTGTCCTTCTTCTAAGGTTTTGTAACCTTCACCTTGAATGACAGAATAATGCACAAATACATCAGAACCTTCTTCAGGGGTGATGAAACCGTAGCCTTTTTGATTACTAAACCACTTTATTTTTCCTCTTGCCATTACTTGCGCCTCCTTAAAATATTTTTTTATTAACGAGGATACTATGAATAATTTCTAATGAGCTGTCAATAAAATAATCTATTTTTTCACCGCATAGGAAAGTATAAAACTTTCCTATCGGCACTGAAAATACGCCTTCAGGTTATTGACGTAGGCGATTTTCTTGAGCGGTTGTTTTGTCATTAAATCCTTTGTAAATAGCTAATTTGATGAGTCGGCTAAAGAGACAAAATGGTAAAATTTTCTTAAAAAGGAAGAGAAACCAGGCTTCTTTGTTTGGAATATTCCGCAGGGGTGGTTTTTGTACTTTTATGAGTTTTTCAACAAGAACGGCTATTTCTTCCGGGTCGCGCTGAGATCGTTTGATTCTCTTCATGATTTTTTTATTAAGATGGTGCGATAAATTGTAATAAGGACTTTTGGGGTTATTAAATCCTTTAGCATATTGCGCATTGGCATAAAAAATTTCGGTTTTGTACGTCCCTGGTTCAATTAAGCTGACATCGATGCCAAAGGGTTGTAATTCATACCAAAGGCTTTCACTGAATCCTTCTAAGGCCCATTTGCTGGCATTGTAGGCTCCAAATCCCGGCGAGCCATAAAATCCGGAAACACTGGAAATATTAATAATTTTACCACTCTTCTGTTTTCGCATACTTGGAATGACGGCACGTATGACATTTTGTACGCCAAAAAAATTAACATCCATGAGATTACGAATTTCTTCTTCCGATAAATCTTCAAAAAATCCTCCCATCACTTGACCGGCATTATTGACCAGGACGTCAATGCTTCCATATTCAGTCACAATGTGATCGACCACCTGAGTAATGGACTCATTATTCGTAACATCTATGGGGAGAATTTTTACCTTGCCTCCACGCTCTTGAACTTCTTTTAACAGGGCATCCTGTTTTTTTAAATTTCTCATGGTGGCAAACACACGATGTCCTTGAGATGCCAGACGAGCAGCCATAAGTAATCCAAATCCGCTGGATGTTCCCGTGATGAGAATGTTTTTTGTCATTGAGAAATAGATTTTTGTATTAGAAGAGAATCGCACAGTGTTACAGCCATCATGGCCTCGACAACGGGTACGACACGTGGGCAGATACAAGGATCATGGCGGCCTTTGACTTCAATGGTCGTATCCGTATGTTCCATGGAAAGGGTTGATTGCGGTTGGGCAATGGATGAAGACGGTTTAACCACGGCACGCAAAATGATATCCTCGCCGGTAGAAATGCCGCCTAATATGCCTCCGGCATGATTAGTACGTGTTCGTACGCGTTCACCGTCTAAATAGAATTTGTCATTGTGTTCTGAACCTTGCATTTGGGCCGCTTTAAAACCGGAACCGAATTCAATGCCATGAACAGCACCGATAGACATGATGGCTTGAGAAAGGCGGGCATTGAGTTTGTCAAAAACAGGGTCGCCTAAACCTGGTGGACAACCATGGGCAACGGCTTCAATAATACCTCCGATGGAGTCGCAATTTTGGCGAACTTCATCAATTTTGGCGACCATTTTTTCGGCAGCTTCCATGTCCGGAGTGCGGACCATATTTTTTTCAATCACAGCATAATCAATTTTTTTGGCACGAATATCCCCAACGGATAAGGTGTAGGCCACAATAGTGATGTTCTGTTCTGTTAATATTTTTTTGGCAACAGCACCGGCAGCCACACGGCAGGCTGTTTCTCGACCAGAGGATCGGCCTCCTCCGCGGTAATCGCGATGACCATATTTGGCCAAAAAGGTGTAATCGGCGTGGCCGGGGCGAAAAATATTTTTTAAATTTTCGTAGTCCTTGGAACGGTGTTCTTCATTACGAATCAACATCGCCAAGGCGCAGCCAGTTGTTTTGCTTTCAAATACTCCGGATAAAATTTCTACTTGGTCTTTTTCCTGGCGTTGGGTTGTTATTTTGCTTTGCCCGGGACGTCGTCGGTTCAGTTCAAATTGAATGTCAGATTCTGTTAAGGATATGCCAGGTGGGACGCCATCAATGGTTACGCCAATAGCCGGCCCATGACTTTCGCCAAAGGTTGTGATTTTAAAGAGTTGTCCAAACGAGTTTCCAGCCATATTTTGTATTAGTCTGTCACCGCGCCCAATGAAGCAGAGGATACGCTTTTCATGTATTTGCTTAAAACGCCACGGGTGTAGTGGGGTTTTGGGGCTTTCCATTTTGTGAGACGGCGTTTTATTTCTGTTTGTGAGCAATCGAGGTTAATTTGACGTTTGACGGTATCAATCGTAATAATGTCACCATTTTTGACAACGGCCAGCGGACCGCCTACGTAAGCTTCCGGTGTGATGTGACCGACAACAAATCCATGACTTCCGCCGGAAAAACGACCATCAGTCACAAGGGCGACGTCTTTGCCCAGGCCTTTTCCCATCACCGCAGAAGTTGGCGAAAGCATTTCCCGCATGCCGGGGCCACCTTTAGGGCCTTCATGACGAATGACAATGACATCGCCTTTTTTGATGGTTCCATCTAATATTTTTTTGAGCGCTGTTTCTTCTGAATCAAAAACGCGGGCACGGCCCGTAAATTGTGCCCCCTCTTTTCCTGTTATTTTAGCGACGGCTCCGGTAGGTGCAAGATTTCCATAAAGAATAATGAGGTGGCCGTCTTTTTTAATGGGATTCGTGAATGGGCGAATGACTTCTTGTTTTTTAGGGTAAGGTTTAACGTCTGCAAGATTTTGTTTAAGGGTTTTCCCTGTTACCGTTAAACAATTCCCATGAAGCAATCCTTTGTCCAACAGCATTTTCATCAGAGGGGTCACGCCGCCAATACGGACCAGTTCAGCCATGACGAAACGGCCGCTTGGTTTAAGGTCGGCGAGAACCGGCACATTTTTCCCGATGCGTGTGAAATCATCAATGCTTAATTTAACATTGGCTGTATGCGCAATCGCTAACAGATGTAGAACGGCATTGGTTGATCCGCCCAAGGCAGTAACCACGGTAATGGCATTTTCAAAGGCTTTTTTGGTTAAAATATCTTTAGGGCGAATGTCTTTTTTGAGTAAATTTAAAACAGCTTTTCCAGCATTGAGGCAATCTATGCTTTTGGCATTGGAGACAGCCGCTTGGGCTGAACTATTCGGTAAGCTCATTCCCAGGGCTTCAATCGCCGAGGCCATGGTGTTAGCGGTGTACATCCCGCCACAAGATCCTGGTCCAGGGATGGCGCATTTTTCAATATCCGTTAAATTTTTTTGACTAATTTTTTTATTTGCATAAGCTCCAACGGCTTCAAAGACGGAAACAATATCCAGGTCTTTTTTCTTCAGGCATCCCGGCAAAATAGTGCCGCCGTAAACAAAAACAGACGGACGGTTGAGCCTCGCCATGGCGATTAAACATCCCGGCATATTTTTGTCACATCCTCCGATGGCTACAAGCCCATCAAATCCTTCACAGCCAGCAACCGTTTCAACAGAATCAGCAATGACTTCACGGGACACCAAAGAATATTTCATGCCTTCAGAGCCCATGGAAATACCATCAGACACCGTGATTGTGTTAAAAATAATAGCTTTGCCGCCGGCTTGATCAGCGCCTTTGGCCGCTTTCTCAGCAAGTTTGTCAATATGCATGTTGCACGGTGTTACCATGCTCCATGTCGAGGCAATCCCGATTTGAGGTTTTTTGAAATCTTCGGTTTTAAATCCTACAGCTCTTAACATCGCCCGGCTTGGAGCGCGATCATATCCGTCAGTAACAATGGAAGAATATTGGCGGGGGTTGCTTTTTTTACTCATGATGTTCTCCTATTAGGCAAGCCAGGGGGTTTTTTCTTTTAAATCTTGTTCATACGCGGTGATTTTATTTTCAAACTGCAAAGCCCATCCGATTTGATCTAATCCTTTAATCAGGCATTCTTTGGCGAAATCATCAATTTCAAAGGTGTAACTTTGGCCATCCGGTCCGGTAATGGTTTGATTTTCTAAATCAGCCGTGATTTCCTGGATGGGTTGGTTCATAGTTTGGGTAAACAAGGCATCGATTTTTTCAGATGTTAGAGGAACCAATAAAATGCCATTTTTGATGCAGTTGTTGTAAAAAATATCTGCAAAACTTGGGGCAATAATGACGTGGAAGCCAAAGTCAGCTAAGGCCCAGGGCGCATGTTCCCGACTGGAACCGCAGCCAAAATTGTCACGTGTCAGCAAAATGGTGCTTTTTCGGTATTCCGGTTTATTCAGGATAAAGTCAGGATTTTCCTGCGTGCCTTCGTAATCCAAATAACGCCATTCATGAAATAAATGTACCCCAAATCCAGTACGTTCAATTTTACGCAAAAATTGTTTTGGAATAATCGCATCGGTGTCAATATTCACCCGATCCAATGGAGCTACGATGCCTGTATGTTTGTTAAACGGTTGCATTATTTTTAAAATACTCCCTTACGTCGACAATATGTCCTTCAATAGCGGCCGCGGCAGCCATTTCGGGGCTGACAAGATGGGTGCGTCCACCAGGGCCTTGACGGCCTTCAAAGTTACGGTTACTGGTTGACGCGCAGCGTTCGCCTGGTTTTAATTGATCATCATTCATACCTAAGCACATTGAACATCCAGCGTAACGCCATTGGCATCCGGCTTCAGTAAATATTTTATCGAGTCCCTCTTCTTCAGCTTGACGACGGACACGACCTGATCCCGGGACAATAATAGCTTCGACATTTGTATGAACTTTTTTTCCTTTAACAATATTAGCCGCAACACGTAAATCTTCAATGCGGCCATTTGTGCAGGAACCAATAAAAACGGTATTAATTGTAATTTGATTGATGGGTTGGCCTGGTTGCAAGTCCATGTATTTTAACGCATTTTTTGCACCTGTTTTAGCTACCGCATCTGTAAAATCTTCCGGGTTAGGGACGACATTGTCTACACCGGTTACTTGTCCAGGACTCGTTCCCCACGTAACTTGCGGGGCAATGTCTTCCGCCTTGATATTAAGAATTTTGTCAAAGGCCGCGCCTTTATCCGTAGATAAAGTTTTCCAATATGTAACCGCTTTTTCCCATTCCGCTTCTTTGGGGCATAAATCTCTACCTTTAAGATATGTAAAAGTTGTTTCATCCGGGGCAATCATTCCGGCACGGGCACCGGCTTCAATGCTCATGTTGCAGATCGTCATGCGTCCTTCCATGGTTAAATCACGAATGGCACTTCCGGAATACTCGATGACATAACCTGTTGCGCCAGCGGTTCCTATTTGGCCAATGATGTAGAGAATAATATCTTTAGGGGTTACACCCTTTGCCAAAGGTTCTTCAATGTTTATTAACATTGTTTTGGCTTTGTCTTGCTGTAATGTTTGAGTGGCTAATACATGTTCCACTTCCGAGGTGCCGATACCAAAAGCTAAGGAACCAAAGGCTCCGTGAGTAGCGGTATGGGAGTCGCCACAGACAATGACCATTCCTGGCTGTGTAATGCCAATTTCCGGGGCAATCACGTGGACAACACCTTGGTCTTTGTGGGAAAAATCGTAACAGGTTACATCAAATTCGCGGCAATTATTAGTCAATGTCTCCATCTGTTTACGTGAAGTAGCCTCAACTTTGTCCCAATCTTTGGTGCGTGTGGAAACATTGTGATCCATGGTCGCAAAAGTTTTTTGTGGGCAGCGGACGCGGCGGTTAGTCATGCGTAATCCTTCAAAGGCCTGCGGACTGGTCACTTCATGCACCAGATGACGATCCACATAAATAATAGAAGTATCCCCTTGGCTTTCGCGAACCAAATGGGCATCCCAAATTTTTTCGTACATTGTTTTTGACATGGTAGGAGATTCTATCCGAATCATTTTGGATTGTCAATACTCAAATAGTTTAACCCACCTCGTAGGTGCGGTTACACCCACGAGGTAAAATTTTTTAGGCTAATTTTCTCAAAACTGTTTGTAAAATACCACCATTACGGAAGTAGTCGATCTCGACTGGGGTGTCCAAACGGACGGTCATTTTGAATTTTTTGTCGGTACCATTAGGAGATGTGGCTGTGACGGTGATGGTTTGGCGCGGTTTGAGGCTTTCATTGATGCCTGCGAAATCAAAGGTTTCGTCCCCTTTCAATCCCAAGCTGTCAGCCGATTGGCCTTTGGGGAATTCTAATGGTAAGACGCCCATGCCGGCTAAATTGCTGCGATGAATACGTTCGTAACTTTGAGCCAGAACGGCACGGATACCTAATAAAGCTGTCCCCTTCGCGGCCCAGTCGCGGCTGGAACCGGTACCGTATTCTTTACCGGCCAGGACAATCAATGCGGTGTCCATCTTTTTGTAAAGGCATGAGGCTTCGTAAATGCTCATTTTTTTCTTGGTTGGAAAATGAAATGTCCATGACCCCTCCGTCCCTGGCGCAAGCTGGTTGCGCAGGCGGATATTAGCAAATGTCCCTCGCGTCATGATTTGATCATTGCCTCGGCGAGAACCGTAGCTGTTAAAATCGGTTACTTTAACACCTTGCTGGATTAAATATTTTCCTGCCGGACTGTCGGCTGCAATGACCCCAGCTGGCGAAATGTGATCGGTTGTCACGGAATCTCCCACCATCAATAACGCACGTGCGCCTTCAATTCCTTGAATCGTCCCTGGTTCTTTTGTCATTTCTGTAAAAAATGGAGGTTCTTGTACGTAAGTGCTTTTTGTTTTCCATGCGTACAAATCTGATGAAGCCGCTTTGACAGCATTCCAGTTTTTATTGCCACGGCTGACATCTTTGTAGCGTTTACGGAATCCTGAGGCCTTGACGTGTTTTTGAATCGTATTGTCGATTTCTTCTTTGGTCGGCCAGATATCTTTCAAATAAACATCGTTGCCTTTTTTGTCTTGTCCAATCGGGGCGTTCTCTAAATCTGTATCCACGGATCCGGCTAAAGCGTAAGCCACGACCAAAGGTGGGCTGGCTAAATAATTACCTTTGGTATGCGGGCTGACTCTTCCTTCAAAATTGCGGTTACCGCTGAGAACACTCGTCGCCACTAAATCGCCTTTAGTAATGGCCTTAACGACCTCTTCAGGCAACGGTCCACTGTTGCCAATACACGTTGTACATCCGTAACCCACAATGTTAAATCGTAGTTTTTCTAAATAGGTGAGTAGTCCGGCCGATTGCATGTATTCTTCAACCACTTGCGATCCCGGAGCAAAACTTGTTTTGACATGATTCTTGACGGTTAATCCTCTTTCAACAGCCTTCTTGGCTACAAGTCCAGCCGCAATTAATACCGAAGGATTTGAAGTGTTGGTGCAGCTGGTAATAGCCGCAATAACCACCGAGCCGTGGTTTAATTTTTCTTTTGAACCATCTGCTACAGTTGCAGAGTTGTTTAATGCGCTTTTTGCTAATCCAAAGCCTCGCTCTTTTACCGGCGTGGTTAGGTGTTTTTTAAATGTTGATTGCATGTCAGCCAAAGGAATACGGTCTTGTGGACGTTTTGGTCCGGCTAGAGACGGTTTGATTTGTGAAAGATCCAGAATGACATTAGCAGAAAATTTTGGTTCCGGCGAATTTGCGTCGTAAAACATGCCTTGTGCTTTCATGTAACGTTCAACTAAGTCCACTTCCGTTTCGGTTCGTCCGGAAAGACGGTAGTAGCGCAATGTTTCATCATCCACAGGAAAAAGTCCCATGGTGGCGCCGTATTCAGGGGCCATATTGGCAATGGTGGCACGATCCGGTAAACTTAAATTTTTTAGGCCAGGTCCGTAAAACTCGACAAATTTCCCGACCACACCCTTTTGCCTTAAAATTTCAACGATGGTTAAAACTAAATCTGTCGCCGTGATGCCTTCATTAAGTTTCCCCTTTAATTTAAATCCAACCACTTCTGGCATGAGCATGTAAATCGGTTCCCCCAGCATGACCGCTTCCGCTTCAATCCCACCGACACCCCAGCCGGTAACCCCTAAACCATTGATCATGGTGGTGTGGCTGTCTGTTCCTACAAGGCTGTCCGGGTAAATAACCGTGTCTTTGCCGACACGTTTTTTAAGGACGCCCTTCGCTAAATATTCTAAATTGACTTGATGGACAATTCCTGTCGCCGGTGGCACCACGCGAAAATTTTTAAACGCATTTTGTCCCCACTTGAGAAATTCATACCGCTCTTTGTTGCGTTTAAATTCTAAAGCAACATTTTTTGACATGGCCTGTTTGGTTCCAGAGGCATCGACCTGGACAGAATGATCAATCACCAAATCACAGGGAACTTGTGGATTAATTTTGCGGTAATCTCCGCCGAGTCGTTTAAGTCCAGCGCGCATGGCCGCTAAATCCACCACACATGGCACACCGGTGAAATCCTGCAAAATCACACGCCCCGGTTTAAACGCAATCTCTTGCGCCTTTTTAGATTTAGGTGACCAGTTGAGCAATTTTTGAATGTCGTCCAGCGTAACCTGGTAATCGTCGTAATTCCGCAAGGCGCTTTCTAAAAGGATTTTAATCGAAAAAGGTAAATTATCTGTATTGCCAAGCTTTAACGTTTTTAGTTTAGGTAAGTGGTACATCGTGTACGAACGGGATTTGGTTTTGAGAGTTTTTTTCGTTTTATTGGGATTAAATGATTTTAGCATTTTGACTCCTCTAGTTAAAGAGGCAAGAAGCAAGGTGCAAGAAGTAGAGATTTTGTAAATGTGTGGTTAACTTGTGTAAAAATTTTACATCTTTGCTTCTTGCATCTTTATCTCTTACTTCTTATTCGAATAGCCTAGCACAAAATTTTCACATTTCAATGTCATTACCAAATAAAACCAGTAAAAATCACTCTCTTTGCTCAAACTTGTAAAGTTGCCCCGCGGGGCAAAAAATAAGTCATTTTTATCGTGTCTTACTTTTTAAGTCATTACTTACTTATTAATATTGTCTTACTTTATTGTAGATAAGCAAACATTCCCCGTGGGTTGGGGCTAGCTAAACTCAGACCATCTCCCGCGGTGTGTTTGTGGTTATTCAATTGTTATGATATTAGGATATTTCGATTTGGAGTTGTTCCAGACGGCTGAGGAAATATTTATTACGGTATTGCTCAATAAAACTCACATCCGGCAAAGGCTCCTCTTGCCCCCTCGATTGTGTAAACAAAAACTGTAAATTCGTCACCGGTGTAATACTGTTAATCACCGGCACAAGCCCGTTTTCAATATGAATATTTTGCATGCTTTCGGTGAACATTGACATATCCACGGCATTGCCTTGGGTTTGGAGGTCGAGATAATCTTGATTCAGGTCAATACCGCCTTTAGCTGAGACTGCCATCGCCAGATCTTTATTAATGGCATCTGTAAAAATCTTTTGTATTATTGAAATCATTTTCCATTCTTGATTCCCAATTTTTATAGTTTTATCTAAAATGTCATTTAATCTAGGAGTGTCAAATGAAAAAGTTGGGCCAAGGGTATCAAATTCTATGAAAAAAGTTTTTTGTTCTAGTATTTCATGATGTGTTTCTTCAAAATTTTTATTTTCTATAGCTTTTATATTTAGACGATTTTTATAATGCGTTTTATTTTTTGGGGTGCTCATTAAAACAGGAGCATTCATGAATTCTCCTATTTCCATAATCATATTCGGGTCAATTAAACCTGTATTAACAAGTATGTATTTTTCTTTGGATAATTCTTCTACAGGCTGATTAAACAGGCTAACAACACCCATTTTTTTCATTATTTTATCGGTAAGATATGGAAAGTATTGTCTACGAAACTGCCAAATAATTAAAGGACGATTTTGTTGGTTGATTTTACTGATTAATTGTTGTGTTTCTTCTATTTTTTTCAATGTATGTTTGGCTACTTTAAGTTCATCATTAATGACATCTATCAATTTACGATTATTAATTTCTGCATTTTGAATAAAATCATTAAAATCTATATATACTTTTTCTATGGTATCTACTTCAGGTCTTGATTTATAACTTTTTTCTTTGCCATGGAGTAATCGAAAAATTAAATTCTCAATTTTTGTATTTTTTTTCCTGATCAATGGAATTATAAAATCTAAATATTGCGAATCACTTAGTTCCTTCTCAAAATCCCACCAAGATATCGCTTCTTCATGGTGTTCTAAAAATTCCATTTCTTTTTTAAATTTATGGGAAATAGTTGTAATTAACCCTATTTGCTTAAATAATTTATTTATTTCATTTTTTTTCGCTATAATTTTTTCTTTAGTTTTTACCAGGTTATACGGGGCTTTCTTTTCTGTATTGCTTCGTAAATTTTCTAGTATGTCTAATAATTTTTGATGTTTCATAAGAAGTGCCTTTATATACACCAAGAGTCCCTCTTGTATCTGTAGTAGGTCAAAATTTTCTAGAGGCATATGGATTTCTAAAATAGGCACCTTAATTCCTTCAATATTTTCTGTTTCAAATCCTTTAAACAGTGATTGTTTTGAGACGTGGATAACTTTATAATATTCTGCAAATTCAGGAATTCCATTCTGAATCCAATCGTGTGAAAGAATAAAATTTCTTTGAATTTTTTCAAACTTTGGTTGTTTTTTAACGAGCATTTTTTTTATTTCTGGCATCAGAATTTCAAATTCAGTGAATAATTCCAATATCTCCCAAAATTTATGTTGTATGCGTTTTATAATGTTTTTAATTTCGTGTGTATTCTGCAATTCGGAGGCAACATTTGGAATTTCTTTTTTATCGCCACCTCCGATAAAGACGTTCATATCCTTCCCCAATTTAATTGTAAAAAATAATTCTTGAGATTCTTTTAATGGGGTATAGAGTTTTATTACTTTTTCTTGTAGTTCTGGAGGAAGTTGTTCATTTTGCATTACTGCATAAATGATGTTTATTTTTTGACTTACTTGCTCAGTGACGATTCCCAAATAAAGCAATTTTCGAATAAGCAGTTCTTTTTCATGCATCATTGCTAGATCACTTTGGGTGGGTTTTAAAATAACGGATATTCGAGAAGGAATATATCCATTATTTTTATCAATTTTATCGACAGCTCTCATCGCTTCATCGGTCATATTTAATGTGAGTCCGCCAGAAAAATATTTTCTTGGAAAAATTTTTTGATTATTTGCATCGTATTCTTCTTTAATCAAATCATACACACCAGTCTTGAAGGCTTTTAAGTATTGATTGTAAATTCTTTTTTTGGTGCCTTGGCCTTTCGTTTCCAACCCTCCTATTTTTTTTTGATCGGAATAGGCCTGGTTAAGTACGCTGGCTTTGAGATTTTTTTTGTACCAGCTGGCCAGGATAAATGAATGATACACTTGGCGGAGTTTGGCGAAGTGGTGGCCTTTGTTGACTTCGTGTTCTATCTGGGGGATGATGAGGTTACGCATAATTGATGTTGTAATATTTGAATCTGTAGGGACAGCATTCTGTGGCTGCCCGTATACCGGGCGGGCACGGGGGCCCGCCCCTACATTATTCGACATTGCAACATAATCTTCCTCAAGCATTACTTTCAAATGCGATTCGACAACAAATGCTCGATCGACGTTCTCATACACCAATGCCTTTGACGGCACAATCCACACTTTATTGAACGTATCGATAGGAATATCCGTAACACCATATTCTTCGTACGCGCGTTTGTAGACTTTATCCCAGAATTTTTCACCTAACTCCCCTTCCGGATTCATCAGCGAAGCTGTGAGCTGTTTCAGTAAATAATCTTGTTCAAGCAATACCTGTCCCATTTCGGTTTGGCCAAATTCATCGGGGATAATGCGGTCAGCTTCATATGGGCTCAAGTTCACCCAGAGGTCATTTTCCGGCAGAGTGAGCGCGGTTAGGAAATATTTGATGAGTTTCTCGGATTCGGATTTTGTTTCAGCCTCCTGCATTTTTGTATCGCCACTATCGAGAATAAAATCAAACTGAAATGGATTCTCCGGATGCACGATAATACCCTTTAAAGTCGGAGGCACATAGGCTGGACTCAGATGGACCATCGTTCCGACTGGAGGTAAGTCCAGCGATGATTGGGCATAGACCGGAGGTAAAGGTACGATAATGCTGATCCCGAATGCCATAAGCACACAGATCCCCGTTAGACGGAATAATATATTGTATTTAGTATTTCGCATAGAAATAGCCAAGAGGTTATTTATTATTAAGTGTAATATATAATTTCTAGAATTGCCAAAAAATTTGGTGGATGGGATCGGGAACTTTATTTAAACCAACTAAAAAACCCTGATTTCTTAGGTTTTTCTTTTGGTGGGGGCTCGGCTTCAAATACAGATTCCAGGTTAAGTTCATCCGTTGAGTCTTTGGTTGAGGGCTCTGACGCTACGGCAACTTCTTCGGTTTCAGCTGCAGCCTCAAATATGCTTTCTGCTTCTGTTTCGGGATCAGGCTGGGGTGCAGGTTCTGGGTCATAGCTTGGAATGGTGGCTTCTTCTAGGTTTGGTTGCTCCAGGGGTATTTCAGCTTGATTAGCTGGTGCGGGGAAATTGACAGGCTGTTTAGCCGCTAAAGCGGCTGTAATAGGAAATAAGGTTTCTTGATCCATATCCCCATGTGCAGCACTTTCAATGATGCTTCCTTTCTCTTTATTTTTGATAATAGGACGGACACGGTCTAAGCGATCCGTATCAATCAAAAATAAGGAATGGGTACTAAACACAATTTGCATATTTTCGTTTGATTTGGTTTTTAGAATATTTAAAATATCCTTTTGCGCAACAGGATGAAGGTTTATCCCTGGCTCATCAATAAGCAAGACAATATTTTGTGATTTGTAGCTGTTAAGTTTTAAATAAAAGGCCAGGAACCATTGAAACCCCCTTGAGCGTTGGTCAATCTTGAAGAAATCACCATGCTCAGATTCTTTAATCCCAAAAAGTAATTTGTTGTTTTCTGGAAGAACAACCAGTTCAGTTTTATCTTGTTCCCAATAACCAAGAAAGTCACCTGAAATTGTCGCTGAATGGCGATTGAGAAGGTTGACACGTCTTTGAAAATCGGTTGTTTCGATGAGTTCATCTAAGTCTAATTCTGCAATACGGGCAAAATCTAAAACAGATTGATTATTTTTTAGATCATTTATGGAGATTTCAAACGGAAGCATATCATTAAAATCACTGAAGAAAACGAATCGGGGTAAATGGTTAACAATACTTTCGATAAAACTGGCTTTAGGGTTGCTTTTTATTTGTATTTTCGTTTGTCTAGTGGATTCTTTTAAAATAGCGCGGATCAATTCAACAGCCTCTTCCCCTTTTTTTTCATCATTCATGATCAAAAGTTGTTTTTTTACAGCTGACTTGATTTGTTGCAACGAGGCTTCGAGCGCGTCACTACCTTGATCAAAAATAAGTTCCGGAAGAGCATTTCCCGGCATTAAACGATCTAACCTTTCTTTCATATTTTGTATTGGCGTTAATTCCGAGATGGTTTCATTAGGTTGAAGATCGCCAAAAAGCCGATTGAGATAGTCATTATTTAACCGATAATCGCCTAAGTATGTTTTAGTTATGCAAAAGCCTTTTTTTAATATGTATTTACGTACATCCTCTTTAATCGTCAATCCTGTTTCCTGCTCAATTGTATCTAATTCTTCACCATACAATTGAAAAACCATTTCCAAAGTTGGTTCTTCGTTTTTTGTTGCCTTCAAAGGATAGGCGTTGTCACAAATAACATATTGTTCTCTGTCAAAATCACGCAGAGCCTCTAACACCGCCGTTTTCCCCGATTCATTTTTTCCAATAAGAATCGTCATATCATCAGCCAATTGGCAGATGCCGGAATCAACAATAGATTTATAATTGAATATCCTAAATTGCGTTAATTTCATTTTTAGCCTTTCTTAAAAATTTTTTGAATAAATGAGCCCACATACTACTGCAGAATTATTTTTTTGGCAAGTACAGTATTGCAATGCCTTAATTCTAAGACTTTTTTAAGAATTGAATAATGGTGATTAAAAAATATTGAAGTATTGCAGATTTTTCGTATACTATGGGTTCTATGTTGACACAACTTACTATTGAAAATTTTGGATTGATCGACAGGGTTTCATTGGAGTTTGATGAGCATCTCAATATTTTTACAGGCGAAACCGGGGCGGGGAAATCTATTCTTATTGGAGCCTTACGTATTGTTTTAGGTGACCGTATTAATGTTTCTCAATTACGGGCGCCTAAAAAAGCCTGCACCATTGAAGCCGTCTTTTCTTTGATACAAAAAGATCTTCGTGAATTGGATATTTTTGCTGATTTTTTTAGTGAGGATGATGATGCTCTTATTATCCATCGGACTTTTCAACCGGAAGGTCGCCATAAAATTAAAGTTAACGGGATTAGCGTTACGATTAGTCAGTTAAAGCAGATGGGGAATTATCTGGTTGATTTTCATGGCCCACATGATCATCAGATGTTGTTAGCGCAGGAATCGCATATTCAGATGCTTGATCGGTTGGTAAATTTTGGGTCTGATCTAACGGCCTATGAAAGAATTTACAAGGAATACAGATTGCGCCGAACTAAATTACACGAATTGCAAGACCTCTCCTCTTCGCGTGAACGGGAATTAGATTTATTGGCTCATCAGCTTAAAGAGTTAGAACAAGTTACATTAGATGAATTTGTTTATGAAGAACTTATGCATGAACAAGCCAAAGTTAACCATGTGCAAGATCTCAATGAAAGCCTTCAGGAAATTGTACAGCGGCTAGATGGTGATCACAATGGCCCTTCAGAAAACATACGTAAAGCTTTTGGTGCGATGAAGACCCTCAACACCATTGATACGTCGACAAAAGGCTTTATGGTTCAATTAGCGCAAATACAAGAAATTCATACACAACTTCTTCAGGATTTAAATTGTTACGCAGAGGGCCTCTCTGTTGATTCACAAACAGTTCAGCAAATTAATACACAATGTGATCATTATGAAACACTTAAACGTAAATATGGACCAACATTCAATGAGGTTAAACATTTTTATCTTGAAGCCAAAGAAAAATATGATTTACTCGTCAACTTGGAACATAATGATGCCGAATTGCAGCGTGAGATTAAAGATTTAGAAAAACAACTCAAACAATGTGCCAAGAAAATTACTCAAAAACGTAAAAAGGCTGCGGTGCAATTAAAGCAAACTATTGAAAAAGAGCTTTCGGAATTAGGCATTGCCCATGTAGAATTTGAAGCGCGTGTTGAGTCTGTTGAATTGCAAACACATGGTCATGATGATGTGACATTTTACATCAGCCCGAATGCCGGTGAATCTTTAAAACCTTTGGCCGAAATTGTTTCCTCCGGTGAAGCCGCGCGCGTGATGTTAGCCTTAAAGAAGGCGTTGATTAAAGTCGATCCCATCCCTGTTTTAATTTTTGACGAAATCGATGCACAAATTGGTGGGCGTTTAGGTTCGATTACAGGTAAGAAATTAAAAGAAATTTCGCAACAACGGCAAGTGATTCTAATTACCCACCTCCCTCAAATTGCTTCGTTTGCGGATGCCCATTTTAAGGTGACAAAAAGTGTTTCGGATGGGCGCGCCTTGACAGGGGTCACGCCCTTAGATAAAAAAATGCGTGTGAAGGAAATTGCCAAAATGATGAGTGGTGAAAATGAAAGTAAAATTTCGGTGAAACATGCCGAGGATATGTTGGTGAAAGCCGGGCAATAAGCTTAGCATAAAGAAGCAAGACGCAAAGAAGCAAGAGGCAGAGAAATAAAAAATAAATTAATTTTATTATTCTCTACATTTTGTTTCTGTGCTTCTTGCTTCTCTTAAAAAAGGAGAAAAAAAGAAAATGAAAAAGATTGGTATTATTACAAGTGGTGGTGATTGTGGTGGATTAAATGCGGTTGTCAAAGGTGTGGCGCAAATGGCTAATAAATTTGATATTTCCTGTTTTGTTATTCCTAACGGTTATGCCGGGCTGTACAATTTAGTGGAGTTTGACCGTTTAGTGCAACTTACCCCTGAGCGTATTGATTCGGTGAATTCAAATGCAGCCGGTTCTGAAGCGGGACATTCACGGGTCAAGATTAGAAAAATTGATGATGAAAAAAAATATCAACGTATTAAAGAAGGTTTGGAAAAATTTGGGATTGATGGATTGGTCATTAGTGGTGGTGATGACAGCGGTAGTGTCATGATTGATTTGGCAGAAAATGGCATTCAATGTGTGCATGCCCCGAAAACGATGGATCTTGATCTGCAGACTTACTCCGTTGGATTTGATTCCACAGTTAATCGTATTGCCTCCTTCGCAGAAGACATCAAAACAACAGGGCGTACGCATAATCGTATTATTGTTATGGAAGTCTTCGGACGTTATGCCGGACATACCGCTTTTCGTGGTGGTGTAGCTTCTGAGGCGGATGCTGTCCTTATTCCAGAAGTTCCCGTTGATTTTGATGCGCTGTATGATCATTGTAAAAAAACATTTATGCACCGCGTGGCAACCAGCGATGTTAAGGCGGGTACTTATTTGATCCTTGTGGCCGAAGGGTTAAAAAATGCTAACGGCGAAGAGTTGGTGGATGAGGCTGCTGGTGTTGATGCCTTTGGACATAAACGTTTAGCCGGTGCTGGCAAATATGTGTGCACACAGTTAAGCAAAAAATTCAAAATGGATAGTGAAATCACTGATTTTATGAAACACGAAAAATTGTTTGTGAAAGGACTCTATGAAATTCCTGAAGTCCGTTCTGTTGCCCCGGGACATCTTGTCCGTTGTGGCCATTCCTCTGTTTATGACGTAAATTTTGGTAAAGAAGCCGGTGCTGCGGCTGTAGTTTTGTTACAAAACGGTAAGAGTTGTGTGACTGTAGCTGGTGTGAGCCAAGGAAAGATACAATTTGTTGACACAAAAGAAGCTATTAAACAACGCCATGTTGATTTAGGTATGGTAGCTTTTTATGAACAAATGGGACTATGTTTCGGGCGTTTACCTCAAGAGTCTAAACTGAAGCTCGAAAAACGAAAAGGTTTAATTGAACGGATGATGTAATTTAATGTTAGTCATCAGTCGTCAGTTATCAGAGGTCAGTGTTTTGTTTTTACTGATGACTGATGAGTGACGACTGAAATCTAAAGTTTTCACCGAAGGCGGCCTATTTTATGAATAAAATTTTCACACTAATAATTCTCACCCTTCTCACTCTTTCCGCTTTTTTTATTCGTTCTGAAAATATCAAGCATACACAAGTCTGGACCATTGATGAAATTGTCTATGCCCGGATGGCGGGACAGATGCTGTACACGGGGTTTGCAGGTTACAATACTATTCCCTACGGGAATGAAATGGCGGCTGAAGGGCGGCCTTTGCATGATTATTTTTTCCAGCCGTTGTTTAAACATCCCCCAGTATTTTGCTTCTTGATTCTTTTTTTCTTTAAGTTTTTTGGGATCAATTTTATTTCAGCCGCGCTTCCTTCTCTTTTATCAGGGGTGTTGATGATTCCTTTAACCTATTTCTTCGCTAAGTTATTATTTGACCGTAGGACAGCTATTTTAGCGGCCTTATTTGTTTGGATTGATCCGGTATCCATCATCAGCTCACAAAAAATATGGATGGATACAACATTGTCATTTTTTATGTTGTTGGCTGTTTATTGGTATACGTATGCTTTAAAACGGAAAAAAGCTGGATATTTTATTCTTGCAGGCGCGGCATCCGGGTTGGCAACTTTGACAAAATATCCCGGTATATTAACATGGGCCATCATTGTTCTTTTTTCTGCTAGTTTTCATCGAGAGATTTTTAAGAAAAAATTATTTCTCGTGGGGTGTTTTCTTCCTTTTGTGATGCTTTTACCATGGTTAGGATGGAATTTGTCTGTTTATGGAATGGATTTTTTAACAAAACAAGCTGGTCTTCATGAAATGCATTTAGCATCAATGAATACACAAATATTGTTGCTTTTAGGTTTTCTGGGGATAGGCCTTCTCGGATTCTTCGTGATGGGATTAAACAAGCGTAAGTCTCAGCAAGTCTTAAGTGAGGATGCTGGAAGCACAATCCATGATCAATTGAGTCCGGTTAGACGAATTTTTATCAACATAATCGGAATAGTTTTTCTCATTTTTAATTATAAATATATTCTGTATTCTTTTAATATTTTTCATCAACCGGCCGTTAGTTGGGAACAAGGATTATTTTATGGAGCAACCTCTCTCTTTTATATCCAGAAACTCATCGAATGGTCACCAATATTTATTTTAGCCTTTTTGTCCTTCTTTATTAATAAACAGGCTAATTATGACCAAAAACTTATTCTATTTGTCAGTGCGGGCATTATTTTCTTTTTCTTCATGACTTATGGCGCTTACCAATCACGCTACATTCTTCCCGCTATTCCGTTTTTAATCATTTTGGGCACACAACTATGGTTGGAACTCTTTGACAGAGTGACTCAAAGTGAAAATACGATCTTCTACTTCGGAGGACGTTTACTTCTTCGATCCCTCCTCTTTTTTATTATTCTCAAAAGTATCAATATCAATGCTGTTTTGAGCTTTGGGAATGATATGTGTTATTTTTAATAATAAATAAAATACCTGCAAAGATTGCAGTAACAAAAAACATAAGAATACGCAATACGCCGCTGGCAACAATACCTGCACTCAAGGGTTGCCCCAAAGATTGGGATAAGAATCCATAGAGTAGCTCTGCAATACCTATATTACTTGGAGTAATATTAACAATACTTATTACCATTGTTAGCGATGTAAATAGGGCGATTTGTGCAAAATTTAGATGTATGGATAAGGCTTTAAAAAAAATAAATAATTGAAGGTTTAATATAAATAATGAGAATATACTTAAAAATGAAATTTTTGCAAGAAATCGATAGTTTTTAGTGCAGTTAACAATGGAGCCCATTAAGTCGGTAAGTCGACCATATATCCAGAGTATTTTTTCATTTTTACTATGTAAACGATTTAAAATATACTTTCCTGAAAAAGGTAAAATAATTATGAGTATCAATAAAGTGCTAATAAAATATAATGTATTTATTCCGAATAAAATGAGGTTTTGATTTAAGGTGACTAATAAAATAGCAGTAGTGGACAGAATAAGAATCATTTCAAACCAGGAAAGAAAAGAAGCCATGCCTAATGATTTTGCATAAGTAAAACCGTATCCTTTTTTTAATTTTAGTCCTCGATAGATATTCCCTCCCTGAGTAATATTAAAATTCAATAAACGTGAAGTGGTATAAATTTTCAACCATTCAAAAGAACCAAGTTGTTTTAATCCCAAGTTTTTAAGAATGATATACATTTTGTATGATCCAATGATGTGGGAAAGTAATCCAAGCATCAAAATTTCTACGATATATATTTTGTTAAAATGAGCAAGGGAGGATAATTCGTTGTGGTGGAGTATTAAATATTTGAGAATAAAGAAGATGCACAAGAAAAAAATAATATATTGAAGGATACGCTTATTCATTTGTATGATTTGGTGTGTTTGTAGATATTTTCAGCTTGGGTTTTAATTTAGGTGTTAGCTTATCGATCAAGCGTTTAAGAATTAATTTATGTAGTGGATAATGATAAATTGTTTCATGGAGCATCTGAGGATGGACAATGGAGAGTTGTGACGACGGCTTTTCGGATACTGGTGAAAGATGAGGATAATGGGATAGCTTATCAGTCTTTATGAATAATAAAATATTTTGTGCATACCAAAAACTTACATTTTTACTATCCCAAATTTTCTTTCTGACGCAATCAATCACTTGGTAACCACATTTTTGAAATTTATGTACCCAATATTCGGGCCATTGCTCATTAATGTGATGGGTTCCTCTTTGGTATGGGATCGCTGCTGAAAAAAGTATTGCATCTCCATGGGAAACGAGTGAATTTACAAAAGTATCTGCATTTTTTTTAGGAAGATGTTCAGCAACCTCAAGGGAAACAACTAAATCAAATTGTTTGTTTAATTCTAATTTTTTTGTTAAGTCGTGGGGTATAAATTTATTTTTAGGTATTAAAAGTTCTTGCTGTTTAACATAGTCCCCATCAATGCCGAGGACTTCTTGTACATTATGATCAAGAAATATCGATAGGAATGCGCCTAAGCCACACCCAACATCTAAAACTGATTTTGGACGAATTAAATCCATTATCAAGGGGACTATGACATTCGCCGAGCTAAGTGAGAGCGACGTAATTTTATTAAAGAATTTTTTAGAGTAAGGTAATATTTTCATGGAAATCCTCGTTCATATGATCAAACATTATTGAGGAGAAATTATATCAGAAATTTTATCAAATAAAATGGTTTTAAACCTTTCATTTCCTTCAGTATTTAAGTGGCTAGGATCAGAGAAATATGTTGTCTCATAAGATTCCAAAATAGGTCTTAATAAGGTTATATTTTTATATTTTTCTTCGAGAGTTAATAAAAGTTCTTTATATCTTAAATTTGAGCCATTTTTCTCTCGTTTTTCAAAAACAGGAGCCACCAAAGGCATATTAAAAATAATAACTTTAATTTGATTTTCTTCTGCTAAGTTAAATAATTTTTCAAACCAATTCATGGCATCTATATCTACATAAAAATCTTCTTTCCAAGTATAGGATTCTTTTATTCTTTCATCATTGATATTACTTTTTTTCCCTAAAGAATATGGATACCCCCCTCCCTGGTTTTCAATTAACCCCAATTTGATTCTTGGTTTGATTTTTTTAGAGTGGTAATATTGTTCATATAATTTTTTTAGGTTAGATCTATACATTAAAAGATAAGAGAATCTCTCTATTTTTAAATGTAACGTTTTGATAAAAAAAGGAAAAGATGTGATTTTAAAATATTCCGGGATAGAAAAAAAAAGAAAAAATCTATGCTTATGTTCTCTAGCAGACCTTTTTTCAATGTTTACATGCCCTGCTAATAAAAGCGGCCGTGTTGAAAGAAATATATACTCTGGTTTTTTATTATATTTTAAATATTTTTTTAAAAGGAGGTAATATCCTTGAACGCCAAATCCTGGAATTGCATAATTATAAATAAGAAAATCTTTTTTTAGCTTTAGCTGAATATTTTTACTTATATAATTAGTATCAATCCCCATGGCTCGACTATCTCCGAGTAATATTGCATTATAATCTGATTTATCTTTAAGCTTTAAATGTCTTTCTTTATAAAGAAGTACATAATCACCAGGATTAATGATATAGGGCGTATTATATCGACAAATTATTTCTGTTATAAGCAATAACAAAAGGGCAATAAAAAAAGCTTTTGGAAATTTTTTAAAATTGAAAATAAATGAATTCTTTTCCACCGGTGACTCCAAAAATAATGATTAGAATTATACAGGCATAGTAAAAAAATGATTTAATAATGAAATGGGATTTAAAAATAACCATTAAATCATTGTTTAAATATTGAAATAATTGAACAATGAATAATATCAGAATATACGGTGTTATTTTATTCAACTTTATTCCAAAATCGATTAAATTTAAGTTTTGCCAATTAAAAATTAATCCGTAAGACATGTCTATGATTTGTCTAATAGATTCTGATCGAAAAATAAGCCATCCAAAGCACACTAAATGAAAGAAAAAGACAACTTTAAATACAAAGATGAAAGGACTTTGATGCGACGTTTTTTTAATATAGTTATCGCGTTTTGCAATATGGTAAAGGATTAATAAGAGTCCATGATAGGCACCCCAAATAACGAATGTCCATGCCGCGCCATGCCATAAACCTCCCAGGAGCATAGTGATCATAAGGTTGCGGTAAGTTTTACAATTACCAAATTTGTTGCCACCCAATGGAATATATAAATAATCTCTTAACCAACTGGATAAGCTGATATGCCAACGTTGCCAGAATTCACGTGGGTTGGTGGCAAAATAAGGTAAATTAAAGTTAATCATAATATCAAATCCCATACATTTACTCAGGCCTCGCGCAATATTTGAATATCCAGCAAAATCACAAAGTATTTGGAAAGAAAATGCATATAAAGCGACTAAAACAGAAAGACCCTGATAAGGGGCTTGTGCGGAAAAAATAGGATCCACGATTTTTGCTAAATTGTCGGCAATAACGACTTTTTGAAACAGGCCCCAAAGAATTAAGTAACAGCCTTCATAAAATTTATCTAATGTTAGTGTGCGTGGATTTTCAACTTGAGGCAGTAAATGTTTAGCTCTCTCAATCGGCCCAGCCATCAGTTGTGGAAAATAAGCTACAAATACGGCAAAATTTAGGAAGTTTTTTGTTGGTTTAATTTTCTTATGATAAATATCAATGGTGTAACTCATTGTTTGAAAAGTGTAAAATGAAATACCAACAGGAAGAATAATGTTAAGTGTCTGCCAATTTAAATTAATTGGAGAATTAGCAAGAAGGTTTTCAAAACTTTCAATAAAGAAATTAAAATATTTAAAAAGACCTAAAATAGAAAGATTTACGAAAATACTTAAGAATAAGAATGATTTTTTATGAGTCGCAGATTTTGCTTGAGTAATTCTTTTTCCGCAATAAAAGTCAACTAGGGTAGAAATCCAGATAAGTGATAAAAATCGCCAATCCCAAGAGCCATAAAACCAATAACTAGCCAATAAAAGAATGTAATTTTGCCATTTAAAATTAGACAAAGAATAAATAGTATAAACAAAAACAAAAAAAATAAAAAAATTTAATGAGTTAAATAACATAAATTAAATCTCCTCGGGGAAAGCCCACGAGGTATCGGATTGAATCCCAAATACGAGGCAAGCCTCGAGGAATTAGACCCTTTTGGAATTTCTTTAAAGCTAGAAATTCCTAATTAAAACAACTGGAATATTAGGCGTTCAACCATATTATGCCAGTAGTATTTCTGAATATGTTGCTGGCAGTTTTGTGAAATTTCTTTGGATAGCGCTTTATTTGATAAAATGGTTAAGATTCCTTTTGCCAAGTCTGTAGACTCGCCGGCTTTAACCAGTATGCCTGTCTTTCCATTTTCAATGATTCGGCTAACATCACCAATATTTGAAGTAACAACGGGCACGCCTAAAGCCATGCTTTCAAACATTTTTAAAGGGCTTCGGCCATAGTTTGCAGGTATATCTCTGACAGGATTTACTGTCACATGAGCTTGATTAATATAATAAGGCATTTCCTCGGGATGGATCCGTCCTATAAATTTGACTGAGTCTTTAATTGAAGCATCAACTTGGTTTTTTAAAAATTCGATATCTTCCCCCCCTCCAATTATCAGTAACAAACTATGTGGCAGAGCCTTTTTGATAAGAATGAAAGCTTCTAAAAGTAAATCTATGGCATGTCCGGAGCTTAAACTCAGTGAACCGAAATATAGAACAACTTGACTGTTATTAGGGTTTAATTCTTGTTGTAAATTCTTTATTTTTTCTTGCTGTAAGTCATCAAATCGATTATGGTCCACGCCATTGCTTAGGTGGATAAATTTTTCTTTGTTGTACCCGAGTTGGCAATAGCGTTCTTTAAGAAATTCTGAATGATAAGTCACTTTTAAGGCCAAAAGAGGTAATTTATCTTCAAAGAATTTAAAAATAATTTTTTGGAATTTTGTCAGTTTATTGATTTCTGCTTCATAGTCATCGCAGTCTAGGAAAAAAGGTTTTCGGTGAATAATTTTTATTATAAAAGCGGCAAATCCATTAATAGGTTGTGGTTTGAAACAATACAATATATCTGATTTCAATGATAAAGCCGTAAAAATCATTTTAAAGGTAGAGGTAATAACTACTTTTAATAATTGGATTTTATTAAAGTAAATTTTTTGATTATTTCTTTTTAAAACATGCATTTGACCTACATAAAAAATATGGACGCCATCTTGTATAAAACGCCTTTTTGTGACTGATTTCAAGTCATGGTGCAAGGCTAAATAATTAATTTTAAATCCTTTTTTGGCTAATTCTTTTGCCAATGGAAAGAAGCGCCCAATGGCTGAAGGACTCTCTAAACTACAATTTGTAAAAAAAGTGATTGTTTTTTTTTGCATTTTATTTTTTTAGTAATAGTCGGGTGTATTTTTTAAAAATAAAAAATAGTTTTCCTGAGATATGTGCAATTTCTTTTATTATTTCCCCAGGGAAAGAAATTATGTTTTCATAGAGGGATTTGTGAGGGTATTTTTTGAAATAATAAAACAAGAAAAACAGAATAAGTAGCCCTAATCCATAATTTAGAGTGAAGTAGGGTTGATATATCATGAGAATAAAAGCCATGAGGATAATCGTAAAATAAGTTTTTGGCTTACGTAATGGGATACAGTTTTGTTTTAAATAAAAATAAGTGTTTCCATAACCGTATTTGTAATATTGAATAAAAGTTGATTTGAAGTTTGAGCGATGATAGTGCACTACTTTTGCAGTATGAATATAATAAACCTTAAGTGATCTTTTTTTACATATAAGACATTTTTCGAGCTCTTCACCTCCATATTTTAACGCTTCATCAAATAAATTATCTTTAAAGAATATACGGCGATACGCCATGCTGCATCCGACTATGCGCTCTACGTAACCACTTTTGGATGCAATAAAATTGCATCCTTTGTTAACACATTCCCAATAATTTGTTGGTGGTGGATCAACAATCTGCCCTCCTACAATCATAATATTTTTATCGTTTACGAAAGGTTTAATTAATTCACTAATCCAATCTTTATCAACGATACAGTCAGAATCCGTAAAGGCTATGTACTCACCACAACTCTCCTTTATTCCTTTGTTGCGAGAATACATTAATCCGAAATTGGTTTTATTAAATACTAATTTTATACGCGAATCATTTTTGAAATTTTGTAATATTTTCTTTGTCCCATCGGTAGAGCCATCGTCAACTATAATTAGTTCAAAATTATGATAATTTTGATTTAAAATAGACTTTATACATGAGTCAATAAAAGTAGCTCTATTATAAACAGCGATGATAATGGATACAGGTGTCATTTTTATTTAAAAGTTAGGAGTTTTAGTTAATTTAATTAAGAGATTGGCTGAACAAATTATTTAGCCAATCTCCAACGGGTTTATTTCCCCGCGGCTTGCCTCGTTGTAATGTTTTAAGTCGATACCTCGTGGGCTTGCGCTCCGAGGTAGTTCATTATGTTTTTTGATATTTTTGTTCAAACAAGAGCTATCAATTGAATCAACCTCGTGGAAAAGGTACAGTATCTTTTTTATCGATTTTATCCAGTTCTTGAATATTTGCTTGTAAGGATTTTAATTTGGAATCGTTGGTAACGGCTTTTTTTAATACATAATCACCATCTATTGCCTTCCAATTCCCCCAGGTAGAATCTTTTTCCCAGATTGCAGTGTAAAGTTTCTTAAATCTTTTGTCTTGATGAAAATCTACTTTAAGAGACCAAAAGCCATGGAGATGAATGAATGTGGGGCGCAATTCGTTAAAAACATAATTTTTAAGGGAGTCGCTATTTTTTTTATTAATGAGTTTTGCCAAATTTCTATCAGTCAAACCTGCTAAGTCGAATATTGTATGTCTTGAGAAATAAAGAGTGCCGCCTAAGTCGGGACAAAGTAGCGAGGCGTTATTTATGTCCAATTTTGATGCATAATCATTGAACCTTTTTCCAAAAAAATCGGCTACATAGGAAAATGGTACAGTGGGACTGTTAGAAAAGTTTTTAGATCTTGGTAAATAAATTAATATCGATTGAAGAAAAAGTATTGTTACGATAATCAGAAATATTTTTTTGCGTTTTTTCGGTGAATAGGATGATTCCATAAAAATATAAGCGAACGAAACGTAAAGAAAAATATTAAACATCAAGAAAAAATTCGTCGCAAAACGAAATTCTCCCATCCAATCATTGGGTAATAAATGGTATATTGCCAATGAACAAAAAATAATAGGAAAAAGAAATATAATCAGCGAAGATTTGCGGTTTTTGATCACGTAGCTGCTTGTAAGGATGCAAAGGGCAAGCATTGTTAGGGGCAGCCATGAAAAAAACATGCTAGAAAACATTGTGCAAGTTTTCTTAAGTTCCATCAATGAAAAAGCAGCAGGCAATGAAGGCCCACCTTTTGCATAATATGTATTGGGATAAATGTCCTCAAAGTAGGCAAGCCGAAAAGAGATATAGGCGGCAAAGAGTCCGATAGTCGTTATTGAAAAGAGCGAAACATTTTTTGTTTCAATTTTCCAACGTAATTTGTCATTTAACAAAAGAATCATTGATACGAGTGGAAAAGCGGCACTGAAAATAATACCGTCAGGGCGTGTCAACGCTAATGCTGCCGCACACAAACCTGCGTAGATAGCAAATTTACTCGCCCTCTCTTTTGGTTGATTCACATATTTTAGAATAAAAAGGCAATAAAGTGCGCAACAAAATACGTTTAATGAATTCTCTAAACCTGATGTTGTCCACACTACAAAGCTTGTATTTAAAGAGAGTGTGGCAAGAACAGCAACTGTAGTTACACGAGACCACCAAGATTCTTTGAGCAAGTATTGAATTATTTTTGATACCATAACAAAAGTCGCCAAAATGAGAACAAGGCTTATTATTTTGATGATTGGGGTTGGATCGAAAGGATCATTAAAGAATGCCGGTGCTATCAAAAAGATCCAGAGAGGGTTTGAGAATCCTTCGACCGGAGGAACGCCGTATTGCGAAACAATTCCATGTCCATGAAAAAGGTTCCTTGCATAGGCGAAAGAGATGCCTGCGTCGTCAATTAGCCAAGAACGAAATAAATACGCGTGAGAAAGGAAACTAAAAAATGGCAGGAGTATCTGCCAATGAAAAAAACTACGAAATTTTTTTAGTAAAAAATACATTATATTCTTTGATTAAATTATCCCATTGATATTTTTTGACAATTTCTTTTAGGTTGTTACTTTGTGTTTCGATAAAGTCATTTTGTAAGTCTAGCAGTTTATGTAATAGTTGTGTAAATTCTTGGATATTTTCGGGGTTATTTAGTATGAAAATAGCATCTTTAATGTGGGGCCATTCAGGCAAAAGTTTAATGTTCGTGGCGTCAGTGGCAATCACAATTTTTCCAAGAGATAGAGCTTCAAGTAAAGCTACGGGGAGGCCTTCAATATCACCGCCTGTTGCATATGAAGGGAAAATGATAAATTTTGTCTGATCAAAGAAATCTTTCTTTTTTTCTTTTGAAACAAAACCGGTAAATTCAACGGGCATATTTTTAGATAATTGTAGTAAATTATTTTTTTCTTCCCCATCTCCAGCTATCACAGAACTAAAAGATGCCCCCTCTTGTTTTAATTTTTGTAATGCCTGAATAAAGAAATTAATACCTTTTTTTTTGCTTAGCCTACCGATAAAGCCAAAGGTATATTTGTGATGTTTTGTTGGAGATGGATTGTAAATAGATGAATAATTCACTCCCATTGGTAAAACAGAAATTTTGTCATTTATAGCAGTTTGATCCGCGTTATTAAAGAATTCTAAGGCTTCCTTCTTTAGAAGTGAATTAACACAAAAAAGTTTTTGAGAGCTTTTAATAATTTTGCGTGCTAGAAATTTACCAAAAATTGGAAGTTTATTAAAAATTCTTAAATCGGAAGAATGATTTTGCAATGCGTAAGGGGTTCCATTTATTTTTTTCGTCACATAAGCTATTAATCCTTGAGGCATAACCCAATGAGCATACAATAAATTGATTTTATGTTTTTTAATGAGTTTTAAAGCAGCGAAGAATTCTGATAGTAAAAAGAATGGTAATTGGAGAATTGAAATAGGGTTTTTCTTGAGATTCGGAAGAATTGCCGGATAGGCTAAAATTTGAAGTTTAGCCGGCCACCAATACTGGAAGCGATAAATTTGAATACCATCAAGTTGTTCATTTTTTTTTGCTTGTGGGTCATGCGGGGCCAAAATGAAAACTTTGTCCTCAGGTCTATGTTTTTGCCATGCTTGGGCTTGTTCTAAAACAAATGGGGCCTGGCTGTCATTATTAAAACGGGGAAATGTTGATGTGAGAAAGAGAATGTTCATTCTTTTACTTCAATCCATCTCGGATTTTTAATTCTATTTTTTTCACGCGTAAAAGGGCATCTTCGATAAGTCTACGATTAGCGGAAATAAGATCTGAGATAAGTCCCACAATGAGTAATTGAAATCCAATAATCATAAAAACAGCAGCAAGGATTAATGACTGAATGTGTCCGCCTCCTTGATTTAGCATGTAATAAAACAAAAATCGGCATCCAATCAAGGTTCCAATACAAATCATTCCGGCGCCAGTGGTAAGGAATAATCTTAAAGGATTGAACATTGAATAAACACGGATCATGGTCATCAGCGAGCGTTTGATATATTCGGGAATATTTTTAAATAATCGAGACTTTCGATCCACCCTGTTTGTTGAAATGGTGATATTGCCGATAGCTAAACTTTTATGTTCTGCTTGGATAATACTTTCTAAAGTGTAGGTGTATTCTGAGATAATATTTAGGCGTAACGCAGCTTCACGATTGTAGGCCCGGAATCCAGTTGTCGCATCGGTAATATTTGATCCGGCTAGTTGTCGAACGACCCAGCTTCCCAGGCGTTGTAAACGTTTTTTTAACCATGAAAATTGTTTAACGTTTTCAATATCCCGGTTGCCGATGACAATATCTGCCTTGCCTTCAATAATAGGTTGTACAAGCCGGGGAATATCTTTTCCCTTGTATTGTCCATCCGCATCGGTATTGACGATAATGTCGGCCCCTTTTTTTAAAGCGGCATCGACCCCTGTTTGAAAAACTTTGGCAAGACCCTTTCTTTTTGTTAATCGTACAATATGATCAACGCCATGGGAGCGGGCCACTTCTGAGGTTCTATCGGTGCTGCCATCATCAATAATTAAAATCTCAATTTTGTCAATACCGTCAATAGATTTAGGCAGATCTGCCAAGGTCTTTGGCAAGCTTTCTTCTTCGTTAAGGCATGGGATTTGGATGATTAGTTTCATAATTTTTTGGTTTATTGTGTAATTCTTAACTCATTGGTAAGTATAACATATCTATACATCAAATTTCCGGTAGAATTAATAAAAATTTACACCCCTCTCAAGCTTAGGCAAGCCTTTTTCTTTGCGCCAAGTGTTTGTATCTCGCAGAGAATACGAGCAACCACAATATTCTTGTTTGTAGAATTCTTCCTGTTTTGCGAGTTCATACATGCGTTGCGAGCCACCACCCTTACGCCAATTGTAGGTCCAATATACGAGGTTTGGATAGCGGCTGGCAGCGCGCATGCCACATTCTGTGACTTGCGTGAGATCTTTCCAACGGGAAATGCCTAAGCTACTTGTGATGGTTTTAAATCCGTGTTCATACGCATATAAGGCGGTTCGTTCAAAACGCATGTCAAAACACATCGTACAGCGTTTCCCTCGTTCCGGTTCTAATTCCAAGCCTTTGGCACGTTTAAACCAAGTATTTGAATCATAATCGGCATCGATAAAGGGAATATTCATTTTTTGTGCGAATCTCTTATTTTCATTTTTTCGAATAAGATATTCATCTTGAGGGTGAATATTGGGGTTGTAAAAAAATATTGTAAAATTAATTTTGGCATCCAGCATGGATTCCATAATGCCTCCAGAACATGGCGCACAGCAAGAGTGCATAAGGATACGTTTTTCTTCATTAGGAGGAATTAATTTATTATTTTTTTTATTTTGCATTTTTTATAGTTTTAGAAATAGCATCAATAAGATCTGTTGCGATCATTGAAATAGGGGGTTTATTTTTGGCAGCTAGATCCCCAGCCAACCCATGAAGATAAGCGCCGTATTTAGCAGCGTCAAAGCTGGAAAGCCCTTGGGCAAGGAAAGCAGCAATCATGCCGGTTAAAACATCGCCGCTACCGGCTGTGGCCATGCCGGGGTTACCGGTTGTGTTGATGTATGTTTTATGGCCCGGAGAGGCTACTACGGTTTTATGGCCTTTTAGTAACAGTGTACAGGAATGTTTTTGTGCAAAAGTAAGTGCAAGGTGTTCCCTATTTTTTTCAATATTTGTTTTTGGACAGTTCAACAATCGTGCCATTTCGCCTGGATGTGGGGTTAGAATTTTTGGAGTAGACGTTTTTTTCAAAATATCCAAGTTTTGAGCTAAGGCATTAAGGGCATCAGCATCAATAACCAAGGGGATTGGCGATGTGGCAATAATTTTGAGAATAAGCCTTTGGGTGCTTGGATTTTGGGATAATCCTGGTCCAAGGGCAATAACATTGTAAGAGGCATAGGCCTCTTTAATGTGTCGAAAAGCGCTTGAGGCTAAGGTCCCTTCTTTAGTTTCCTGAAGCGGCCACGTCATTAGCACATGGACCATTTTCTTTTGTGCTGTTATATTCAGACTTTTGGGCACACCAACCGTAACAAGTCCTGCACCAGAACGCATGGCGGATAATCCACACAAGGCCGCGGCCCCAAGATAACGCTGTGAACCGGCTAATATCAAAACATGACCAAATTGATTTTTGTGAACATTGAGTTTTCGGCGGGATAATGCAGAGGGTAGTTTCATGATTATTCCATCACGATGGCACTGGCTACGGCGTAATTATGGGTATGTGAAAGTGAGAGTTCAATTTTATTTTTAAATTGTTTATCTTTGAGTACACAATACGGTTTGCCATTTTTATCATTTAATATGGTCATATCTTTCCATCCAAGTTTAGGGTTATTACTGATGGCTTTGTAAATGGCTTCTTTAGCAGCAAAGCGGGCCGCATAATATTGGTATGGAAATTTAAACTTCTGTGCAAATTTTATTTCTTCCGGGGTAAAAACATGATTTAAAAAATTTTTGCCCCAACGCTCAATTGCCTTTTGAATGCGATCAACTTCTATGATGTCAATGCCTGTGCCTAAAATCATCTGACGATTTCAACCATTTCTTCAATGGCTTTTTTGAGTCCTACAAAAACTGCGCGTGCGATAATGGAATGGCCAATATTAAGTTCTTCCATACCTTTGATACGTGCAATGGCTTTGGTGTTGTGGTATTTCAATCCGTGGCCAGCATTAACGAGAATGCCTTTACTTTGCGCGTATTTTGTCATCGCTTTGAGTTTTTCAAGTTCTTTGGCCTGGGCTAATTTTGTTTTAACACGGTCATATTTTCCTGTGTGTAATTCAATAATATGGATGCCGGCTTCTTTTGTTTTATCAATTTGTTTTTTGACGGGATCAATAAATAAGCTTACCTCAATACCTTTTTTCTTTAATATGTCCCCTGCATTCTTGATTTTGTGAAAATGACGAACAACATCTAATCCCCCCTCAGTGGTGATTTCTTCACGTTTTTCAGGAACAAGAGTAGCTTGATAGGGACGGATACGTGCGGCAATTTCGACAATTTCTTTATGGAGAGACATTTCAAGGTTAAGACGTGTCTTAACTGTTTTACGAAGGGTACGAATATCCTTATCTTGGATGTGACGACGGTCTTCTCGTAGATGTGCAACAATACTATCCGCACCAGCCTCTTCAGCGATTTGGGCTGCCAGTATGGGATCTGGGTCATCTTCCCTTCTTGCTTGGCGAAGAGTCGCCACGTGGTCAATATTAACACCGAGTTTTGCCATGAGAGTGGTTTTTTAGCTGATTTCTTATTTAATCAATACGCCACTATTATGAATCCAATACCATGTCATAACAGCGAGCATTAAGGCGATTAATTTTAGAAATAAGTTGTGTGTGATAATTTCTTTCATAATTTTATGTTTTTTTCTTTGTTTCAACTACGAGTAAATCTTTGAGAATGTTAACCAAGCGTTCTCTATTAGCAATAGGGATAAATTTTCCATCTGAGGCAACGGAAATATCTCCCGTTTCTTCAGAAACCATAATCACAACAGAGTCTGTCTGTTCAGTGATACCTAGTGCGGCACGATGACGTGTACCGATAATTTTGCTAAAATTAGGGTTTTCTGAAAGAGGAAAAAGACAGGAAGCGGCTACAAGTTTATCCCCTCGGGCAATGATGCCCCCGTCATGAAGAGGTGATTGTGGAGAAAAAATACTAAGAATAAGTTCAGCCGAAATTTTGGCATCAATTTGAACGCCACTTTCAATATATGTTCGGAGCTTTGTTTCACGTTCTAAGGCAATAAGGGCTCCTATTTTCTGTCGGGAAGCTTTATACACAGCGGAGGTCATTTCTTCAATAATAATCATGATTTCCGATTCTTCCAAATCAATATTAAACAAATGCTGCTGGCCAAGGCGAGCTAGTCCATGGCGGAGTTCTTGTTGAAATATGATCATAAGCGCAATAATTGAAATCGCAAAAAATTTCGTCAGTAGCCAATTGAGCGTATCAAATCCGAGAATGAGTGAAACTACATAGGCAATAATAAGATACGAAATCCCTTTTAAAACCTGGAACGCCCGTGTTCCTTGAAAGAATATTAAGATTTGGTAAATCACGGTCCATAGGATGGTGATTTCAAGTATCGGTGTAATTTTGTCCCAGATAAAGAAAGTCATAGTGTCCCTCTTACAATAGCATCGGTCATTGTGGCGGCTTCCTTGATGGGTGTAATATCATGGACACGAACGATGTGAGCCCCATGCATGATGCCGGCACAAACAGAAGCTACAGTCCCTATGAGACGATCTGCAACATTTTTGTTGAGAACTTCTCCAATAAAAGATTTTCGTGAAACGCCCAATAAAATAGGTTTTTTTAACTTTTGAAATATTTCTAAATGATTAATAATTTCGAAATTATGTTCGACTGTTTTTCCAAATCCTATGCCTGGATCAATAATGATTTGGTTGGATGGAATACCGACGTCTAAACAGTTTTTGATCGATAGGTGTAACGAAGAAATGATTTCTTTGATGACATTTTTATACGAAATTTTTTTTTGCATGGTTGTCGGGATACCGCGCATATGCATTAATACAATCGCTGCTTTATATTTTTTGACCATTTTTAAAAGGCTTTTGGATGGGTTTGTTCCTTTAATAGTATTGATGATTGTTGCCCCAGCATCTAAAGCGCGCATAGCAACGGTTGTTTTATATGTGTCCACAGAAATAGGGGTTTTAGTGCTTTTTGCCAGGGCTGTAACCGTTGGAATAATGCGTTTGATTTCTTCCTGAGATGAAATGGAGTGTGCCCCAGGTCGACTTGATTCACCACCAATATCTAAAATATCAGCCCCGTTACGAATCATTTTCTTGGCCATAGCTATAGTATTATGTTTTTTTTTAAGACAACCATCCCCACTGAATGAATCCGGGGTGATATTAATAATGCCCATAATACGGGTATGTTTTCCTAAGACAATTTGATGCTCCCCGGCCGTAATTGTGTATTCTTTTCGGAGGGTGTTATGATTTATTGTCATCAGACTTTGTTTCAGGTGTTTCGATGGGCATACCTAATAGTTCACGGGTTTCATCGATACCCATAATTTCTTTTTCAATGAGACGGTTGGACATCAGTTCTAATTTATTATAATTTTCTGTCAATAATCTTTTAGCGCGTTCTTTTGATGCATTAACGATACGACGAACTTCTTCATCAATTTGTTTTGATGTTTCTTCGCTGTAATCTTTTTGTTCCATAAGATCGCGGCCAAGAAATTTATTGTGTTCGCGTTGGCCGTAGGCCAATGTTCCCATTTTTTCGCTCATTCCGAATACACAGACCATACTTCGTGCAATTTGGGTGACGCGTTCTAAATCATTCGATACCCCGGTAGATGTATCCCCTGTAAAAAGTTCTTCACCAATGAGGCCTCCTAAGAGAATAACCATTTGGCCCAAAAGTTCTTTTTTGTTTTGATAATGTTTATCTTCTGTCGGCGGAGTCAAAGTATATCCCCCTGCCATACCACGTGGAATTATAGAAACTTTAGAAAATGTATCCACTTCGTCGATAAGTAAGGATAAAAGCGCATGCCCTGATTCATGATAAGCCGTCATTTCTTTTTCTTTTCGGGAAACCGTTCTACTTTTTTTCTCTGGTCCCATGGTGACACGTTCTACGGCCGCAAGAAATTCTTCAAGTCCCACAGCTTCTTTGTCAGCGCGTGCAGCTAATAGGGCCGCTTCATTACAGACATTAGCCAGATCAGCTCCGGAAAAATAAACGGTTTGCTGAGCTACTTTTCGTAAATCGACGCTTTTAGCTAATTTAATATCGGTAGCATGGACTTTTAAAATGCCTTCCCTTCCATTAATATCCGGAAGACCAACGACAACCTGACGGTCAAATCGACCTGGCCGTAGTAATGCCGGATCAAGAGTGTCCGGTCGATTAGTGGCCGCAATCAAAATGAGACCGCCATGCGCATTAAATCCATCCATTTCGACAAGTAAAGCATTGAGCGTTTGTTCACGTTCATCATTCCCCCCTCCAATACCGGCAAAGCGCAGACGACCGACAGCGTCAATTTCGTCGATAAAAATAATGGCTCCTTTTCCCGATGTTGTTGAGGCCTTGCGCCCTTGTTCAAATAAATCACGGACACGGGATGCTCCAACACCGACAAACATTTCGACAAAATCTGATCCACTGAGAGAGAAAAATGGAACTTCGGCTTCTCCGGCGACTGCTTTAGCCAGAAGAGTTTTTCCTGTTCCCGGTGGTCCAATGAGCAAAACACCTTTAGGGATTTTTCCGCCGAGACGTTCAAATTTTTTAGGGTCTTTAAGAAATTCAATAACTTCTTGAAGTTCTTCTTTAGCCTCGTCGACACCGGCGACATTTTTAAACGTAACAGAGGTTTCCCCCTTTTTGTTTATTTTGGCACGAGATTTACCGAATGACCAAAGTTTATTACCGACTTGGTTGCCTCTATGGGAGATAAACCAGATAATCATAAAAATTAAAACAATGGGGCCAAAAGAGAAAAATATTTGACTCCAGAAGATTTGTGGAGGTGCAACAGAAAAATTAGTTACATTTTCTCGGATCGCTTCAAGTATGCCTTCATCATTTTTGGGGATATTGAGGGTGAATTGTGATCCATTACTTAAAGTTCCGGTTAAGGTGTTTTCAGAACTTTCAACAAGTTTTAATTGTTGGATCATACCGGTTGTTTTATTAGTTTTTAGAATAGAATAGAATTCACTATAGGTTAATGGTTGGGCGGTCTTCATATTATTGACGGATTCTGATTGACTCATGAAAATCAGGAAAATAAACCCTATACCTAGCCAGAGCAGCCAATTATTGTTGGCTTGATCAGGACCTTTTTTATTGGGATTGCCTTTTTTGGGTGATTTGTATTTAAATCCTTGGAAATTCGATGGGTTAGGCGGATTTGATTTTTTATAATTTGATTTAGACATGCTCTTTATTTTCTCCATTCCGGATAGCAGAACTTAGGCCTCGCTAACTTGCCTGCTGGCAGGCGCTCGGTGATTTTGGCTTTCAGTTATCAGTCGTCATTAAAAAAAGCTGAAGACTGATAGCTGATGATTAACTGGGTTAAGCTTGAATTAAAAATTATATAGGAAACAATCGTATATTCAACAATTATTTTGATTGATCTATTCATTTTTGATAAAAATTAATATATTTATTATATTTTTTTGATTGTATTCCTTGAGGCAAGTCTACCACGGATCCATTGGGGCGATTTTCAATAAGATCTTCTATTTCTTCATAGTGTGAAAAAGTAAACCGTTTTGTGTTGCCTTTGAGATATTGAAAGGTTTGGCGAATTAATAGTCGTTTTAGCGCTGGATGGTGTGTCGTATATTTTTGGAGAGAAAACTTTATGTTTTTTTTGTTTTTGTCGATAATCGCCATTTTTTTAAATAATTCACATCCTTTTTGCTCTAGAAAATCATAGTCAACGGAGATGTTTTTGGAAAGGTTAGATAAAATATCAGTAATATTTTGATTGTAATCTTTTGTCAACAACGGTAAAAGTTCAAGACGAATTCTATTACGGAAAAATTTAGTTTGTTGATTACTCGGATCATTGCGCCAGGATTGCTTGTGTTTATGTAAATAATTCTCAATTTCTTCGCGTGGTGTCTCTAATAAAGGACGAATAAAATTACATTTTTGAATAAGCCTTTTGGGTAAAATACTTCGCATGCCTTGTAAACCGGTCCCGCGTACAATTCGCATCAAAACAGTTTCAGCCAAATCATTTTTGTTGTGCGCCAAGGCAATTATGTTAGCTTTGTGAGATTTAGCCATTTTCATAAAAAATTGAATGCGCGCCTCACGCGCGAGCTCTTCCAAAGAACCTTTAGACTGTGATGAGCCTTGCGCCCAAGATTCTGTGATACATGGTAAATGTAGCTGTTGCGCTAATTTTTTAACAAACTTTTCATCCGTATTAGATCCTCGACGTAATTGATGATTAAAATGCGCGACGTATAATTGTAAGCCAAATTCGTATTGGAGAGAATGTAAAATATGGAGTAAAGCCACCGAGTCTGCACCACCGGAGACGCCGACAATGACAACATCTCCCTGTGATAGAAGTCGATTATCACAAATGTATTTTTTAATTTTGGAAATGATATTCATACAAATATATGAAGACGTAGCGACGCTACGTCTCTACTGCCCTTGAATTCCCCGACGCTCTTCTCTTGCTTCCGTATAAGCAGCGCGTAATTGTTTTGCATGTTTTGTGTTGGGGGGACGGATATGAAGACTGGCAAATCCTTGGCGTAAAATTTCTGTATTAACGAAAGTGTCGTCATCTAATATGAACACATAAGCCAAAGTCTGGAGCTGATCATTTTTTTTCTCGGTGTCAAACTCCAAACGGATATGTTTGCCTTCTATCAAGTTAACGGCAAATTGAAACGCTTGTTTTTCCAGTGGCGCTATGGGATTAATTTCCTGTTTAACACGAAATCCATATTGATCACGATCAACTGTTCTCTCTTTTTCAGGCGGCTCGAGTGCTTTTAAGCCAATAAGTTTCACAACCTCCCCCTCTTCGAGTTTAATCGTATCCGCACTAATCACACGTTCAACAACAACATCCTGATATTCCTTGTCACCACCAAAGAAAAAATCAAAGTTTGATTGAGCAAAAATGAGGTGGGGATTAATGAGCCATAGAAAAAAGATAACAAATATAGAATATATTAAGTTTTTTAAGTTCAACATGATTTGGAGGGAATTTAAATTGTCTGCGTTTTTACTTGTGTTTCTGTGTCTGGCAAAGCCAGGCGAAGCCAAACGTGAAAACAATTTGGCGAAGACTGGTAGCGGGGGACGGGCTCGAACCGTCGACCTTTCGGGTATGAACCGAACGCTCTAAACCAGCTGAGCTACCCCGCCATAGTTACCGACAAAATTTGAACGATTGTAAGTCAACATTGCAAGAAATTCAAGGGTTTTGTTTTTGATAAATTGTTTTATTTTAACTTGAGATTAAATAGATTATCACAAGTTGAGAAAAGCTGGAATCTGGATTTTTATTATAAATGCTTATTTATCAGATATGCAATGAATTGATTCCCTTCAACCGTATAATGCCCCTTAGCCCCTGAAATATTCCCAATATCTTCTTTAATAAAAATCTTGCTCTTGAGCTCTGGCGAAAGCTTATGAAAGTCCTGAATTAAATCAAGATAGTCCCATTCGTTTTGCTTGGCCATGCTATATAAAGTACGCCTAAGCTTTCCAGAAGATTCATCATGGATGTCCCCTTCAAAAGGAAGGTGCACTAAGACAACATGACTGCTCTTCTCACGCGCAAGTTGATGTAATTCCGCCAGCATAGACATCACAATGGAGGCAAGTTCTTGTGGAGATATTTCTTCCTTTTTTTGGGCGGGTGGTTTCTTGTAAACATGTTTTTTAATCCACCTTAGCAATCTTGATTTTTTAAAATTTGATCTCATTCCAAATAACTGTCTTATAATGAAAGGTTGTCGAGGAACAGGCGTATTTTTAAGAGATAATTTCTTTTTTTCCATTTTAAAATAAGGTTTAGGAAAATCACCCAACTCATTTAAAAACATACGATGAGCAATGTCAGGGGTAATAAATGCAAAAATAACTAAATCATGATCTAAGGGAGTTCCATCCCTTTTGTAACGCAAGAATGATTGATCCATACCATAGCCACCCTGCCCTAAATTAACGGTTTCTAAATTAGAATTATTTTGGTCTAATAAAGAACACCAAGTTTCTTCATCTCCTACCCCAAAACCTAATGTAAAGGAATCTCCCACACATAACCAACGTTTTTTGCCTGCTAGTTTTTGTATTTGGGTATCTTTTTTATTTCGAAAACTTTGAGAATTGATAGTAATAGGTTTATTCTCCCCATACATATCTTTGTAATGAAAGTTTGGTTTGTTATTCCATCCTAGCAAAGGATCATATTCGGTATGGATTGTTTCAGCAATAACACGTTGATCTTTAAAATTTGAAGATGGAATAAATAGTCTTGCAATGCCTTCAAGTACCAGCAACATTACAATGCTAATAAGTAAAATGAGCGCGCCGTTTTTAAGTATTTTTAATATTTTCATAGTCAGCAGTGTGGATTTTCATAGTATATAGCAACTAAAAAATATTGATTATTGATGTACGGATAAATCCCCGAACTATGCCCATCATTCCAGGTGCTTCCGATGGCGTAGAGGCTCATAAAACCTATCATCAAAACAAAACTCTTGAGGTTCAGAAAATTCTATTTTTTTGTAATCTTTATGATTTGGATTAATCAAATAGTTGAATTCTTCTGGAACAATTGCAGAAGGGATCTTTAAAATACATGACTCAGCATTTTTTAGCCATTCAGAACCAATGGCAACAGTTGTGGATGGATATGTTCGCCATTTCTTGGGTAGGTTATTTACATCGATAGTTTTTTTTGCAACATTATTTGGAATATTGATTGTTAGTGCGTAGAATTTTAAATCTTTGGCAATTGGAATATTCACTAATATTTCAAGGGTTGCTAAGGCTTTGGTTTCAGAGCTATAAATAACAATTTCGCCTGGTTTGTTCCACCTTCCTCCAAACTTAAATGCCCCTTCTCCGTGAGGGGCATTTAAAAATTTATTTTTTATTATGCGATAAGTCTTTAACACGGTTTAAGAATATACTCCACTTGCAGCTCTTCCCAAGACATTTATTACGGATTGGCAACCAAAAATAGAATTTAGAAATGTTACTGGCTTCTCATTACCTAAAGCTAAACACGGCGTTTTTAACCAAATTCTAAAATTATCTTCTTTTTCTAAAACGTTAATCCCTATAGCGATAACTTTGCTTAAAAAAACAAGATGTTCTGATGTTGTTAAATCAAAAGTGCTTCTGTTGTCTAATCGTGCAACGGTTGCCCTCGATATGGGCAATAACCCGATCATTTCTGTTTCAGATGTACCTAGCATTTTTGAAATTCTGGAGATACTAAGTTTCTTAAACCCTTTTAAAGTCAATTTCATCAAGTCAGAATCAGTTACGTTTTCTTTTTTTATATCTAAGATCTTTTCTAATGTAATTGGTGGCGTCATTGTTTTTCTCCTTTTGTCTCATTTGAGATAAGTATGCCATCATTTGATACAAATTTCAAGATTTTGTTTAAAGAGATGTTGCGATGTTTTGGCCTGACTCGATTTTTCGAATGCTGTTATAAGGATAAATCCCTGAACTGTGTCCATCATTCCAAGTAATTCCGATGGCATAATTGCCTAAGGGGGTGACTTCTTTGGGGGCGATGTCGGGTTTGATGTCTTTTTCTTTGAGGATTTGTTCACCAGTGACTTCGCTGACACACAAGGCGCAGCGGCAGCTTAGGCGTAAGTCGTGGTTGTTGACTTGAAGGCTACTGCCATCCTTCCAACTGAGGGAAACGTGTTGGGTGTTGAACTCAATTTTTGGGGTTTCTTTGTTTTGCAGAGATTGTTTGCCTAAGGCTCTAACCACTTGATTGACGGCTTCGCTGATGTAGCTGTTTTCAGGGGATTGAGTGTTGCTGCGCAGAGACAATTCAGGTAATAATGGTAATTCGGCCAGGCAATCAATGCCGAAACGTTCTTTTAGAGAATCCCCTGCTTGGTTACCAAATAGATAATGTTTTTTGTCGCATTCATCACATAGGAAATAGGCCATGTTTTCGATGAATCCTAAGATCGGAACATTGACTTTTTCGAACATCAGAATGCCGCGGGTGACGTCAATCAATGAAAGCGTCTGCGGCGTTGTGATAATGACGGCGCCATCTAATTGGATCGTTTGCGTAATGGTAAGCTGAACATCGCCTGTTCCCGGTGGCATATCGATAAATAAATAATCTAACTCGCCCCATGCAGTTTGATGGAGCACCTGTTGAACATAACGCGAAACCATGGGCCCTCTCATGACGGCAGGGCCATCGCCCAATAAAAATCCAAAGGACATAATCTTAAGGCCATTTTTTTCAATCGGCATCAGCAATTGTTGTTCATTTACATAGACCGGCGTATTGTTTAAATCAAACAATGTCGGGACTGACGGACCATGAATGTCGGCATCTACTAGCCCTACTTTAAATCCTTTTAAGGCTAGTTCTTGGGCTAATTGAGCTGCCACAGTGGATTTACCTACGCCTCCCTTGCATGATGATATGGCAATGATGGCTTTAACATCTTTAAGGGAACTTGGCATTTTTTCGTCATTAGATGGGGCCTGTCGTTGTTGTGACGTTAGGCGTACATTTACTTTTTCAACACCATCAAGGGCGAGCACAAGCTCTTCGGCTTTTCTTTGAAATTCATCTTTAACAGGACAAGCCGGTGTGGTGAGTTCAATATCGAAAGAAACTTCAGTATCTTTAATTTGAACATTTTTGACGAATCCCAGGGAAACAATATCTTTGTTTAAATCAGGATCGATAATCACTTTTAAGGTATTAAGAATTTTCTGGATAGTTGTCATAAAGAGACTCCTTCATTATTTTCGTAGAAAATGACCCCTACTCTTTTTATATGCCCTACTAAGTCTTGGTTAGAAATTTGTGAAAAAAGGGATATATCAAAAGAATATGGTAAAAACAGATTATCAATTTCTAATTCAATTTTATTCATTAATTTTAAATTTAGTTTTTTTCCGATGAGGGTTAAGTCAATATCCGAACCATTTTTAAAGTTACCCTTTGCTCTGGACCCGTACAAAATAACTTTTTCAATTTCTGAATATTTAGAAAAAATATTTTTTATCTTTTCGATTATTTCTTCCTTAAGTCCAAATTTCATAATTTAGCTTTGTTCCTTTTTTGTTAATATTTCTAATTCTTTGTGTAGTTTAATAAATTCTTGATAATAATCCTGACGAATTGCTGTTGAAATCTTTTGGGTTGTTTCTTCATTGTAAGTATGAGATGTTTGATTTCTACTTTTAATCATGTCCATCCAGATTTCACCTTCTTTAATGAGGTTAAGTTGAAATGCTTCTTTTGTTGCGTCTTTTGACCCATAAATTTCTTTATTACCTCGGCTTTCCAGAAAGTCTTTCAATGTATTCCAAGCAAGTTCATGTGTGCATTCAAAAGACTGAATCAGTCCTTGTATTTCAAGTTCATTGAGGTCCCCTTTTTCGATAAACTTTTTCAATTGATTAAGCGCTTTGGTAAAATTATTAAATCTTTGAATCCATCGAATATCTTTATTTTCCATGAGGCGGTCCTTTTTTTACTTTTAAATTTTTATTTTATCAAATTGTGCATCATTTATCAATGTGGCTTTGATGGTTTGAATGTTATTTTTATCGGCGACAGGCCAATAGTTTATTTCTTGAGGAGCTTCATTTTTGAATTTAGAAAATCGTTGAATGAGTCCGGCAGCGATGGATAAAATTTCAGAATTTGGTTGAGGCCCTTTTAGGATGAGTGTGCCACCGGCATTATATGAAAATTGCATTATGGTATCGTCTTTATGGGCATACCTCAAGAGGGATGTATTTTCGTCATCATTACGTCCTAGAATGGCTTTGAAGTCTTTATTGATACGAAAGTGTCTTCCCCATTTCAAGGCAATGGTCTCTCTAAAATTACGGTAGCCATATTGTAAGGTGTCGGTCATGCGTCTGGCAAAGTTTTTATCTGTTAAAAGGCATCCGCCAGCGGGTTGATTGTATTCTGTAATATTTAATTCTTCCGTTAGACGGATTTGTTCTCTACGTGAGCGTCCGGAAAGATTCAAAAGCTTTTTGCGGTCGATCAATCCATTCTTTTCGACTTCCGTTTGTTCGAGCAGCTGGGCACATAAAGGGCGGAGTAATTTTCCGGTGAGCCCACTTCCTTCTTCTACCCATTTCATGCTGTGTCTTAATTGTGACATTTGACGCTGCCCCAAGACTTCACCGGTAAAAATAAAATCGGCTCCGATATGCCGCATATATTGAGCGGCTCTTGAAAACATGTGAATGCGACAGTCTACGCAAGGGTTCATCGCTGAGCCGTACCCATGTTTTGGTTTTCTCACAATTTCAAGATAACGTTCATCCAATTGAAGCGTAATAAATTTAATCCCAATTTTTTGTGCCGCTTCAAAGGCCTTGGCCTTGTCACAACAGCCCCACGGCATGGAAAAATAAACACCATGGACATCAACTCCAAGATCTTTTACCACCTTGGCAGCCAAAGTGCTGTCTAATCCTCCGGAAAGAAGTCCAACGGCTTTGATTGTTTTTTTTGAAGTCATTATTATTTTCCAATACAAAATTTTGAAAAAATGGTGTCCAATAAGTCAGCATCAATATTACGACCGGTGATGGCATCGAGATGATTGGTTGCGATTTTGATTTCTTCGGAAACAAATTCTAAAGAAAGTCCCTCATTCAGGCTATTACAGGCTTTTTGTAATGTATTTTGCGCATCCCGTAAGGCTTGAATATGCCGAAGATTACTCACCATAACACCGTGCGTATCGATATTTTTTTCATGCCAGATGTTTTCGACAATGGCCGTTTCTAATGATGCTATACCCATTTTTTTTAGAGCAGATATTTTTATTTGTTTTTTATTCGGTAGTAAGGACGGTTCGTGAACCTTCCCTACTAAGTCTGTTTTATTTAAAATAATTAATGTATTTTTTTCTTTTATTTTCTCAATAAGTTTTTGATCTTCTTCTTCCAAGGCCTGACTGGAATCAAGCATTAAAAGAATGAGGTCAGCGCCATCAATATACATGTGACTGCGTTTAATGGCTTCCTGTTCAATTTCGTCGCGTGGGGTTAATATGCCTGCGGTATCAATGCATTGAAACGGGATGCCCTTAATTTGAGCCGTTTCTTCAATGGTATCGCGTGTGGTGCCGGCAATATTGGAGACAATCGCTCGCGGTGTTTTTAAAAGAACGTTTAATAATGAGGACTTGCCGACATTCGGTTTACCACAAATGACAATTTTTATTCCTTCTTTGAGAACGCGGCCATGATCACTGGAAGCTAATAAGTTTGCTACTTTTTGTTTGGCTGATTGGATATCCTCTGAGATTCGTGTGCGACCTTTGGTATCAATTTCATCCTCCGGAAAATTTACAAAGGCTTCAATTTCGGTATAACTTTGCATAAGCTGTTCGCGAATATTTTCTAGTTCGACGGATAAATCTCCTTTGAGCTGATGTGTACTGACCTTTAAAAAAGCTTCGGTTTTAGATTGGATAATATCTAGAACCGCTTCTGCCTGTGGGAGATCAATACGTCCGTTTAAAAAAGCTCTTTTGGTAAATTCTCCGGGTTCTGCCAATCGTGCACCGGATTTACAAATTAAAGTCAAAATGGCTTTTAAAGAAATCATCCCTCCGTGACAGCTAATTTCTACCACATCTTCGGTCGTATAACTTTTAGGGGCCAGCATCACAGTGAGCAAGACTTCATCAATAGGCTCATCCTCGTCGACAATGTTGCCATAATGTACTGTAAACGTTTTGGCCTGAGAGGGTTTGTGTTTATTTTTGGCACAAAAAATTTTATCGGCAATTTTGAGGGCTTCTGGACCGCTTATACGTACTATGCCAATGCCACCTTGTCCTGCCGGTGTGGAAATAGCGGCTATGGTATCGTTAGGATTTTGAAATTGATACATTTAGGAGTTGTCCAAAAATATGCTGATCAAAATTAAACAATTGTCCAAGTTTTTTTTGGACAATTTCTTAAAGAGTTCCTCGATTCACCTACAATAAATACTGATCCTGTGACTAGAATAATTCCTGTTTTCGGAGTGTGTGTTAATGCTAATTCTAGAGCTTTAGGAATATTCTTGGACAGATAACACTGTCTTTCAGGGAATAAATTTTTTAATTCTGTTTCTGATATTTCAGCGGCTCTTGGGTGATTTGCTTTCGTAACAATAATTCTTTCTGTAATGGTGTTTAATCTTTGGCAAATTGTTTGTCGATTTTTATCTTCAGAAAGTCCCAGGACAAGTGTGACTTTTTGATTCGGAAAATTGTCCTTAAATGTTTCAACCAATACTTTGGCAGCGGCTTCATTATGCGCGCAATCTAAAATAATTTTAGGCTGGCCTTTTCTTATTTCAAATCGTCCGGGCCAAAAGGTTGTTTTTAGCCCCGTTGCAATTGATTCAGATGGGACATCATACCCTAATTCCTTTAAACTCTCAATGATTTCAATGGCAGTGGCTGCATTCATCTGTTGGTGTCGTCCTAATAGAGATGATGTGATTTTAGATGATTTGGGGGTTATTTTATTTTGAACAAACCTTGGGATGATCTTTAATTTTTTACAATAGTCGTTGATAACATTATGGGCAGCATCTTCTTGATAGGCCACCACCACTTTTTGAGTATTTTCTTTAATGATGGCTACTTTTTCACTTGCAATCTTATCGAGAGTATTTCCCAAAATTTCGGTATGTTCAAGGCTGATCGGTGTTATGGCACAAACTAAAGAATTGACCACATTGGTGGCATCCCATCGTCCACCCAGACCTGTTTCTAATATAACAAAGTCTACATTTTCTTTTTTGAAATAATACAAAGCCAAGACAGTTAATATTTCAAAATAGCTTAAGGCACCCAATTCTTTCTGCCGATGAATTGTTTCAACAGCCGGTTTGATTTCAGTTAAAGTCTGACTTAGCATTTTTTCAGAAATGGCATCAGAAAAAATACCGGTGGACGATGTTAGATTATTTCTTTGTAAAATACGTATGCGTTCTGTGTAGTGGCACAAGTGAGGTGATGTATATAAACCGACTTTATATCCTGCCTCTTTGAGAATATGAGCGGTAAAAATACAAGTAGATCCTTTTCCTTTGGAACCGGCAACGTGAATAACTTTTAAAGATTGTTGGGGATTATTAAGGCGCGATAGTAGATTTTGTATTCTATTAAGTTTAAATCCAGTTTGCGGGAGTTTGTCGCGGGCAATTTCGTAATTAATGAAGGATTCGAGATATTGGCGAGCTTCTTGAGCATCCATGATGATTAATGCTTGAAGTGGCGTACACCGGTCATCACCATGGCGATACCGGATTTGTTAGCTTGTTTAATGACATCTTCGTCAGCGATTGATCCACCGGTTTGAATAATCGCTTTAATGCCAGCCTTGGCCGCCATTTGGACATTATCGATTTTAGGTAGGAATGCATCGGAAATAAGAATGCTATTTTGAACATTTTTCCCTGCTTTTTTAATAGCAATTTCGACACTCTCAATGCGGCTTGTCTGGCCAGCTCCGATGCCCACGGTTTTTTGGCCTTTGACCAAAATAATCGCATTGGATTTAATGTTTTTAATAACTGTCCAGCCAAAAAGCATAGATTGCATTTGTGCTTTGGTAGGTTTTTTCTTTGTGACAATTTTCCAGAGCGTTTCATCCGGCATTCTTTCATCTTTATCCTGAAGAAGTAAACCACCGCAAACTTTTTTAAAATCATAATGTCCTGCCTCAATTTGATCAAAATCAAATTGAATAAGACGAATATTCTTTTTTTGAGATAAAATTTTGAAAGCTGACGATTGAAATCCGGGCGCAATAATACATTCCATAAACCCACTTTTGATAATAGCTTTAGCTGTTTTTTCGTCTACTTTTTTGTTTAAACCGATAATACCTCCAAAGGCAGATATTGGATCGCAATCTAAAGCTTGTTTATAGGCTTTGGCTAATTGGGCATCTACGGCGACACCTGTCGGATTATTATGTTTAATTACAACCGCTGCGGGGTTTTTCCACCCTTTAACAAAGTCAATAGCGGCATTAAGATCTAGAATATTATTAAAGGAAAGTTCTTTGCCGTGAAGTTGTTGGATATTTGCCAGCCCTTTGGGCTCACCGGGATCTTTGTAAAATGCAGCTTTCTGATGAGGGTTTTCACCGTAGCGCAGGTCTTGAATTTTTGAAAATTTGAGTTCAACTTCTTTCGGTAATGTGGTCAATGTTTTTGTCGTTAAATGTTTAGTAAGAAAGTCAGAAATAATACCATCATATCTAGCTGTGTGTCCAAAGGCTTCAACTGATAATTGAAATAATACTGTATCTGACAATAAACCGTTATTTGTATCAAGTTCTTGCATAATATCTTTATATCGGCTTGGGTTACAGACGACGGCTACACTTTTAAAATTTTTGGCAGCTGAACGCAGCATGGATGGTCCTCCGATATCGATATTCTCGATGGCTTCATCTAAGGATACATGTTTTTTTTGGATCACTTGCTCAAAAGGATAGAGATTGATCACTACCATATCAATCAAACCAATTTTATGTTTATTGATTTGATCCATATGTTCTTTTTTATCTCGTCTGGCTAGAAGACCGCCATGGATTTTAGGATGGAGTGTTTTAACCCGGCCATCTAACATTTCAGGAAATTGAGTGTAATCAGATACTTCAATAACGGGAATATTACCGTCACGCAAATGTCGGGCTGTTCCGCCTGTAGAAAGAATTTCAACACCAAGGGCATGAAGACCTTTGGCAAGGGCTAATAATCCTTTTTTGTCTGAGACGCTAATGAGGGCACGTTTAACTTTTAGCATTGGAAAGAAAATGGTGAGCACCCCTGAACCATCTGGTCCAGAGGTGTCGAACTAAATTTTATCGTTTTTTATATTTATGACGTTTTTTCTCGGAGGGTTTGACAAAAAATCGTCGCTCTTTGAGCTCCATCATAAAACCATCTTTTTGACATGCTTTTTTAAATATACGCATAGCTTTTTCAAAACTATGTGAATCGTTGACCTTTACTTCGATCATGAACTAAACACCACCTTTTCGTATTTTTTAAATTATTTTTTACTTTAAATTCGTTAAATGAATCACGAATGATACCACATGGAATATTTACCGTCAATGGTTAATATTTTATTAAAAGACAAATATTTATATAATTAAAAATATACATTAAGATTTAATAATAATTCCGGATCATTGTTATGATAATTAAAATTAAGTCTAAGGGCCGTATTTTTATTTAACGTAAACTGTTGTTGTAATGACATTTTGATATCTTCGGATACGTCACCTGCAATATAGCCTAAATATGTTCCGGATGCCAGAATTTTCCATCGACTTGTGATGTCTGCGACTACTCCGGTGGTTATCCCGCCACCTAATCGGTGATTTCTTTCAAATGCGTTGGAAAAATCTATATCCATTTCTGAAAATATAAAGTAAACTTCTCGTCTTAGTAAATGTGATTCTAGGGCACTTCCTATACCGGCATTTAATGTGAAATTATAGCATTGATCACATTTATTGAATTCAATGGATTCCATAGCGGCTTTTAATTTCCAGGAAGGTTTTATAAATAATGGATCATATGGAGTTAGTGAAGTGAAATCGATTAGTGTGAACCTTTCAAGCCGGACGCGATTATTTTCTTGATAATGCCGAAGACTAAAAGCAAGAATTTCAACCTGAGAGTCAAGTGGATATCCGGACGTTGGATCAAGTAAATCATGATAACCTGCGCGAAACGTTAGCTCTTCAAAATATTCATCATCCCTCCACCCCATGCCTATTCCAAATTTTGATGTTTTGTGCCCTTCATCCGGTTTTTTTGTTAAAGGTTTGATTTCAATTTCATCTGATTCATAGTTTAAATGTACCCGTTTATTCAGAAGTTTATGCCAGAGACTCAAATCATTAGATTCTCTGGACCAATTTGTCATACCCTGGTACTTGATATAATCACTGGCAATATCTAGGATTAAAGCTTTTTTATTTTCAGGTAGAGCATCAAATTCATGGGAATTTATAGTTTCGGGAATATGGATTATTTTTTTTAGAAAATGCTTTTCCCCTTTTGTAAGTGTTGCTTGTTTCCGTTTAATTTGTGTATACGTAGACGGCCGGTTAGAAACGGCCGCCACTAATCCAGGACTCTTCATAAGGAGCTGGAGCATATCAATAGGAGCTATCCAAGGTTTTCCCCTATTGTCAGTCAAATTTAAATCAGGGTAAGCTATTTCTAATAATTTTAAAATATTATACGAGCAGTTTTCGGTAAAAAAGAAATAATCAAACCCTATGCCTTGCAGTTCCCACACGTGCATTAACATGTTATTAATTTGTGATTCTGTCAAATTTAATTGATATTCCCAAATATCCCGATTATCAATGTCATTGTATGTCTTTACTTTCACATGATAGGGCACAATTGAATAATAGCCTTTAAAGCCTCCCATACTGCCGATCAATATTGCAAGAAATCCACGCTGATTGGTTACGTCTGCGACGTAATCCACGGTTGCTGCTGTTAAGAGCGGATATTTTTTTTTCCCCTTTTTATTGAAACGTAAAAAGGTGTGTCCAAACATGGATGTTGGATTGTTCATATAGGCGGAAGAAAATATAAATGATACGGATTCCGGATTTATTTTAGCCAGCCAATCATTATATTCAGGGCAGGACAATTCTGTGTTGGTTGAAAGTCGAGACTCCAGCCAATGGTACCGTGCAATAAATGCACATTTATTTTCTGATGATGGGGTATCAATAGAATCCTTTGCAAATAAATGTTTAATGGTCGCATTAAGCTCATTTTTAGGGTTTTCCTTTCCATTTGGGGCTAAGAAGAAGTCCTGGTCATCTACGGCACTGGTAACCCCAGTACCGATTTTATTGGGTTGATAATGCATAAGAAGATGCCAATAATTTTCTTCGAAAAGATTTAACTTATTTGATTGCTGGATTAATTCTGAAACGGAAGGTGATGCTTCGGCAAGCTGTGTGCTAATAAGTAAGGATAAAAGAAGAATTTTGGAAATAAGTGTGCACTTGATCAATAGGAATAAGAATTTATATAATAATGTCCAGGTAAGTAACACCATTTACCTGGACATTATTTCTAGAATTATTTTAAATGATACCTTTGTTAACTTAGGAAATGATTAACGACCGCTTCGGCAAATGCGGGAATATTTTCATGATAAGCTAACATTTCTCTTAATTTTTTTACTGTTTTTATGGAATTTTGATTTTCGGAATCAAATGCCCCATAAAGATTTGATAGATACTCCCCTGTGCCTTTAGAAATATCTGATGAAAGATTATGATAATTTGCCAGAATAAAATTTCGTGTTTCCAGCTTTGTATTATAATCTTCTTTTTCAAGTTTTGACATGCTACCCGGTGTTAACGTAACATAAAAGCTGTCAGGAGCATACTCGATTGTGGCTCCGGTTGAAGCGTCTGTACTGGAACCCAGTGTTCCTCCTATAAGCAGATTTCCCCAAAATTGGTTATTAAATGTAGTCGTTAATGGAATAACTTCATCTTGGTAGCCTTTTTTGCGTACAATTAAAGATTTTTCTTTTTCACGTTTGACTTTAATATTTACCGGCGTTACGCCCACAGCAACTCCGTCAACAATTACTTGTGCTCCATGTGGCTCTGAATTAATGGTTAATAATTGTGATGTTCCTCCGACAATACTTGCAAAACCATAAAGTAATGGCAAACTGAGTAATGTGGTAATGACAGCTAATTTACGCATTAGTGCTCCTTTTTAGGTGATTTAGTAGTGCATATCAATTTTATAATAAAAATCAGGAATTAATCTAACTCAGGATAAGCATTCATTATGGAAATGATCTCAAATACCATTTGTGTTAAAGCATTTTTGATGCCATCTCCCATAGAACCTTGATAATCCACCATCCATAGGGAGAGGGTATCGCGGGAAGATTTGAGTTGAATAGTTTTTTGAGTCAGGGGCCCTGATTTAGTTTTAAAATTTAGAGAAATTATGATCGATGTTTGGGCATCAATCATTACACCGATTTTGGGTTTTACAAATAATTGGACCAGTTTGCCTTCAATGATCATTACATTATCAGGATCATCTGATTCCTGTAAAACATTAAATCCGGCATTCTTTAATTCACGGGTTAAGGCTTGTGTTAACCATTCTGTTGGTTCTTGTGCGCATTTGATCTTTGTGCCGCTTGTGAAGAGAGTTGTTTTTTTAATACCACAGTGATAAGGGTCGACGCGTTTATCAATAAAAGGTTTAACAATAATTTTGCGGTCTTTTCCAATTTTTTTTGTTCCTGTTGTAAAACCGTCGGGGAGATGAATGGTTGTTGCAGCGCATCCTGATAATATTGAAACAAGTAACAGGGTGTATCCTAAAAAAGCGAATTTTAGAAATCTTTTATTCAGCATAGTAAATTTATTCTTCGATTATTTTTGAGGATTTGACAAGTTCCTTGGTGTCATAACTAACGTCAACTTGTATTGTTTTTCCGTCAACAATCAATTCCGTCGGTGTCCCAAAAATTTCCCAGGCCCCGAGGGAGAAAATATCTGCGGTTCCATGAAAAACAGCCCTTCCGATCTTTGCTTTTTTTGAGTAACCTTGTTTGAATTTGAAAGTGTCTGTTTGTTTGCCTTCTTTTTGTCCTGACCAAATAGGCTGTCCTAATTCTGCAATAACATAGGATCTTTCCGTTCCTACAAGTAAAACATCCATATTTTTTTTTCGAGGTTGTTGTGTCGCCATAAAAACAGAACAACCATAGCTACTAGAAATTAAAACACATAAAATCAAAAACGGCAATAATTTAATTTTTAATTTTTTAAATATCATTGTTATTTTTTATTCCGCTTATTTGGAGAAATTAAACTTTTTAAGTCCGGTATCTGTTTTAAGAAAATCGGTACTTATGGTTTTATTGGCATAGCTCAACAGGCAATCTCCCCTGGCTTCCAACTCTCTTTTTTCGTTATCAAAACGCATGGTGTCGCATTGGAGGGATCGTTGATCTTGTGTGGTCAATTTTACTTTTCCAAGAAAATCAATGTGTTGTATCAATTCATTTGAAATGCTGGGAGGATTATTTTGGCCTGTAGCAGCCAAGTCTTTAATGGCTTTATCTGCCGTGATAGTTGTGATAGGGTTAGCTCCATTTTTATCAAAAATAGTCATACGAACATTTTTGATGTTGATGACTTTAGCGGCCGCTATTTTAAAGACGCCTATGCTTTTGCTTTTAATTCCAATGGTTTTTCCTTCTAATATATAATCTTTGTTGGATACCTTTGTGTCGGTATATGCATATTTTGTAAAGGCGAAGTCTTTTAAGGCCAGCTTGTGTGCTACTGTTGACCGATGTGTGTGTTTATCTTTTGTTTGGAAGTGTCTTTTTTTTGCGTTAAATCCAATAATACAGACACTGCCAAATACAATAAAAATGATGAAAAGGCTTATTTTTTTTCTTATTACTTTGTGCATAGTAATAGGTTTATTCTATGGAAATATAATTTCGACTTTTTTCTTGTTGGTGTATGAAATGGCTGCTTCGCCACTACCAAAATTATAATACGTATAAATTCTGTAATAATAAAAGGCATCTACTGGGGCTATTGAAGTATCTATGAATTGAATACTATCCGGATTGGTCACAACCGCAACCAAATTAGAGGATGTATTGACATCTTCTGTTTCAGATCGATATACTTCATGTCGCACAAAATTCGGTTTATGTTTGTCCTTTAGTGGTGACCAAAAAAGCCGTACCGAAACTATTCCAGTATCAAATGAAGCAAATGGACGGAATAATACAGGCCCGTTACCAAGAAAATGATTCCAGTCGGCTAGCGTTAGTTTAGGAAATGTACCTTCCAAAGTGGGGTCAACAAAGCCTTCTAACATAAAATCACGGGTGAGCAATTCAGAAAGCATAGCGTTGACGTCTTTCGGGTTTGTTAAAAATTCATTGAGGTTTACATCTAATAAATTGCCGTCGTCATCGATTTCCGGACCGTCTTTGATCATATTTAGAGGAAGGTTAATGACAGGGAAATTGTCAGGGGAACCAAGGTGGTTAAGAATTTTGGAAAGGGTATTTCTTAATTTTTCTTCCTGTTCCAAAGCGGCCATTTTTTCGTCTTCCCATTCTTGAGGGGCATCATATAATTCCGAAATAAATGGATCATAGAACCTTACAATATGATTTAATCCGTCCTCATCCGTCCGTTCGTTTCGGATAAAATCAGATGCAGCTATGTAAGCATTAATCCAGTCTTGTATGGCTGTTTTGGTGTTACCAAGCCGTGTTGACGCATCAGGCAACAGCGTAAAAAGTGTAGGATTGTCTATAAGTAATTGTTTTAAATCAAGTCCTTGCGTCGATAATAAAGTGTCAATATCCATATCTGCAAAGTCGTATGTCCCTTTGGCATTAAAAAATGTTTTTAGTAAATGGAAAAAAGCTTCCGTTAATTTAACTTCAGCAAAATCAAAGTCAAATGTTTCATCCATCCCTCCGAGTTTAGGGGTAATTTGATCTGTAAAAGCCAGTTCGATGCATGACAAGAGAGTCAATGCCGAATTAATCTCTGTTAGTGTGCTTAGGTAGATATTTTGTACTTCTGTTGTGCTTTTGCCATTGGGCAAGTTTACGGCTTGATCAAAAATCGCTTGATTATTCTCATCAACAAGGCCAACTTCTTTCAATAGTTGTAATAAGTCTTGATTGCTGAATAATACAATTAATGAATGCCAAAATTTTGCTTTTTGATGGTCCGGATCGGAGTCTAATGCCTCCTTAAAGAGGCCTAGGGCTCCTATCACATCAAAATCATTGATCAGCTTCGATTTGCCGTTTTCAACAGCCTCATCCGCAGTAGCTTGCCGGACGGTAAACGAATAGTTATCCGTAGGCATGACATTACCTGCGATATCTTCTGCATGAATAGTGATTGCTATACCTTCATTTAAGTCAAAATCAAACTCAGGATCATAATTTAGAGTAAAATCTTTAGGGTCACCGGAAATAGATACTCTAGGGAAGTTATCACTGTTTGAACCATCGAAGACCGTTGCTCCCTCTACTTTCAGGATAACGGAATTTAAGTCAACACCACTGTCACCATCAAGAATATGTACACGAATATTAGTGTCGGGTAGGACATCAACCGCACCGGCAGCCGGGCCTTTTTGATCTGTAAATGGAGGTGTAGAGTCTTGTGGGGTGGCTACTTCAGCAAAAATGGAGGCTGTGAAACTAAACCAATACCTTGAAAAATACCTCCGGTGAAAATATCGAACCATAAAATCCCAATATTGTTTGTAGTATTGAAATTTGTAGAAAAAAATAGGATTAAACCAATAGAGAGCCCCATTATTAAACACAGCATTTTTGGGGGCTGCTGTTTGATTAGGCAAAAGTTTTCCATCCGTTAGATCTGCGGCTGTCAATATAATATAGGGCTTATTGTCATTGGTTGTTCCATCAGGGGTTGCTAACGTGATATGCGAATTTGTTATGTTCGTAATAATAATCTTTATAGGCGTTTGCAAAGTTTCATCTGAAATATTTTTTACAATGATTGGAATGGTCCGTGTCTTTGTTTGATGATCTTTAACGGAACGTCCTAAAAAAACGCTGACTTTTTCATCAACATTTTCCAAGGCTAATACAGGGGGAATAATAAACAGAGATACAACAAACATTATGAATGATACAGCCAATTTTTTCATAACAACTCCTATTTTTTAAATTTAATTTGAAGCAAAATTTGAAGCAAAATATTAAACGACAATGATATAATTGTCAATATGACACGGGTAGACAAAATAGGACAGGCGTATAATGCGCTTTATTTGAATAATTAATACTTTACCGAGCACCCATAGGATTGGGTTGATGGCGTCGCGACCGAATTTCCTGCCATCGCCGCATCCAGAGTTAATTGGACGTAATTATTAGCCTCAGCAATGTCCGCAGGATCAGTGCCGGGGATGCTATCGATGGCACCTTGATAAATCAAGGTACCTTCGGGATTGATTATAAAGATGTGTGGTGTAGTTTTGGCTCCGTAAAGATGTCCAACGGTTCCTTCAATGTCTAGGAGAACAGCCGTTGGGTTAGCTTGTTTTTCTTGGGTGAGTTGATTGGCCTCTTCTGGATGATAATGCCCTTGATTACCATGCGCTGAAGAGCTGATTGAAAGCCAAATAACTTCTTTTTCAGTATATGTTTTTTGTAAACTTTGCATGTTTCCATTACCGTAATGTTTGCGAACAAATGGACAATCGTGATTTAACCATTCAAGCACAACAAACTTTCCCTTGTAATTAGATAAAGAATGTTCTGCTTCATAGGTGTCAATTAGGGTAAATTCAGGGGCAGTTTCCCCGGTTTTAATAGCAGAGTGCCCTACCGTAATTTGAAACAATAAAAATACTGTAGCGAGGGATAATATTTTTTTTATGTTACGCATGTGTTCTCCTTTAATTAATAGGAACGTTAATTGATAAAATTTGTTGAACTACGCCTTCCTCCCATTCGTTCTGAAAAACCAGTACCCCTTCTATTTTTTTGATGTTGCCTTCAAAAGTTGTTGGTTGAGTAATAGGAAGTTTGTAAATATTATTATTTGGGGTTACTTTTTTGAATCCAGAAAAATTGAATGCTGTACTATCTAGTGGAAAGAAGGAAATATTGGTCAGGTTATCAGAATATTCATTCGTGGATGTTAAATGAAGATAGATATTTTTTTTATCCTGACCAGATTGGACATTCCAATCACTTTTTGTAATCGGCCATTTATTTTGTATTGTTTTAAATAATTGTTGTATTTCCTGATTTATTTCGGGCGTATCGGTACTAACCGATAATGACAATTCCAAATCGGCTCTACCAGGCACACATATTTTAGCGCAGGCCAACCATTGTGCCCGGGCCTTGAGGGTGTGTTGACTATCCGCTTGTAATACTTTAGGCGGCGTTATTTTACTGAGTAAAAATACGTCACCATCATATCCGTATGTTATGAGACCCGAGGATTTAAAGACTTTTGGAAATGGCCATTGAATGTTATCAGCTGTGAATCCTTCTGGTAGGTTCCATTTTATACTTGTCGCTAAGCCTGAATCTCCAGGATTCTGCCAATAGGTGTGCCACCCTTCATCCATTTTAAGTTTTAATGCAATCCAAAATGAATGTCCGGGTTGAACGGTTTTTATATCCGTCACTAATTCAGCTTCTGTATAAGCCTGTTTAACAGGTTTTGCAAAAAGTTGTGTTGGGATAAAGGTCAAAGTTGCGATTAATATAAGGATACTTGAAATTTGTTTCATGTAGCCTCTTTTTCTAATTTTTTCATAAGATAAGGATCCTAGTGATACACAATAAGAAATATAATCATAATTAATGTTGTCAGGCTTATTACTCCGACCGTAAACCAAGTTATAATATTTAATTTTTTTGTGTTAACAAATTCACCCATCAGTTCTTTTTTATTGATAAGTAATGTCATCAGAATAAGAATGACCGGCAAAAGGAGTCCATTTCCAACTTGGGATAAATACATGACGGTAAGCATCGGAAAACGTGGCATAAGGACAACCCCGGCGCCAATAATAATCATCGCAGCATATAACCAAAAAAATTGTGGGGCTTCTTCAAAGCGTTTGTCAACGCCTGCATCCCATCCCATTCCTTCACAGATACTGTAGGCTGTGGAAAGGGGTAAAATGGAAGCCGCAAATATGGACGCATTAAACAGTCCAAAAGCAAATAACCATGTGGCATGTTTTCCTGCAAATGGTTCTAAGGCCATGGCGGCATCCGCAGCAGATTCTACACGTATCCCTGCTTGAAACAATGTGGCGGCACAGGCAACCACGATAAAAAAGGCAATAACAGGGGCAATAATGCATCCCCCAACAACATCAATGCGAAGGTGCTTATATTCATCAATAGTAATTCCTTTTTCAACAATTGATGACTGTAGATAAAATTGCATCCACGGGGCGATGGTTGTTCCAATAATTCCGACCAGCATAACAATATAAGTTAGATTCCATTCTATTTTTGGCTTAATTGTTTGTTGAAAAACATCCTCCCAATTAGGGTGGGCAATAAATCCTGAAATAACGTAACAGACATAAAAAAGACAGGCAAATAAAAAGATTTTTTCAACGGATTTATAAGTCCCTTTGACGACAAGCCACCATACAAAAAAAGCAGATAAAGGTACAGAAATAAATTTACTGATATGAAAGATTTCCAGACTGACTGCAATACCGGCAAATTCAGCCATGACGTTAGAAAGGTTAACAAAAAATAGGGCCAACATAAGGTAAAATGTCAGTTTAACACCATAATTTTCACGAATAAGGTCTGCAAGTCCCTTTCCCGTGGCAACAGCCATGCGGGCACACATTTCCTGCACAATAATCAAAGCTATGGTCACTGGAATTAATGACCATAATAAAGTATATCCAAAATGGGCGCCAGCTAATGAGTAAGTCGCGATGCCACCGGCATCATTGTCAACATTAGCCGTAATAATGCCAGGCCCCATAACAGCGAGAAACAAAAGTAAGTTTCTGATAGGCTTTGAATTTCTAATAGTACCAATAAGTTTTTTCATAATGGATATATTTTATAGCTGATCTTTATATTTTTTCCAGGTCAAAGAAATAAGTTCTTCCATAACGTCATCACTCGTAATGACTCCTTGGAGAATATCTTCTTCATTTAATACAGGGATAGAAGAAAATTTATATTTTTCTAATAAAAGGGCTACTTCCTCTACCCCATCATCCGTTCGTACAAAGGTTTTATTATGATAACAGGTATCCATCAGAGGTGTTGTTGGCGTTGTATTGATAAATCGTCTTAATGATGTTGCGCCTACGAGGTGATTTTTTTCATCAACAATGTATACATGAAATATATTTCCGGGGTAATCCACATTGTCTTTAATAAGTTGCAAAGCGTCTTTGACCAGAGCATCTTTATTCAGGGATAGATATTCTGTTGTCATAAGTCCGCCAGCTGAGTCTTCGGCAAAACCGAGGAGTTTTCGTAATTGTTTTGATGTCTTAGAATGCATATGGCGCATTAATTGAACCGTTTTTTCTTTTGGTAGATTGTTCAATAAATCGGTAGCTTCATCAGCCGGAATATTTTCAAGGAGGTTGCCAGCCTCTTTATCGCTTAGTTGATCAATGAGTTCTTCTTTTTCCGGCAGGGCCATATCGGTAAAAATTTTGCGCTGCATATCGACATTGAACGTTTTAAATAAAGAAAATTTCTCAAAAATGTCCAGGTCTTCCATAATGTCCGCTAATTCTGCTGTTGGAATTTTAGCTAATTTACTACGCGCAACATCAGAGCGTAGGGCTCCTTTTCCTCGACCTGTTGTTAAAACATGTGTATTTTTCCAGGAGATAAGTTCTTCTTGTTTCAGGTAGGGGGATTTGGGTGAAAAAAGGGTTACAAGAAAATCGACCATTTTGGTCCAATCAAGACGACGGATTAACCCACGAAGGCCGACATCAACATGAGCCAGATACAATTGTTGGTCTACACGAAGAAGCTGGACATCATTAACACGGACAACTTTTTGGTCATCGGTGTCAACAATTTGTTGATCCATAATATCGCGGATAAGTGAAAAATCACAACGGAAGGATTTTCGTTTAAATGTAATGTCGGTGTGGTGAATTTTTAAACGAATAGTTTTTTTAAACTCTTGAACATCCTCAATATGGATACATGCATACTCTGTGTAAAAAACACCTCGTTTGATGATAAGGCTTTCGGTGCGCGGAAAAACTTCTTGGTTTTGGAGCATAGAAAGATCACACAGTCGCCCTATGAATTGGTTGTTTTTGTCAACAACGTTACGACCGAGGGTTTCTGAGAAATAAAGGAATAAACGCATAGTTTATCGATGTTTTTTTACATCATTTTTTGGGCAAAATTTTTCAATACCACACTGTGAACACAATGGCGATATAGGTCTGCAAATATTCTGTCCCCACGTGACTAAGAGGGCATTATACTCAATCCAGTACTTTTTTGGTAATTGTTTTCTTAAAGCCCATTCTGTTTCTTCAGGATTTTTTGTGTGAACATATTCAAAACGATTCGAAATGCGATGAACATGGGTATCGACACAAATAGCAGGAATTCCAAAGCCTTCTGTCAAAACAAGATTTGCGGTTTTGCGTCCCACGCCCTTCATTGTCATCAATATGTCAATGTCATTGGGGACCTGGCTATCAAATTTTTCTAATATATCTTTGCAGATACCTAAGATGCTTTTTGCTTTTGTTTTATAAAATCCAACAGGATATACAGCCTTTTCAATTTCTTTAGCCGTTAATTTTATCATGGTTTCCGGTGTATTAGCCAAAGCAAACAATCGTTCAGAAGCTGGAAGTGTTGTTTGATCTTTAGTGCGTAGGCTTAGAATGCAGGAAATTAAAACCAGAAACGGGCTCTTCCATCTTTTTCCAACTAACGTTACAGATGGGTCGGGAAGGTGTTTTAATTCATGCTGAAGAATTTTAATCACTTGATGGATATTTTTATTTGTAACAGACATAAGGTATTCCTATATCCACCAGGACTACTTTTCCTGTAAACTTTGGTCCCTGATTTTTATAGAATCCTTTTTTTGCAAAAGTAAACGTCACTGTTTTTTTGGCTTTTATGCATATGCCATAAATTTTTCCAGTAGTACCATCTAATCCTGATGGGATATCCACAGAAATTATGTGACGTGCTGAAATATTGAGATGATGGATAATTTTTTTAAAGGGATCTTCAATAGTGCGGTTTAGACCCACACCAAAGATAGCATCAAGCACAACATCAGCCTGGGCAATATCTTTTAAAGATTCCGGTGCTAAATCCTGGCATTCTGTTATGGGATAATTCATTTTTTTCAAAATAGTGTAGTTGATAGCGGCATCAGGTTTAAGCTGTGCCGGGTTCCCGATAAAAAATATTTTTGTTGGCACTTCAATATTAATTAAATGCCTGGCCACGACAAATCCGTCACCGGCATTATTTCCAATCCCGCAGATAATACACACCGATGGATTATTTTTTTTGCGTAAGGATTTAACTACTTCATAGGCTGTTGCCCTGCCTGCGTTTTCCATCAATGCAATGGAAGGCATGCCATATTTTTCAATAGCAGTTTTATCTAAATCCTGGATTTCTTTTACTGTGAGTGCGTTTTCAAATATTTTGGTCATAGCCAAGTTCTTGTAGAATGGAAATATTATCTCGCCAGTTTTTTTGAGTTTTGACGTGGCATTCTAAATAGACCTTTTGTTCTAAGAGGATTTCAAGTTCTTCGCGTGCGAAACTCCCGGCTTTTTTAAGAATATTGCCGCCCTTCCCAATGACAATTTCTTTTTGTGTTTGTTTTTCGACAAAAATAAGGGCTTTGATGAGTTGTGTTTTCCCCTTGATAGGGCGCATTTCTTCAATCACAACACCTAAAGAGTGCGGAATTTCATCTTTCATTAAAAGAAATAATTTTTCACGAATGATATCGGCTATGGCCATTTTTTGGGGAATGTCGGTAACGGTGTCTTCCGGGTATAAAGGGGGGCCTTCGGGTAAGTAATCAAATAAAACGTTGAGTAAAGTATCTGTATTTGTCCCCTTTTCTCCGGATAAAGGTACGAGCATAAAGTTTTTCATATCTTGAACAGACTGTCCTTTAATTTCTTCCCAAAAGGAGATGTACTCCGGCACATTATTTTTTTTAATATCAATTTTATTTAGTCCTAGAATAAGAGGACACTTGACCTTGGCAAGCTCCGCTGCAATATGATTTTCTTCTTGGCCGATACGGCGGGTTGTGTCAACAAGGTAAATGATGCAATCGACATCGTGCATTGTGTCGGTTGAGGCATTATTCATAAAACGGTCGAGTTTATCGCGACCTAGATGAAGCCCCGGGGTATCGACGAAGACGATTTGTCCGCGTGGGTCGGTATAAATACCTCGAATTTGATTGCGTGTTGTTTGTGGGATTTTTGAAACAATCGCTATTTTCTCACCGACAAGGGTGTTAAGCAGCGTGGATTTTCCAACATTGGGGCGTCCGACAATGGATACCATCCCCGAACGATAACTATTATTTTTTGTTGTCATGGCCATTCCTATAGCGCAGGGTTACAATCATAACGCCTGTAAAAAAAAGAATATTAACGATATTAAAAGTTTTCCAAACGACATCGGTTGAGGTGAAACCCGAGGGTGCCATAAGTACGATACAGCACCATACCCCAAGCACCCAACAAAGGCTTAAATCTTGAGATGATTTTCGTTTGATGATTTTATAGATCAGTGGGATATTAAAAAATGGTAAGGTTATCGCTGCCACCAACCCGATACTTTCAATAATTTTTGTTTTCATATAATTGCATGCCTTCTAACATGCAAGAAAATCGCCTTTGACGATAACCTGAAGGCGTATTTTTGGAGCCGATAGGAAAGTTTTATACTTTCCTATACGGATATAAATTTAACAAGTTTTTTCATCCGTTGATGAACCATCGCTAAGGTCAATGGGGCCGTTTTGGCCATGGCAAAGCCTTCAACATTAAAGGAAGCCAACGTTGTTGCGTAGATAACAGCTTTTTTTAGTGTAGCTTCAGTAATTTTTGGGCTTTTACTGAGGTATCCCATTAGCCCTCCGGCAAACGTATCTCCAGCACCTGTCGGGTCAATCACTTGCTCGACTGGATAGGCCGGGAAAGAAAACATAAACTTATCTGAATAGAATAAGACGCCGTTCTCCCCTTTTTTAACAACAATTAGTTTTGGCCCCAAAGAGCGCAGATGTTTGGCGGCTTTAATCAAATTGCTTTCGCCGGTTAATGCGCAGGCTTCGCCATCATTCGCGACAAAAAGGTCTACTTTTTTTATTAAACGTTTCACGCTTTTTTTCTTGATGTCAATCCAGAGGTTCATTGTATCCATACCGACAAATTTAGGTTTGTCCATCAACTTAAGGAAGTATTCTTGAATATCAGGATCAAAATTTGCCAGAAAAACATTAGGAATTTTACGTTGCGAAGCAGCTACTTGTGGGGTGTAGTTCATTAAAACTCCAAGCTCAGTTTTTAGCGTGATCGCATTATTAAAGTCCCCTTTTTTATATTCGCCTTTCCAATGAAACGTTTTTCCTTCCTGTTCAATCAATGATGTTAAATCGATGCCTTTTTTCTTTAAAAATTGTCGATGTTTGTTTGGGAAATCCTGTCCGACAACACTCGCCAAATGGATTTTGTTAAACAATCGGGCGCTCATACAAAAATGGCTGGCTGATCCGCCTAATAATTCTGGCTTAACTCCTGACGGAGTTTTAATGCTGTCTAATGCTACGGTTCCTAAAACAATAAGGCTCATTCTGTATCTCCTATTTTAAAATTATTCAAAATATTTTTATTCTCCGATAATTTTTATTAGGGTGCGTTTTTTACGGCGGCCATCGAATTCGCCGTAAAAAATTTGTTCCCAGGGACCAAAGTCGAGTTGACCGTTGGTGATAGCGACCATGACTTCCCGTCCCATAATTTGGCGTTTCATATGGGCATCGGCATTGTCTTCGCCGGTATCGTTGTGGCGGTATTGAGAGGTGGGTGCATGGGGAGCAAGTTGTTCCAACCATTTATCATAATCGCCGATCAGGCCGCGTTCATCATCATTGATGTACACGCTGGCCGTGATATGCATGGCATTGACCAAACAAAGCCCTTCTTTTACACCACTTTTATCAATAGCCTGCTGAACTTGTGGTGTGATATTGATGTATCCTCTTCGCTCAGGAGTATTAAAATATAGTTCTTCACGGTAAGATTTCATGAATTTACCTTTTTAGTATCTTTAACTTCTTTCCAATACTGCAGAAAACGGTCATCTTTGAATAAATTATTTAAATCATCGTCTTGTTGAATATATTGAAAATCTCTGTAGCCACATTGAATAGCACGCTTAATTGTTGTTAAAGCTGTATCAATGTGGTTGAGTAGAGAATAACTACAAGCCAGATTATAAAGGATCATAGGATCTTCAGGCCGTAATCGTGCTAATTTCTGATCAATTACCAGGCCTTTTTCATAATCGCCTTTTTTTGTATATAAATCCCCTATTGCCGCTAAGGCTTCAATAAAATTAGGAGATTTTATTAAGATACCTTCGTAAAATTTGATTTCAAATTCAATTTTTTTAGTTTTAGATTTTTTTGCCATGTAAATATTCTTTCATTCGTGTTACAGCTTCTTTAAGGTTATCATAACTTGATGCATAGGAAATACGGACGTATCCTTCGCATGAGGCTCCAAAGGCCGTCCCGGGAACCAAGGCCACACGTTTTTGTTTTAATAAGTTTTGGGCGAAATCCATAGAGGTCTCCCCTGTATTCTTAATCGATGGGAAAACATAAAAAGCACCTTCCGGAGAATGACATTCTAAGCCGATATCATTGAGGGCTTTCACAATAAATCGACGCCGACGGTTATATTCATTTTTCATATCATGCACACTTTTGAATCCATTTTTTAAAGCTTCACGGGCGGCTATTTGCCCTGTGATTGAAGGGCATAACATTGTATATTGGTGGATTTTTGTCATGGCCGCAATAATTTTTGATGGCCCACAAGCCCATCCTATTCTAAAACCCGTCATAGCGTAGGCTTTTGAAAATCCATTAAAATAAATGACGTGTTCTTTCATTCCTTTGAGTGAAGCAAACGGTGTGTGGTCAAATTCATAAGTCAATTCATCGTAGACCTCATCGCTGATAACTAAAAGATTGTGTTTTTTGATAATTTTGGCAATAGCTTGTAATTCTTTTTTGGTATACGAAGCGCCTGTTGGATTACAAGGGTAATTAATCATAAGAGCTTTTACACCTTTGACGCAAGCTTTATCAATTTGTTGAGGTGTTAATTTAAATTGATTTGTAATATCTGTTTTTAAAAGAATGGTCTTTCCACCGGCTAATTCGACGACAGGGCTATAAGAAACGTATGCGGGTTCAGGCACAAGAACTTTATTTCCGGGATTCAAAATAGCACGCATGACAAGATCTAATCCTTCACTGACACCTACGGTAATTAAGGTTTCTTCCTCAGGATCATAGCTCATGCCATAACGATGTTTTAAAAAGGTACAAATCTGTTTGCGTAATTCAGGCATTCCCTTATTTGATGTGTAAGAAGTATACCCTTGATCCAGAGAATCAATGGCGGCTTCGCGAATATGCCAGGGTGTGATAAAGTCTGGTTCACCAACGCCCAGAGAAATAACATTTTTCATATTGAGCACAAGGTCAAAAAAGGCGCGTATTCCTGATGGAGCGAGTTGTTCAACACGTTTAGAAATATTAACTTGCATGAGTATAAATCCTTAATAAGAAATATTAAGCCTTTTCCCTTGTGGTTTTTTCTTTAGAATTTGACCGTCTTCTTTATATTTCTTTAAAAGAAAATGTGTGGAAGTGCTGCGGACATGTGCCATCGGGGAAAGTTTACTAGCAATAAAATTTGAAACTGTTTGCAAATTTTCACCTTCAACGACTAATAAAAGATCATAAGCTCCGGAGAGAAGATAACAGCTTGTGACTTCCGGAAAGCTGTAAATGCGTTTAGCAATATGATCAAATCCGGCATCTTTTTGTGGGCTGACACTTACTTCAATGATTGCGCGCACAAAAGAGTTGCTATCACGTACTAAATCAGCATTAATTATCGTTTTGTATTTGATAATAGTCCCATTTTTTTCATATTTTTTAATTGTCTTTTTTACCGTATCAACAGATTTTTGTGTCAATTTGGCAATTTCTTCAGCCGTAATACGGGCATCATTTGATAAGATTTCCAGTATTTCATCCATTATTTATATCCTTAGTTTGTTTTTTTAAGTCTTGAAGTTCTTGACGTAATTCTTGGTTTTCTTTATCGATATGAATTATTTTATCAAGTAATTGTCGTTTTTGTTTTTGTTTCGAGAGTGAATTATGAACTTTTTTTGTGATTGAATTATGATCCTTTTCTAAATTTTTAACTTCCTCTTTAAGAGAATTTTTTTCTTCGTTTCTGGTTTTTAGCGTTTGGTCAAATGATTCCTTTTCCGATAGTTGTTTTGCTGCTAAATGGGCGATTTTCTCAGCCATGAGATTTTTCTTTTTTTGTAATGTAAGGAGTTCATAATCTAAATCTTGATTATTCTGTTTTAATTCTTGAAGAATTTTGGGGGAAGAATTTTCATTTTTTTTAATGCCCGCAATTATTTTAGCAGATTCATTTTTTTTGTTGTGGGTATCTTCTAACTTTTGTTGTAAATAATTAAGTTCTTCTTGCTGTCTTTTTTGATTTTCACTCTTTTTCAAAGAAGCCCATTTAGCATTGATTTCTAATTCCCTTTTTTCGTATTGTAGGTTGGATAGTTGTAATTTTAATATTTTTTCTTTTTCTGTAAAATCTAAAAGGTTTTTGCTTAGGAAATTAATTTTACTTTCTAGAATCATTTTATCATTTTCAAGGGTTCCAACACTTTTATGATTTGAATGAAGTGAATCCTGTTTTGATTTTCGTGTTTGCGTATTCTCACGTGAAATTTGTTCCGTTTTTTTTAATTCTTTTTTTTGTTGGTGGCTGCGCTTTTGTAACGTTGAGAGTTGTTGTTTGAGCAACTCTTGTTGTTGAAGCAAGGCCACATTTTTATTTACGAGCGACGTAATTTGGGACTTAATTGTGTTGAAATCATCATATTGCGAGTTTCCACCTGAAATATCCATTTGGGCTGATGTTGCTACGGCCGTACAAATGAATGTGCAAAAGACGATTATCTTAATAATAATTATATTTATATGTTTCATACGGAATACATTATACATATTCACCCCTCTTAGGGCAACTTAAGAATTAAGATTTAATTTAAAGTGAGTTTATTATACATTTTACACATATTATTAGTTATAGCATTCAATTTTGGGTGGTTAAGAGGCTTATTATTAAGACGTTTTAACGGCATAATACCTATTAAAGCGTTGGTTAAAAAGACTTCATTAGCTGTAAATAGTTGATCTGCATTGGCTTGGACTGTTTTGTAGGGAATTCCTATTTTGCGTGCGCTTTGAATGACGAGTTGACGGGTGATGCCGTTGAGGCAGCCACAGTGGACGGCTGGAGTATACAGGATTTGGTTTTTGACAAAGAAAATGTTGGTTCGGGATCCTTCAACAACTTTTCCTTTTGAATTGAGTAAGATTGCCTCATCACAATGATGTGCTTGCGCTTCTTGATAAGCCTTGTGAAAAATGGAATAATCAAGGGATTTGATATGTGACAACCGTGTTTGCGGACGTGTGAATGAGGCAATAATGGCTTTGTAGCCTTTTTTATATTGGTGTGAGGAAATTATTGGATATGGTTGAGGTATAATGCCGACTCTTACCTTTTCCTTCTCTGCCCAAACCATTAAACGTATACGAGCATTTTTGTATAAGTTCATTTCAAGTATTTTTTGTAAATAATTTTTTATCGTATTTTTCGAATACGGTATACGTATTTTTAAAAAATTTAATCCTCGAGTTAATCGACCGAGATGTAATTCACAATGTAGGACTTTTCTATCAAGAACACGCATGGTTTCAAAAACACCTTGGCCTTGAACAATGCCTGGGGTTAATGATTTTAATAATGCGGCATTGGCGTCTTGAAATTCTTTATCGAGAAATATGGTCGTAGGTTTCATAGTTAGTCATCAGACGTCAGTGTTTTGGTTTTATTGATGCCTGACGACTGAAAGCCAATTCAAAAGCTTTGTTGTAGACACGTACGTAGCGCACGTGTTTTTACCAGTGTTTCTTGATACTCTTCTTCGGGCGTAGAGTCCGATACGATCCCCCCTCCCGTTTGAAAATAATATTTATTATTGATGGACAATAGGGATCGAATCAAAATATTAAAATCCATATTTCCGGAAAAATCAATATAGCCGAGGCTTCCGGTGTAGGGTCCTCTTCTCGTCGGTTCTAATTCTTCAATGATTTCCATAGCCCGGATTTTAGGACATCCTGTGATGGATCCTCCTGGAAAACAGGCCTTGAGAAGATCAAAGGCATCTTTTGTTTCTTGCAGTGTCCCTTCGATAGTCGATGTCATTTGGAATACATAGGGATATTTTTCAAGCGTACGCATTTTTTTGACGTGTATGGAACGGTAATCGCAGACTTTACCGAGATCATTCCGAAGAAGATCTGTTATCATTAAAAGTTCAGCTTTATCTTTAGCGCTCTGTAAGAGTTCTTGTTTTAATTCTTTATCTTTTTGTTCGTTGTGTGCACGTGGGCGTGTTCCCTTCATTGGTTGAGTGTGTACAAGCCGATCATTGAGTTGTAAAAATTGTTCAGGAGAATTGCTGAGGATTTGAAAATTACCTCCATCGAAATAGGCTCCATATGTACAGGGTGATAAATTCCGTAAAGATTTATAAACAGCCGTTGGGGATATATCCGGTTTTTTTGGCGCGTATTCAAACCTTTGCGATAAGTTAACCTGATAAATATCGCCATTCGCAATATAATTTAAGGCTTTATTCACAGCTGAAAAATATTGTTCTTTTGATAAATTACATGTTAGTGGAAGCGTATGTAAGTCTGGCTCATCGGTGTTTATGCAAACATCAGCCTGCGAAGAATTTTTTGGGTTATCGGGCAGTTGTGAAAGTTTTTGGGTAATGGTGTTAATGCGTGACTTAGCACGTTTTTGTCTTAATCGAGCGTTTGATTCAGGCAATCCAGATGAACTTATCGTCAGTGTTTGTGTCACATGGTCGATCGTGAGAATACAATCATAAAATCCAAAAAAACAATCAGGCATTTTAAAGTCGTCTTTTGCGACAGTTTTAATGTTTTCTTGCGATAAGCCATAATCATAAGAAAGATAACCAACGATGCCTGATGTCAATTGCGAGCGCGCGCTCGTAATTGGGCCAAGAATTTTTTGGTAACTGAGAAATTTTTCTTTTAATTTATCTAAAGTTGCTTTTCCTTGACATTCAAAAGTATCAAAGGGATCAAATCCTATGATGGAATAGCGTCCATTGCAGGAATGATGGCTGCTGCTGTCTAGAAAAAATAGGTAAGATTCATCCGCAAAAAGATCAAACACATGTATGGGATCTATGGAAAAGTTTATTGATTTGTAGAGATATGTATTCATGAAACTATGCGTGTTTTGTCACAATATACGATGGATGTAACAGCGTAGGGCGAAACGACATTTTGGTACGTTGCATATTCGGTAAAGCACAATCATCCATAACATTAATAAATGTGTATTTTTTCAATTGAGGATCATTACAGAATTGGCTGAAAATAAATGTGGCCAGTCCTTTTATTGTGAGATCTGTAATTTCCAACAGGACACAAAAAGTTGTGTCCTCTAATTCAAATCCAAATGTGTAAGCAGATATTCTATCATGGATAAGAATTACACGCCCGATTAAATTTAAGTCCTGGTAATGGTGAAAGGCTAATTGATGGGCCTCTCTGCTTTCTTGAAGCATTTGGCCGTATATTTCATCTACATTGTTTTTCTGTCGGCTTTTGGCCCATTGATCATAAAGAGCAAGGCATTCATCTTTCATGCTCTGTTCATAGGGCAGGTAGCAAAAAGAATAATTTTGGGTGAATTGATTGCGGGATGCCCTTTTTGATTTATATCTTTGGCCTTTAAGGCTAATAATATCATTTTTTGTATAGACATAATCTTGATCTTTTTTATAAAAAGAAAATTCTTTCTTTGAGAAATAGTGTAATTGATCTGAGCTGACATTTTCAATTCTTGCAATATTTTTATTAAAGTCTTCCATTATTTTGAAACAACTAAATATAGTTTTTGGTGAAATAGTTTTTCCTAATGGCGGCATATAAAGAAAAGAACCTAATGTATTTTGAGCAAATACACAGAGGTTATTTTCAATAATTTTAAATACAAATGTGAAGAAATTTTGCCAAAGAAAAATATTTACAAAGGCGCGACTTGATAAAGGTGAAGATGTTGTGTTGAGAAATGATTCTACGAGAGGTTTTTGCTTCAGGAGACTGTGGGCTTTGGATGTTGAATCAGCCATACACAAATGTTGCGTTGAGTACATCGTGCCGACCGATAATTCCAACCAATTTATTATTTTCCATAACGGGAAAAGTATGTAGATTTGTGTTAACTACTGTTTCAATAATAGCAATTAAAGGCGTTTTGGGTGCAATCGAAAGGACATTTTTTGTCATAATCGAAGAAACCGGCATATTTTTACATAGGGAAAGTTTTTCTTCTAAGCTTCCGCTCAGCGTTCCTTGAGGACTGGTATCACTTTCTTTAACAATTTTATCTATGAGAACAAATAAATCTGTTAACGTTATAATTCCTACAACTTTTTTGTCATCATCAACAATAGGGTATCCACTAATACGATGCCGCAGCATAAGATGGGCCGCTTGCCCGATGAGCATGTCTTCTTTTATGACGGACACATCATCTGTCATAATATCTTCAGTTAAGACTGTTTTTAATTTAGATTTCTTTTTAGTTTCTGTCATCGGTTGATTTTTAGTGGTTTTCGCTGGCTTCAATTTTTACTTTAAAGTCTTCACAGATTTTTTCTAATCCCATAGATTGAGCTCGGCTTTTACTCAAATCATAATCCAGGCGTTTTTCCTTTTCTAATAGGTGGACATTATATTCTTTAACCCCGTTTAATTGGGTTTGTAAGTCAGCATTGGTTTTATCCAATTCAAGAATTTTATTTTCTAAAGTTTCTTTTTCACTAAACTTTTTTGTATTAGATTCAGATTGTTCGGTTATTTTTTTTTCTAAAGATGATTTTTGAGTTTCTAGATCTTGAATCTTTTTATTTTGTGATTCGATAATATCTGCCGCTTGATGTATTTTTTGATTTGATATTGTCTGAAGGTCATTTAATTCTTCTTCTAGAGCCTTAAGTTTACATTCATTTTCATTGTTTTGAATTTGATTTGCCTCGGACTCTTCAGCATTTTTTTCAAGGACTTCGATGGCGTCTGCCGTTTGATTTAACTTTGCTTGCAAAGTTTCAATTTCAGTATTTTTTTCTTGAAGGCCTTCTGTTGAAGTTTCCGTTGGTTTTTGTTTGAGTTCTTCAATTTTAGCTTGAGACTCGGAAATAATGTCGGCTGCTTGGTTCATTTTTTCTTCAGATACTGGTTTTAATTCATCAAATTTCTTTTGAAGTTTGTGGTTTTCTTCGGTGAGATTCTCAATAGATTTTTGTGCATCCGTCAATTTTCGTGATTTTTCTTCCAGCTGTTGTTTTTCTTCTTCAGAAAGTGTTATGGGGTCCTTTGATGTCATTTCTTGTTTTAAAGCTTCTGTGAGATTTTGGTTTTCTTGTTTTAATTTAGTAAATGGTGAAGTAGAAATTTCTTTTTTTGAAGATTGGATTTCCTTAATTTCATTAATATTTGTAATGGGTATAGGTTCTGCTCCATCTGTTTCTGCGGATGATCGGAGCCCTTTTAAAATGAGAAAAATACCCAGACATAGAGCAACACCTGTGATACCTATGAGAATATAAATTAACATATGGACTCTCCTAATAGAATGTTTGAGTTTTTATAAATATTTTTCATCTTGGAGATACGCTGCATAATCTGCAACAGCATTTTCAAGTGACGTAAAAGGTGTATCATAACCACAATTTTTTAATTTGTTCATGTCAGCTTGTGTAAAATATTGATAACGTTTTTGTAATGAATCAGGCATTTCGATATAGTCAACGTAAAGTGGTTTTTTGACGGCTTTAAATAAGGCGCTGGCTAAGTCATTCCACGTACATGCTTCTCCTGTTCCTACATTGAAAATACCATAAATATTTGGATGATCTACAAAAAACATCACGACATTAACGGCATCTTTGACATAAATAAAATCTCTTTTTTGCTCTCCGTCTTTGTATTCGGCATTATATGATTTAAAGAGACTTATTTTGCCTTTATCGACCACTTTTTTATAGGCTTTAGCCACAACACTACGCATATCATCTTTATGATATTCATTCGGACCAAAGACATTAAAAAATTTGAGTCCTACCATTTTATCTAAAAGATTATTGTCCAAGGCCCATTGATCAAAATTTTGTTTAGATTCCCCATAAAGGTTCAAAGGTTTGCATCGGCGTACAGTTTCATCATCATCTTTATATCCGATAGAGCCATCGCCATAAGTCGCCGCTGAACTGGCATAAATAAAACGAACATTGTGTTTTAAGGCCCATTGGGCTAAATGTTGTGTATATTCGAAATTATTTTTTTTAAAATATTCAGCATCTTGTAATGTGGTCGAACTGCATGCGCCCATATGAATAATGCATTCTATATTTTTTTCTAAAGTATCTTTGAGTATAGTCTCAAGAAACTGATTTTTATTGTAATATTTCGCATATTTTTTATTGCGCAGATTAAGGGATTGATCTCCGGAAACTTCATCTACCAAAATTAAATCATTTTGATTACGTTCGTTGAGTTTGGCAACAATACAACTACCAATAAAACCGGATGCACCTGTTACGACTATCAATGTTGACTCCTACTGAGTAGGAAGCGTCCGATATTTCGTCCGATGGCATAACCTAATTGCCTGTGGTTTTCTTCCTTTTTGTTTGATACTAAAGTATCCGTAAAAACAGCTATCAGTTCTCCTGTATTACGATCAACCATTTGTCCTTTTACACTTAGGGTTATATTGTTTTTGCGAAGTATTAATTTATTCATTTTTGTCGAGGCATCTACGTGAGTAATATGTCCATCAATGATAAATTCAGCATCCTGGGCATTTTGGGCGACAAGGACTTTTAAATTAGCATCGTTTTCTTCAATAATATCAGAGACACCTTTAATAATCATAAGCGTTATTTTATCCAGATTATCATTAGCTTCAACATCTGGGCCGGCCCGAAATGGAATAATAAGCAAGTTTCCCCCGTTAGCAATACGTTGAGGGTTTACAATTTTACCGGTTTCTACAAATTGTGCAGAGCCCATTTCTTTCCAAATCGATTCGTCTCTATTAGAAATATCTTTTTTTTTGGAATGAATCCATGAACATCCGGTAAGTAGGCACACTAATATGAAAAATATGGGATAATTTATTTTCTTCATGTTTTTATAATTCTATATGTTGGATACGCAAAATTTACAGATTCGTCCTTGGCAAAATCATCGAGAATCGCCTGACACAATTGGTCTTCTGTTGATCTGCGCTTTTTGGCATCAGTCAAATACCGTAATGTGAGTTCCACGCCGCTATCTTTAATATTAACATATACGATAGGGGTGAGTTTTCCGTAATAAATCATATAACGGTTGCGCATGGCATCGATTTTTCGTCGCATGGCTTCTTCCATACCTTCGGCTAAATTTTTTGCGTGCCGCATCATAATATCGCGGCCCCTTTTCCAATCACTTTCAAAGGTGACTAAAATAGGAATTTCATTCCAGATAAATTCAAATCCACGACTGTAATTGTAGTTTGCAGCTTTGTAAACATAACTATTTGGGAAATTAACTATACGTCCGGTACTTTGGTCGGCATCGACCCAATTACCGATTTCCAGCAGAGATGTCTGAAAAAGACGGATGTCAATAACATCTCCTTTTACACCGTTTATTTCAATACGATCCCCCACTGAAAACGGGCGGCGCATCATAATTAAAAGCCATCCGGCAATACTTAGAATAACTTCTTGTAAAGCCAGAGCAATACCGGCACCGGCCACACCAAGAAAAATTGTGATCGAGTTGATATTTTGAATCCAGATAAAAAATACAACAACAATGACCGTTAAACTTGAAATATAAATAATATTCTTACGGACGGTATGTCTTGCTTTAATATCTTGAACTCGCCGGTTGATAAAACTGATCATAGCGAACATCATGATATAGGCGATCAAGATGACAAAGATGGTTTGCCAAACTTTTCGTGGGATAAAATTGGGGTCAGATAAGCTTTCGGAGGAAAAAATTTTATGCAGAAACGATATGGCTTGAGTTTCGTGGTTTTCTACAGCCACCTGTTGTGACACGACTTGCTGCGCGTAAACCGGAACATTAAAACAAAAAAGGATTAAACAATAAAATAGGAATTTCTTCATAATAGTAAACATCTTTATACTATATATAAGGCAATTTAACGTCGCTGTCAATTCTAAGACGGTTTAATTTTTCTTCATACTCAACGCAATGCGTTTGCGGGGGGTGTCTATTTCGAGGACGGTGACGGTGACTTGTTGGTGGACTTTGACGATTTCATGCGGGTCTTTGATGTATCGGTCGGAAAGTTGACTGATGTGGGCGAGGCCGTCTTGGTGGACTCCGATGTCTATAAAGGCCCCAAAGGCCGTGACATTGGTTACGACACCGGGCAATTTCATTCCGGGGGCCAAGTCTGCCATTTTCTCTATACCCTCTTTAAATTTGAAAATTTGAAAGGCTGGGCGTGGATCACGACCTGGTTTAGCCAACTCGTTTTTAATGTCGGTTAAGGTTGGCAATCCAATGATTTCAGTGACATATTTATTAAGGTTTATTTTATTTTGTAATTGTGTATCTTGCATTAAATTCTGGACAGTGCAGCTTAAGTCTTGTGTCATAGTTTGAATGATAGCATATGAGTCTGGATGAACCGCGCTGGCATCTAAAGGATTATTACCCTCAAGAATACGTAAAAATCCAGCGGCTTGTTCAAAGGCCTTGGCCCCAAGCCCTGGCACGGTTTTAAGCTGTTCCCTGGATTGAAAGGCACCATGTTTTTGGCGGTGATCTACCAGAGTTTGGGCTCGCTTTTCCCCGAGACCGGAAACATACATGAGCAGTTGTTTGCTGGCCGTATTCACCTCTACCCCCACTTGATTAACACAACTGACGACCACATCATCCAGGCTTTGTCTCAGTAATTTTTGGTCAACATCATGCTGATATTGTCCGACTCCAATGGATTTTGGATCAATCTTAACTAATTCGGCTAATGGGTCCATTAATCGTCGTCCAATAGAGACCGAACCTCTTACTGTTACATCATGGTCGGGAAATTCTTCACGGGCCGCTTCACTAGCTGAATAAATCGAGGCGCCGCTTTCGTTAACGATTATAATGTCCGGTGTATTCGATAATGTCAGATTACGGATAAAATTTTCGGTCGCTCGGCCGGCTGTGCCGTTACCAATGGCAATCACTTCAATATCATACTGCTGACATAAATTTTGTACCGTTTGGATCGCTGCCTGTTTTTGATGTTCGCTGCCAACAAGATAAATGGTGTCATTGATCATAAGTTTGCCTTGGCGGTTGAGGCAAACTAATTTGCAGCCTGTACGCAATCCAGGATCGACGGCCAAAACATTTTTCTGACCTAAAGGTGGGGCCATTAAGAGTTCCCGTAGATTATTGGCAAACACGGTAATGGCTTCAGCATCGGCCCGTTTTTTTAATTCGACACGAATTTCTGTTTCTAATGATAGAGATAAAAGTCTTTTGTAACTGTCTTGCAAGGCTAAGTGAACTTGATGAGAATCTTCTCCTTGGCCTTTTAAGAAAATGGCCTCGAGAATAGAAATGGCTTTTTCTTCCGGTGGTTGAATATGCAAAGTCAGCATGCCTTCCTTTTCACCCCGCCGGACAGCAAGGATTCGGTGGGAGGGAATTTTGATGGCAGGTTCTTCCCATTGAAAGTAATCTTTAAATTTAATACCAACGGTTTCTTTTCCTTTGAGGACATTGGAACGCAGAATGCTATTTTTCTGAAACAATGTTCGTAATTGATCGCGCGTTTGGCTCTCTTCATTGATCCACTCTGCCATGATATCACGTGCTCCGGCCAGGGCATCATCTACAGAATTAACTTTCTTTTCTTTATTAATGTAGACCACAGCCTCTTTTTCTGGATCAATCCCTGTTTGATCAAATATGGCTTTAGCTAAAGGTTCGAGGCCCTTTTCTTTAGCCATGGTTGCTTTTGTTCGGCGTTTAGGACGGTAAGGCAAATAAATATCTTCTAAAACAGCCAAAGTTTCCGCTGTGTCAATTTTCTTTTTTAATTCAGGCGTTAGCTTCCCTTGTTTTTCAATCGACTCTAAGACGGTGATGCGCCGTTTATCTAATTCTTTAAGCTGATTCAATCGATCACGGATTTGCGTAATAGCCACTTCATCCAAATTTTGTGTGGCTTCTTTACGATAACGGGCAATAAAAGGAACCGTCGATCCATCATCAAGCAATCCGATGGTAGAAATGACTTGTGTGGTCGCTAAGGAAAGTTCAGTAGCTATTGTTTGAGGATAATGTTGTGACATATTTTGGCTTTCAAGTCGTCAGCTCTCAGACGTCAGCATTTTGTTTTTACTGATGTTTGAAGACTGACGACGGATGACTAACACTAAATTTACTTTACATGAATTACAACTGAACATCTTTAACCCAATCTCGATTTTCTAAATACCAGTCAACGCTCCGTTTGATACCTTCTTCTAAAGAAATCTTGGGTTCCCATTTTAGAATTTTTCTGGCTTTACTGATATCGGCCCAGGTTGATTTAATATCTGTTTTTGGAAAAGGTAAATATTTAATTGTTGTTTTTTTACCGAGATTCTTTTCAATGAAACGAATGGTTTTGTTTAATGTAATAGGGCGATTACCGCCACCTAAATTGATTATTTCAAATCCTACTTTTTTTAATGCCTTAACTGTGCCTGCGGCAATATCTTCAACGTATGTAAAATCACGACTTTGTGTGCCGTCCCCTGTTAATTCCAGAGGCTGTCCTTCATCAATCCATTTGATAAAACGAAAAATACACATATCCGGGCGTCCTGCTGGTCCAAAAACAGTGAAATAGCGAACAATTGTAATATCGATATCATAAATGAAATTGTAGGTGTAACACATCACTTCAGCGGCTTTTTTGCTGGCAGCATACGGAGATATGGGTGTGTTGACGGCCAGTTTTTCTGTAAACGGCATTTTTTGTCCGGCATAAAGTGAAGATGTTGAAGCCAGCACAAATTTTTTAACTTTGTGATCTTTACATAATTCGAGTAGATTAAGTGTGGCTTGTGAATTTGTTGTATTGTAGACAAATGGATTGACTAAGCTATATCGTACCCCAGCACGAGCAGCTAAGTTCATGACAGCGTTAAATTTATATTGTTTAAACAGCTTTTTGAGTGCCGTGAGATTTTCAATGTCAATTTTGTGAAAGGTAAAATTCTTTTGACCTTTTAATGCCTTCAATCGATGTTGTTTTAAGCGCACATCGTAATAATCATTCATGTTATCGACACCAACAACATGGTAGTTTTTTGCTAATAATAATTCTGCTGTTTTGGATCCTATAAATCCGGCAGCGCCTGTTAATAATACTGTTTTCATGCTTTATCTCCCTTTTATTTGATGATGTTCCTGACCTTGCGGCCTGTGTTTTTAATATGTTATACTTTAATTAGCGTTAAGAGATTGCGCAACTATAAAATGTTGATTATCGTAGAAATATCTCCTTATAAAGAAATAGTATTATCGGTAATTAATTTCTGCGCAACTCTTACACAAGATTTTTGATAATTTAAATAAAGGTAAACTACTCGAAAGAGTAGGGCCCCTGCTTCGCAGGGCCAGGCGTAGTAGGCAAAAAGAGAATGCTCTTTTTGCTTATGAAGCCTGGACAAAGCTGTGAGCCTAATTTCTGACAATAACAGAAAAATGGCTGTCTAGCTGCCGTAAGTCTTTTTAGATTTACGTAAAGTATTTCGCCCTCTTTTTTGAGAAAACTTCTCAAAGGAGGGGTTAAAAATGCGAAAAATTTGGATTATTCTCACCATAGCAGCTTTAATGACATTTACAGCTGCTCATTCTTTTGCCGCTACAAACTCTGTTAGTTACAAAGTATCCTTTACTATTCCTGCTGTTGTTGGCGTGAATGTCGATGTAACACCTCAAGCAAATTCAGAAACGCAAACAACCACGGCTATTGACAAGACCGATAAGCTCACAGCTTTGCATGAAATTAAATTTGAAGAAATCGTCCGTAATTATGAAAATGTCACTCTGAAGACTATTGTGGTGAAGTAGTGCTTCGACTTTTCTCAGTATTAATTTTTAGTTAACGGCACATGGAAAACATACGTTGTTCCTTCACTTACCTCCACTTCCTTTTTTAATTTAACTTTTGGCAGATATTCTATTGGTATCGAATTAACATCAATACGGACTTGATGCATCCCCGGTGCAATATCTCTGAAAAAATATGTCCCTTCAAAATCACTGACAGTTACCTCCGCATCATCTAGAAAAATTTTAACTTTAGGAATAAATTCATCATCTTGATCTGGTTTATTATTATTGTTTTTATCATAAAATACAACACCATAGACCCCGGAATGGATACTTAAACCATGGTTTACTTTTTGTCGTATATGCGGTGTGATGTTAACATCTACAAGAATTGGGGTTGAAAAAACAAAACCATCCGGAATGCTGTCGGGGTTAACACCGACCTGAACTTTTTTGGCGCTCACTTTATCTTCATAATGGCCATATTGATCAGTTATGGTTGTATGCTTGCCAATTTTTACTTCTATTCCTTCAATGCCTTCTTCATCTTCATCCCATTTTTGATTACCATTTAAATCTTTAAACACGATGCCTTCCACAATACCGGATGGACTCCAAGAAAACGGCAACTCCCAATTTGATCTAACGCCAAGACGGATATCGACTTCATCAAAGGCTTCTCGGGTATCGCTTTCTGCCCAAATGTTACGGACACGTCCATTAAAATAAAATTCAAGATCCTGGGAATATCTGTAGGTGAGTCCAAGGCTTCCAATGGCGCTATCTTCACCGGAGAGAAAGCTATTTGTACCTTCGGTATCTTCTTCATCACGATAGGTATAACGTAAATTTCCCATCAAATTATCTGTAATATTTCGTGAATAATCAAATCCGGTTCTAAAGACACTTGGAGTTAACTGCTCACCCGAAACTTTTTCATCGACCCAAGAGTATTCATAGTTGGCATGATAATTGAGGTTTCCAATTAAGGGCATGTTTAACCCTCCTGAAAGAATGAAACGGTCGTAGTCAGATGAGGATGACTGATCAAATCGGCTTCTTTGATAAGAAGCTAACCAATTTGTGCTTAAATATTTATGCTCTGATAATGGAAATTTTTTTATGTAGTTACTGCTAAGGCGTAGGCTTTTTCGAGGAGAAAGTTCTTGTTGTGTATTAATGTAATACAATGATGACCGCAATGTGTCGTTTTTCGACACAGGGATAGTCACATTTGTACTAAATTCAGCATTCATTGCTCTTGGTTTATCAGGATTTTGGAAGAGTCGATCGCGGTAGAGGTCAAGGCTGGTATCAATGTCCATCGCATCTAAGTCCCAATTCATATTTAAGAGGGCGCCCACTTCTCCCCGACCTCCAGGAAAACTTTTAATGGTTGTAAAATTTTTGTTAATATCACGGAATTTAATATGCCCTTTAGTATGCTCATCACCAAAATTATAATTAATGGTTTGTGCGATATTGTGTTCATCATATGCGATTTCTGTGGCGAGGTTAGTTTTATTATCAAAATCATATTCAGATTCAATAGAAAAAACTCTTTTTTGAAGGAAATCAGAACGGTCATTACCATAACCACGTGCAAAATTTATGGCATAGGTGCTTTTTTCATCAGGGAAAAAAGCTATGCGTGTTCCTTCTACAAAATTATCAATATCAATGCTACTGCCGGATGACAGCGTTGGAAATAAATTTCTGGCTCGGCCACGAAGATAGGTAAATTCAATTTTTTGATTAAAGGCTTTACTGTTAAAAAAGATACCTCGGACGGTTTGACGCGGTAGGGAAAGAGCTGAAAAATGTGGCAAAAAATCAAACCCACGGATATTGAAATCTTTAAATTTTCCGATATGACCGTCAGTTAATCCTACAGTGTAACGTGTTACATCTGTTGTTTCAGAGAATTTCTCAAAAATAGCAGATGTATCGAAATCACCATAAGGGGTTTCTCCCTGAAAAGACAATCTTTGTTGGAAGTCTAAACTTTGACGTTCCAAGTCCAGCATACGTTTACCGCGATTAAACGAGGCCCAATCGGTTGCATATGAAAATGTAAACGGTTTCGAGTATTCTTCGATTTGTTTTTCTTTGATTCTTAAGCTTTCGTGGTGAAATGGTAAGATAACTTCTACGTTAAATGTCCATCGTCCTCGATCATCCCATACATGTAAAAATGATGCCCCGCGTTGATTAGCAATAATAAGGATTTTATCGCGATCAATTGTTTTTACTTCAAAGAAATTAGGTGTGATGATAAGAAAACGTTTGATGTTGCTTCCTTCGAATACGACGGCTTTTTGCATTTCTATTTGCAAAAGTGTTTTTGGCTGAGAGCTCCATAACGCGTCATCTAAATAAATTGTTTCTGGTGTTATTTCCATCGCAGGTTCTTGTTCGGGGACAATAAATTTGTTTGTTGGGGGGGGTATTTGAATCGTGTTTTTTTGAGGGATGTTTGGAGTGGCGTATTCTTTTTTTTCAAATGCATCAAGGGTATTGGAGATAATAGAGTGTCTGGATTTTGAAATGGGTCCTAGTTGCTGTGTTTTTGAAACAACATTGACACGCCCTTCTTTAATTCTTTTGAGCAAATTAATATACGAAAGTGGGTCTTCTGCCGATGGATCAATCAAATGCGCATGTTGAAAATGATTAAAGGCTTTTTCATATTTTTTGTTATCAATAGCCTCTTTACCTAGTTGCATGTAAAGTGTGTAGATTTGAGGGTAATTTGAAGGTGGGGGCTCAGCAAATGAAGAATTAGTAATAATAAGAAAAACAATAATTACTAGACAGGATGTATGAAAAAATTGACGCATAATTTATAAATGTTTTCATAAAAGTTAAGAATAAAAAATTTCAATGTGACCGAAGTATTAATCTCTTATTGCTAATATTTCAATATTTGAGTTAGAAGTTTTTGTAAAATCAATTTCTTTAACAAGAACGTGGCTTTCTTGCAAATCAATTGTCAAAATCATAGAGTATTGCCCTGAAGGAATATCTTTATTAAAATTAACACGATAATCTGCTTCTCCATTGGGTGGAAGATAAATTTTATCTATTTTTCCTCGGTCGACCACAAGTCCTTCTTCATCTAATATGTAAAATATACCGTCTGGAATTAAAATAATATTGCTGGTGTTAAGAAATTTTGCTGTTAATTGACCATTAATTGTAGAAATATTTTTTAAAGTAGCTTGCCGCATGCTGTTTTCAGTTTCCAGAAAAAATAATGTTCCTAATCTTGTCACGATATTTAGTCCCATTTTTGCTGCATTTGTCGGGGCATTTTTTTCGAAAAATAACACACCATAATATCCGCCGGAAATATCTTCGGGTGGATGAATTACATAACTGACTTTCTTTTTTCCACTGGGCGGAATACTAAATGATTGAGGGGAAAAGGTTACCCATTGGCCGCATGATAACGGTAATGTTCCAGGGGAAAAGAATTTTTTCATACCATCAAAAGGTTCCTGATAGGCAAAATCTTCCCAATAGGCTTTGACAGTAACACTTTCTTCATGGTTGGTATTATGTACTATGAGAGACCCTGTAGCTGTTTTTCCAGGATGTAAATCTAATGATATTTTCCCTTGTTCCAGAAAGAGTTGCGCGAACGCATGTGTAGAAAATATAGAAAGAAATAATATAAATAATAATAATTTTTTCATAATATTCAAGAAAATCGCCTAGGTTGATAACCTGGGGCGATTTTTGGTGCCGATAAGAAAGATTTATGTTTTCCTAATTACGGATAAAAATAAGGATAAGGGCTTCCCCTTATCCTTATATTTTAGTTGTAATTATCGTGATTACAAGACAGTTCCCGTAAATTTTAGCGTACCATTATAAGGCCCTGGTCTATCAGCGTTACTAATAGGCCCACCTGTAACATTAGTACTTGTACCATCATTAGCTCCAACAAATAGTCTTAACCACCCATTTGCAATTTCAGCACCGGTTACTAACTGACCTGGTGGTGACAAATCAATAAGTGCTTTTTTACCTATTGAAAGAGGTGTTTGTACCTCTTGGCTGTTTACAATAGACATTTTAACAAAATCAGCTGTTGTCCTATGCCCTAAGCCTTCTGTTTGGCCGGCTGGTTTAGAACCTTCCGTATACTCCACAACAACGCTTTGTACAGTACCGGACCCGTTACTGACTACCCCGACATCCATTGCATAATAATGATCAGGTAACCAAATATTCATTGGGTTGCCTTGATCATCCGTAGCAAAAAATGTTAGTGGGTCAAAATTAAGTGAGGATACTTGAAGCCCAAATGTATCGGTTGCTGAATCAACTTCTGTTGCAACAATATCAATACCACTTGAAGCCGGTATGGTTACGCTAACAGGAAAAGATTCAGAATTCGTTGCTGTGCGCCCTTCATGTGCGAACGTCAGTGCGAGAGCTACAGCGATCATTAAGCTCATGATTAGTTTTTTCATTTGTGTTCTCCTTTCTTGGGTTATCTTTAGTTCTTAATACTTTATTTCTACATTTCCTGCAAAGAATAAACAATGGATGTTGCAAAGTCCCCCGGGTTCATATTTTGATCCGGTCGCATACGGTAATGGATCTTAAACTTTGCTGATGATCCTTTTTCGTCTGAGAAATAGATCGGTGTTTCCCCATTGGAAACCGGGGTGAACTCTGAACTAATCATTTTTCCGATTTCTGCCCCGACAGATTCGCCTTTTAAAGTAAAGACATCTTCTGAAAATAATTCTCCTTTTTCATTACTTAAAGGGGCTGTAACGTTTTGGACAACTATGTAAGGTTTTCCAAGATTAGTTTCAACTTCTACCATGATTTCTTTGATCTGAGGAGGGCTCTTAGGTAACATTTTGGAAAAATCCATCCCACCTGGGGGAAGTTTTACTTCCAGATTAAATACCGGAGCAACCTCTATTTCTATCATTGACCGATATTCTTGTATGCCATCGGCAGATTCAATGATATATGTTAAATTCCCATTGTAATGACCTGCTTTTTGATTCTTTATTTCTTGTTCATCGAGAAAGAAATTGACAAAGAACGTATCTTCGTTTTGATTAGATTCATAAAGTAGAATACGTTTACGCTCTAAAGGCGAAGGGTTTTGTACGAATACATTGCCATTTTGATTTCCCGACGTTTGAATATTTACAGCGCTCTTATTTATTTCATCCAACTGGTCATTTTTAGGAAAAACTTCAAGCTTTTGATAAATTTTTATTTTTCGGCCAAGATTACCATTAAAAGAAATTTTAATATGTCCTGTTTTTTCAAATTCTCCGGGGTAGCTTAGGTGAACCGTATTCTGTCCTGTTGAACCTTCAACATTTACTTTTAATTCTCCAGAAGATTCCAGAAAAACGTTTAAAAAAATGGTATCCTGCGCTCCGCCACCAATCGGTCGGACGGTGTAAAGAATCTGCCCGGAAAAATTTCCTGAAGCTTTTAGCTGGTCACCTTGTACAGAATAGACAACACGAAATGTATCGCTTTCGCCTGAAGCGCTTGAAGAGTACAGGAGTTGATCGCCAAAACCTATGCTTTCCAGATCTTGTGAATACAAAGTACCGAAAGAATTTGACCCGATTAAGGTGTAAGTTTTAAGAGTATCGTGGCCTATATTTTCGCCCTGAGTATTGACTAATGGTTCGAGCATTCTGTGAAAGAGCTGATATTGTCTATTATCCGTTGACGTAATTCGGATTTTAACTTCTTTGTTTTCTATCCGTGAAGCATTAACACGCCCGAAGCGTAAATCATTTCCACCAGTTACTGGTGTAACGCTTAAATTTACAGTCGCCTCGACATGTTGAGGTATCGTAAAAGTTGCTAAAGAAAGCAACGCACACATAAAATATTTTTTAATATTTATTTGATTCAATTTAATTGAGCCTTGCAAAAGAATTTAAAAGCTTTTGCTAGCAGTCATCAGTAAAAAGTAAAATACTTACATCTGAAAACTGACGTCTGAAGACTAATTTAACTATTTATTTTCACTTCCCGGAGGGTTAGTGCAACACATATCCTATGATGCGGTGTCTTGAGGATATCGGTCAAAAACCAGTGTGGGACAACTTATCTAGTGGAAGTATAAAACATTTTTGCCTTATTTGCAAGTTGCACGAAAATAAAAGAATTTAATTTGGAATAAAAATAATATCGGCCTGTCCGTACATAAATTTTTTCTCATCATTAATCGGCCGGCTCTGCCCCCGTTTGTAACACGCCGATTGAATGGTAATGTCATCATATGTTTGGGGCAATGCTTGAATATCCTTGCGGTAAGAGGCATCGTGGCCCGCAAGATACGCAGCTACGGTGTACTCTACCCCGGCTTGAACATCTACAGGTGTGACGTCTGCATAACTCCACGCGAGCGTTGAAGTAACCGGAGTTTCTCCTAATAATTCTCCTGTTGCTCTATTCCAAAGAAATACGGTTTTGGTTCCCCAAAAATATCCTCCCAATTTATGGATAGTACCATTTTTATTTGGAGTAAAATGATAACCTAAAGTGTAATCATATTTTTGGCCTGTGATTAAGGTGCCGTTTTCATGGCTTTGCCAGGGTGTTTGTACTCCTGCTCCTCCTCTAATTGTTAGATTTACTGTTCCTGAAACGTTGCCTCCTTTTTCGTCCGACACCGTTACCTGGATAGTTATTGTCGTTTCAGTGTCAACCGTAGGAGCTGTGTACGTTACTTCAAAACCATTACCGATAATATTTCCTTGGGTTGCTGTCCAAATGTAGGTTAACGGGTCGTTGTCAGGGTCTATGGCAGAAAGAGAAATTGCTGTGCTTTGACCACTATTGAGAGAGGAATTTGCAGCTGTTGGGCCAGATTGAATAACAGGCGCTTGGTTAACTATGCTCCCTTCAGGAATGAAACCAATGTCGACCTGTCCATACATAAAGTTTTTTTCGTCGTTAGATGGCCGCTGATCACCGAGCCTGTAGCAGGCTGATTGAATCGTAATAGCCCCATAGGTTTGTGGCAGGGTTTGGATATTTTCACGGTAACTAGCTCCGCTACCCGCAAGGTAAGCGGCAACGGTATACTCTTCCCCATCCTGAACATTGACTGGTGGAATACTTACGTAATTCCAGGTATTATTTGAAGACACTTGTGTTTGTGTCAGTAATTCACCTGTACTCCGTTTCCAAAGAGAAATGATTTTAGTTCCGTTAAAATATCCTCCCACTTTATTAATCGTACCATTTGTTTGGGGAATGAAATGGTAACCTAAGGTGTAATTAAAGTTTTGATTAATGGTTAATGTTCCATTTTCATTATTTTGCCAAGGCATTTGTTCAGGCTTTCCTCCTATGATGGGAAGAATTGTTATGTCCACCGTTCCTGTGATAGTACCGCCTTTTCCGTCAGAAATTTCTACATTAATCGTCACAGTCGTTTCGGTAGCAATCGTAGGGGCTGTGTATGTTACTTCAAGGCTATTACCTGCAATGGTTCCCTGGCTGGCTGTCCAGGTATACGTTAATGGATCCCCATCCAGGTCTTCGGCAATAACGGAAATCGTTGTGTTTTCTCCACTATTTAAGGTCGTCTGTTCCGGCGTTGGTCCTGTGTGTATGATTGGAGGCTGATTAGCTACACTTCCATCTGGAATAAACCCAATATCCACTTGACCATACATTAAATTTTTTTCTTCATTGATGGGACGAATATCCCCACGTTTAAAACATGCCGATTGGATCGTAATGTCAGCATATGTTTGTGGTAATGTTTGAACATTCTGACGAAAACTGGCTCCACTACCTGCAAGGTAAGCGGCAACGGTGTACTCCTCCCCAGCCTGGACATTCACGGGAGTAATGCCGGAATAATTCCATGTATTCGAAGAAGGTACTTGTACTTGGGCTAATAATTCGCCTGTGGTTTTATTCCAAAGAGAAACTTTTTTTGTTCCATTAAAATATCCGCCTAATGTATTAATTACGCCGTTTTTTTGTGGTGTAAAATGATATCCTAATGTGTAGTTTAATGACTGGTCTTCTATTAATGTGCCATTTTCATTATTTTGCCAAGGCGTTTGTTCATTTGGGTTTTGCACAACATTCAGTGTAATAAAAATATTTTCAACATCCGTTGCTCCACCCTCATCTGTAGCTGTGAATTTTATAGGAATGATATTGCCTATATTTGTGAATCTTGTGGTCCATGTAAATGAACCTGTGCCATCACCGGCATCTGTAAAACTGGCGCCAATAGTGTCTAAAGTATCGCCACTCCCTAATGTTGCCGTAAGTATTATGGAGGCACTTTCCGGATCATGGGCCGTTACGGTAAATTGTAGTAAATCACCAAGAGCGAGTTCTTTATCATTAATTGGATCAAGGATGGGGGGTAAATTTTGAGGACGGAACTTTTCCTGCAATGTTGTATAAATTTGACGGGGTATCATAATATCCGGCCCAAAAGCATTATCTGGATTTTTGGCAATGGCCATAATGCCCCACCACTCTTCATTATTAAATTGATCAAGAGGAATTGGCAAGTTATCTTCCGGGTCATCAAATGTCCCGTTGACCGGGCAGCTATTATCTTTTGGTCCGAACCCATAATATGTTTGGGCCGCATTACAAAGATCAGCGGTCGTATTGGGATCGTTATCATCCGCACAAAGCCATTCATTGGGTTTCCACCATTCATCGGAATATTCCATCACTGTCCCTCCGATCGTGGCATCATTATTAGCGGCAATTTCGTCCCAGAGTTTTCCAGCCCAAACGGCCTGAGTCGTTTGATCCTCAAATCCATCGGAAGGATTATCCACATCATTAGTATGCCAGGCATCGGTACCGAATTCAGAAATTAAGAGTGGTTTTGTTGATTTTGTTTTGAATTCATCAAATAAATCACCAAATGAATCTCCTTTGTAAACATTAGCTGCCCAGACATCTAGATGAGGCATATCTGCATCTGTTGTTCCCTGATTTGAATCACCGAGATTTTTGATGTCCCCATTGACTAAAACCACAGGGTGAAAGTCAGTCCCTTCAATTTGATGGGCCAGTTCAGCCATTTCATTAACAAGTGAGTAAAAGGCGTTTATTTGGTCAAAGTTATCTCCAAAAGACAAATTGTTTTCATTAGCAATAGCCCAAAGCAGGATGGCAGGATGATTTTTCAATTGTGTGACGTAGTCTGCAAATCTTGATTTAATATCTTCACGCAGAGAAGCATTTGTAAAATCCATAATGACATGAAAAATAGATCCTTCTTCTGTACATTCCCACCAACCCGAGGGGGTATCAATCCAGAATCCAGCCATTATTTTTATTTGATGATTTTCTGCGTGGTCAAGTGTATTTGAGGTGATTTTTATGGGAAATCGGCCATTTTTTTCTGTATCATTGCCTTTCCAGATGCGGATTGTATTGGCGTGCATGGCTTCGAGAAGTGTAAAATCTCGTTCTAAAATGGCAGGGTCATCCAGGGTATTATTCGGGCGCGGATCATTCGCGTTTTGCCATCCCCAATCACTAGGATGCCGCCCAATAGGCATAGGGCTGTATCCGACCCCTTTGATAAAAAATGGCGCGTATTGTCCATCCATATCAAAGTCCGCTACCAGACTCCGTCCTTCGACTTTGACATATTGATAAGCATTAGCCGTGATACTTAAAGAAAATATGAGAAGGCTGGTTAGAAAAAAAACTAAGCGTATGCTTTTTGTGATGTGTATGTGAAAATTCATGACAGAGCTTTTGTATTAACTTCGATTAAACACAAACCGTGGCAGGTACTGGTTGAAGTATAACATATTAAATTAATCAATCACAAATTTATTTTTGGGGCTAAAAAATAGTTTCTAAAGTAATACGCGGCGATGCCGAAGGCTACGGCGACATTGAGGGAATTTTTGATGCCGGCCATTTCGATTTCTATGGCAGCATCGCAGTGAGAAATGAGTTCGGGAGAAATGCCATCGGTTTCATTGCCAATAATAAGGCATGTGGGAAAGTGTGGTGTAAATTCGTGATACAGGCGGCTACCTTCCATTTGTTCCAGGAGAATGATTTGGTAATTTTGTTGTTTTAGTTCCTGAATAACGGACAAGGCATCCTTGCGATACTCCCAAGAGACATGGTCTTGGGCATCTAAGGCAGTTTTGTTAATTTGTTTATTGGGAGGACAGGCGGTAATGCCACATAACCAAATTTTTTCTACGCCCGCTCCATCTGCTGTGCGAAAAATAGAGCCAACATTGTGACAACTGCGAAGGTCGTTTAATATGACACAGAAAGGTGTTTTTTTAGTTTTCTTTTCTTGTTGGCGGGTGAGAATTTCTTGATGGGTTAATTTACGCATTGTTTACGGATGGCTTAAGGCTGATAGCTGAAAGCCAAAATCACTGAGCGGTAGCGAAGTTTGAGGTTTCTTTTTTACGTTTGTTAGCTTCGCGCGTACGTTTAGCTTTTAATTTCGGCCAGTGTTCTTCAGCAAGGATGAACCCCATACAGTTATCCGTATTGCATCGGCATAAGTGTTCTTCGTAATCGGCATAATCATACCCATAATTGTAGGTTAATTCTTCGCCTTTTTTAATGTCCCGAAGGGCAATAATCCAAATTTTTCCTCGAATAATATCCGGTTCACAATTGGGTTCACAGGAATGGTTAATAAACCGTGCGGTGTTGTGGGATACATATCCATCAATATCATGACGTTTGTTTAAATAAAAGAGATAAACGGCACCATTACTTTTATCATTTTTATGATTACCGAGCGGAATATCTGCACGTCTATCTGATTCTGCTTTGGTTACTTTTTCACCGACATATTCGATGATACGGGTCCCTTCCTGAATATTTTTCTTGGCAAAGACTCCGGTGCTGTGGATACTGGAATTTCTAACTAAAATGTAAGGACTTGTTGTTTTTTTCATAAGAATTAAGTTCCAAATATTTATTGTTGTGCAGTCTCTTAATTTGGAAAAATTAGGGTTGCGCGAGTTCCTCCTTTTGTAATGTTTTCAATTAAGATGTTTCCTTTATGACTTTCCATAATATTGTGACATACCGATAAACCTAACCCCACGCCTCCTCGAGCCCGTCGGGTTGTAAAGAAAGGATCAAAAATATTATTTAACTTGTCCTCAGGAATGCCGCAACCGGTATCTTCGACATGTAAAACTGTGACCGTTTTTGTTGTCTTTTTTGGCGTTTCTTTAAGTGGAGCTCGTTGATAAAGTTTTTTTGAATCTTTTAGTAATGCATGTTGAGAAGTTTTTAATGTTATTTTACCGCCATTCGGCATGGCATAGATGCTATTAAGAACGAGATTAATAATAACTTGTTGAATTCGTCTTTTGTCTATTTTTACTGGAGGCATAGATTTCGTGAATTTTTTAACAATTTGTATTTTACAATTTTCAAATTCATGCGTTAATAAACCCAGTGACAAATCTACAATCAAATGAAGATCCTCTTTTTCTTTAGTTAATTTAGACAGAGCAGAAAAGTCTAGAAGGTCTTTGATAATATTGTTTGCCCTATTTGTTGCTTCTTTAATATTTTTTAATGTCAGTTTGAGTTTTTTGTCATTTGTTTTGAGTGTTTCTTGAAGATAAGTAACTCCATAAAGAATAGCGGCCAAAGGATTGCGAACTTCATGGGCAATGCCACTCGCTAAACCACCGACAACTTTCATTTTTTCGGATTGAAAAAGTTGTGTTTGTGTTTCTTTAAGTTGATTACTAGCTGTTTTAAGACTGTTTTCCAATCGTTTACGTTCAATAGCATAATACAGCACCTTATTAAGCCAATAGGCATTGTATTTTCCTTTAATAAGAAAATCTTGTGCCCCGTAATTCAGTGCTTCTATGCCCAATTCATCTTCATAGGACCCCGTACTCACAACAATAGCTAATTCAGGGTAATCTTTATTAAATTGTTTAAGGGTTATTAATCCTTCACTATCCGGCAAATTTAAATCAAGAAGGATAACATCAAAAGTATGTTTTTTGAGGATTTGTCTTCCCTCGCCACAGGATTTAGCGATCTTAAAAAAAGATGCCCCGTATGTAGATTGGGTTAACATCGATTTAATCATTTTTTGGTCAACCGGATTATCTTCAATCGAAAGAACTTTAAGCGGTTGAGAAAATTTTGTCATATTGTTTTTAATCATAATTCTTTCCTTTATTGAAAATAATATGTTGCGCCTAACATGAGCGCAAAAGATTCCCAATTAACCTCGTTGAGTTGATTATCCGCGTATTGTTTCATCAGCAAGATTATTGTGACTCGCAATTACAGTCCAACGCTCAGGCATTTTTTTCCAGGTCATGGTGTAACGACGAATGACGCGCTTCCCGCCTTCTGAATTTTTTTCAATCGTAAAAATAAAATATTGAACGATGGCAATATTTTGATGGATTTTGATATCAATGGGTCTTAATTCGCAAATAATAATTTCTGTTGATTTTGTCCAAAAGCCTACCCATTTTTGTAACCAGGGCCTGTCAATATTGATTGGGCTTTCATGGCCAAAACCCAAAAAATCAGGGTGGATAAATTTAAGAAAGTCATCGACACGTTTGTTGATCAAATGATCCCAATGGTCTTCCAGACATTTCCAGACGGCCTTTTGTTTTTTATTCCAAGTTATTGGTTTTGAAGAGGTTAAGGCATACATGAATTATCTCCTTGAAATACAGAAAACGGCCCCTAGGGGCCGCTTTCTCAAATTTTTGTAATTTTTTGACATATTTCCGCAAGATCTTCGTTGGATGCCGATTTGGCATTGGCAAAATTAAGATCTGGGATTTCATTCATTGGAATCAAATGCACATGGGCGTGCGGCACTTCTAGCCCCGCCACCATGATACCGATACGTTTACACGTAACTTTTTGTTCAATCATGTGGGCCACTTTTTTGGCACAAAGCATCAAACCGGCCAAAAGGTCATCATCCAAATCAAAGATGTAATTAACTTCTTTTTTTGGAATAACAAGTGTATGCCCAGGATTTATGGGACGGATATCCAGAAAGGCAAGATATGTGTCATCTTCATAAATTTTATGACAGGGAATCTCCCCCTTTATGATTTTTGTAAATAAAGTCGCCATGAGCTGCTCTTATTTAGTTGTTCCTGAACCTTTTTGCGTTCCAGAACCTTTGCCTTTTAATGGGCAAATCTTTCCGGAAGAAGATCCTTTACTCAGAGGACATGAGGAGCAAGCGCTGAAAGCATTCATCAGAAGTGTTTTAAATTTCGTTTTTTGTTCATCATTTAAAACATTTTTAAGATCTGAAATAGCCTTAATCGTCGCTTTAGCCCGTTCATTTTTTAAAGCATATTTTTGATCGACTAATTTATTAATGGCTTCCAGGTTCATTGTCGCTTGATGCATTTGAGATTTGACATCCACGGCAAGCACATCAATTTCGGCATTTTTAGTAATAAGGTATTTTGTCGTAGTATTGTTTAGATCTTTAATCTGGGTCATTTGTTTTTCAGAAAGTTGTAATTCGCCCCAACGTCCTAAAACAAACTGAACTTTGTAATTAAATTTACCTTCGAGTCCTTTTTTTCTTGATGATGAACCATGCCCTTTACAAGCTTCAACAGCATTAACCGAAAGAGCCAAACATAAAGCTGTAACAAGGATTGTTCCAAAAAGTTTGATTTTTTTCATGTGATTCTCCTTTTTTGTGAGGTTTAAATTTTTCTGGTTAAAGTGTAACATAAAACAATAATTTGGCAATTAGGAGTTGCGCAATCTCTTAGGAGTTGTTTTTAATCTAGCCCCATAGCCTGTTCAACATCTTTAAGGCGCGTTTTTGTTAAAATAATTTTGGTCGATTCTTCAGCTTTTTTTGAATCAATTTGTTTAATGGCCGTTTGAATTTGGGGTAAATTAGAAGGATTAATACTAAATGTTCTAAGGCCAATGCCTATGAGATAGGGTAAATATTTTTCTTGGTGTACCATGTCACCACAGATAGACACATCTTTTTTAAATTTTGTAGCAGCATCAACAATTTTCTTTAAGGCACGAATAATCGCGGGATGATGCGCGAGATACAGATCCGAGACTTTATCATTTGTACGATCAACCGCTAACATGTATTGAATGAGATCGTTTGTTCCAATACTAAAAAAATCGGCCTCTTTGGCCAATTCTTCGATAACTTCTAATACCGACGGAAGCTCAATCATTAATCCAATTTGTGGTTTATTGTGACAGGGGATTTTTTCTTTGTGTAATGTTTGAATACAATCAGTCACCATTTTTTTAGCTTCCAAAAATTCATCTACAGACGAAATCATAGGGAACATAATGCGGATATCGGCCTTCACAGCAGCGCGAAGAATGGCACGAATTTGTTGTTCAAAAATTTCAGGATGTTTTAGGGAAAAACGGATTGAGCGCATGCCCAAAAATGGGTTTTTTTCCATCGAATAATCCTGAAAGTAAGATAAAACCTTATCCCCCCCGATATCTAATGTCCGAAATGTCAATGGCTGGCCGTCTATGATGTCGATAAGCTTTTGATAAATGAGAAACTGTTCTTCTTCACTGGGAAAATTACGTCGGACAATAAATGGAAATTCACTGCGGTAAAGCCCCACTCCTTGGGCTCTAAAAGCCTTAGCAATGCGCAAATCGCTTAAAAGATTTACATTGGCCAGGAGGTTTATTTTTACATCATCACGTGTTTTTGTGATTTTTGAAACAGAAACTTTACCTTCTTTAATTTGGGCGTGGGCACCGGCAGATTTTTTATCCTGATATGTTTTGATGATCTGTTTTGAAGGATCAACATAGATATTTCCCGAAACAGTATCAAAAAGAATTTTTGTCCCGTGAGGAATATCCATGATCTGCGGCATATTTACAATAACAACCGGCAAAGCCAAAGAACGCGCGAGAATAGCCACATGGCCGGTGACACCACCACTTAATAGGATGACACCACACACATTTTGGGAGGCTAATTTTAAGACATCAGATGGGAGAAGTTGTGGTGCAATGACAATATGTCCTTCGCATGTTGGAAGGTGTGCGCCCTGTCCTGTGAGGTTTTCTAATAATCGTTTACCAACATCAAAAACATCATGGCTTTTTTCTCGCAAATAACTTTGTGGCAATTTCTTAAATTTTTCAATGTAGAGTTTTGTTATTTGAATAACAGCTTCAGGCGGATTGATATCATTTTTAATAAGATCGACCATAGCATTCATAAAGGCTTTATCTTTTAGCATCAAAATTTGGGCTGTAAAAATTAAAGAAGCTACATCGGATAGTTGTTCCTCAACACGTTTTTGCATCTGTTCTAATTGTTGCTCAGAACGTTTAGCCGCCGCATAAAAATCATCAAGGGAGCATGCGGGGAATTGTTCCGGTGAAACTGAAAAAGTGTCTGAGGAGTCTGACAACGTGTAACTTTTTGCCATCACAAATCCGGATATGTCTCCACCGGTTGATCCCACTTTTCCCTTAATGAGAGAGAAATCAACTTCGGTATCATCAAGAAAATCACGTTTGAGATCATGATTTTCTTCGATAGATAAAATAAGGCGGGTCATTTCAATGGTATTAGCCAGCTGGGTCGTAATAGCCTTGAGAACGTGAATGTCGTTCGGTTGAAAAAAATTCTTTTTGGTGTTTTGAACAACCATCGTACCAATTTTTGTCGTCCCCCGAGAAATCGGTACCGCTAAAAACGACTCAAATTTTTCTTCTCCCAAGCCTTGAAAGAATTTAAAATTTGGATTGGTACTGGCTTGACGTTCGCAGATAGGGCGTAATTCTTTAAGGGCAAGCCCGCTAAGCCCTTCTCCCAATTTTAAGCTGATATTGCCGATAAAATCCGGGTTGAGACCGGTTGTGGCATTTAATACAAGCTCACGTGTATCCGCATAATACAAATAAATCGAGCAGACATCGGCATACATATGATGCGCAATCATTTCGACAGTTTTTTGTAAAAAATTCTCGAGGTCGGAAGAATCTGTAAACAGATTCGTTAATTCACCAATGTCGCAGATAAGTTTTGTGTGGTCGCGTTTGTTAGGTATCATTGTGTTAAACTATTGTAAACAATCTTAATCCAAGATTCTGTATTAATAAATCCTGTTCCCCAGGATTTCCATGTATCGGGCAGGCTTTCTTTTTGAATTTCTTCGAGTGACTTTTTTTCCGCAATTTTAGATTGAATAATATGAGTTGTTTTTGTGAGCATTTGATGAAATGTTTCTAATTCTTTTTTTGTGGCTAATTCGCCATGGCCCGGGATGATTTTCGCATTGTTCGGAATTTGTTTAATGAGTTTTGCGACATTAGCCGTGTATCCTTTCACATTACCACCGCTGGATAAATCAATAAATGGAAATCGTCCGGCAAAGAAATGGTCTCCCATATGCACGACATTGGATTGCGTAAAGAATATGACACTATCACCGTCGGTATGTCCATTGGGGAAATGGATAACTTTGATTTCTTCCCCGTTGAAATGAACCGATAAATTTTTAGAAAAAGTTACGGCAGGCAATGCCCCTTTAGGCGAAGGTTCTTTGACACTATCAAAAAGTTCAATTACTTGTTTTTCGGAAAGTCGTTTACGCACATTGTCATGCGCAATAATCGTGGCGGAAGCCCCAAAATGTTCATTGCCGCCTGTGTGATCACCATGCCAGTGCGTATTCAGGACAAATTTGACAGGGACATCTTTGATGTCGGTTAGGGCCTTTTGAATTTTATCCGAAAGAGGTGCAAACTGATCATCCACCAACAAAATGCCGTCCTCTCCTACCGATACGCCAATGTTTCCGCCAGATCCTTCCAACATGTAAATATTTCCGCTGACAGGGATTGTATTAATGACTACGTTTGTAAAATCTCTTTGGGCGAATACTGGTGAAGAAAATAGCAATAAAGTAATAATGGTAAATAATGTTATGTGCATTTCGATTCCTTTTTTAAAGTTTCAAGCAACATATCCATTTCGGCCTGTGTATTGTACACATGAGGGCTGATGCGGATATTGTTTTTCCAAAGAGCCGTATGAATACCTTTGGCCGTCACGTTACTCCATATTCTAGCATTGTTCCCTTTAGTTTTGTGAGAAATCACTACTAGCCCAGATCGCTCAACTTTCTCTTTCGGGCTGATGCAATCATAAGTGCTTTCAGGGAGTTGATCAATGAAGTAATCGATTAAATTTTGATTGTGTGTGGCGACGTTTTCTAATCCAATATCCAGCCAATAATCAATGGCTGTTTTGAATGGGACAAAATTAAAAAAGTTTGCGGTGCCGAACATGTCAAATTTTCGCGCCGAAGTATCTTCCTTCAGGGATAGCGGACCTGTGCTTTTTAAATCTTGTTCTGACATTAGCGAAACCCAATAAGCATGGTTCAGGTTAAGCTGTTCCCTCACCTCCGGCTTGATCCAGCAAAACCCTGTGCCGTACGGACCACAGAGCCATTTGTAACCGGCCGACACAACCGCATCCACAGGGAATTGGGAAATATCCACCGGCAGGCTTCCTACGGATTGAGAAATATTTAAGACAAACAAAATGCCTTTGTCTTGGCAGATTTTGGCAATTTTTGGTATGTCTAAAATAAACCCGGAAAATGTATGGACGTGCGACAGGCAGACAAGTTTTGTTTGGGGTGTGATATTTGCCAGGAGTTCATCCGGTGTCAGGAGATGTTTTTTGGGTGGGATTTGAGAAATTTTAACGCCTTGTTTTTCAAGAGCCAGCCACGGAAGGATATCCGTTGGAAAATCATTTTGCATCAAAAGGATTTCATCCCTTTTTTGCCAGGGAAGCCCGTTGGCCAACAAATGCAAACCGTAACTGGCGCTATTGGCCAAAATCACATCACGCCCTGGCACACCAATCAGTTTACCGATACTGGATTTAAGCCCGACAGGGACAGAAGCAAATTTTGGAATATCCAGTAGGTACGGCAGGCTTTTCCAATGCACAGCTTCTTCTAAGGCCTTAGCCGCACAAACAGGCAAAGGCCCTTCACTGGCTGCGTTGAGCCAAATATGATCTTTGAATGGGTGAAAATCTTGAGTGTAATTTTTCATTAGGAGTTGTCTAAATTACTTTTGGACAATTTCTTGAATGTTAATTTTCAATCAGAAGATTTTTAAAAGGTTTATGCTGTTTCCATCGATATGTGTGGAAATCTCTTAAATCCGTTGAAAGAATTCTTCCTTGGCCCAGTTCTTCAGCAAGGATCACTAAGGAGGCATCAGCCAAGTCCATAGGAAGATCTTTGTATTTCTTAATAAGTTTTTCTATCCGTGAAGCATGTTCATCCGTTAAAGGAAATGTAGAAAAAGCTCCTTGACTAAACATGTGAAGAAAATTCTCCAAGGCGGGATGACCTAGTTGATTAAGCAAAAGATGGCATGTTTCTGTTAAAACAGGCCATGTAGTGATGAGTGATTCGGATAAATTTTCTAAAACGTTAATCGCTTTATCATGAAATCGATCACGATTGTTCGCTAAAGCCAACCAAAATCCAGTATCGACTATGACCATTTTTTCTTTAATGATGTTTTTAAGAGTTTTTTGTAATTGCTAGAAAGATTTTTGTCACCATCGGCGCAGCCGATAAAGGTAGATTTAAGAATAATATCTGTATGTTGTTTTGTTGTATTTTGGATATGTTGATAATACAAGTCAATCGCCTTTTTTAAAACATTTGTGACATTTTCTTTTGTTTCATGGGCAAGGCGCTTGATTTTATCTTCATAAATTGAGTCTAATCGTGCATTTATTCTCATTTTTATCACCTCCGTCATACAAAGTATGACATATTAGAGGGAAATGTCAAGTTTTAAAATGCTGCGGAGTTTATTAGATTTTTTTTATCTACGGGGCTTAGGGCGGAAAGTTCATCCTGGTTGGGATGTGTGTTGGGGGCGTTTTGATCAAGTAAACTTAAGAACGCCGGCAAGATCAACGGAGCGATTTCCACGATCGGTCGGAAACCTTCCAGATTCATACGGATATGCTCCACTGGCTGTTGGCTGACCGGCAATGGCATCCCTTCCGCATCCCGCTCAATCACAAAATCCATCATTGCACGGTCCAGGTTGATACCACCGTAGCCTAACTCTTCGTCTTGGTTTACGTGCATGGCAATATCAACAGCCAGATCGTCAGCATGCTTCACTACTTCATCTAATCGATTAGTGACTGCTCGATTTCTAATATTAGATTTCCTTAATTTTTCCATGGATATCACCTTTTTTAATTCTGATGGGTAACCATTTAGGAAAGGTAACCTTAAAGGCATTGTATTTTTATCATTAACAATTGCATTATGTCCGCGTGTTTGGATAATTTCAATTTGGTCGATAGCATCATTCAAAACTAAATTGGTTTTTTCATTTTTATTATTCTGCAATTGTTTAATCACATAAATACTCTTGTAAAGCAATGCGCGCAGAACCATGCTTGAATAAAAAACAGTCCCTGGAGAATGAGTATTTAGATTTGCAATAATTTGTGAAATTTTTTCCTGTGGCAGCAACGTTGTACTACTTTCAGTGGTCATCCCTGCGACAACTTCAATAAGGTGATCGGCTGCTTCATGATTTATTTTAACATCAGAAGACGTTAAATTGTTTATCCAAACAGTAATCATTTCTGGAGTTATTCCACGTGCAGATTCGTTAACAGTACCTTTCAACAATGAGTCAAAATATGTCTTCTCAATTTTACTTTCTTCAAGGATAAACCTGGCTATTTTGGCAATGCCTTTAAATACATTTTTAATTTCATCACTGTCCCCTTCTCTAAGTATCAAATAATACAAGACATCGCTTGCAATGTGAAAATCAAGTTTTTGTGCTATTTTGATAGCTTTGACAGTATTTAGATCAGATCTGGTGGGTTTTGCCACATTTACAATGATATTTAGTAAATCATTTTTTAGTTTGATATTTTTTTGGGATAATTTCATTTGTACATCATAAATCGATGACGGTACATCAATGATCCAAGAAGGTTTACGTTGAATTGTATTTAGAAAAGTAGGTGCATTATTAGGATCTTCAATAGATTTTGGAGAGTTATTCGGTGGAAAATTGGTTTTGATAGGATTAATTTGCATTTGTTTGTTTGATGTTTTATTAATATTTCTTGATGTAGTAGAGTTAACAGATGTTCTTTTCATAAAAAATTCTGATATCCATTTTTTCCCCCAAATCAATATAAAAAAGCCAAGGCTCCCTACGCCTAACAATAGAGAAATTAGGTATATGCCTTTTTCTTTTAAATAATTTGTTAATAAGGTTTCCCCCACACCTCCGGAAGGCATAAGGTTATTGATATCGATATTAATGGATTCAACTTCATCACCAGGAAGTCTTTCTTTAATAAATTGTGAGGCTTTATTGTCGACATTTTCCGGTACTTTATTTTTAATAGTCTTGATTGCACTATTTTCAAATTCCGGAAGAATATCCTGTTGGTAAATTTTTCTAACTGCTTGATTGTCATAATTAGATAAGGTGTCTTGCATTTTTGGGTATAGAAAGCGATGTTTTTTTACGAAGGCAATCAATGGGTATTCGTGAGTGTCATAATCATTTAATTCACCATTAATAATGGTACTAACGAAGTTATTTATTATCCTGTCGAATTCTTTCTGCTGGAGGTCTTCGAGTATTTTCGTGGCCTTATTTTGTAATACGGAATTCCAATAGCCGTATAGACTTTCGGAAAGATTTTTAAGTAAAATTTCCAATTTATCAAAATCAACTACCGAATACAAATTGGGAAGTATTTTGGTGATCGTATCATAATCTGGGTCAGTTAAAACCATATTTGCAAATTCATCCCAATCAGTAGGATTGTCTTTTAAATGTTGAGCAATAGGTATTGCAGCAAGCTTATTTTCTTCAATATCAATGTTTCCGGAAATATCTTTTTTAAATTGGTTTACTAGTTCTTGGGTGCTGGTAGTAGGTTCTTTGATAGTTTCTGTAATTTGTATGTCACTTCCTGAAGAGGATTTTTCCTCTTTCGTAGTGTCAGTTTCTATGGACAGGGGTTGGATTTCCAGAGTATCATTTTGAGTGGTTTGGACATTTTGTTCAGTAGTAGTGTCGACATCGGATATGGATGGCTGCTCAGTGGTTTCGTTTGATTGTTTTATCGATGTTTCGGTTACTTTTATTTCATTTGATTCATTCAGGTTATTATCCTGAGGTTCATCAACTACTGTCACTTTCGGTTTCGAAATTTCTTGATTGTCGTCTGTTTTTGTTTCAGGCGTTATTTTATTATCTGCGAGTGGAGTCAACGGATCATTGGGCTGAATTACAGTTGTTGATGAGACCTGTTTCTTATTTTTTGTTATTTCATTGAGACTGTCATTAAATTGCCAAGTAAGGTTTTTTATTGGATTACTCTGTTCTTGGGGTTTTTTTAAGGTTTCCTTTTTTTGAACAACAGTGGTTTTATTAGAATGGCGTTTTTTACGTATTTCATTATTTCTATCTCTAATTGTAGAAGGACCTTTATTTGAAGTACTAACCAGACTTACAGCAACTGTTTCTTTTCCTGGGCTATCAAAAGTACCTGCGTTGGATATTCCTAAATTGGAGAATATGATGCCCGCACTAATTGCTGCTGTAGCGCTCATAATAATAAGGAAATTTCTTAGTTTTCCAGAAAATCCCCCCGAAAAATATTTACGCGGGACAATGGTTTGGGTGATTGGGTCGTAGTCTTCTTTGATGTAGTCGTAAACGCCTTCCTGGAAGGCGGCGATATATTGATTGTAGATTTTTTGATTTATTTTTTTATCATGCGTATCGACACCTTTGGTTTTGTTTTGATCGACATAAATTTGACCGAGCAGGCTTTCTTCCATGCGGATTTTGTACCATGTGGCCAGAATCATGGATTGGTAAATCTGCCGTAACTTCGCGAATGTTGCGCCTTCATTGACCTCGCGTTCGATTTCGGGAATGATTATTTCGCGGATAAGGTTCGTCGCTAGTCGCTCGTGACGCGTGGCGCGTTTCAAATTTGATTTTATTTCCGAGTCACGAGTCACGAGCGACGCGCCACGATTATGTTGCGCAGCAACATAATCATCCTCTAACATCACCTTCAAATAACTATCCACAATATACGCACTGTTACCTTCCTCCACCACACGCGCACGCTCCGGCACGATCCAGACCTTGTGAAACGTATCCATCGGAATATCGGTTGTCCCATACTTTTCATAGGCTTTGGCGTAAATGCGTTCCCAAAAATTTTCCCCAATATCCTCTTCTGGATACATTAACGAGGCGGTGAGTTGCTTTAAAAGATAATCCTGGGCCAATAGATCACGTCCCATTTCGGTATCCCCGAAGCTTTGCGGAATGATACGATTTTTTTCATACGGCGAAAGATTTACCCACATTTCTTCTTCCGGAACGGTTAAGGCCGCCAGAAAATATTTCGCCAATTGTGTCGCCTCCGCTTCCAAATCCTCACCGGATAAACCGGTATGCCCTTTATCGAGTGTGAAATAAAATTTAAATGGATCCTGAGGATCAAGCGTTATGCCCCACAGAGAAACAGGCGTAAACGCATCGGTCGATTGAATCATGCTTCCGGGGAAAGGAAGATTAAGAACAGTCCCGGCGGTAGGCGCAACCTGCGCGTGGGCGTATTGCGGCGGTGTCAGCGTAGCAGCTATAAATGTAAAACACACAAAAACAGCTAAAATACGATAACCTAAATTTTTTTGTCTGAAATGTAAATAATTATTCATAGTTCTAAAATTGTATTATGGTTTTATAACTTTAGTAAAAGTATGCCATATTTCAAGGCGCTGCGCCAATTTATTTCTTGGTCGATAATTTTGGAATTTAGGATATATCTCGTCGGTGAAATTGTGGAAATGGGTAATCAGTTTAGCCAATGAAGGCTGGATAATTGCACTTTATACAACATTCGCCACAAAGAATCGTTTTGGCGAAACTAGAGTTAACCTCTGTCTTTTCTTCATAGGCCCTAGGGCGGAGAACTGGTCGTGGGTGGTTGTGTCTTGCGTGTCATCCGGTACAGTGTTCAGCCAACCAGTTGGGCCGATGAGGGCTGGGAGTCCGGGGGGAACGATAAATGGTGTGATACTACGGAGGTCAGGCACGAGTCCGATAATATTCAAATTAAGCAATTCCTGATTACTCAACAAAGGCGGAAGCCTTTTATACAGTTTGAGATAAAGTTTTAATTTTTAACCCCAATCGGTTTTTTGCAGCCATTGCTTTTTCATGAAGACGATTTAATTTTTCTTTGACTGTTAGATTTTTTTCTTCCTCATAAATTTTTTCTTGAATGGCATGAATTTCTTGCATAGGTTTGGGTTCTTTAATCATTTTCAATAACCTCCATAGGGGAATATATTTCAATTTCTTTATATCCCATTAATGAATTAATGCCGACAACTTCTTTTTTTGTTTTTAATTTGACAATATGCTTAAAATTCCAGCTAACAATAACATCCATATTATGAATAGATGCTGCAGCTATATGAAGGGCATCGTCGCGATATTTTTCAGGAATAATTTTTTCGGCCACATATTTGTCCGCCAAAGTTTCCACTTCTTCATCAATAGGAATATCTGTTGGGCTGACCTCATTGATCACATCTCGTAATTTTAACGCAATATTATCCGGGGCGTCGTTTATTTCACGTACAACAACATCAGAGATAAACACTTCATATTTACCATGTTTAATTTCGTCAATCAGTTTTAATGTGACTTCCCTTTCGCGGGGAACATCATCAGCAATCACAAAGTTGTAAATTGATGTGTCCATGTATATTCGTAACTTTTTCATATTTAAAGTATACACTATTTTTAATGAGCTTCCATTCTTTTATTTTGATAACTATTTAACCTATAACATGCGTTACAAAAGATTGCTTGGGTGAAACCAGGATTAACCGCTGTCTTTTCTCCATAGGCCCCAGGGCGGAGAATTGGTCGGGGATGGTTGTATCTGTGCTGTCTCCCGGTACAGTATTTAACCAACCGGTTGGGCCGATGAGGGCTGGGAGTCCGGGTGGAATGATAAATGGTGTCAGGCTACGCAGCTTCGGAATCAGTCCAGGAATATTTAGATTGAGCAATTCCTGATTGCTCAACAAAGGCGCCACCCCACCGTTTTGATCCTTTACCCTCTTAAACTGCGCCGCCGCCATGTTAAGGTTGATACCACCTTCTTGGGGGGCGTTTTTGATATTGATCATGGCAGAATCGAAAAGTTCGGTTTCAGGATGAAGATTAGTTCTCCAAGGTTCCCGAAGAGCAATAAAATTAGGAAGTGTTATTTGACCTTCTTTATCGCTAGTAAAAACGGGGATATTTTTATTATTTTTGAATTTGATATATAAAAAACCGGAATTTTTTGTTTGTATTTTTTCAATATTTTTTCCGATTTTTTTATGTAATTTTTGAAGATAATCCTGAGAAAAAGCAACTGTTTTTGTCCCTATCTCAACTACATAGTCTTTTTGATGTTTTAATTTATAAGGATTTTCTGCACTATAATCTTTGTCTAAATAGCCGGTATCAGTTAATACTTTTGTTTCTGGATATGATTGAATCCATTCATTTAATGTTGTGAGTGTAATTGGATGGACCTTAAGTGGTTCTCCTTTGTTAGGGCCGGTGAGAAACATTCTTTTGTGTAAGGAAATCAAATTTTGTGAACTACGTTCACCTAAAAGCATTACACCGAAACCATTTGGATGATTAAGGCCAGTTTGCCGTAAAAGTCCGGAAACAAAGCCAACCACATCTTCTCCTTCAAACCCCATGTTTTTGGCAAGATCATCTGCGTCAAAGGCGACATATTGACAAAGAGGACATACTGGGACAATAAATTTTTTACCACCCACAACAACATTTATACCTTCATGCTTGTTATTTTCTTTCATACGAATAGCAAAGGCCTCTCCATTATATTCAATTCCAATAACAGAGTCTTTCGTAGCAAAACCCGGTACTTTTAAAGCTGCTTTACCAACAACAGTGTCAACCGCCCAATCATTGAGGATAGAGAAAATATCTTTATGTACTTCTGTCACTTCCTCTGGTGGTAAGCCTGTAAATCCATCCACAATTTTCTCTTTTGGCTCTAAGGTTATTTCAGAATGAGGCAACTCATGTGTTCGTCCCATAAAGAGGAATAAGGTGTTAAGCATACTAATAGTTTGGAGCTGTTGTTGATGTATGGAAAATTGTGTGCTCGATTCAATCGAAGATTGATAAGTGTTAACGACTGATTCTAAGAATTTTTTTTCATTTTTAAAATTTTCTTTCGTCCATTGTAGGTTTGAATATTTAGAAAGAGTTTTAAGTTGAGACATTAACATAATTTTTGCTTTTTTTGCATCTGTGGGATTAAGTAAGGTTAATTGTTTTTCAAAATTATTTCTTAATTTACGCAAAAGTGCCGCACTGCTTCTTATCCAAGTCGCTTTCTCGTTTGTCCATTTTGAAGTACTAACAAGGTTCAGTACCTCAGTAATTTGAGTTTCTCCCCGAGAGATCAAGTCTACAGCAGTTTTCTCCTCTGATTCTCCGCCATCAGTTGAGGTATTGGAAGGCGTCTTAACAACAATTTTTTTAAGGTCGTTATCATCACCGCCAGATTGAATTTCTTGCAAAATGCTTTGAGCGAGTGACTGTACAGTACGTTCAAACTGATTGTTTTGATTATCAGCAATAGTTTGAATATGTTGTATGACTTGGCGGCGTTTTCGGCCCTTAAATTTTTCATCATTAAAAAGAGTTATGGCTGTTAAATAATGTTTGTCCTTTACAATAGCGTCATGGATAGCGGCTAGCTTTTTGTTAAAAGATTTCTTTCTTTGTATTAAAATAGCTCCGCTTATACTGCCGACGACGCCGACTAGAAGTAAATATACAATAGCATAATAACCCTGCCCAGTTGAAATTTGAGCTTTGATTCTATTTTTATCGTCCAGGGTTAAATAATCCGCGTTATCGATGATGTCATACGCCTTAGCGCTTGTCAGTTGCTCAGGATTCTGCTTTGCCATATCTTTGAGTAGGTTGCCAATTTTTACAATATTATCTTGTACATTTTTTTCAATGCGGAGATCCTTTTTGTCTTGATTGTCATCATAGAAAAATTGAAATACTTCACGCAATAGTGCTTCTATATCGTTTTTTAAACTGTTTGTGTCTGAACGGTCTATTGCACTCAATACATTTTTAAACTCTTCATAAATCCCTTTAACCTCAAGGGTTTGCGAGAGAAGAAAAATATTTCCAGCGGTGGAAACATCCAGGTTTGGTGAATTGATTAACGTTTGAATTTTATCCTCCACCAGCTTTAATCCTGGATCAATTCTTTCAAGTATACTGATCAAGGGGGCTAAGGATTGATTGTTTTTGTCGAGATGACTTTGGATATACTTGTGATCAAAAAGCTTCGTTAATATTTGATTCGTAGCCTCTGGGTTATTCTTAGCCAATACAACAAGTTCATCGATAACGCTTTCTCGCGATTGCGTGTCAGGAGAAATTCCCACGATAGAAAGGGCAAACATGGGCTTTTTGTCTGTACCATAATTTTTTGGATCTTTTTTACCATCAATCGGCTTGCTAAGAGACTCAAGTAAATCGTCAATTTTAGAGCCGATTTCTGCTTCCGTGGTTGGTGTTGTTTGAGGATTGATATTTTCTGCTTGTAGGGGATCCATCAATTCAAGAATTTTTGTTACTTTTTCTTGAGGCATTAAAGGGATCATTTTTTTTGCTGTTTCAGTATCCATGTTAGACATAAGGTTTGCCGCATCCTTGGGTTTCATGTTTGCATATATGTTCGCCAATAGCTGCATGTTACCTTCCGGAGTTGGTGTTGGTGTCACTATTGGTGTTGATGTCGGTGTTGCGCTCGGAGTAGGTGAAGGATCAGGTATTTCAATTTTGTCTGCAGTAATATATCCGTCATTATCTAGATATATAACTAAATTTGTATTTAATTTTTCCCCGTGTGTTCCTGTATAGTCTTCATGCGAATCGACTTTCAAAACACCGTGAATATTAAATGTACTACTAGTAGTATTTATTTGATCTACCATTTCTGGAGTTACGTTGCCTTTTTCTATTGTATTTTTGACAAGATTTTTCATTTCTTTTAAAAGTATTTGTATTTGTTGTGCTTCAGCTTCAGGTATATCCTTGTTAGCATATTTATGTTTAAAAATTTTCATCTCATCATTAATTTTTGAAATTTTAGTATTAAAGTTTTCTAAATTAGCCGTATCATCAGTTGATGTCGGATCTGGAGTCGCGTTTGGAGTTGGGGATGGTCCTGGTGTTGGTGTAGGCGATGCTGTTTCTGTCGGCCCCGGTGTTATTGTCGGTTTCGCGCTTTGAGTAGATGATTGAAGCTTAACTAATGCCTCCTGGGCCGCTGTTTTTAGATCTTGGGCCGCTTCTTTTTCATCGTTGGTTAATCCTGACTCAATGCTGGCGGTTGCGATAGCTTTGACAATATCTTCGATCGTACCACCTACTCCTTCGGGTTTATGATCTTTAATATTTGAAAACCTGTCGACATCGGTGAGGCTGCCCAAAACAGTTACGGCTACTTCTCTCACAAGGAAATTACTATCGTCAATTGCCAACTTGGCAATAGCATCTATTCCCGAGAGGTGCTCAAGTGTTTGGCTATTAATTATAAATTCTTGTAAATTGTATATAATAGTCGTTCGCCCAAAACTATTGTCTTTTAATGAATCTGAGGATAATTTAAAAATTTCTTGGTGCAAGAGATAATCATCATGAAAGTTTTTTGCTACAGAGCTGCGCGGATCATTATCATCGTTTGCAATTTTACGAAGAGTATCACCCTGGTCGGTAAGTACTTTATCTTGCCTTATGGCATTGAGTAATTCATTATATATTGGAATATTATTCTTCCCCGTATCATCTGTTAGGTTCTTTATAAATCCATCGACCAGTTGCTGAGGAGGTTTTTTATTATTTTCAATTATGTCCCCCGCCTTTTCCACAGCTGCTTTTTGTATTTCTTTTGTAGGATGCTCAATTCCTGCTACGACAGCTGTGATATCATCGCTTGTGAAATTTGTAGGATCTATTGAGGATATTTCGTTGATTTGTGCTTTGATTTCTGCATTTTCTGTTGGTGTGGGAATTTCTACTGGTTTTGGAGATAGTATCACGGTTGGAGCAGTCGAAACAAGATCAATTTTTTTCAGAGCCTCCTTGGCTGCGTTTTGAACGCCTTCATCCAGATCATTTGTTGCCAGATAGGTTAATGTTTCTCCAATAGACTTATTAGATCCTTCCGGTATGTAGTTTTTAAAATTTTCATGCGTAATACCAGGAGTTGAATCAGCTAGATTGCCTACAGAGATGATAGCGTGTTCACGAACAGAGGTCTCAACATTCGGATTATAAGTTTGTGCCACTAAGGTTTCCAGGGCTTCGGGTATTAGACGATCTCTAAGTATTGGAATATTACTACCAGTTGTTTTTTTTATTTTTTCTTCTAAATCCGTGATGGCTGTTTTTTGAACAAGCGGTGCATCATTGTTCATCTGTACATCCGTTATATTTTGTTTCACTTGATAAATTTCAATAAGAATTTCTCTATCTCTATTTTGCGCATCAGAGGTTGGATCATAGGGCATACTTTGTACTGTTTCGATATTTTCTTGCGAAATTTTATTGTTTAGCGCTCCTTCAAAGAGCGCTTTAAAGGATGGCACTTGCAGTTCAGGTGTGGAGGTGCCTGTGCTTGCAATAAGTTTATCTATGACCTCATCAGGGACAGGTATCTTCGAACCCAAAACGTCCCCTATGATGTGTATGGCCGTTTGTTTTGTTTCGTTATCCGGATGATCCATTCCTTTTATAGCATCATTTACGATGTCTGGGGTTAAGGCTCTAACTTTAGAATTATCAAATTGATGAAGTCTTTCTGTCAGTTTCGTATTAGCCTGGTCTTCAGTTTCTGGAACAATGTTACTGGGGGGAGTTATTCCCCAGCGTTGTTGCAATGTGGTGATAGTTTTTTCAATGTCTTGTTTTAGATCGATATCCGTCGTATCTATGCTGGATATAACGTCAATGCTTCGGGGTAATCCTAACGCTGTTAAAGCTTTAATAATGTTCGTTTTGAAGTAGTCGTCGACATCGGAAGATATGACATTTGTTTCTAAAAAAGATACAACCTTATTGAGAAGCCAGCGGTCGGAGGAATCATTTAAATCAAATGGAATGTCAGCAAATTTTTCGACGCCGGATTCTGAAAAAAAGCTACTCCCAATGCGTGGGTTACTAAGAGTATTAGTAGGGGAAGCAGACATTTTCATTAATTCAGGCAAGGAGTCTCCAGCCGTTTTAAAGCTATCAACAAAGAGATCCTTTACGTTCTCAATATTACCAGCAAATTGGCCAGTGCCAAGTGTGTTTACGGAAGAATTCGCAGGTATTCCCAAATCAGACTTGCTGAGTTCTGTTACTGTTGACAGGGATTTCTGCCTATCATTATCAGAATCCATCCGGTTTAAAATATCTTGCATAAGTTCTAGAACTTTTGTTTGCATCTTAATGGTATACGCCTGTTCCTTTTCAATTATGCCATCCGGGGTAGGTAATTCCTCTATTGTCGCTATCACGTTTTTAATATCTTTTTCAGAGAGTATGCCATCTAGAGCTGCACGAGTTAATACTTTAAGAGACTCTTGTTTTACCGATTCATCTGATGAATTTTCTATATTTGCTATATGCGTACTTGTTATTTGTGAAACAGAAGGTAGTGTTTTCAAAGCTTCTTTAGATTTTTTATCATCATCATCTGGACCACCGCTTCCATCGCCTCCTCCGGCTGCTTCGCCGCCTGCAGATGCGGTGGTAAATGAGGCAAGAATTTCTTTAAGGTCGTCAATCTGTGACTGTAATTCATCGATGGCAGCACGTTGTCGGCCATATTCCATAAAGTCTCCGTAGTTCGCCTTCGTCCCCCCGGGATGGGGAAAGTCTGATAATGTCTTGGTCGTGCCATCTGGGTTTAGGGGGGCGTCTTCTTCCAGCTGCTGCAGTTTAGACTCAAGTTGCTTGATAACTTCATCGGTAGCGATTGTCGAAGGAGGTTCACCAGCTCTTTCTTGTATGTTATCCAAAGCTGTACTAGCTTCGATTTTGATTACAGGGTTTGTGTCATTGTTTGCTATTTTATCGAGTCTTTTTATAGCCTCTTCGTCTCCAATATCACTCAGTAGATTCACCGCTGCACGCCGGACACTAGATTCATTAGATCTTAAGTCTGACAACGCCTTTTTCTGTAAATCAGCACGTATTTTTTCTATTGTCTCAGCGGTGGGTGATTCTTGTGTATCATCCCCGCTGATGACATTAACCACAGTTTTAGCTGCACCTGTAACGGCCTTAACTCCTCGCGTTAGTAGTCCGTCTCCTTGGTTACCTTTTTCAATTTGCTTAAGTGATTTTTCAACAACTTTTAATTGGTCTTGCTGTTTTTTTAAGTCACCTTCTTTATCTTCTAACGCATCTTTTGTATTATCGTAAGTATTCTGATCTATATCCCGTGCGAAGTCCCCCTTGGGGTAAGGATTATTATCTAAATTTTGTTTGAGTTGCTTGAGTTCTTCTTTTAATTGCTTGACTTCTGAAACTGATTGTTCGATTTCTTTTTGTAGTTTAGTTTCTTGGCTTTTTAGTTCGTTAATCTTCTGGTGATCAACTATTCCTTCCCGTTCAGTTATGTCGTTAATAACATCACCCATTGTGTCGATGATTTTATCTAAGTTTTTAATATTATCTTGATTTACTTTTAGACTCTCCAATGTATTATCGTAAGTATTTTGATCTATATCACGTGCGAAGCTCCCCTTGGGATAAGGATTATTATCTAAATTTCGTTTAAGTTGTTTAAGTTCTTGTTCTAATTGTTTGCCTTCATTTACTGATTTCTCGTATTTATTTTTTAAATCTTTATTAAATGTTTTTAATTCTTCTAAATTATTTTCCCCCCCGATTTCAGACACCAATTTTATAGCAGAAATTATATTGTCAGCTGAATTTTGTGAGTCTTGTATATACGATATTAAATCTGCTGATGTTGCTGCTTTCATATCAGGAGTCATGTTATTTTCATTCTGATCAACAATTTTATCCAAAATTTTAAAAGCTATTTTAATATTACCTTGAGTAACTTTATCGTTAGTAGGGTCGGTTGAGTCCAAATTAAGATAATTAGTTACAACTTTAATAGCTTTTTTAATTGCATCAGGTGATTCTTCATAATCAATATCATCAAGTCCATCCATAACGTTACGCACTTCTTGGGGATTTAAGGTATGGATGTTTGCAGGGGAATCCTCAGTAAGTGCTCCAGCCTCAAGGTCTGAATCAAGCTGATTGGACACCCAGTTTTCTGTACGTGCAAAGAGACTTAGAGGGTTGCTTTGGTTTTCTTGTAAGGCTTCGCTTCCCTGTTCATCAAGATCGATATTTTGGGCAAGGGCGGTTTGATAAATTGTGACAATAAGTTTTTGTATTTCTGGATTTCCATTTTTTAGGGTTTCGGCTAGACTTTCATATTCTTTTTCTGTGAGTTCTCCCGCGAGATACCGTTCGCCGAGTTCTTTAATTTCAGGGATTTCAAGGAGATTAGCTACGGCTGTGTTGTTTAGATCTGTGTCTACATTAATTAAATTTTTGATAAATTCTTGTGGGCTTTCACTTTGAGTTGCCGCAGCGCCCATGGACACGGCGGTGCTTAGCGCGATAACAGTTAAAACAGCAAGTTTAGATCCTTTTTCTAGGCGGGGGTGGTTTGCAATAAATTCACGTATGCTTTTAAACCCTGAGGTGCTATAAGATGTTTTGAATTCTTCTAATTCTTTTAAATTTAATTCTCCAGTTGCCAGAAAATTTTCTAATTTGCTGATCAAATAGTTAATTTCTTCGCTATTTTCTATGCCCATTGGCATAGCATTTAAATCTTTTATGTCGCGGACTCTTTTCTTTATAATAGTTCTGTTTATTTTTTCGAGTTTATCAAGTTGTTTTTTAAAGTTATTTAATTTTTTATTCAAACTTTTAGCTACTTTTTTACGTTCAACATTCTGTAGATTATCAATATGACCTTTTAGTTCTCCGAGTTCTTTTGAAGCACTGACAATATCTCCTCCCTCGAGAGATTTAGTAAATTCAGAGAATTTTTCGGAGAGAGTCAATGGCTGTACTGGGATATCTGTTTCTGAAAGATAATCCGGCACGCTTTCGCTAGCGAGAGGATCAATTTTATCCATTTCCGTAAGATCGTCCGGCACGGTTTCGGTGTCTTCAAGTATTGGTAGTTGTAATTCGCTTACACCAGCAGCAGCACGATTAATAAAACTAGTAGGGAGCATCGCGATATCGATAACGTTTAATTTTTTACTCGTCCTCATTGCCGCTCCCCCGGAAAAATATCGTCTCGGCACAATCAGTTCTGTGGTGGGGTCATAATCTTCTCTAATATAGTCATACACACCTTTGTTAAAGGCTTCGACGTATTGTTTGTAGATTTTTTGGTTGATCTGTTTGTCTTGGGTGTCCACGCCTTCGGTTTTGTTTTGATCGATATAAACTTGACCTAAAAAACTTTCTGTCAGGGCTTCTTTGTACCAGGTGGCCAGGATCATGGAGTTGTAAATTTGGCGTAGGTTGGCAAATGTTTTGCCATGGTTCACTTCCCATTCGATTTCTGGCAGGATGATTTCGCGGACGACTTCAGACGAAATGCCACTGGTAATGCCGGCATCTTCGGCAGAAAGGCTATTGAGGCCAAATTCATCGACACCCAGATTGTTCTGCAAGGCCACATAATCTTCCTCCAGCATGACTTTGAGGCGGCTTTTGGTGACCACAGCATTGGCATCATATTCATACACTTCGGCCTCTTCCGGTACAATCCAGACCTTATTAAAGGTATTCATGGGAATATCGGTGGTGCCATACTCTTCATAAGCGCGATCATACACTTTGGCCCAAAAATCTTCACCTAATTCTTCTTCCGGATACATGAGTGATGCTGTAAGTTGTTTAAGCATATAATCTTGTGCTAGAAGGTCGCGCCCCATCTCGGTGTCGCCAAAGGTATTGGGGATGATACGGTCACTTTCATAGGGGGAAAGGTTAACCCACATTTCTTCTTCCGGTACAGTAAGAGCAGCCAGGAAATATTTGATAAGTTTTTGGGATTCATTTTCTAAGTCTTTGCCTTCCAATCTGTTATCGCCACGGTCGATGATGAAATTAAGGTTGAGAGGATCTTCCGGGTTGAGCGCTACGCCACGGATAATCGGTGGCTGGTAGGCATCGGTTGCCGGTACCATGGTTCCCGGCACCGGTAGATTCAAAATGGTTCCTGAAGTAGGCATAACCTGGGCCTGGGCCCTTTGTGGGGGTATGATGCTGCTAAAAATAAAGGTGAAACAAATAAAAGCGGCAAGAATGCGGTACAGCAAACAGGTCTTTCTTTTTTCGAGATAAATATTCATAGTCCGTGGCTCCTATTTATTGTAATTTATTATTCGTTCCTCGACGGGTAGACGGATTTATCGATGCATTTCTTCTATTCCATTTTGATACAGTTTTTACGTAAATTGTTCATAGATACTGCAAGTATGCCATATTTTTTAGCGAAATGCCAATTTCTGGGAAAGTTTTTGTAAAAAATTTGAGAAAATTATTTATGCAAAAACGTGAATAATATCACATTATTCGGACGTATTATGTGATTATACCAAATCCATTAAATAATTCCTCTTTTGGTAGTGGCTATTCTCGTAGAAGCGTTCGAGAAAAGCCAAATGGATTATGGCCATTATTTAATGGAATTGGTATTATTATCACAAAATATGAAGGAAAGATTATGAACAATGATTGATTTTTTATAATAATATGTTATTCTTGTGATGTAAGGAGATAAAAATGTCAACTACTAAGAAAGCAACTAAAACAATAACTTTTCCAATAGCTGTTTTTCAGACAGCATCTTCAAAAAGCGACCTAGAAAATTGGCTTTTAGCGCATAATCCATCTTTTATCAAAAGGATGCGTAAATCCCGGGAAGATGATTTGCAAGGCAAAGGAAAAAGTTGGAAAGAATTTAAGAAGGAAATATGTATCAAATAATTATCCTTCCTGAAGCACAAAAATCATTTAAAAAAATTGATAAAGAAATTCAATCGAGAGTTGTGCAGAAAATTGATTGGTTATCCGAAAATGCCAATCAGATAATTCACCACCAACTTTCTAATTTACCGGATGATTTAAAAGGCTTATGCAAAGAGCGATCCGGAGATTATCGTATTTTGTATTGGATTTATCATGAAAAATGTCTTATAAAGATTTATAATATTGAACATAGGCGAACGGCTTATCGTTCTCTTTAGTACATAAATATGAAAATTTCTATTCTTAATCCTTCCTTTGGTGAAGACTTTGTACGTGTGGCGCGATGGGCAGCAAAATCGCGTGGGCGTGTGCAGCGGCATCCGGAATATTTATTGACGGCGGCACAGGTGTTGATTGACGCTGGGCATGATGTTACATTTATTGAAGCGGCTGCACGTAATTTTACACCGGAACAATCGTATGATATTGTTCAAGAATTTCTTGCTGCATCAGATACGCCTTCCCTATTAGTTATCCATGCAACAACCCCTTCTATTTACAATGATATTGAACAAGCCAGAGAAATTAAAAAACGCACGAATTGTAAAGTTGCATTTGTAGGACAGCATGTTTCTGCAGAGCCAGACAATACGTTTAGTATTGGGCTTGGCGTGGTTGATTTTATTTTACTGGGTGAATATGATTTTACTTTGCGTGACTTAGCGGGCGGGTTGGCCCCGGCAAAAGTTTTGGGCATGGTGTGGTGGAATGGAGAAAAAGTAGTTCATAATCTTACTCGACCTCAGCTGGATGTTAATGAACTTCCTTTTCCTGCCTGGCAATTAATTGAGCCGGAATGGTACCCCGACGGGGGCAAAGAATTTCCTTTTCTTACATTGGTGACAGGCCGCGGTTGTAATAATCAGTGCACGTTTTGCCGAGATCCCCAGTTGATGTATGGGTACAAATTACGTAACCGCACGGCAAATAAGGTTGTCGATGAAATGGAATATGGTTTGAAAGTTCATCCGCAAATTCGTGAAATTATGTTTGAAACGGATACCTTTGCCGCATCGCCAGCGCATGTTAAAGACGTGTGTAATGAAATCATGAAACGTGGTTTGCATAAACGGATCACATGGTCGTGCAATATGCGGACCGATACGCATTTAGAGGTCCTACCATTAATGCGCGAAGCCGGTTGCCGTATGCTTATGACAGGTTTTGAATTTGGATATGATGAAGGTCTTAAAGCCATTAAAAAAGGCGGCGTCAGCGTGGCCAGTGCAAAGACCTATGCGCACCGTGCCCATGATTTAGGATTTACCATTCATGGTTGTTTTATGATAGGGGCTCCTGGGGAAACACACGAAACAGCGCAAAAAACCATTGATTATGCCAAGTCGTTACCTTTAGATACCGTGCAAATTACAGGCGTAGCGGCTTATCCAGGCACCTCCATTTATAAATGGGCTAAAGAAAATAATTATCTTAGAGCTAATGATTGGCGCGAATGGCTTACCGCTGCTAAAGAACAGCGAACCCTTTTAAGTTATCCTCAGTTATCGAGTCAGGAAATTGATGGTTTCATTGATAAAGGATTAAAAGAATTTTATTTACGTCCGAAACAAATGTGGCAAATGTTAATTTCTATTCGTTCGCTCGGCGACGTCCTGCGTAAGTTGCATGGATTTAAAGCATTTGTTGATTATTTTTTTAAAAAGATTTTTAAGCAATCAAATAAAGATGCGCATTCCCCGTCGAATGATTCAAATCCTGACAGCACAAAGCCTAAAAAAACGGCTGCAGTTTAAGAGATTGCAAATAAATAACCAGGGTACCTTTAATTGCTTTATTGACAATATATTGTATCTAATATGCAATGGTTATTTATTTACAACTCCTTATTTGACAAACAGACGGTTAACTGATATATTCTGTAAAAATATTCAACTTAATAAAAATAAAGGAGATTTTTCATGGCTCATATCGTCGCTGAACCTTGTGTAAAATGTAAATACACGGATTGTGTAACCGTGTGTCCAGTGGATTGTTTTCACGAAGATGCAGAAATGCTTGTGATTGATCCGGAAGTTTGTATTGATTGTGGGGCATGTATTCCTGAGTGCCCTGTTCAAGCTATTTTCAGTGATGAAGATACCCCAGAACAATGGAAAAGTTACGTTGAACTTAACGCCACTAAGGCTGCTGAGTTACCTGTGATTACTGAGAAGAAAGAACCGTTAGCGAAGGACTAATTTTTAAGTCATCAGACATCAGTCGTCGGTAAAGAAATAAATGCTGAAAGCTGATGTCTGATGACTAACTAGTGGTTAGACAAATTAATTCTTTCCAATTTTAGAATTAAAGCTTATCGCTGTTAATGTTGAATAATATCAAAAAATCAAATGGTCTAACCACTATTTAGTGAGTTGTGTACAATGTGGCTTTTCATGATTTTATGTTATGTTTTTAGTTTTTTCACCAGCATCGCTCTCCTCGTTGCCCTTACCCAAAGTTTTTTTCAATTTACAATTTTCTCCGTAAATCATATGAGTATTATGTTGCTCCTCAGCATCATTTATTTTTTTACGGAAACACTAAATATCTTTTTTTTCGTTGGTACAGGGATCAGTGTGAAAGAATACACGCAGGCACATAAGATTGACATTTGTTATCACGAAAGAACGAAACAGATTAAAAAAAAGCTATTCCCTTCTCTTATGATGAACCTATTGGCCATGATGGTTTTGGTTGTTTTGGCTGGAGCCGTCGATACGGGACGTTTTCCTCTATGGGGATATCGTCTTTTATTTGTAGGGATTGTCCTGCATTTCTTTAAATTACTTTTGATCCAAAATGCCTCTTTTCGTGAAAATACAGATATCATCCTTAAAATGTCTGAGGCCAAAGTTTGATACACTATGCTGCAAAATTAGCACAAGCTGTCGGGTTAACCATTATCCTAATTGATTTTTTAAGAAATTTTCCAACCCTAATGGATAGAAAGATTCTCGGAATAGGTACTTTACTTTTTGTGGTTGGATGGTTGTTGGAAAGGAAAAAATAAAGATATGCGCACCATTCTTAAATTCGACACCGGCGCTGACGGTTTTAAGAAGATGATCTTCGTCCTCATCGTCACCGCTATTCTCCTCCTCGCTTTCGGTATTTATTTTTTAATAAACTATCAATCACCGTAATGAGTTCTTACCCTTTTAAGATTAATAATTTTTTTATTTTCTATGATGTCATAAACTATGCGATCTTTGAAGCTTAAACGATATGAATAATTCCCTAAAAGTTCACCAATTAATTTTTTTCCCTCATAAGGATTAACGGCAATAATCTTTTTAAGAATATCATGAAGTTTTTTCTTCAGGTGGGGGTCTAATTTTTGTAAATCTTTTTCAGCCTGCTTGCTGAATTTAATAGCATAATGCGTTTTTTTAATCACCAAAAACCTCTTCCATTGTTCGGGTTTTTCCTTCTGCAATTTCTTTGTCAGCTTGTTTAATACTTTTTAACATCCCTGGAATTGAAAGCAGTTCAAGTGTTTCAATGAGGCTTTCATAATCTTCTTTAGAAAGAATAACAGCATCACCCTCTTTGGAAGTTATTTGATAAATACGATGACTGCTAACAGAATCTTTAAGAAGTTTAAACCAGTTATTTCTGGCATCTGTTGCGGTTAATGTTTTCATGTGTCCTCCTTTCATATGTACTGAATTATGTACATTCTAAGTATACCACATATCACAAAATGTACAACATCAAATAAATCAACACCCCTGTTACAGAGACATACATCCAGATCGGCATGAGCCAGCGGGTGATTTGTGTGTGTTTTGTCCAATTCTTTTTAATGGCATGGTAGACGGCCATAGCGCAGAATGGGACAATAATGGTGGCTAAGGGTGTGTGGGTTAAGAGAATGGTGAAATAGATGATTCTAGCTATGCCCTGTCCTGTGTATCGTGTCACACCCGGGACTAAGGCATGGTAGGTCAGATAGGAAGACAAAAATAGTCCTGATGCGATCAAAGCACCAATCATTAAGGTGCGATGAAGTTTTTTTTTATTGTTTTTAATCGCTAACCACCCAGAGCATAAAAAAATAAATGCGGTGGCATTTAGGCAGGCATTTAGGGTGGGTAATGAGTGAATATCCATAGTCTATTTAAGACAGCATCCTTAGGTTCCTACTCTTTAAGAATGACAGACAAATGTTTAAATAACTTACGTACAGCTTCTTTTTGTGTTCCGTCATAATAGCCACGAACCATGCCATTTCGATCAACGAGTGTGAAATATGAGCTGTGAAAAATGGGCTCTTCCATATCTCCCAATTTAAAATTTTTAATAAGAATTTCTCTAATTTTTTCGCGTGGACCCGTTAGAAAATGCCACTTTGATGTGTAGGCATCATATTTCTTCGCGTAATTTCGGAGTACTTCGGGAGAATCATATTCCGGGTTCACGGTAATCGATACAAAGGCGGCGTCCTTTTCTAAATCAAATGACCGCGCTAAAGACGCCATATTTCCAGACATAATTGGGCAAATGCTGCCACATGTTGTAAAAATAAAATCAGCTACCCAGACCTTTCCTTGAAGGCTTTTAACCGAGAAGTTTTTGTTATTGGAGTCGGTTAACGAAAAATCATGAATTTGTCCCAAGACAGGAAGGTTTGGTTTGGCGAGTTCTTTTTTTAAAGTAAACAGGGTAAAGGCAATTGCGCAGGCAACCGTTACAATAATTAAAAAAAGAAATTGGCGTTTTAGAAAAAGGTTCATATCAAAATTGAGCATCAACTACAATTAATAGAAGTAATAAAGGTAAGTAAATAACGGTCGCTTTTAAGAGGTGCCGGGCATTAGCTACCGAAGCTGAGCGAATAAACTTTCGACTAATTCCTAAAAGCCAAAGACCCGCCATCAATGTGCCTACAAAATAAATGGGTCCTGAAAGCCCTGTTACGGCTGGAATCAATGAAATTGGAATTAATGCGATCGAATACATTAAAACCTGTTTAAACGTCCGTTGGCCATCGGGATCAACGATTGGAAGCATTTTAAATCCGCCGCGCGCATAATCTTCTTTAAACATCCAGGCAATGGCGTAAAAGTGTGGGTGTTGCCACAAAAATAAAATTAGAAATAAAACACCGGCATCAAAATTTAGTGTACCTGTCGCCGCGGCCCACCCTCCTAATGGTGGAATAGCCCCTGGAATGGCCCCTACGGTTGTATTTAACCAGCTCACTCTTTTCATAGGGGTGTAAACCAAAACATAAAGAAATGTTGTCAAAAGGCTTAAAAAAGCAGTAAGAATATTTACGGTTACATACAGCATAAAAAGGCCTAATAAAGTACACAATATTCCGAAATTAAGCGCATGGGTTGGAGGGATTTTTCCGGATGGAATAGGTCTATTTTTTGTCCGCGTCATTTTGCTGTCAAATTCGCGTTCCAAATAATGATTTAATGTTGACGAGCCAGCACAGACCAGCCATGCACCGATTAAAAGCGAACACAGTAATGAAAAAGAGTTTATCCCCTCGCCTCCTAAATAAAATCCCAATGTTGTTGTTACCAATACTAAAGCTGTAATACGTGGTTTTGTGAGTTCAATGTATGAAGAAATGATAGATTCTTTTTTCATGGCAGGAATTCTTTATTTTAATTTGGAACAATTTAACGGTGCGGCACGTAGAAGTAATAGCACGGATACCCCCAAAGTTGCGGCGCCTGTTACGACATGAAAGCTTGTTATCTGTGGAGATTTTTGCGTTAAGATAGTTGCAATGCCTAAAATGATTTGTAAAGCAACAAAGCTGTTTAACATCAAAAGTGTTCGCATAACGTCTTTATTCTTTGAGGCATATTTTCTGCCCACGGCGTTTAACATAGCCAGCATAACTAAAATAAATACAGCCCATGCGCGGTGAATAATATGGATGACAACTTGGCTCATGGACACAGGGTCTAAATTCAAATCAAAACGCCAATCATTAAGTGTATGAAGCATATCTTGATTAAAAGGTGGTATCCAATAACCTCCCATTTTTGGGAAATCTAAAACAGCCAACCCAGAATGTGAATGGCGCATAATGGCGCCGAGGATGAGTTGTATGTAAATGAGTGTCGTAAACATAAAAATAGTCTTAAGAATCATGGGGTGGGTTTGTTCTTCCGTCCCTTCTCTTTGTTTACGTTCAACAGAAAGGCTGTAAGCGATGACAATGGTTAAAATAAAGAATGTTTGTGCCAGGACACCATGGGCCACAGACACAGGGGTTGGTAGAAAAAATAATACAGTTACGCCACCTAAGACGCCTTGACAGATCACGGCACCTAAAGCCCAGAACCCTAAACAACGTATCCATTTTCGGGGTTCTTTAAATCCTAGCCATACGGCTAAACAAAGCATGAAGAATCCGACAAGCGTAGCGGCCATGCGGTGGCCATGTTCATAAAAAACACCGCCAACCATGGGAGGAAAAAACATACCGTAGGATAAGGGCCAATCAGGGACGGATAAGCCGGAACCTGTGCTTGTAACCATGCCACCGATAAAAATTAATAATAGTGTGGAAAAGCATGTGAGCTTGGAAAGTCGACGTAGCCAGGTGTTAGTTCCAGAAGTCATCAAATTCTTCATCCCCATCACCGCCTGCCGTTGTTTGATTTGCTAACCATTGATCAAATGTCTCTTGGTCTTCAACCGTGAGATAACCTTTCATTCGGTAATGCCCAAGGCCACATAATTGGGCACAGGCAATTTCAAATTGTCCTGATTTGGTGGGTGTAAACCATGTAGGAATACTCATGCCTGGAATGACGTCTTGTTTTACACGCATATGCGGAAGAGAAAAACTATGAACCACATCTCTGGATGTTAAATGAATAATGGCTGGTTTTCCTTTAGGAAGATGTAATTGATTGATCATGTGAATATCATCTTTTCCAGCAGGATCATTTGGATCAATACCCAACGGATTAGATTGTTTATCAAAATATTCTAGGTTGGTTTTGCCAAAAACGCCATCTGCTCCGGAATAGTGAACATTCCAAGCGTACTGCTCCGCAATAACCCGGACTTGCATGGCGTCTGGTCGTTTTGGAAAAGCATTCACTTGTTTCGACCAAAAAGGGATGGCAAATGCAAGTAGGATAACGGCTTCAAAAACAACCACGGCAATTTCAAGCCAAGTCGAGGTGTGAGATGTGACCCCTGTGTAGCTTGCTTTGGGGTTAGCGCGTTTGTTAAATTTAAAAAGGCAGAGAAAATAAAAAAGACCCCATCCGATCAAAAGCACGACCATAAAAATATGAAATAAATAATTAACAAAATCAATTTCATGCCCATGCGCAGAAGCATTAATTGGTAAAAATAACAACTCACGTAAATTCATTATCTCTCCCCTCTTTTTAAGATGCAGAGAAGTAAAGTCGCAAGACGCAGAGAAAAAATAAGGAATTAAATTAGTTTATTTTTGTCTTCGCTGCTTCTTGATTCTCTACATCTTGCTTCTTTTATGTCGTTACTTTAGCCCGTTTACGGACGCCCAGAAAGAATTTTACAAAACAGCCTAAAGTGACTAAAAGAATTGCTAACAGACAAAGAACCGATGCTCTTAAGGCCACATTCATCGGATCATCTTTAACGACGGAAAAACATACACTACAGGCAAATGGAATATTTTTTAATTTCTGGAGCATATTCTTAGGCATTCACTTTTTTAATAAATAAAATTTCATAGGCAATTAATGCAGATGCGCTGATTCCTGATAAAATAGCTGTCCACAAATACGCTGCAATAGGATGATGTGTAAAATTTTGCCATCCCCAGTAGGAAAATCCAAATAACAAAAGAATTGAGCTAAGGATAAAAACAATATGAAAATCTTTAAGAGACATGGTGTGATCCCTCCGGTACATGCTGTTCTGTCGGTAGATACTGTAATCCCTCCGGGACATTGAATTGTCCTGCAAAAATTAGAATCATCATGGATATGAAAAAGAAAATGGTACAGCCAATTAAAGTAACAATTAACTTTTTTTCACTGAATAAATGCATGAAATAACCGGCGACAAGCGAGGCTTTAAATGTGGCAATAACAAGGGCAATAGTAATGGCGGCCCATACGCCAACAGTTAAATATGAAACAGCGACGGTCACAACGGTTAAAAATAGCAGCCCAATGTAAATGCCTTTAAATTTTTTAATTTCGCTTGTTATGTCATGTGAACCTGATGCCATAATGGTCTCCTTTTTACAATAAATAGAGTACTGGAAATAAGAATATCCAAACTAAATCCACAAAATGCCAATACAGGCCGGCAATTTCAATACGATTTGTGAATCTTTCTGGATCGCTGTACCACATTTTTCTTCCCGGTCCCCAGAAATAAGCATTAACGATTATGCCGCCAATAATGTGAAGGGCATGTAAACCTGTTAACGTAAAATAAATGGCGAGAAATGTGCTTTTACTAGGGAACATCTGATGGGAAAATTTTGCATTGTATTCAAAGCCTTTGATGACCAGAAAGGCCAAGGCTAGCAGGATGGTTATCCCCATGTTTCTTTTGAATTTATCAAGATTTTTTTGTTTTAAGGCGATCCACGAAAAGACCATGGTCAGACTTGATGTAATGAGAAGAAGTGTGTTAAAAGCTCCAATGGGTACATTTAAAATACTGGCCCCAACAGGCCAAGCATCACCGGCTCCGACGCGAAGAATAACGTAAGCAGAAAATAATCCACCAAACAGCATGACTTCGGAAGCTAAAAATAGCCAAATGCCCAATTTGGCATTGTACATACCGGTATCTTCTCTTGGTTTAACAGTGTATGGAATTAACATAGGGTATTGTTCTCCTCTTTACTTTTCATTCTGGGGTGAATAATCTTTTGATGCTCCAGGGACGCTGTATTCATAAGGCCCACGGCAAACCACAGGTAATGTTAAAAAGTTTCCATGCGGTGGAGGTGTCGGCGTTTGCCATTCAAGGGTCGTCGAGTCCCAAGGATTGTCCGATGTAACTTTTTCGCCTTGGAAAAGACTCCACAGAAAATTAATAATAAAAATAACCTGAACAGCCGCCAAAGCCCAAGCAGAATAAGAAATCATTTTATTAAGGGCAATAACCGGTTCAAGAAATGCGTAGGTCTCTCCCCCATCATAAAGACGTCGAGACATACCTGCAAGGCCTTGGGCAAACATCGGCATAAAAACACAATTCATAAAAAATAAAGATGGCCAAAAATGTAATTTCCCAAGAAATTCATTTAACTTTCGGCCTGTAAATTTTGGAAACCAATAGTAAATACCGCCAAAAATAGCAAAAATCAGCGATGGTGCAACAACATAGTGAAAATGACCAATGACATAATAGGTGTCATGCAAATAGATATCTGTCATCGCGATACCAAGCGGCAATCCTGTTAAGCCTCCGATTGCAAACATGGGAATAAAGGCTAATGCAAAAAGCATGGGTGTGTTAAAGCGAATGGATCCACCCCAAAGGGAAATACAAAAGGCGGTCAAAATAATAACAGATGGAACGGAAATGATCATGGTGGTCGCTTGGAAGAATCCACTTAAGGCCGTGCCCATGCCCGTTAAAAACATGTGATGGGCCCAGACAATAAATGAAACAAATCCAAGAAAAACAATGGAATAAACCATGGTTCTGTAACCCCAAAGTGGTTTACGCGTATTATTAGCAAGAATTTCGGCTACAATACCCATGCCTGGCAAAATCATGACATACACTTCCGGATGTCCCAAAAACCAAAACAAATGTTGCCACAACAGGACGCTCCCTCCACCACTTATGTCTAAAGGTTCTCCACTGACGACAAGACCGCTAGGCATAAAAAAACTGGTCCCGATAACCCGGTCCAGTAATTGTAGAATACCCGCCGCTTCTAATGGAGGAAAAGCCAAGACCAGGAGAAATGCGGTGACAAGCTGAGACCACACGAAAAATGGCAACCGCATAAATGTCATGCCTTCTGCGCGTAATTGAAAAATAGTAACAATAACATTGATGGCGCCGAGTAATGAAGATGTAATAAGAAAAACCATTCCCAAAATCCAAACGGTTTGTCCAACGGTGGCAAGATTAGCTAATGGCGGATACGAGGTCCAACCTGAACTAGCGGCCCCACCCGGCATAAAGAAACTGAAAATCATGGTGATACCGCCTAAAAGGAAAACCCAATAGCTAGCCATATTTAATTTAGGAAAGGCCATATCCGGTGCGCCGATTTGTAACGGCATAACAATGTTACCAAAAGCTCCGACGACCAATGGGACAACGCCCAAAAATACCATGATTGTGCCATGCATAGCACCAAGTTCATTGTAGAATTCCGGCAGCATAACGCCTCCGGCGGCTCTTCCCTCACCGAGCAATTTCCCTAGCCATGGAATAGGTTCGCCGGGAAATGCCAATTGCCAGCGCATAACCAAAATAAGAGCAAATCCAAACAGGAGAAAACACAATGCGGTCAATCCGTATTGAATTCCAATGACTTTGTGATCTGTTGAAAAAACATATTTTCGCCAAAAGCCTAACTCTGCATCATGATTTTTACTCATATGAATTATCCCTTGATTAATTTTTTTTGGAAGGACGGCTGAAGGTGAAATCAGCCTCTTTAGTTTCATCACCGGTTAACGTAATACTCATTTTCTTTGTCCCTAATTTTTCATGCCAGGCTTCGATTTCATAGGTACCAGCCGGAAGATTGTCTAATGTGAATTGACCATCCTCTTTTGTCACTGAAAAATAGGGATGCTCCATGACAGAAACCCAGGCGACCATCCAGGGATGAACATCACATTTAATAGGAAACATAAATTCTGCTTTTTCAAATGTTTTTGTTGTTTCTTTACGGAATTTTGGCATAGCCAAATTAAATTCAGGATTAACTTTGCTGATGGCATGAACATTGTGAAGGGTACCGTCGGGGTTAAGAATTTTAACGGGTTGACCGACCATGACGCCTAAGATATGGGGTTCATAAAGGCATCCTTTTTGATCAAGGGTAACAGGTTCTGCGGGAGCTTCAAAGGTTTTGTTGGGTAGTCCACCGGTTACGTGAACAAAAACATTGCCCATGGTATTGCCTTCTCCAAGAATAAGACTTTGAGGCATAACTTCCCCAGAATGTTTAGCCACGCACATTGGATCGGCATCCATTTTGATGGGTTTAAATTTAGGGGCTTTACCGTCGTAAGTAATAGTGCCGGAAATACTTGCGGCAAAAGTGGAAGATGTTATTATTAAGAAGGATAGGATGGTAAAAACAGTTGGAATCCATTTACGATTATGCATTTTTTGCCTTTCGGTTAGGAGTTGTATGACAAAGTTTTTCGAAGTTTTAAGACATGCCTAAGCTACTACACCCTCTGTATTTTGTCAAGAATCGAAATTATTATTTTGATTTTTATCTTGATCGAAGTACAAAGCCATTGTAATATTGGTTTACTTATTTACTTAACAAGTCGGAGACATTCATGCACCCATTAGAAAAACGTATTTTACTTCCTGAAGATTTAAAACCCATAACCTCTTTACAAGATTATGCCGCCCGTGGTGGTATTAAAGGTTTAAAGAAATCGCGTGAGATGTCTAGCGAGGAACTTATTGAATTGGTCAAACAATCCGGTCTTCGTGGTCGTGGTGGGGCAGGATTTCCCATCGCGATTAAGTGGACAACGGTTTACAATGATCCTAGTAATTACAAATATATTGTCTGTAATGGGGCTGAAGGTGAACCGGGTACTTACAAAGATCGGTACACCATCGAGAAGAATCCTTACCAATTATTGGAAGGTATGCTGATTTCGGCGCATGCTGTTAAGGCGCATAAAGCGATTATTTGTACGAAAGAAAAATACACGCCGATTGTCAAACGTATTAGCGAAGCCATTGCTGAATTTGAACAAGCCAAGCTTATTCCTGAAGGCTACATTGAATTGGTTTTAGGGCCGAATGAATATTTATTAGGTGAAGAAAAAGCTATGTTGGAAGTCATCGATGGGCGAGATCCAATGCCACGGAACTTCCCTCCCTTCTTAGTCGGAGCACGTTACACCCCCACAGAAAATAATCCAACAGTCGTTAATAATGCCGAGACCATGGCCCATTTGGCGCATATTTTACGTAATGGGGTTGAGTGGTTTAAATCACTTGGCACCGACGATACTGCGGGAACAATTACACTTTCTCTTTGCGGTGATGTGAAGCGTCCTGGGATGTATGAAGTTGAAACAGGTTTAACCGTGCGTGAAGCTTTGTATGATTTAGCCGGTGGCCCGGTAGGTAAACATCCTTTTAAAGCCATGTTTTCCGGTGTGGCCAATCGTGTGATGACGCCGGATTTATTTGATACCAAAATTGACTTTGGTTCCATGCGCGCTGTCGGGTGTGGACTTGGCTCCGGTGGATTTATTGTTTACGATGAAAGCCGTTGCATGGTCGCTGTGACACGATTATTTTTGCATTTTCTAGCCGCGTCCTCTTGTGGACAATGCATCCCTTGTAACATGGGTACCCGCATCATGGCTGGACATTTGGACAATTTAGAACAAGGTCAAGGTTCGATGACGGATATCGAAGCCATCCGTTTAGAATGCGGACGCTGCACCAATCAAACCCGCTGCTTCCTTCCTACGCAGGCCGCTGTGTTGTGTACGAGTATGCTTGACAAATTCCCGAAAGAATTTGAATCGCATGCCGGCAATGCCTGTTCCTTCCCTAAAGAAGAACTCATCCTACCGAAATTAGAATCTTTTGATGAAGAAACTGGCCAATTTACCTACGAAGGCAAACCTTTACTTGTTGAGCAGTTTTAATCCCCATTTTGTGTAGGCATTGTATTCTTTGTCATGCGTCATTAGACACAACTCTCTGTTAATAGCCTGCCATATGAGCATTCTGTCAAATGGGTCTTTGTGAGATAACGGTGGTAATTTGAAGTGAGTTGAGGCTTCAGTTTCAGTCATTTGAATAATGTCAAAACCTGTTTGGCGTGCGAAGCTGGGGATGTCTTCAGGTGAGCCATGTTCTAAATCAAGTTTTTTTAAAGCATACTTTAATGAAATTTCCCATAAACTAATGCTACTTACAAAAATTTCAGTAGCATTGTCTTCTAAAATAATTTGTTCATTTTTGTTAAGTTTTTTTGCATCAAATAAGGCCCACAAAAGGATGTGCGTATCCAGTAAAATTTTCATGAGTTAAGAAACTCTTCTTCAGTCATCTTAAAATCTTTGTGAATTTTGTATTTTACCTTGTGTTCAAATAGACCAAGTTTTCGTTTTTTGGGCACGGCATATTTTTTGTAGGGCACAATAACAGCAACCTTTTCTTTTTTCTTACCAAAAGAAATAGTAATTTTTTCTCCATTTTTTACGTCTTCAAGGACTTGAGAAAAATTTGCTTTTAATTCTCCAACGTTGAATGTTTTCATACTTAAGTATGGAATATTCTTGACAACTTGTCAAGAATAGAAAAAGTACGTACGTGCGTACGTACTTTTGACTTATGAAATTGCCCCGTGGGGCAATTTCATAAGTCGTATTTTATTGTTTATTTTCAGTAGGTTACAATAATTCAATCGTCAGATATTTGAATTATTGCCCTTTAAAAATAATTCCAGGTGTGTTTGGACGGGTATCCAGTGTTTGAGCTTTTTGGATGAGGTTGATGAATTCTTGGCGGTAGCCGTAGGCGTCTTTTCCTTTAGAAGCTTGAGCATTCTGAAGAGCCTGTTCGTAGGTGGCCTTGGATTTGAATGTGGAATTGCGTAAAATGAGGCCAAATTCGGCTACGGCAGAGGCGAATTGGAAGTCACCCTTTGGCGCTTCAGTTAAGTCTGATTGAGTAATTGTTTGTTTCAGAAGTTTACTTTTATTAGCATCAGGTTCTTTGTAACGTAATTTGACGGTCATGAGGTCATTGCTTGCGATCCTCTCTCTTTTTTGGTAGACAAGATCATCAATAACTTTGAATTCTTCTTCAGAATCCGCCGGGACAATTTCGTAAAGGGCGGTGACAGAATGTCCAGCCCCTAACTCACCGGCATCTTTGGTGTCATCGTTAAAGTCTTCTTTAGCGAGCATCCGGTTTTCGTAACCCACAAGACGGTAAGCTTTGATTTGTGCTGGATTGAATTCAATTTGAAGTTTAACATCCTTGGCAATGGTAAAAAGGGTCGAACCTAATTCACTGATCATCACCTTCCTGGCTTCTTTTTGATTGTCAATGTAATAGAAATTGCCATTACCCTTGTTTGCTAATTGTTCCATTTTGGCATCTTTGTAATTGCCTGTGCCGAAACCAAGCACCGTCAGAAAAATACCATCTTGACGTTTTTCTTCAATCAGGCGAACCAGTTCACCATCACTGCTCATACCCACATTAAAATCACCATCGGTGGCCAGGATGACACGGTTGTTGCCGCCTTTGATGAAATTGGTTTTGGCAATAGTGTAAGCTAACTGAATCCCTGCCCCACCGGCGGTAGAACCTCCGGCACTTAATTGGTCAATGGCCGCCAAGATTTTATGTTTATTGTCTCCCGGCGTGGATTCCAGGACAATGCCAGCAGCCCCGGCGTACACGACAATAGCCACACGCTCTTTGCCACTGAGTTGATTGACCATCATTTTGAAGGCATTTTTTAGAAGGGGTAATTTATTGGCCGAATTCATGGAGCCGGAGACGTCCATGAGAAAAACTAAATTGCTTGGCGGAACGCTCTCTGACTGTAAAGTTTTACCCTGTAATCCAATGCGGACTAATTGATGTTCGGTATTCCACGGACAGACCGCTGCGTTGGTTGTGATGGAGAAAGGATCTTTCCCGTCTGGTTCCGGATAGTCGTAGGTAAAGTAATTAATCATTTCTTCAATCCGTACCGCATCCTCCGGTGGCATTTGTCCACTATTAAGGAAGCGACGAACATTGCTGTAGCTCGCTGTGTCTACATCAATGGAGAATGTGGACAATGGATTTTCCGTAACCTCAAGGAATTGATTTTCGGAGATGTGACTGTACTGTTCCGTGTTAAAATTTTCTTGCGGATACGGCATGATGGAGGCCACGAAAGAGTCCGTCGGTACACCATCTACACTCCTAAATCCAGCAATCCTATCCTCACCGCGAAGTAATTGCGCATCGTATTCAGCGACCTGCATGCCCTTTTGAACCCTTTGGCGTTTTTCCTGTTTGGCATACGTAGTTTTCTTTTTACTTTGTGGCATAATTTTCTTAGGTGTACTTGATTTACCTGCAGCAAACATGTCTACCTCAGAGTATTTTTGATCTAGCTTAGCAATTTTATCCACCCTTGGAGTGCTGGGTTGATTTGCAATTTCTTCTTTAATTTCGTAATTTGATTTTAAATAATAAGGCTCATATTGTGCTAATTCACCACTGGCAATGAGGTCTCTTACTGAACCATCTCTTAACTCTACTTTTATTGCCCTCTGTGAATACATTTGTAAAACAAATATCCCAACAATAATGGTGACTAAAACACCGCCACCTACGGTTGTTTTAAATAAATTACTTTTTGGTTTCATGGGTCGGCCTCCCTTAGAATTCTCTTGCGGAAGAGCCCTGCCGAGCTTGTGTTGTAGGTCCGGAGATAAATCTTCGTCCGGCCATTGTTTGAATACGATTGAAAGGTTGTTAAGCTCTGCGGCGTATTGCCGGCAGGATGCACATGTATTTAAATGCTCAGTAATGAGCTTATTCTCTTCCGAAGTGGTTGCGCAATCTAATTGCGCTGAGATTAATTGTTTTATTTGAGTATGATCTGTCATTTCTCTCCCTCCTTTATGAAGGATGCAAGATCATTGCGTAATTGTTCTCTTGCACGAAAGATAAGCACTTTGACATTTTCTAAACTGCAATTAAGAATTTTACTGATCTCCTGGTAACTAAACTTTTGATACTCTCGAAGAACGAGTGCTTCTTTTTGGGCCAAGGGAAGATGGCTGATGGCCTGTTTAACGGCAACAGCGGCTTCCCTTTTAACTAAGGCCTCTTGTGATGATGCTTGTGTATCTGGAATATCCCATTGGTCAACTTTGCCGCTTTCTCTATTAGTAAACCACAAATTGACCAAATTTTTCTTTTTACGCATCCGGCTAATGCAGCGGTTGCGCGCAATCGTGAAAAGCCAAGTTGAAAATTTTGCCTTAGGCGTAAAGGCATACTTTTTGTCAAATAAAGCCAAGAAGACATCTCCGGTGACATCCTCTGCATCTGCCCGATTACCTAGGATCCTCAGGCAAAAGTTAAGAATTCTGGTTTTGTACCGATGAAAAATCATGGCGACTCCTTTGTCATCACCGGCTTGGTATTGCAGCATTAGGTCTTCGTCTTTTTGTTCCATATTGCTACGTCCTTTAAGTTTCTCCTTGGCTCACTAGATTAAACGCACACAAAGGCAAAAAGTTACAGAAAATTTTTAAAAAATAAATATTTGGTAAACCAGTCATGAATTTAGGGTGAAGTCAAATTAAAGTACACTTTTAGTCAACCCGTCTATTGGATGTTTTGTTAAAACCTTTCGGCTCAGAGGACGGTCTCCCCTGCGGGGAGCTGCGTCCAATTCGCCTACAGGCTTTAACAAAACCTCTCGTTAAGACGGGTTGACCGAAGGTCTCAAATTAAGCGTCGCAATCGCTCAAAGCAAAGATTGGCGCATGAGGTGAATTGGAGATCGACCAGAAGGAGATCTCCTCTGAACCGAATGCGTTAATCTTTGCTTAAAAGCGATTTCATGTCTTTCATGATATTTTTTGTCGATAAAGGAACCGTAATTTAGACTTGCGTGATTTTTAATATGTAAAGGTTTATGAAATTATTCGGTAGGTGGTGTTGATTCATTTTGGGGTGACGTTTCGGGATTTTCTGACAAACTCATTAAATAGTCTCGGAGTACACGTATTTGTTCATGTTCATCGCCATTAAGTAAATCATCGGGTCCGGAGACATCGAAGTTGTCTGGATCAAAATAGGTCGGCATTTTGGTTCCCGGTAAAAGGTCGGCTGGGTTCATCATCCATTCAATAATCCATTCCGGTTTAAGACGTTCTTTTGAAAGTGCAAAATTAGGCGCCCAGCTGTCTGGGGATCCGCCTGGCATTTTGTCACCGACAATGTGGCATTTAGCACAGCCAAAGTAGTCATTGGAAAATAATTTTTCGCCGGCTTCAAATTCTGCTTTCGACATGTGGGTGTCAACTTTATCTGTAAACGGAAATTCTTCGTCATCCAGGGCTGTAAAATATTTAAGTAAACCGTTCAGTTGGGAGGCTGTGTAGGTGTACGTCGGCATACGTGTGTTTAACCATGGGCGAATCGGTGTGGGATGATGGAGAAAATCAAAAAGCCATTGTGGTCGAACCTTCTTGCCTTCGCCGATTAAATTCGGTGGTGCAAAGCTGGTAACAATGGTTTGGGCTTCTCCCCGTTCATATTCTTTGTATTTGACTAACCAATCAATAATACTTTGCTGAATAGAACCACCTTCATCTTCCATGATGTGGCAGCCTTTACAATTAAGCTGACGCACCAAGGTTTGTCCTTTTTCGACCATTAAATTTTCAGGTGTACGCGCTTTCTTTTTATTTTTAACAGTACGTTCCGAAACAAAACCTAAAAGTGCCGTTACAACCGCTTCACGTTCTTCTTCACTCAGTTCAAAATTAGGCATGACTAATTTGTCATGGGCTGTTTTCACTTTGTCTTTATCAAAACTACGGGGGTCTTTTAATTTTTGATCAAACCAGGCATGTTTTGAATGATCAATATGGACAAAACCGAAATCAAATTTATGCAGGGACTTTTCGCCTTCTTCTGTTAACGCTGTCCCAATCGGCTTGGCCCCATCAAATCCTGTGATGTCATGACAGGCGTAACATCCATATTGGCTGATTAATTTTTTGCCGGAGTACACAAGTTTTTCGTTCAACGACATCTTAGCTAATTTTGCTTTAGCGGTCGGGGCTGGTTCCATTTTGTGGAGAAAATCAAACGTCATCTCATTGATCACTGTCTTGTCTACCGGAGGAACGAGGGTTTTGTCAAAATCTTTTTTTGAGTCATTACCCAAGAATTCTGCAATGTCGGCGGCTTCTTGATCCGTAAGTCTCAATGAAGGCATGCGTGTTTCAGGATGGTACCGTTTAGGATCCTTGAGCCAATGAAAAAGCCAGACTTTTGATGTCTTGGATCCTAATCCAAGCAGATTCGGTCCATGCTGTTGGCGTAAAGAATCCCGTGTGGTTGGGGTGTCCTTCGGATCAATTTGATGGCAGGCTAAACACCCTAAAGACGAAACAAGCTTTTCTCCATTTTTAGGTTCCCGTTTAAAAGGAATATTTTTTAATTTAAAAGCTTCGCTATTTTTAAATAAATATTCCACCATGGCATGAATTTCTTGACGGGAGCGTTTAACAGAAGCAGCATCATTATTGTTGGATTGGTTAAAAAATGCCGGCATCCAGGTATTTTTGCGGAATTTATGTGGATCTTGAATCCACTTGTAGCTCCACTCTTTGGATGTTTTTGAAGCAATTTTTGTAAGATCTGGTCCAGCCTTTGGCCAGTCTTTGTATTTTTTGATGTCATGGCAACCGTAACAACCAGCTTTCTCTATTATTTGTAATCCTAAATTTAACTTTTCGGCACCTTTAATAGGCGTTTGTTCACTGTGACATTTAAAACATCCGGCTTGCGCATTTTGAATTGGAAGCATGGGTTCTTCCCAATGATGATCCACTTTCCAATCATATTTTTCTTCCCATTCTTCTTTTTGTTTTTCAGATGAAGGGGCATGCGAGGTCGTATTAAAACTCGTACCTCTTCCCCGACCGGAATGACACACGGTACACCCAAATTCTTCTACAGGATGTTCCGAATCATTGCTCAAGTAAAGTTCAAGGTTGGGATGGGTCTTAAAGGGTTGTTGGAAGGTGGCGTATCCTGGATCATCAATGCCCAAATGGCACGTCATACATCGATCCACCTTAGGAACTTGTGTCAAAATACGATCATCCGTGATGTCCTTGAGAACAACTTGTTTTATCTTAACCGTTGGGTTCGACATATCAATGACGGGAAGATCACGAATGATGTTTCCAATGCGTGTAATAAAGGACATTTGTTCGGGGTCAATTGTTTTTAATTTGCGCAAAAGCAGAGTTTCCTTGGTAGATAAATTACGCTTTTTACGATTTAAATCATCCAGTTTTGCGGTACAATTTTTTTTAGCGGCAACTTTGTCATCAAGTTTAATTTTGGCGGTTTCTAAATCATTTTTAAGCGCATCTCCCTTATTTTTTAAATTGTAAAAGGTCGTTTTGGTGGCAGCCGCATCTCCTTGATGATGGCCAACCGCTGTTTCAAATTGATATTTGGCGGCATCAACCTCGGCATTAGTAAATTTAGCTTTTTGGTTAATCAGGTCGTATTCAGTATTCAATTGGACGATTTCATTTTCTAAATCCGCCATGTCGGAACAATTTGAGCTTAATTCTTTTTCAGCTTTTTCAATTTCACTTAAAAGCGTAGTGTATTCTTTGTTATTTTTTAAAGCATTGTATTCCGAATCATGTTTGACACGGGTCTTTTCCATTTCATAGCCATTGAAATCGCGTTGGTAATCCTTCCATGATCGATCGTAATCTTTCATAAAAAGGCCACCAAAAGCAGCTAACATAATCAATGCCGCAATGGCAAAAATCATGTGAAGTTTATCTAGATTGTAATGGCTTTCAGGTTTTTTAGACATGATCAGATATTTTAGATATTAAGGAAGAACTCCGGTATGGCGACAATGTATTTAATGTTAAAACCCCACCGTAAAAACATTTTAATCGGTAAACTCACAGCTAAAAGAAGAAGTACAATAAAGACACTGTAACGGAAAGGGCCCAGACTGTCGTACACTTTTCGAAATACAGTTTTGGCTAAAATAAGCGGCAGAAGGCCAAAATAAATACCCAACGCTGCAAATCCGTACATTTCTCGAATGAAAATATTGTCTGGAAGCGCCTTGTTTTGCCAAATCATGTACACAAGTTCAGAAAGATTGATGTTGGTCAAAACTTCGACTTTATGAATGTCCCAATATTCAAACGGTCCAAAGAAATTCCAATTGGGACCCCGTAAGAACGTTCCTGTCATGATGAGGAAAAGCCACAAAAGGAGCCACAAAAAGAGAAAAATGGAAATAGCCATTTTACGTTCTTTAAATGTGTAGTACCCACTTCCTTTTGGATTGTTGTCAATAAAGGGAATAGCCATGAATCCGATGATGATGACCGTTGGGAATAACACCCCGGCAATCCAAGGATCAAAATACACGAGCATTTCTTGTAATCCTAAAAAGTACCATGGCGCTTTTGAAGGATTTGGAGAAACTGTAGGATTAGCTGGTCCTTCAAGCGGTGCCGGTAAGGATATGGCCCATATTAAGGTAAGGGCACTTACAATCACCAAAGCAATGAGTTCAATGTAGACTAAATCAGGCCAAACAAGAACCTTTTCTTTAGCATCTTCAGCTTCCATCGGCCCTTTACCTTCGGCAATGCGCTTGTCATTATTTTCGGCTTGGAACAAACACAACCACAATAGAAATATGACCAAGAAAAGAAGTCCGACAATAGGCACATTGTCAGCTTTAGTTACAATCAAACGAAAATTTTCATCAGTCAGGCCAAAGATAAAAAAGCCTAACGTTACTACCAGTAAAAATATTCCGCCACCCTTGGTCCACAATTTATGTAGGCCTAACTTTCGATTAATCGAATACAACCAATCGGTGGGCGGAAAAATAAAAAAGAATACCGCCAAAAGCGCCGTAAACATAATTTGCGGAGCCGCAATAAAATTAATTATTTCTTTAAAATTTTCCATAGATTAAGTTGGTCCTGAAATGCCGCCGTCTTTACGGATGCGCCAAAAATGGACGATCATAAAAATCATGATGACAAACGGCAAAGCAATACAATGTAAAACGTAAAATCGTAATAAAGCCCCTTCCCCAACAAAGCGGCCACCCAGCATGACAAAACGTGCATCACTGGCTGAGTGCACAAAATTAACATCGCCAATCGCTAATAAAGAGGATCCTGGTCCTGCGGCCCCAACCATGGGTGTCGCCCCCGCCATGTTGGATCCGACCGTAATAGCCCAAATAGCTAATTGATCCCATGGAAGAAGATATCCTGTAAAACTTAAAAGCATGGTTAAAATAAGTAATACGACACCAACCATCCAGTTAAATTCACGTGGTGGTTTGTAAGAACCTGTCATAAAAACACGAAACATGTGAAGCCAAACCGTAATAACCATCAAGTGAGCATTCCAACGGTGAATTTCACGCATCAAGCCCAATGGAACTTGCTCCTTCATATCAATAACGTCACCATACGCATATTCAATGGTTGGCCGGTAATAAAACATTAAAAGAATACCTGTGACCGTCAGAACGAGAAATACAAAAAATGACAAACCACCCATGCACCATGTGTATTTTATTTTAACGGCATGTTTCGGAATGCGGACTGGATGAAGATGTAAAAAAACATTATTTAACGTAACGAGGATGCGTTGTTTATGTGTTGCAATCGGTGCGCCCCCGGTTCGGAAAATGGCACGGTAGAATTGAGTTTGTTTAAATTTTTCTAACATAAGGACTAAACTAATAAGAATGAATCCGGATCAGACCATTCTCCCTTTTCTTGTTGAAATTTTTTTGTTTTATCAATAATAATTTCCCCATCATCATTTAAGGCAATTTTGTAGCGCTCCAACGGTCGAGGGGCTGGACCTTCGAAGTTAACACCGGTTGTGTAAAATCCACTACCATGACAAGGGCATTTAAATTTATTTTCATTCGGAAACCAATTAGGCGTGCATCCTAAATGTGTACACACGGTGGCTAAGGCGTAAATTTTTTCTTGATCCCGGACAATCCAAACGCCATGTTTATCTTTAAAACGTTCGGAAACTTCACCGAGGGCATACTCATTGGTCGCTCCTGCACGAAAAGACTGTTTCGGTTCAAATAAAACATTGGGAAATAAATAGCGCAAGATGAGTGTTGCATAGCCGCCGACAATAGCTGCAAATGCTGCCCACCCTATGGCGAACCATTTAATAAAAGTTCGGCGTTCTGTAGATTGTTCTGTTTGAGGTTTTGGTGTAGACATAATACGAAAGTTACAAAAACTTTTTTGCTGCTTTTCGAATTTCCATATCCTGATCTGTTTCGGCCAGGAGATTTAGTTGTGTCTTTAGTGCAGGGTCATTCAATTGGGACGCGACTTCAATTGTTTTTAGCATGAGCCCTTTTTGTTCCTGTTGATCCACTTCTGAAAAATTTATAAAATAATCGCGATGTAATAATTTCAAAAGAATTTTTTTGCCTGACTCATCCCCCATTCCTGCGAGGGAAATAGCTGAAACCCATTGTACATTAGGTTCTTTATCGTTCAAGGTTTTTTTCAAAATAAATTTCGATTTTTCATCAGCGATTTCTCCTAAGGCGGCAACGGCGATAGACCGCACTCTGGCGTTTGGATGTTCCTCTGCATATGTGTGAAGATACATCGCACTCTGTTTTTGTTTCAACATACCGAGGGCGTAAATAAGTGCAGGAAGGTTTTCTTCTTTTTCCTCGGCGAGTGCTTGGGTTAAGATGTCAGCAAATTTTTCATTTTTTAATCGCCCCATGGCTAAGGCCAAATATTGACGCACACGATTGTCATCGTGGGCAGACTGTTTAAAGGCCGTCATTAATTCTTTTGCAAAGCGGTCTTCTTTTGCTAAGGCATTGGGATTATCTAATCGTTTCGATAATTCAAAAGCCGCCTGCCAGCGTTTGCTTAGACTTCCTATTTTAACGTCCTCGAGATAATCATAGATATTTTTATCTTCCCTGGTCATCAAATGCACACCAGAAAATAATAAGATGCAAAAGATTGCGATGAAAAATGGGATGATAAAAAAGGAATGTACGATTACTTGGAAAAATGATTTTTCGTTTTTTTGTGTCATTAGGAATGGCTCTCTTAGTCTAGTTTTTTAAATAGGGAATCCAGAACATTCTCGATGAGGATTTGCTCGGGACGTTCCTCTTGTTGTTCTTGAGAATCCGCCGAGGGATCCTCACCATTTTGTGTTTCAATTTTTTCTTCTTCAATATCAAGTGCTTTGAAAATTAAGTCTTTAAGTTCATCCTTCCCTCTATTTTTAAGGGCTTCTTTGGCGACATCTTCAATATCCGGATAAGGAACAAAATCTTTTATTTTCCCCTGGTAAGAACGAAACGGAATCCGTATTTGATTATTTGAATCAGAAAGAGGCAATAATTCTTCAACAGTTTCAATCATGCTGGAAGATAAATCTTCGGGGATCACCATATGGCCATTGAATTTCAAATTAGATTCTTTGTCTACCGAGCCGTTTGATGTAAGAATAAAACCGTCAGCATTGATCGTTAACGGCTGGTAAGTCATCAGGCCATTTTGTATTTCAATTTTTAATTGGACCTCTTCGAGAATAGTGTCGTTATTTTTTAATTTTTGTTTGTATTTTTCCGGCAAATTGTTTTCGACTTTTTCAGCGAGCCCAGGGACAAACGTAATTTTACTGAGAACTGTTTTTAAAATATTCACATCGGCTATGCGACCATCTTGCATAGAAATAATGCCGTCCCCCTTAAATGTTTCTGTCAACATTGATTCAGACAGTCCTTTTCCTTGCCCTGACATTTGTCCGGATATTTTTCCGTAAATAGTCATGTCGACGTCTGGTATTTTAATCATCTCAGCCGGAATTTCCTTAATGTCCATATTGACTGAAATTTTTTGTTCCCCAGAATAATCCTGAATACGCGCTTTACCGGACATTGTCCCTTGTCCAAGAGAAAGGTCAAAGGTGTTAATATTAATATCTGATTCTGAAATCGTGAAATGCATTTGCACTTGTTCAAGGGGGTTCGTTAAATAATCAATAGCCACGCGCCCCTCCCTTAAGTTACCATGGGCGGACAAAAGCAGAATTCCTTCATGGCCGACCACCATTTGTTCAATGATTATTTCAAAATGTCCCTGGAGCGACTCTGTTAATGGGATGTCATTTAATGAGGGCATTGAATTTTTAAGATCATTTAAACTTAATTCAGATAAATTGGTTGTTATGTGGAATTCATCGAGGCGTACGGTTTCTTTTTCTTCAAAAGTTGTTACAACTCCTTTTAAATGAATGTTTTGTTTTTCGCTTAGAAGGGCAAAATCTAGCTTAAATGGGACAGATTGATTTAATGAGAAATTAGGGATTTGTAATCTTAGCTGAGTGGCGGATAAATCTTTTATGTCCGAAATTTCTTTGCCGGTAAACGGCACAACACCATTTTTAACCACATCAATCCGTGGAGATTTTATGTCAATGTTGGAAATAAGGATTTGACGCTTTTTCATAAAAGTACCTAAATCCAAGGTGCTATCAATAGATTCAATGACGGCAAGCGGAGCAGATTTTAATTCAGCACTTTCGTAAATGGATAGATTGCGTATTTTAAGCGTAAGATTTCGTGGGGCATCAAAATGAAAAGAAAGTTTTTCTATGGCAACTTCACGCCCTATGCTATCACTGATTTTTTTGGCTATGTCATTTTTTATTTTATCGACATCAAGTGTTTTAATGAAGATAGCGACGCCAACAAACAAAAGGATAATAACAACAAGCAAACCTATGAGGATGGGTTTAAGAAATTTCATGATGGTGTAGCTCTATCACATAGGAGAAGGACATTGTGTTGATCATCAACTTCCAATGTGCCGGGGCCAATGGTGAATTGTTCACGGGAGCCTTCGTGTTTGACGGTTAACAGGCCATCTTTAACAGAGGCTATCAGCGGTGCATGATTAGCGAAAATGCCAAAAGAACCTTCCGTGCCCGGTGCCATGAGCGATTCAATAGGGTCCTCAAATATTTTGCCGTTGGGCGTTATGATGGTCAGTGTGTACGTACCCATTATGTTAAAGTTTTCGCCTTTTCCAGAGCCATCTCAATGTTTCCGACAAGATAAAATGCCTGTTCGGGGACATCATCGTGGTTACCATCTAGAATTTCTTTAAAAGATCGTATGGTATCTTCCAGTGGAACATAACACCCTTTCATGCCGGTAAATTGTTCAGCGACATGAAACGGCTGGGACAGAAATTTCTGAATTTTACGCGCGCGCACTACGGTGAGGCGATCTTCTTCGGATAATTCATCCATACCCAAAATGGCAATGATATCCTGGAGTTCTTTGTACCGTTGTAATATTTCCTGAACACCGCGCGCTACAGCGTAATGTTCTTCCCCCACAATTTCCGGAGCCAAAATAGTGGATGTGGATGTTAAAGGATCCACGGCAGGATAAATACCTAATTCAGCAATCTGTCGGGATAATTCCGTTGTTGCATCCAAATGGGCAAAGGTTGTCGCCGGCGCCGGATCCGTGTAGTCATCGGCGGGCACATAAATCGCTTGAATGGATGTGATCGATCCTGTTTTCGTTGATGTAATACGTTCTTGGAGTTCCCCCATATCCGTACCTAAGGTCGGTTGATATCCCACAGCAGATGGCATACGTCCTAAAACAGCAGACACTTCCGACCCTGCCTGTGTAAATCGAAAGATGTTGTCGATAAAGAGTAACACATCCTGACGCATATCGTCACGAAAATATTCTGCCACGGTTAAGGCTGAAAGTGCCACACGTGCACGGGCTCCGGGTGGTTCATTCATTTGTCCGTAGACCATAGATGTTTTATCAATAACGCCGGCCTCTTTCATTTCTTGATAAAGCGCCGTCCCTTCACGGGTCCGTTCGCCGACACCGGCAAAAACAGAATATCCGCCATGTTCTTTGGCGACATTATTAATTAATTCTTGAATCAAAACTGTTTTTCCTACACCAGCCCCACCAAACAAACCAATTTTCCCACCCTTACGGTATGGTGCAAGAAGGTCAACGACCTTAATGCCTGTGACCAAAATTGTATCGGCAGTATTTTGATCTTTAAATAATGGCGCAGGTCGACGAATGGGAAGATATTTTTCAGCTTTAACCGGACCGGCATCATCAATAGGTTCGCCTAATAAATTCATTACACGCCCTAAAGTTCCTTCACCTACAGGCATTGTCATGCCTTTGCCGGTATTCATAACCTCTTGTCCCCGCATCAATCCATCAGTGGCATCCATGGCAATCGTGCGTACGATGTTATTTCCTAAATGAAGAGCCACTTCAAGCGTTAAATTCCACTTTTCTTTATTAATCGATGCATTACTCGCCTTAAGGGCGCTTAATATGGGAGGTAATCCATCTTCGGGAAATGTAACATCAACGACAGCACCAAGAACCTGAGTGATTGTGCCTTTAGGTTGGTTATTATTCATTTTTGCATACCTCTTGAATTTTGGTTAAAAATTTTTCAGCTGATTGAATCGCTTCTTTGGCATCATCAGAAGATAACTCAATCAATTCTCTGTAATCACCTTCTTGTCTAGCGTCAAATATTTTGTGAAGAATTTTTGAGTAAAATTTGTCAATTTTTCCAGGTCGTACAACTTCTTTGTCAAATAAGGAAATAATCCCAGCATGTTTTGAAGTTTTTAAATTAATGTCTAATTTTAAAAACAAAGCTAATATCGCATAAAATATTGTGTAATACGCACGATTCGTAATAGATCGTGCACTGAGGTTGTTTTCAAACATCGCCTTTGCATCAGAAAGAGTTTCTTCTGCCTGTTTGAGTCTGTATGTAAATAATGTTTGTTTATCTGTCATATTTGAATTCCCTCTGAAAGAATATTTTTTAAGATCGGGGACGCTCGCAAAGGAGAATTTGTCACTTCGTCGAAAGTAAAAATTAGAGGTGAAATAACCATAAAGTTTTCAAAACCTACTTCCCAAGAGGCATCATAAATTTTATTTTTTATTTCTTTGTTTAGAGATTCCACTTCCATAAATACATCCATATCGGATTCCGGGACATTGTTTCCCTTTGCACGGGAACCAAAAACTCTAAAATCTACAAATTTTACAAATTGTGATATTTTTATTTTTAACTCTTGGGCAATTAGGCGATCTTGTTCGCTCATGTTAAGGCCTCTGCTCCTGCCACAATTTCCGTCAGTTCAGTTGTAATAGAGGCCTGTCGGGCGCGGTTACGTAATAATGTGGTTCGGTTGATAAGATCTGAAGCATTACGGGTGGCATTATCCATGGCCGTCATGCGTGCCCCATGTTCTCCAGCGGCATTTTCTAATAGTGCAAAATAAATTTTAAAATAGAGAAAATGTGGAATAAGGAATTCCAAAAGTTTCGCAGCTTCCGGTTCAAAAATGTATTCGGTTGGTTTTTCTACTTTTTCTTTGATCAATCTTTGAGGATCGAGCGGTAAAATTTTTTCAAAAATTGTTTCTTGAGAAAGCGGGCTAAAGAATTGATTGTAGTCAATGTACACCTCATCATATTCCCCGTTAAGAAAAGCCTGAGTTAAATCAGTTCCTATTGTTTTGGCATCCAGAAATTTTGGATTCTCAGTCACCCCTTCATAATATTTATTCACATTATGTCGATTTTTAAAATAGGTCCATCCTTTTTTACCACAAAAACTCAAATCAATTTGTTCAAAACGGTGACCTTGCTTTTCGACCCAGGCCTCGACATGTTTGTTAGCATTGTGATTAAACGCCCCACACAGGCCTTTGTCTGAGGTAACCACGAGAACTAAAACACGCTTCACCTGCTCCCTGGCGACCAATAAAGGATGCATATCCGCCTGGACGGAAGCCGATATGCGGGAAATCAGTGCGGTAAGATTGTTCGCATACAATTTGGCATTGGTCTGGGCTTCATGCGCTCTGCGTAGTTTACTCGCAGCTACCATCTTCATAGTCTTTGTAATTTTTTGCGTATTTTTAAGACTTTTAATTTTTGTGTCGTGCTCTTTAATCGAGGGCATAATTAGGAAAACTTTCCTTTAAATTCGGTTAACAATTTATTCAATGCCGTTTTTACATCATCTGTGAAGGATTTTTCTTTGTTTAGAAGTTTAACAAAATCAACATACAGTGAATCTAAAGCTTCAAATAATTTTTCTTCAAATGCGCCAATGCGTGCGACATCAACATCATCTAAATAACCATGGATACCGGCATAAATAATGGCAATTTGTTTTTCGACGGGAAGCGGTTCGTGTACACCTTGTTTGATCACTTGCATCAGACGTTTACCCCGTTCCAATTGTTTTCGTGTGGCTTCATCAAGATCAGAGGCAAATTGCGAAAAGGCCTCGAGCTCACGGTACTGAGCTAAATCCAAACGTAAGGTCCCGGATGTTTGTTTCATGGCTTTTATTTGTGCATCACCCCCTACGCGGGAAACCGAAAGGCCGGGATTAATCGCAGGACGTTGTCCGGAATTAAACAAATCAGATTCTAAAAATATTTGGCCATCTGTAATGGAAATAACATTTGTTGGAATGTAGGCAGAAACATCTCCGGCTTGTGTTTCAATAATAGGCAAGGCCGTCAAACTTCCTCCCCCCAGTTTATCATTCATTTTGGCAGCCCGTTCCAAAAGCCGGCTATGCAAATAAAAAATATCTCCAGGAAAAGCCTCACGGCCTGGAGGACGGCGTAATAGCAGAGATAATTGGCGATACGCTTGGGCTTGTTTCGTAAGGTCATCAAAAATAATTAAGGCATGGCGGCCACTGTCACGGTAATATTCCGCCATGGCGCATCCAGCATACGGGGCTAAAAATTGCATTGGGGCCGGGTCTGAAGCGGTTGCGGCAATAATCGTGGTGTATTCCATGGCACCGTATTTTTTTAAGGTTTCATGGACTTGCGCCACTGTTGAGCGTTTTTGACCAATAGCCACGTAAAAACAAAAGACATCTTTGCCTCTTTGATTAATAATCGTATCAATGGCTAAAGCCGTTTTTCCTGTTTTACGATCTCCAATAATTAACTCGCGTTGTCCGCGTCCGATCGGTGTTAAAGCATCAATGACTTTAATCCCTGTTTGTAAAGGTTCATGAACATTTTGACGTTCAATAATGCCAGGGGCTTTGACTTCGATTTCACGATGTTCTTCGGTATCAATGGGGGCATTACCGTCAATGGCAACCCCAAGGGCATCGACAATGCGGCTAATCAGCTTCTCACCGACAGGGACCGAAACGATCCGTTTAGTCCGCTTAACTTCATCCCCTTCTTTAATCTTTGCAATATCGCCAAACACGGCCACCCCAACATTCTCTGCTTCCAAATTCAGAGCCATGCCCATAATGCCATCGGAAAACTCAACGAGTTCACCCGCCATGACATTGACTAATCCGTGGACACGGGCGATCCCATCCCCGGCATTTAAAACAGTGCCGGTTTCATACACCTCGGATCGTTTTTCAAAATCCGCTAATTGTTGTTTTAAAATTGTAGATATTTCATCTGGTTTGATCGTCTCGGCCATAGGATTGTCCTTTTAAGAATGTACTAGTTTTTCTCGAAATCGTTCGAGTTCTCCTTGAAAGCTGTAATCGTAAATGGTATCACCGACCTTGATTTTAATACCGCCCAATATTTTCGGATCAACGCAAGGTTCTGGTTTAATATCTTTTTTAAATTTGTGTTTTAACTGAGCCATGATTTTGGTTATTTGTGTATTTTTGAGTTCGATGCTGCTTGTAATTTTGACATGCAGAATATTTTTTGCATGCAGGTACAACTCTTGAAAAATAATACAAATATGGGAAATCAAATTGAGTCGTCCCTTCTTTTCCAAAAATAATAAAAATACAAAGCTCAAAGGTTTTAATTTTTCACGAAACACATTTTTGAGTATTTCTTGGCGTGTTTTCGAAGGGATACCTTCATTGCTGAGAAAATTTTGCAATTCATTGGAGCTTTTAATGAACGTAGCAATTTTGAGTATGTCTTCATGAACCAGTTCCAGTTCGTTACGGTCCTGACATCTATCAAAGAATGCCTGGGCATATCTTCGTGAGGTTGTATTGATCATAGTTTTGTGTCAAAGGATTTTAATGTGACTCGTTGCGCGTGACTCGTTTTTTTTACGAGAGACGTGCGACACATAAGTTGCCGCCGAGGGCGGCCTAATCTAAATTTCCTGAATAAATTGGTCAACCAAGTCACGATTCTTTTTGTCGTCTAAATTTTTCTCGATTAACTTCCCGGCTAATGCAATAGCAATTTGGGCGCTTTCGGTTCGTAGACTAGATTGCGCTTTTTCTTTTTCGTCTTTAATTTCTCGCAAAGTATTTTCCAACATAATTTGACTCTCTTCACGTGCTTTACGTTCAATGATTTTGGCGGCTTCTACAGCGGCCTTACGCGATTGATCAAGAAGCGTTTGCCCTTTAGACTCTGCCTTGGCAATGATTTCTTTACGCGTTTCATCAAGCTCCGACAATTCTTTTTGGACCTTATCGGCATTCTCCAAAGACTGACGAAGATCTTTTTCTCGCGAGTCTAATAAGGCTAAAATCGGTTTCCATGCAAACTTTTGTAAAACAGCAAAAAGGAGAAAAAACGTAACCCATGTTAGCAGCATCATGCCCACATCAGGGCTTATAAAAGGTTTTTCATGATGCGTCGACGGCTGTTCTTCCGAAGTATGAATGGAATCGTTGTTATTTTTCATAATTACGAATTTAATACGGCTAGAAGGCAAACAACACCACACAATAAAGCTACACCTTCAATAAGCGCTGCGGCAATGATCATACTGGTTTGAATTTTTGGGCTTGCCTCGGGTTGGCGCGCCATACCATCCATGGCTGCAGTAGCTAATTTTCCAATGCCATATGAGGCTCCAACGGTTACAATACCTGCACCGATAGTTGCTAATGATCCGGGTAATAATTCACTCATGAGTTTCATTCCTTTCTTTTAAAAGTATGTTGACAATGGTTGTAAATTATACTTATTTATTTCTCTTGTGTAAAGTAGAAGGCATAGATTTTTAATGATCTGGATGATGAATTTGCCCAATAAACATGGCTGACAATAATGTAAAAATGTAGGCTTGTAAAAAAGCGACTAAAATTTCTAATAAGCTGATAAATACAGCAAGGCCAACGGCTGGTAAAGCACCAGCTCCGATAAGGATAACAGTACCTAACATGGCAATAATGACAATGTGCCCTGACAGCATATTGGCATAAAGTCGTATTGTCAACGCAATAGCTTTAATAAATAATCCAAGAAATTCAACCGGGACAATAATTAACAATGCTGGGACAGGAACGCCAGAGGGTTTTAATGCTTTAAAAAATCCATGGGGCCCATTCTTTAAAATAGCACCAAAAATCATGACACTCAGCGTGATTAAGGCAAGTCCTCCGGTGACATTGATATTAGCCGTGGCTGTGGAAAATAATGGGATCATTCCCATAAGATTAAGCCCTAGAATAAAAAAGAAAAATGTACAAAATAATGGCGCCATTTTTCGGCCATCTTTATCTCCAAGGTTGGCGATGGAAATTTCGTTACGAATAAAGAGCACGAATATTTCAAGGACATTGGTTAATCCTGTGGGGACGCGTTTTTTCTTGTCGTACAACACACAAAAAATAATAATTAAAAAAAAGCTGCACAGCATGAGCATCAGACCGTGCAGACTCAAAAATTCAGGGAGATGAATGGTTGGCAAAAATGGGAGCTTCCATTCCTGGCTGTCCAGGACGTGATGTTTGATGTATTGATCGAGGTTAAAAGAATTATCCATTATTTCTAATTAATTTCCATACTTCGTAACCGCAATAAAAGAGGCCTAAAAATATGCCACCTAAAAGCCAATATTCGTGATTAAACTTTTTTCCCATCCAGTATCCAAGGAGTGTAAAGAAAGTCATCCCTCCTGCCATGTTCAGGCCTAATGAGATGGCCGGTATTGTTGGTTGAGGATCAGACTTTTTCATCAAAACTTAGGATGTGATGGATGTCTTCTTCTTTTTCACAATCGAGCAGGCGCTGACGATTGTCTGCCGCTGAAATAAATCGGGCAATTTGAGCAATAAGATTTAATTGCATACCATCATCATTGCGATCGGTTAATTCTAAAAACAATAACTGCACCGGAAGATTATCCGGGCTGGCAAAGTCTACGGGATCTTTGAGCCGAAAAAAACATAGAATAGGTTCTTTTAAATTTTTAATACGGGCATGTGGAACGGCAATGCCATCCCCAATCGCCGTACTCATGACACGTTCCCGTTCCCAAATCATTTTCTGGATGTATTCTTCATTATCAATAATTTTTCGTTCAGCCATTAATTTTGCGATATTTTCGATAACTTTCTTTTTTGAATCGCCTTCTACATTTAAGAAAACATGCTCTTGATCAAAAAATTTAGCCAAAGGCCTTTTCACTCTTGCGATGGCCCATTTCAAAAGGGGACCGACAAAAAGGGAGGTTAAAATACAAATAACAACAATAGTCGAAAATAAATGATCATTAAATATTCCCATGTCATAGGCAATAAGCGCAACGATAATACCCATTGTCCCCTGGGTATTTAACCCACAGGCAACCGCAAAGGCATTTTTTCGGCCCATTTTTCCCAAGACACCTCCGAAAAACATGCCGGCAATTTTACAGATTGAAGATGCAATAAATAAAATAAGGATCGGCAGCCAGATCTCCCCTTTTGTAAATTGAAGTTGCATACCGATAAGCACAAAAAATATGGGCGCAAACACGGCAAAAATAAATTCCTGCGTCCATTGTCGAATGTATTCTGAAATTTTAGTGGATTCACCGGCCATGACCCCGGCAATAAAAGCGCCAAAAATAACATGTATTCCTAAAAGATGTGCCACGGCGCCGTTTAATAACATAAGTGAAAATAACAAGGATATGGCCAGCGTGGTGTCTAATTCTTTGTACCCAAAAAGATCTAGCATTTTATCAATAATGACACGGCCAATCGTCAACGTAACCGTTAAATAAAGAATCATGGTAATCAGCGGTTTTAAAATGACGGCGGCTGTAATGGTGCCGCTGGCTATGAGAGAAATAGCAATCGCAAGGATGGTCCATCCCCATATATCACTTAAAACTCCTGACGTCAAAATTTTGACACCAACTTCAGAACGTAAAATTTTGAGATCAAAAAGAATTTTAGCAATGACTGGGATAGCCACCACAGACAAAGCAATGCTGATGAGCATATTGACATGGAATCGATTGACCCCATCAGGATAGAAATAATCCGGCAAAAGCGGCGTGACAAGAAATACGCCACCTAAGGATATTACAAGTCCAAAGATTGAAATCAAAAAGCACTGCTTCCCTTCTTTAATCGAGGCTCTGAAGTCAATCTCCAAACCGGTAATCATGAGTAAAAATAAAACACATAACCAGGAGATGCCTTGTAAAAGATATTGATGCGCCCCGGTATTTGGAAATAAGAAATTGTAATAGGTTGGAAGAAATTTTCCGAATAACATCGGCCCAAGCAGGATTCCTGCAATCACTTCGCCGACAATAATGGGTTGTTCTAATTTTCGGGCAATTTCACCGAAAATTTTTGCGGAAATAAGAATAACGCCCAGTTGCGCTACAAAGATAAAAACATCATGTTCGGATAGTGTTGGCATGGTGTTACTTTAGCAAATCACCTTTTCTTTTTCAACTTTTCTTTGGGAAGATTTTTCATGCGCGACAACGTCTTCTACACAATCAGCTAGGGCCTTAATGAATCCGGCATGACATTCAATGGCTTTGGACATACGAAAATCATGTATTCCCAAATTTTCCGCCATATGGCGATATTCAATGTCAATTTCACAGGATGTTTCAATATGGTCGGTAACAAATGAAATAGGCACAATCAAAAGTTTTTTGACCCCTCTTTTTGCTAAGGCCGCGATCATATTTTCTGTGTACGGTTTAACCCATTGCAAAGGCCCGACAGCGCTCTGGTAAGAAATGCTCCAATTATCTTTGCGTCCGAGCTTTGTAACGACTTGTCCCACAGTTTGCGCGATTTGAAACGGATATTTATCGCCTTCTTTTAGAAAATACAGCGGCAAGCTATGTGCAGAGAACAGCAAATAATAATCATCCAAGTTCTCCCCTGCTTCCGGTGTAATTTGTTCATGAATCCGATCCACAAAAGCCTGAATGTAGCCGTCATGTAAATAATAAGATGGCGTAGGCAAAAATTGAACTTCTGGATAAATTTTTTGTGCGGCCTTTTTTAAATAATGAATATTAGAACCAGTGGTTGCTTCGGAATAATGCGGATAAAGGCTTAAAGGTAAGATGTATTCTTTTCCGGATTTCTTGACCTCTTCAATAGTTGTTTCAGGCAAGGGTTCACTGTAATTAAATGAAAAAGTTACGTTGGTGTTCTTGATGCCTCGCTGTTTTAATTCTTTGTCCAAAGCCTGGGCCTGCTGTTTCGTTGATTTAAATATAGGGCTGCCACCTCCGATAAGTTGATAACGGGCTTTGGCATTGTGATTGCGGAGGGTTGATAGCAAACGAGCAAATAAAGGCTGCAATAATTTCGAAAGCGGAAACCGAATAAGCCGCGCATCAGAAAACAACTGAATCTGAAAATCCCGAACATCTTCATTAGTCCGCGGCCCCCCCATGTTCAAAAGCACAACCGTAAACGAACCTCGTAGGTTCGGATTTCCGAACCTACGAGGTTCGTTTACGGTTAAATCTATCTGATTGAGTTTGTCCCATTCCTGCGTAGTCATTGTCTTATGCCGCCAACGACTTCCAATCATCTGCCCAATGATTGCCAAAAAAATACTCATCGGAATAAACAACTTACTTGTCCCCAAAGCAATACGTAAATACACAATAAACGGGATAGACGCATGAATCCAAAAAAACCATTTGAACGAAAATCTTGGACAGTTTTCACGAATGTACCCGAGGGGAATGTTAATTAAAACAGCTAAAAGTGAGAGTGTAAGGTAAGGATGGTCTTGAAAACTCGAAATCAACATGTCCAAATATTACCATAAGTCGTTGCAAAGGCAAGATTTTCTTTTATTTAGGCATTTTCTTTAACAGCTCAAGAAATTCTCTTACTGTTAGAATTGGAATACTTTGATATTTTTTAAGTTTTAGCAGGTGTTGATCTCCAGATATAATATAGTCTGCCTGTGCATCTATGGCACATGCTAGAAATTTATTATCATCGGGATCTTCTTTGACAATGTTTACTTGAGATGCTACAGGTAAAATTGTTGCTTCTTCAGTTAAGGTATAAATAAACTGCTTAATATCTGTTTTGCATAAATTATACTTTTTGAAAATTTTGGGATATGTTAAAACCCGTTGTATTTCTTCAAGAATTTCATCGGATATGACAAGTGTGTAATACCCATGCCTCCAGAAATCAATCAATTGGGCGGAAAGCCCTCGTTTGTTAATAAGGCTACTCACAAAATTATTTGTATCAATAACAACTTTAAGCACGCTTTGACTTTCGCACATTCGTAATAGCTTCGTTGATATCGTTTTCTATTTCATGCGAAGGAATATTAGGAGCTTTCTTTCGTATTGTGTCAATAATTTTAAAATGTTCCTCTCGGCTCCCCATAATTCGCGTATATTCTTCATATTCTTTAGCATTAATGATAGCAATCATGGGAATACCTGATTTTTCAACAACAAAGTGTTCTCCATTTTTAAATGAACGTTTCATAATTTCTCCAAAATGTGTACGTGCTTTTAAAGCCGGTATAGTATTTATTGTCATAATCAACCTTTCTTAATATTCATCACAACTAATTAGTTCTAATTATCTCTAATTAATTATGTAATATGCTTCGTTGTTTGTCAACTTTGATTTTGTAGGTATATTCTTCACCTAATTTATTTGCGAAACCTCTAAAAGCAAGTGTGTCGCTGGTGTAAGATTGATGATAACCGGTAAAATTCCTTCTATTGACACATCATAAATCGGCTGTTGATCTGTAGGTAGGAGGGCTCCTTTAGAATTTCTTCTAAATTGTAGGTCAAGAAATACAGGATTCAAATCGATCCCACCAACAGATTTTGTAAGAGTTGAGGCATCTTGAATAAATGATAAATCAAAATGATCTACTAAATTTTTATCAAGACTTATAATTATTGACGCTGGAGTATTTTTGGGTAACTGAACATTTACATTTTTCCCGGAATAAATATTTTCTGAAATAAACCATTCGTTAATCCAATTGAGAGCAGTCTCTTCTCCCTCAATTTGATTTAATTTCTCTGGAAAATAATGCCTTAAGGAAGCTAATGCTACAACAGTTGGTGAATAAAGACTTTTAAAAGAGATTTGATTTTCCACGGCAGCAATGACTTCTAAAAGGTCAGCCAGCTCCTCACTCAACGCATCCGCATTTCCTTTGCTTGCAGCTTTCTGGACTTCCATAAATTCTTCAAATAATTTAGCGAACAATTCGTTTTGATATTCTTCCATACTGGCAAAATGTATCACAAATTTCTGTCCATTTTTAACCATCATTTGTGGAATTTTGTTACGAACTAATTTTCTCACGGGCGTGGCTTTTCCATCCTCCCCATCTTTAGTATCCAAAATGATGCGTTCTTCAAAGCCACCTCTTTTTTGATTCTTCGCTTGACGAAGTTGTTCTAAATAATCCAAAGTAATATCAAAATTTACTGCAATATCATCAATGATTTTTCTTGCATCTAACATATGTGACCTTGCATCAGTTTTATCAAAATTTATTCTTAATAAAGTATTTCGTAATGTTAATAATACTGGTGCGATTTGTGCAGAATCATTTTCACTTCCAGACAAAGCAATTGTTTTTTGAATGATTTCATTAAAATTGGGTAGATCACGTAACAAGTCTATAACTGTTGACCATGACTTTTTGTCTAGCGATCCTTCAAATTTATCAGGATACCACCATGCAAAAGATTTGACTTCTGCATTGGCATTCGTACTCCAATTTTTTCCTGCCATATTTTGGTTGATGGATTCTCTTTCATTATCCGTGGCAACATAAACATACGTCCTTCGTACCCAGCGGGTATCCTGCTCAGGGTTGACAGCACGCTGATCAATTTCAAATAATTGCTCTGATTTAAAATTAATTTTTCCTCGAGTCTCTTCCCCCCCTTCTCGTAAAGCAGTTTCTTCTACTGTTTCACCAGGATTACGATGACCACCGACCGTCCAATCCATAGGTCCAAAATTTGTAATACCTTGCATTTTATAATCTGAGCGTTCTTGCATTAAAATATTTCCTTGTCGATCAGTGACAATAATCACTGAACCTTGTGTAAACTCACCTGGGTTCTTATTTGTTTCCCTTTGAGATTTTGGGATAGCCCGCAGATATCTTCCGTTTTCATCAACCAAAGCCAGCAATTCCTCTTGAACACCTTTGGCTTTAAAAATAAGCACATCAACCCGCCCTTTAAGTGTATCTAATTGTTCAACCGTTAAATCTTTCTTTGGATTTCCACGATGGAATGGTCTGGTTTCGCCCCGGACTCCAATTCTGATTTTTGCATTTCTTCCAAAATCAATACTTCTTATTGCATTCAAAAGTTTTCGTGTATCAGCAAGTGATATTTGAAGTTCACGAATATCCGTCCTGAACCGATAGTAACTTTTACCATTCTTTGTATACCGTTCAAAAACTGTCTCGGCCAAGATTTGCAACTCTAAAGCCACAGATGCCCTTTGAGCATCTGGTTCTCGAAATTTTAATATTTCTGAATAAGCGACGCCTTCCACCGATAAAAGTCTATTTAATAAATTTTGATTTTCGTTTAGTTCTAATTCTTTTAAAAAATTTCCTGCTGACCCCTTGAATTCTTTATTCGACTTAGCCGCTGTAATATTCGATTCTAATCCGAGTTCATACCCTTGGACTGTCAAAACAGCTAAATTTCCAATTTCATTTATAATGGGTACCTCATTATCTGGGGCAAGTTGTGCATAATCAGGTTCAATCGTCATATGCTCTGGTTTAACCATTCCTCCTGAAAAATACTTCTTTGGAATAATCTCGTGTGTTGTCGTGTCATAATCTTCCCTAATAAAGTTGTAAACTCCTTTTTTGAAGGCTTCAATATACTGATCATAAATTTTTTGTTTGATTTCTTTATCGTCGGTATCAATTCCTTTTGCCTTATTTTTATCAACATATACGTGGCCTAAAAGTGTTTTTTTCAAATTTCGCTTGTACCACATCGCAAGAATCATTGAATTGTATACTTGCCTTAACTTTGCGAAATGTTCACCTTCATTAACCTCTTTTTCAATTTCAGGCAATAATACATCTCTCATAATATCTGCAACAACGCCATTAAGAGATTCCACATTATTTTCTTTTTGTAATGCTAAATAGTCTTGCTCTAACATCACTGTCAGATGACTATTGGAAACAAATGCACTTGGCCCATTTTCGTACACAATTGCATTTTTCGGCACAATCCAAACTTTATTAAAAGTGTTGATCAGGATTTCCGTCGTTCCAAACATATCTCTAGTTTTTTTGTGAATTCTATCCCAAAAATCTTTGCCTAATATTTCCTCCGGATGCATAAAAGAAGCGGTTAGTTGTTTGAGTAAATAATCCTGCGCAAGAAGATCTCGCCCCATTTCTGTTCGACCTAAAGTATCCGGTATTATTCGATTTTTTTCGTAAGGCGAAAGGTTAACCCACAATTCATTCTCAGGAACCGTCAGTGCGGCTAAGAAATATTTGACCATCCTTAGTCCGTGTTCCTTTAGAGCTTCACCGTCAAGTTGGTTATCACCCCGATCCACTATAAAATCAAAGCGTAATGGATTATCATGGTGGACAGTGATTCCTCGAATGATGCTTGGATTAAAGCCGGGACTCATAGAAACCATACTTCCCAGTTGTGGAAGGTTAAGAACGTTTTGAGCGTAGGATGTTGGCGGGAAAATAATCAAGCTGAAACAAAAAGCCGGAATAATAACGAAAACCACCAGTCTGTTTGGTAAGCGAGTGGAGATCATTTAGTTTCCTCATCTTGTTCAGCAGTAACAGTAAAGAATATCTTGCTCAAATAAGAGAAAGATAGTCGTGATCCTGCCTTGCATCCATAGGATCCCGATAATATTGATAACTCACTTCTACAGGCTTGGGTCCCTGTGGAGTATTATTATCACAATCCTGGTCTTGCTCTTCCTGATCTGAACAGGGTGTGGAAAGCCCAAGGATAGCCGGGACATTGGCCGGGCCGAGTTGGATAATGTAAGGAATAAAACCATCAACATTAATATTTTCAAAAGGCTGCATTTCAAAAGGTAAAGGTGCCCCGCTCATATCCCGCTTAATCTGTAAATCATACTGTGCCGGATTAAAATTAATACCACCAGTTGTATTAATAGTCGCAATAGAAGCGTTATCAACGAGAAAGTCAGTTGTATTTTTTATAATAGTGTCAACCCTATTTTGGCCAACTACATCAACAGTTTCCTTTGGAATTATTTGTGAACCTTTTTCATAAATTTCAACGCTTCTTGGGGCAAGAAGTTCAGTTTGGACTTCTATTATAAAATTTAAAAGTTCTTCTTCTCCATTTTTATCTATATTATGTTTATTTATTAATTCTTTATACTCCTTTAACACCCTTGTCCCGCGTTCGTTAAGATGATCGAAAGTAATAAGTGATTCCGTAGGTTGACCTTTCTCATCATCTCTTTTTTTGAGCGTATACCCTATTAACAATTCATTGAGAAAATGGGCGTCAAATTCATTTAAGGCTATTCCCAGCGCATTCTTTAATTTTTCACGAATAGTATTTTTAATAAAACCTTGGTCAAGTACTCCTGTAAAATATTGATTAAAAATTACTTTAAGTTCTTCGGCCACTTGATTTTGTTGGTTTTCTAAATCACCATCTTCTTTAGTTATTTCATATCCCCATCGAGGGAATTTAAATGCTTGTATCGCGGATTTTACAGGATCAGGCAATTTCCAAAAAAGTCTATTCTTTCTGATATCTGTAGAAGAAATAGCAGGATTTTGAAATTTATAAGCAATTTTAATTATGGGCTTCCCCTGATCATCAACGAGAGTATTAACCTTATCTATGACAGACTGAAGTTGCTCTGGAGTAAATTTTGTTCGATCCGCATCGCGTCCTGAAAAAAATAAAGGTATTTTTAGTTTTCCGCTTAAAAAGAGTGGAGCCAAAAGTTGGGCTAATTTATAATATTGGTGATTTTTGTCACCCTGAGCATAAACATCAAGAATAGTTTTAACAAAATTAAAGAAAATTCCAGGAACATCAGGTTTATTTAGATTTGGAGTCCCATCTTTATTTTCATAAAACATTTGCATATGATCCACGCCAGCCCCATAACCTAGTTCGAACAACAATAAATTCATTATATCTTTCAAATTAGTTTCAACAATTTTAGGAAGCACTTTGAAAAGAAAGGTTTGTTCTCCCACGCTACCCCACACATCTTGATCTGTTTCCATAATGGGAAGATATCGTATCAGAGGTGATAATCCATTTTCTTCCATTCTTTTTATTATTGGTTCACGAAGATAAATAGAACTTAATTCGTCTTTTCTAAAATCAAGTTTATCGCCAATGTAAAAAACCGTCGATAAACTGTGCAACAGTATCCAATTTGTTCCCATTTCATCATGTCCAGTCGTGTAAGGATCAATTTTTTGAGGCCAAACTCCTGTGCTAAATACCTTTAGACCTTTCGGAATTGTTAATTTATATTGATCATTAAGCTTAATTTCATTTGGGAAAATTTCTTTTCGATCATGCATTCCTTTTATTTTTTCTAAATTCTCAAGTTTTGGTTTATAGATTGTATACTTCATTTCTGCTTCAATAACTTTTTTAACATATTCAAGATTATAAGCTCCTTCAATTTTTACACCGTCTTCTTCCATTTCTTTGCTAAATTCTCTATTTAAATAATCAGCGACCGTTTCAATTTTATCTTTTATTGTCTCTAGTTTATTCTTATGTTGATCTAAAAAAGTAGGAAGAAAAAGATTAAGCATTTTATAGTAAGAAACTTCGGCATCTTTCACCCAACGACCGACTAATTTATCTTTTCTTGTTTCCTCTTTGATACTATCTTTTAATGGATGATCAAGAATAGTCAATGCTGCGTTATCAAAATTTTTAATAGCCACGGTTATTTTTTTATTATGTTCTTCCAAACCGGCTCTAATCGTAATTTTTTCCTCAGAATCAATCGCAATTTCTTGAGCAAGGGCGGCATCATCAGTCTTGAGTTTAATTTTATCTCGTACGTGTACAATATCGTGCCCACCTGAAAAATATTTTCTGGGAATAATTTCTTTCGTATTAGGGTTATAGTCTTCCTTCATGTAGTCATACACACCTTTTTTGAATGCTTCAAGATATTGAGTATAAATTTTTTGGTTAATCTGTTTGTCATCTGTATCAATACCTTTGGTTTTGCTCTGGTCTACGTAGACTTTACCTAAAAGATTTTCTTTGATCCTCATCTTGTACCATGTGGCAAGGAGCATAGAATTATAAATTTGGCGCAGATTAGCAAAGGTTGCCCCCTGATTAATCTCTTTTTCTATCTCAGGAAGCAAAACATCACGAATTACTTCTGAAGAAACACCACTGATGATAGTAGACTCTTCCTTGGTAATACTATCAAGGCCATATTCTTCAACACCAAGATTCTCTTGTAATGCTACATAATCTTCTTCTAACATAACCTTTAGGTGAGTATCGGTAACAAAGGCGCTAGTTTCATGTTCATAGATGCCTGCTTTTTCCGGTACAATCCAAATTTTATTAAAGGTATTCATGGGGATATCGGTTGTGCCAAATTTTTCATAGGCTTTTTCATGTACTCTTTGCCAAAATTCTTCACCTATTTCCTCCTCCGGATACATTAATGAAGAAGTTAGCTGCTTTAAGAGATAATCCTGTGCAAGCATATCACGACCCATTTCTGTATCACCCAATGCTTGCGGGATAATGCGGTCTTTTTCATAGGGAGAAAGGTTCACCCAGAAGTCTTCTTCTTTTACAGTTAGTGAAGCCAGAAAATATTTGATAAGTTTGGTGGCTTCATCTTTCAATTCTTCCTCTTGAAGATTGGAATCTCCTGGATCCAAAATAAAATCAAATAATAGAGGATTATCCGGATGTATTGTTACACCTTGAATAATCGCTGGAGTGAAAGTTGATGTAGCCGATATCATTACGCCAGGCACCGGCAGATTAAGCACAGTCTGTGGCACGCTTTGGGCGTATATAGATGAAGGCGGTATGATGAGGCTGAAGGCAAAGGTTAGGGCTACAAAGGCGGATAACAGGCGGTATGCTAAATGTGTTTTCGTTTGATGAATTTTGGTTATTATGGTTTTGTTCTCCTGAAAGTATAGTTATTTGATAAGTTGTTCAAAGAAAAGGCTTTCTTTTCAAAAAATGGCTATATTTTAACTATAACATATTGAGAAGCCAAAAAACAAGGTCTGGGGCCAAAAAAACGTATTTTTTTTAAATAAAGATGTAATTACATTTAATTTTAATGAGTTATGACTGTAATGCAGGCTGAATTTTCTCGATTTTTTCAGAAAATTCACTGATTTTGCTGCGGATGATGGATTGGACTTGGTGGATGGATTTTTCGCGTCTTTTCATGCTGTGGTTGACGAATTCTTGGAGGTCGTCAATAGTGTAAAGTTGGATGCCTGGGATTTCGGCCACTTTTGGATCGATATTGCGGGGCATGGAGATATCGATGAATAATAAGGGGCGGTTTTCACGTAATTTCATGATTTTTTGTACAGTATCTTTATCTAAAATATGATGTGGAGCGCCGGCTGAACAGATGCAGATGTCAATCAAAGTAAGAATTTCCTTAATATCTGAAAAACCGACGGCCTCCCCACCATATTGTTGAGCTAATTTCTCAGCATTCGCTTGTGTGCGATTCATGAGATACAGCTTTTTAAAGTCTTTATTTTGAACTTGTCCGGCCGCTAATTTGCTCATTTTTCCGGCACCGATGATGACAATAGATTTATCTTTTAACGAACCAAATATTTCTTGCGCCTTGGCAATCGCAGCCCAGCTGACAGATGAACCGCCATGACTGATATCCGTCTCATTATGCGCTTTTTTGCCGGCACGAATGGCTGAGTTGGAAAGGATGTTGAAATATTTTCCAAAAAGGCCTCTCTCTCGTGCTCTTTCAAAGGCAGATTTGACCTGTCCCAAAATTTGTTTTTCGCCAATCACCATAGAATCAAGGCTTGTCGCAACCGTTAAAAGATGTTCAATGGCCGCTTGTCCTCGGTAATGGTAAAAATGTTCCAGCAAATCTTGTTGCATGATTTGTTTTTTAATTTGAAAGATTAACTTAAGAAAGGGTGTTAAATCCATTTGAACATCCAAAACATGGGCATAAATTTCAATGCGGTTACATGTCGAAAGTACAAAAGCTTCAATGACGGCCGGATTATTTTTAAGGTCACTTAAAAGTAGGTCGCGCTCGGTTTCGGTTAAATAAAACTTTTCCCGAATAGCGATGGGGGTGTGTTTGTGATTAATACCTATGGTGATAATGTTCATATTTCTATTTGATCTGCTAATTGACAAATAAATTGATAATATTCTTCTTTTTCTAAACCTAAAATGGTCGCTCCGAAAAGTTCGGCATCCGTAGACGAGGCAAAATCACCGTAATTCACTGTTACCAAATGATACAAAACAAGCGGCGGCACATATTCTAATTTGTCTTTAAAATAGGAATGGACAAATATGACATAACCGTCAGACGGTTTGTCAGATACCAACCGTGCCGTAGCAAATGTGCCTCGTTCAATAAGAGCGGAATTAAATTCAACGCGCGTCGGGTAGCGTACAAAATCGGAATCTTTCAACAATTCACATAAGGTGTTGTATTCACTTACATTACCATATTTTTTTTGAATCGCAAGTGCCTTTTCATAAATATGGCCTGTTAAGGCATTACGACCATCTTCAATGGTTAATTTTGTCAAAATTCCCTCCTTGGCCCTTTTACATGACATTGCATGCAGTTTGAGCGTTCAGGATGTGGGCCACGCATAACTTTATTCGGATTTTTTGCGCCGTGGCATGTGTTGCAATTTTCTCTTAAAAAAATACGGTGTGGAATCGTTGGTGGTGCAACTTCATGAGCCCTTGTCCCTTGTTTTGGTTCTTTTAAGCCTTGCCATGTAGAAGCAACAGGTGTCTCCGGCTTCAGCCTTTGCACATGACATTGTTGGCAATTTGTAAATTGCGGATGAGGTGTTTTAACAGAAAAACGATTTTCAATTTTAAGAACCTCGTTATGGCAATACAAACATTCTTTATTCCCCCGGTTATCTGTTACTTCATGAGGAATGACGGGTGGGGCCGTGTAAAACGCACGTAGGTCTTCCCGTTTCGAAAGTTCTTTAACCGGCGTTAATTGTTTTTTAGCCGTTACGACAGATGGTTTTACTAATACAACTATTGCAGCCGCAAGTAAGAATAGGGTGAGAAATACGTTTTTATATTTTTTCATATGTTAAACTTTCTCAATTAAAACCGCACATTTTTTATAATCTGGCTCTTTAGACAAAGGACAATAGGCTTCTAAGGTCACTTGGTTAATCAATTTGGCTTCATCGAAAAATGGAACAAAAACTAAACCTTTTTGTGGCACGGAACGACCGTTGACTGACACCGGAAGTGTTATGGATCCTCGTCGGGATTTAATGCGTACACGGTCTCCATTGTAGACACCGAGATTTTCGGCATCCGCTGGATGAATATCCACAAAGGCATGCGGCATGGCATTTTTTAATTCTTTAACACGGCCGGTCATTGTACCGGTATGCCAATGTTCAAGGACGCGTCCTGTACACAACCAAAATGGATATTGTTCATCGGGCACCTCGGGTGGGGCTTCATACGGGCGTGCCCAAATAATAGCTTTTTTGTCGCCAGCCTTGGCCATGTAAAAAGAAATGCCGTCCCCTTTTTCTACAAAAGGATCTTCGCCTTCCACAAAGCGTCGTTTGGTTTCTTTCCATTGACCGTTGCCATTTTGAACCACGGGCCATCGTAAACCACGATTTTCAACATATACATCGTACGGGGCAATATCTTTATGTTTCTTAGTTGTAAAAGGGCGATATTCTTCAAAAAGGATTTTATCGATATTATGTTTTTTGTAAACATCCCATTTCCAATGGTGAATTTCTTTACCCTTTTCATCACGCATGGTAAATAAAAATTCACCGTCTTTATTTTTCATGCCTTCAAAGCCTTTTTCGTACAACTTACGGGCTACGGCTAACATCTGCCAGACATCATCCCGCGCTTCACCTGGAGGTTCAATCATCTTGAACCATTGCTGTGTACGACGCTCTGTATTGCCAAAAAGACCATTTTTTTCAACCCAGGTAGATGACGGTAAAACAACATCGGCATATTTTGTAGTAGCCGTTGGATAGATCTCTGAGACCACAAAAAAACGATCATTTGCCTTTTGAAGGGTCAAATTTAAATTCGGCATGGACTGGCCTGGATTAGTCACTTGAACCCACATACCGGTAATGTCCCCTGAGGCCAAGGCCTTAAACATTTTAACCGTATGAAATCCGGGTTTTGGATTGATCGTGCCAGGCTTGAGATTCCATAATTCTTCGGCCTCTTTGCGGTGTCCTTCATTTTTAACCACACGGCCACCGGGTAAGGCATGTGCCAATGTTCCGACTTCTCGACATGTGCCACAGGCACTGGGTTGACCCGTTAAGGAAAATGGCGTGCTGCCTGGTTTTCCGATTTTTCCAGCTAGAAGATGGACATTATAAACAAGATTATTAATCCACGTTCCCCGTGTGTGCTGATTCATGCCCATGCACCACAAAGATACAACTTTGCGTTTGGGATCAGCAAAAATATCCGCCAACATTTTAATCTGCCCGACAGGCACATTCGATATTTTGGACACTTTTTCCGGGGTGTAATCTTTCAGAAATTCGAAGTATTGATCTAAAGTAATATCTTTTCCATCGTTCGATTTAAATCGTGCCCGTTCGGCTACAAATTTTGCATCGTAAGTTTTATTTTTAAGAAGCAGATAACAAATACCGTTGGCAATAGCGAGATCAGATTGGGGGCGGAATTCAATGTAATGGTCTGCGGCTTCCGTTGTGCGTGTTCGGCGTGTGGCCATATCGACCATAGTAACTTTCTCAAATTTATTTTTGCGGTCGATAAAACGGGAATATAAAATCGGATGCATTTCCGCCCAGTTATTCCCCCAACAGATGACCGTATCACAACTATCTAAATCATCGTAACATCCGGAAGGTTCATCTACGCCAAAGGTCTTGATGAATCCAACCACGGCACTGGCCATACACAGTCGGGCATTAGGATCAATGTGATTACTTCCTAACCCACCTTTAAGAAATTTCATGGCGGTAAAGCCTTCGGGAATGGTCCATTGACCGGAACCATAAATGGCAAAGCGTGTGGGGTCTTCGACGATTTTATCAGCTATTGTGTTAATGGCTAGATCCCATGAAACCGGTTGGAGTTTTCCACCTTTGCGCAGCATAGGCCGTTTTAAACGATCGGCTCCATACAAGGCCGCACCAACATGATATCCTTTGGCACATAATAAACCGCGGTTAACAGGATTTTCGCGATCACCTTGAACAGCTACAACACGCCCTTTTTTAACACCTACCATGACACCACATCCTGTTCCACAGAAACGGCAAGGTGCTTTTTGCCAGGTTAAACCATCAGCCACTTCTTCAGCCTCGGCAACAGTAGAGTTTAGAGTACTTAACCCTAATGCCGCCAATGCGGCCATCTGTGCGGACATTTTAAGAAATTCTCGACGGGTAAAATTAGTCATTTGTTAACTCCTCTCTAACAAGAAGCAAGTTGTATAGAAGCAAGAAGCAGAGAAAAAACAAAAAAATAATATTATTTTATCTCTGCTTCTTGTATCTTTGCCTCTTGATTCTCTTCAGCATCTTCAAAGTTATGGTAAATCAAATCGACTTGCATAACGCCAGAGATTTTTTCCATTTGGTCCCAAAGCGATTTATCTTCTTTACGATCTTCAGTTTCGGTTACCACCACAATATTTTCATCTAGTACATCAGAAACAATCGTTCCTTTAAGTCGGCGCAATTCATCGGCCACCTTTTGGATTTCTTGTTTTTGTGTTTTTATGATTAGACTGGATATTGGCATTGTTTTTTAAAGAAGCAGAGGTGTAAGAAACAAAGGTGCAGAGAAAAAACAAAATTAAATTAATTGACCTTATTATTTCTCTGAGGCTTGTTTCTATATTTTACTGCTTTTTTTAGAGTAAGTTATTCTCTGTTTTTTATCTCTGCTTCTTACCTCTTTACCTCTCTGATTCTCTTATTTTGAATATCTTTCCTTAAACTCTTTCTGTGCAGCTTTCCGTTTTTGCATCTCTGCAGGATCCATTTTATTAATATACCATTTATGATCATCAGAGTTTAGAACTTCATTAATTTTTGATTGTAATTTTTTAGCCTGAGCCTTTTTTTCTTCAATGTTAGAATGAAGGTATTTTTCGGCAAGCTCTTCTAGTTCTGGAATTAATTCAGTGTAGAAGTTTTTGGCAACTTCATAAGTTCCATGCCAATGTGTATAATCTGGGCCCATCATTGAAGCCCCGTGACGAGCTCGACGGCCTTCATGGTGCCAAATTTCAAACCAGATAAAATCAAGTTTGTTTCCAAACACAACTGGTTTAAGCAAAGGTTTAGCTAAAGCCATTAACGCTTTCCCAGGTTTAGCAAATTTTTCATTGTAGAGTTCAATTAAGCTGTCATATTGAGTGTAAAAATTATCTACATAAGATTGATTGTGACAATTTAAACATACATTTTTCATATTAGCCCGGCGTTCTTCCCATAAAATATCTTTTCCAGGCAATCCCATTTTAGCATCAGATACTTCAGGACGGATTGATGTAATTGGGCGGTTATTCCAGCTGATACGTAACCCTACATCGTGTGTGACGTCTTGATCAGGCGTTGCACTCATATGGCATGTGGCACACGTCGGAGCAGCATTGTAATCTTCTCCTAGAACCCATTTTTCATTGGCCATATTCATTTTGTCTTTATTGGCATGAAATGCAATGCCGTGCTTTGACTCTTCATAAATTTCAATTTGTGGATGATCCGGTCCCATATGGCATTTACCACAATTTTCTGGATTACGGGCTTGTTCAACAGAAAATCGATGACGAGAATGGCAGGCTGAGCAAGAACCTTCAGAACCATCCGGGTTAATCCGTCCAATACCGGAGTTTGGCCATGTTGCAGGATCTAGTTTTCCTCCAGAAAGTACTTTTACTTCTGACCCATGACACTGCCAACAGCCATTAACTGCAGCCGATGAATTCCCTTCAGGAAAACCAGGGGTCACAAACTGATTATTTCCTTCGACCACCTCGGCCAAACGATTGTCTAAGGAACCAAGAATTCGTGCGCCCTTAGAATGGTGAGAATCTTCAAACTCAGAAACTTCCTTTTGATGACAACGGGCACAATCTTTAGGAGAAACAATTGTTGAAATATACTCTCCATAATGCTTGAATGCATCCTTGTCATTTTTTTCTGCGTTGTGACATTCAAAACATCCAACATTACCTCGATAATGTTTGCTGGCACCCCATTGTTGGGTAATAACCGGGGTTTCTGTTTTGTGACAGTCCAGACATTTTTTTGTCTGAGCAGTTTTTTCACTTGGCCCGAACATGCCGGCTTGGGCTTGTGAAACGCATAGAACAAAAACCGTTCCGATAATAAATGTTAAAATTTTTTGCTTCATGCCATCCTCCTTTTTTAAGAGAAGTAAAAATCAAAGAGATAAGAAGCAAAGATAAAAAAATTAAAGAATTTTTTTATTTTATAGTTTTTTTCTCTGCCTCTTGCCTCTTACTTCTTTGCCTCTTTATGTTTAATATGCAACTTACCTAGTAATACAGGAATCGATGTTTTTAATAAAATTGTATAAATCAAAAATCCAAAAGCCCAAATACCGACACAAATCAATATTTCATTCCATGAAGGCGTGTATTCCACAATTTCTCCCAAAGGTGTTGGAATAAATCCCGGGATAATAAGCCCCATCCCTTTTTCAATCCATATGCCGACTACCGATAAAATACAAGCTAAGTTAAGCCATTTAATACTCCGCGAAGCTGGTAAAACAAATAAAATTAAAGCCGTAAAATTAAATGCAATCGCTGTCCAAATCCAGGGCACTAATGCATTGTGGCCATGCAAACCAAAAAATAAATATTGCATGGACGCTACATGCAAAGAATCGGTGTAAAGTTCAACAAAAAATTCATTTAAGAATAGAAAAAAGCTGATGAGCATAGCCACTTGCATTAATTTACGCAATGTAAATAAAGCTTGGTCTGCAATTTTGTAATCGCTAAAACGTCGAATAAACTGTAACGACAAGACAATAAAAGCCGGACCGGAAACAAAGGCTGACGCAATAAAGCGTGGTCCCAAAATAGCCGTATTCCAAAATGGACGCCCTCCTAATCCGGCAAATAAAAATGCGGTCACCGTATGAATGCTAACAGCCCAAATAATGGAAATAAACACAAAGGGTAAATAGAATGCTTTGGTCGGCTTACGTCTTAAGTAGCGCATGTAAAGCAAATAACCGCATACATGCATATTTAAAAGAAGATAAATATTAAGAACAACAACATCCCAACTCAGCATGGAAATTGGCCAGTTAAATTTTCCAATAAACGGAATTAAATGCCAAAATCGGTCTGGACGACCTAAATCCACCACTACAAATAAAAGAGCCATAATAATGGCGGCAATGGCAAAAAGTTCACCAATAATGACAACGTCTTCTAACTCTTTATTTTTGTATAAATATACCGGAATCACAAGCATGACGGCTGCAGCAGCCATACCGACTAAATATGTAAAATTGGCAATGTAAGCGCCCCAAGAAACTTGATCCGTCATCCCCGTCATATGCAAACCATGCACAAGTTGTTTACAGTAGGCATTCAATCCAATAAGCGTTAAAACCGTTAAGAATGTCATCCAGGCATAAAACCTAGTTGAACCTTTAAAGCTGATGGCAACGCATCGGCAAAGAAAAGAGATATAATTTAGGAGTGCTTTAGCCATTATTTATCAAAGTAATAAAAAAATCTCGGCAGAGTCCCTGCCTCTTCTTTTAAAACAAACACACGTTTGTTTTTCAATATATAGGAAATTTCACTTTCAGGATCCAAAATATTACCGAATGTTCGCGACCCTGTTGGGCAAACTTCTAAACACGCGGGAAGTTTTCCTTCGCGTGTCCGTTGTAAACAAAAATGACATTTTTCCATAACCCCTTTAGATCGGGGACGATTAGATAAATAATTCATGTTTGGATTTATCTTTTCTTTAGGAATGGAAGGCTCGGAAAAATTAAATCGTCTGGCCCAATAAGGACAGGCTGCTTCACAATACCGGCAACCGATACACCAGTCGTAATCGATAACCGTGATGCCATCTGGTTCTTGCCAAGTCGCTTCAACGGGACAAACTTTAACACAGGGTGGTTTTTCGCATTGATGACATTGAACCGGCATATAAAAATGTCCTTCTTCGGGTACTTTCTTTACATTGTAATGATGGTCACCCTTTTCCATATCCATGGTTCCCTGTGGCATTTTTAAGACACGGATGTACTGGACTTCAGGACTGCGTGATTGATTGTTTTCATCAACACAGGCATGCACGCAACGACGGCATCCAATACAACGGGAAAGATTTAAGGCATAGGAAAATTCCACCCCTTCTTGTGGTTTGATATCTTGGACGTTTGGGGTTGTTCCATATTTCTTTTCGACTTTTTTAGCAATGCGTTTTAAAACCCCTTCCATTTCTTTTGGGGTTAATTCTTTGTAATGTTTCTGAACAAACTCCTCCATATCAAATGTATCTTCAAGCTGTTTCAATGGCGAAAGGGCGGCCACCATAGCTGTAATACCGGAGGTTAAAACAGCCCCGCGCTTAAGGAAATCTCTACGGCTTATCGGTCCAGTATTTAAAGGATTGTCATTGTTTTCTTTATTTTCTTCGCTCATATTCTTAATGATTTCCTGCCGGTGCTGGTGCCGGCTCAATTGGTTGAAATTTTGGTGCATGAGGATTGTGACAGGCGGCACAGGTCGGTTTTATTGTCTCCCCTTTAGTCTTATCCCAATAGCCACTTGGCCGTCCATGGACACCAGCCTTCCAATCTCGGTATTTTGGTCCATGGCATTTTTGACACAATTGAGCACTTTGTTTAAACGGCACTTCTGTGCCATAAATGTCGACTAATGATTCCCGTTTTGTACGATGATGACACTTGAAGCAATTATCATTGATACCATGTTTAAGAACAATGTGCTGATGCGCACCGATTAATTTTTTAGGGGTCTCGGGAGGTTGTAGATAAGCATGACACTCATTACAATTGTATTTAAATCCTGCTTGCTCAATTTTTGCGCCATGGACTAACGGATCACGTACAGTATCGTGGGATAAAAATTTTGAATCAACGGTTGGATTTTGTTTAATTTTGATAGGTTTTCCCCACATATCAAGAACAAAACTCAATGCCAGTAATACAAAAACGATGATAATTGGCCAGTAATATTTTTTTGATGAGTTCATTAAAACGTTGTCTATCTAATATTTAACGAAGTTTATATTTATAAAGAAGGCTTAAAAAAGTAAATTAATCGTACTATGGCATAAGTATTATGTAAATAAATAGTTACATATTTTTTACTTATTCGTTTGATAACAAATAGTTATGTAATTGTTTTGTAAACATTCATAAAAAATTTGGATTTTATTTTTAAGAAGGGTATACTTGTAGTGGTTATGGATGAATACATTTTAAAACAATTAAAAGAACGATTTGATGCTGCGCATTTAGAAAAGCGTATAAAACGACAGCAACAGCATCAGGCCTTTCAGTTTCGTGGTGGGTTCCATGTGTACTGGGAAAACATGCATTTTCTCGTGCCGCTCCTTCAGTTTTTGCTTAAGACAACGCGATTTCTCCGAAGAGGTTTTATAAATTCGATTAATTTTGAGATTGTGGAAAACGATGTCGCGATCTCGCACTTGCCTCCCGCCTTTGACGGGTTTACTATTCTTCATCTCTCAGATTTGCATATCGATGGTATGTTTGATTGCGGCCGAGCATTAGTCAATAAGGTAAGTCAATTAAATTACGATGTCTGTGTCATTACGGGGGACTTTCGTTTTTTAACGTACGGGCAAACGCATGAATCTTTTGCTTACACTAAGCGTCTGGTGAATACGTTGAAACTTAAAGCCCCTGTATACGGTATTTTGGGTAATCATGATTTTATTGAAATGGTGCCGGAATTGGAATCGACGGGCATGAAGATGCTGGTGAATGAAGCTATCCCCCTTCAGCGAGATGAATCAACGATTGGATTAGCCGGGGTTGATGACGAGCATTTTTATGAATCGGCAGATTTATTAAAAGCCATGAATGACATCAACACCTGCGACATTAAAATCCTTCTGGCGCATTCGCAGGAATTAATCAAATCCGCTGAGGCGGCCGGTATTTCTCTATATTTGTGTGGACATACCCACGGCGGACAAGTCTGCCTTCCCGGCGGCATCGCCATGATTAAAAATACTCCGCACAAACCGTTCAGTTCTTTTATCGCCGGCCCATGGCAATACAAAACCCTGCAAGGCTACACCTCCCGCGGCGCCGGCACATCCGGCCTCTGCGTCCGCTTCAACTGCCGCCCAGAAATTACGCTGCATCGATTGAAAAAAAGTTCATAAAATAGAGTTTCAAATAGGTATTAATTCATCCATTCAACAATATTTATTGTGATACGTATTCAAACTTAAATCTTCACCCGTATGGGCACTATTACAGCCCAATACCACAATCATTCATGGCACAGGTGAGGAGATGTTCGGGGATTTCGTTGAGGAATCTTGAGGGGGTTTGGGTGCGTTCGTAGCCAAATAAGGTGCGGTAATTGGCGTAGCTGAGGAATAATTTTTCCTGAGCTCGGGTGAAACCGACATAACATAAGCGACGCTCTTCTTCTATTTCTTTGGATGAGGCTTGCAGGGCATTCATATGCGGTAAGAGGCCTTCTTCCATACCCGGCATGAAAACGATCGGAAATTCTAATCCTTTGGCACTGTGTAAGGTCATCAAGGTTAAGACTTGTTCGGTGGTATCCCAATTATCAATACTTGTTTGCAGGCTGATCAATTCTAAATAGGTGCGCAGGGCTTCGGGTCCGGTAATGCCTTCATCCAATGACTCTTGAAACTCTACAATGGCGCCGCGAAACTCACGAATATTATCCATGCGGACTTTGGCTTCTACAGTGTTTTCACTTTTTAGTTCAGTGACGTATCCTGTTTCGTCCATAATCATGGTTAATAGCTGGCTTAAGTTAATATTATACGTGGCTTGCCGGAATTTTTGAATCATTTGCACAAACTGCGTCAGTCCATTTCTTAATTTTGTTGAAACTTTAGCTGTTTCCATGTAATACGTCATAGCTGTAAAAAAGGATATGTTTTGATCGCGACTAACTTTACTAATCTTCTCCAGGGAAGTTTTACCAATGCCGCGTTTTGGGATATTAATAATCCTTAAAACACTCACCTCATCATCAGGGTTATGAACAACGCGCAAGTAAGCCATTAAGTCTTTAATTTCACGACGGGCATAAAATTTGACGCCGCCGACGATTTTGTAGGGAATATTCTGTCGCATAAGCTCTTCTTCAAATACGCGCGATTGTGCATGCGTCCGGTAAAAACATGCCATATCGTTTAGGGCATGGCCTTGTTTTCTTAATTTTAAAGTTTGTTGCACAAAATACTGAGCCTCTTCCCGTTCATCTTCATGATCACACACTTCAACCAAATGGCCATCACCTTTATCGGACCAAAGTTCTTTGGGTTGTCGGTGGAAATTATTGGAAATAACGGCATTCGCCGCCTTCAGGATAGTATTCGTAGAACGGTAATTTTGTTCGAGACGGATTGTTTTTGTCCCTTTAAATTCTGACTCAAATTTCATAATATTTTCGACATCAGCTCCCCTCCATTCATAAATGGATTGATCAGGATCGCCTACAACCGTGATATCATTGTACTTTTGTGCCAATAGTTTTATCCACATATACTGCGCATAATTTGTATCTTGATACTCATCAATGAGAATATACCGAAATCGTTTTTGATAGTATTCCAAAATATCTGACCGGCGAGAAAATAAACGGACGGTTTTAGCTATGAGGTCACCGAAATCTAATCCATTAAATTTTTGGAGTTTTTCTTCATACAATTTATAAATTGTATTCAGCATTTGATCTGCATATTCCACGTATTTGTCTTCCAGATCCCCAGCAAATTGTAGTTGATCTTTGCAGCGGCTGATGCCTTCACGAATGTGTTTTGGATGAACCTCCTTTGGATTTATGTTTAATTCTTTCATGCATGTTTTGATTACAGCAAGTTGATCTTGGTCGTCGTAAATCGTAAAATCTGATTTTCGTGAAATACTCTCCGCATTTCTGCGCAAAATTCTTAGACAAATCGAATGGAATGTACCGATGGACACGGGGGATTGAACATGTTCAAAAACACGTGATTTCATTTCACTAGCCGCTTTATTCGTAAAAGTCACGGCTAAAATGGCTGACGGAGAAACACCTTGATTGATCATGTGGACAATACGCGAAGTAATAATCCGTGTTTTGCCGGAACCGGCTCCAGCCAAAACAAGCAAAGGTCCACCGGCATAACGCACAGCTTCGGACTGTTGGGGATTTAGATTGGAAAGGATCTCAAATTCTTTATTCATGCAACTTTTGCCAAGCGTTAGCCAGACTTAAATTATCTAGCACTTCAAGAATTTCATCAGGACTCTTACGGACTTTGTAGTCTTCATTAGCATAGGCAAAAACAATGGTCCCCGTTTGATCAACGACATAAACAGCTGGAACGGCAATCAAATAATCCGTGCGTCCCGATGCAGCCACGAGGTCAATATGGTATTTTTCTTTGTACATCTTGGCGGTTTTTTCAGGAACATGAAACATGACAGCATATTGTTCTAATAAATCTGCTTCAGGATTACTTATAACTTCAAAACCAAATTCTTTAGTTTGCACCATTTCTGCTGATTTTTCGGGTTTATCAACGCTGATCGCAATAATTGAAACACCTCGTTTTTCAAAATCCGTTAAACGGGATTGAAAGGCTTGAAGTTGAAGATTACAAAATCGGCACCAACTCCCTCGATAAAAAAGTAAAACAACCGGCCCTTTCTGGGTAATATCATCCAGTTGAATAGGATCGCCCTTAAAATTCACTGTTTCAAAATTAGGAGCTTCAGCCCCTACAGATAAGCCTGGCTCGGTTTGAGCCTGTGCAAAAGAAGTTGATAGAACTAGTATTAAAGAAATAAAAATAAATTTACGCATACAGGGTTTCCTAAGTAAACTTTTGAGATTGAACATGAAGTGCTAGCCTCCAGCTACCGGCGGGATGAAAATGACAGTATCCTCTGCCTGTAAACGCGTATCCCAAGAGGTAAATTCATCATTGATCGCTACTTTTAATGATTTGGAGGATAAATCAAACGAATGTCGATCTTTGAGTTCTTGATAAAGATCTAACGCAGTAACTGCTTGAGTGTTAATGCTTTCTTCCGATAATCCCCGTTTTTCTTTTAAAATAGCGTAATATAGTATTCGCACAACAAATTTAGACATTTTGAGAGAACCCCTCTCGTCTCAAGTTAAAGTTTGAAAAAGTTTTGATTTGTATTGCGAATACTATACTTTAGATGGAGCGTTTCCACCATTAAAATTTAATACCAATATCAAAAGTTATTTTTTGTGTATCAGTTGATGTCTTATCAGCCATATAATTTGAATATTTTGTGCTGACAACAAGGTTCTTATTAATGGGTTTTTTAAGAAATACGCCGAATTCTTTTCCATGATCCAAACCTCCATTATCTGCATCAAAATCATGGTATTGAACCTTAGCTAACAATCCATTAAGAAATTCTAAATTTCCATCTAAATCTTTTACTTTATAGGTTAAATCAACATAAAAATCTTGAAGCCCGTTAGCCGGTGTTGTTAAAAATTTATCTGACCAACCATTCCATTTATGCAGAGTCGCTAAAGGTGTCCTAAAAGCAAATTTACCATCATCACTGCCTAAGACTTCAAAACCTACTGTTGCTGTTAGACTTTTCCAGGCGATGGCTGGAGCTATATGGTAATAACTCGCATCATAATCAGTTGTGTTATCTGCATTATCAGTTTGATGGGCATATTCGCCATAATATTTAAAAGTAAAATCATCATTTAATTCTTTTTTTCCTGAAAAATTAACAGCAAATGTTTTGTTAGAATTTGCGGCGGAATCACTCCCAAAATCAAGAATGTATCCATGCGCGGCAACTTTAGCAAAGGGTAGACTTGTGTTGGCAATATGGTAGAAATGACTTTTGGAACCCCAGTCGCCTCCCGTGGATTGTTCACCAAAAATACGGTTTACATTATAGATATAACCATATTTTGCTGTTGTGTCTGGAATAGACGAGTTCGTGATCATCGCGGCATCAAAGACCTGATTATTTTGTCGCCATCCAACATGGCCAATAAAACGGTGGCCATCCAGCGTAATAACCTGCCGACCTGCTTTGATCGCTGTATCAGGAATTCCTGTATATTCTCCATAAGCTTGATTGACTTGTACATTCTCAGGATCAGCGACCGTGGCATGATCAGTACGACCATTAACCGTGTCGTTATAATCATCATTTCCTAAATAAAAAACACCTTCTCCTTCAATAACACCAACAAAATTATAAAACTTATCGGATTTAAAACCTAAACGTGTTCGCGCTGTTTTTGAATTTGCATTTATCAAACCATCTTGTTCGACATGTTCATAGCGCAATCGAATATCAATATAAGGCGTTCCTTCTGTAAAAACCTCTTTAAGAGACTCCGCTGCATACCCTTCACTTATGCAAAAAATTAATGTTAAAAGCAGTAAAGCTATTAAACGTTTCATCTAATTCCCTCCCCTTTTCAAGGTTTAAAATTTATTGAGGAATTTCGATGCTTTAACGAAATTCCAAACGGGTTTAATACCCCGCAGCTCGCTGCGACTGATAGGGTCCAGGGCTTGCCCTGAGGTTCATACCCTTGATTGGATATTAGTTAATTGAATATTCGTATGGTGCCATAGTTTTATAGCAATACAAGAAAAATATAATAAATTTTTTAACGCGTGCCGACAACAATCGCCGGTTGACGACTGGGACAAATATATTCACAGCATCCGCAGCCAGTACAATGTTCCGACGATACATGCGGCCGGCGTACTTCATCAAAATAAATAGCTTTTTCTCCTATGGGGCATTCTTTAATACAGTAATCACAATCTTGGCCCCCTTGCCAGGCATAACAAAGTTTTTCATTAATCACCGCTATGCCCATTTTTACTTCTTCACGTGCAGCCGGCATCACTAAGGCTTCGGGTTCGCATACTTTGATACACGGAAAATCTTCACAAAGCACACACGGTGATTTACGCACGGAAAGCATGGGTGTTAAATGCAGGGGCGATTCTTCGCCGACAAATTTCATAATGGATTCTTCAGGACAGACTTTCACACATTCATTACATCGTGTGCATTTTTCAAGAAATTCTTTTTCAGGTAATGCTCCGGGAGGGCGTACAAGAGTTCGGCTGGGCGTAATGGGTTCTTCCGATGAATATAAAATCGTGGCGGTTTCCTTGGCGCCTTGAGCCAACGACTTTAATCCTTTTTTAAAAAAATCTCGTCGGGAAAGGTTTTCTTTGGTCACATCAAACTACTCCGCATATTCATATCCAAATGCATAATCCATAAGGAAAGAAATGAGTAAAAAATCATGCCGATGAGCATAGGAACTAATGATCGTATGGCGGCCCTGCGATCAGAATAAAGTTTTCGTGAAACATGATGCGCGATAATAATACCAAAAATATGTCCGATGAGGACAAGTCCCACCTGCAGATACCAAATGCTGCTGTGTGATAACAGCGGTGCCAAATACCATTGCGCCGTGCCAAAGAAATTATTACCCTGCCCTAATGGATCCGAAATTAAGGGGACGACAACTTGCCCCTCCATGAATACATGCATGGCATTATGCGCTAAGTGATAAAACAAAGCAATGGGTAGCAAAGAATAGGCGTAATACAAAAAAACTTTTTTAGTTGAAACCTGCGGCTCTCCGACAAATCGTTGTGTAATTAAGGCGATTAGATAATAAAATAAACCTAACGCTGCATTCACACAAAACATGCCTAATGTAAAGGCCCCTAATGGTCCAAATCCTGTGATGGAACGTATAGAATGGATTATTGAATTACCTGTCGGTGAATCCCACAGTGGGGTCATGGTGAGTCCATGAAAGGATGTTAAGGCCAAAAGAATAATGGCCAGTATGGCTTCATCACTTTTTACTTTTGTAAAATTTTTCAAATCCGTTGCAAAGGGGCGTACATTAATGGCGACATTATCGTGCGGACAACTTTTGACACATTCTGTACATAAAATACAATAGGTATTTTCTTTGATTTGAGGAATCACAAGTGATGTTGGGCAAGCATTACCTTTATCATTTCCGGTATAACAATCTTTTGTCTTGCATTTTGTACATACATCCAAGTCTGCACTGCGCACTTCCACAGGTGAAAACATGGCATACAATCCTGAAATGCGTCCAATGAGGCACCCGTATTTACAAAAAGAACGTTTTTCGAAAATTAAAGCCGGAATGACGGAGAGAAAAACAATGACAATCGCTAATATTGCTGTAAAGCGTGGTGAGGCCGTCACATGATATCCTAGCTCAAACCATGTTAAGAGAACGAATAATCCAATAGCCAAATAAATATTCTTCAGCCACCTTGGCCATTTATATCCCAATGTAAAAGGTTTTTTGCTGACACCGAATGGTTTTAAATATTGAAAAAGAGTCGCGACAAAATCCCAGGGACACACAAAACACCAGGCCTTACCAAAAAATAAAATTAGAAAAATGAGTCCTGCCCACCATATGGTCCAAGTCAATACAGGGGCAATATTAATCACGGCATGTCCGTAAATACCGGCATAAATAATAAGGCAGAAAATTAAAAATACAGGAAATTGAAAAAGGAATTTAAAAAATGGGGCCTTCACACAAGCCTTGACGCCGGGAATGGAAAGAATGTTAAACTTAGGATAGGGCTTGGCCTTACGATTGGATCGGTTTAACCACTCTACCAGGATAAATGAAATCATCAACACAAGCGCAATACTTGTAAAAAATAACCACTTTGGTAAACCCGACATAATCATTTAGAGCTCCTCCGTTGTTTCACAGCAATTAATATGATTAAAATTAAAACAAATATTCCTGGAATAGCCCACCATAACGGATTAAATCCAACTTTGCCTATTTGCATACGAAAATCTTCAATATACTCTTTGCCTTCATCAAAAAATTGGGCTCTCACAATGTAAACACCATCCAATTCATAAGCCCATCCTACGCGGAACGTATTGGTTGGATCAAAATGCGTATCATAATAAGGCGAAGCTTCAGGGTCTTCCCTTTCGCCAAAAACTTTAAACCGAATTTTTCCAGCATATGGTTTCCCGGTTTTTGTATTTTTTAAATAAACAGCTAAATCACAATTTTTGGTTTCAAAAATTTTTATATATGAAAAATTAACTTTCCAATCATCAACCACACGAATTTCTTCATACGTTGGCGTCTGCGGATAATTTTCAGAATATCCATAATGTGGTAATCCGCGGATATGATGCGCTGATGCCGTTGTCGCATTGAAAAAAAGACACATGGTTAAGATTAACCATATACACACCCCGGGGGTGTGTGTACGGTTGGGCATCTTAAAAGAAAGGCTTTTGACTGGGCATTTAGTAATACATAGAGAACAATGATCACATTCCAATGATAATTTTCCTTTGGACGGGGTGATGTCATATGGGCACAAGGTATCGCAAATGCCGCAGTTTGTGCAGCGATTTAAATCGTTTTTAATGCGTAAAAAGCGAAATTGACTCAATAAGGTGTACAATGCCCCTCCGGGACAAAGCGAACGACACCAAAATCGTGGGGCAAGAAATAATTCAATCGCTAAAAGCAGAAAAAGAAATGCAACGCCATATCCTAATGAAGATTTAATGACACTAAAATAAATTTCACCGGAAATAATTTTGGGGGGATAAATCAGAAAGAAATAATGGGCACCCCAAACAAGCCCTGTAAAAATTCCACCGCCTAATACAATATATTTGCACCAAGGAGGCAATGTAAAATTACCTAACGGTAAAGCGAATTTTTGTAACACGGTGCGTAATTTTGCATTTAATTCAAACAAAAGTCCCATCGGACAAATCCAACTACAAAACACTTTTCCTAAAAGAATTGTCAGAATGATCGGGATTAAAGCGGCTAAAAAAAGTGGCCAATAGATAGCTTTGGTGCGACTGATATTGCCAATAAAGGCCAATGGATCCGTAATTTTAATAGAGCCTATTTGAAACGACCAAACATCCCCTTGTAAAAAAGTGACAATTTTTGTGCGGTTTTCAAGCTGCCCAAAAATTTTATCTACAGTCCGTAAAATGGGTGATTCTTGAATAACCAACTCTCCTCCATATTTTACTTTTTGGTTTTCGTAATAATTTAAGACAGTAATGAGGATGATGCCTAAGAAAATACTCCATTGAATTAGTCGTCGAAATTTTGTGATCATATCGGTTCTACCCTTATCGCCTGTGGATAGTGAATACAGCTTTGTTCACAAAGCCCGCAGCCAACACAGTTATCAGGGTTAACGATTGGACGTTCCCAGTTGCCTGTTTTTAAAGTTTCTTCTCCTAAAGGACAAGCCCGGATACATACGCCGCAGGAATATCCATTGTAAGAATTGCAAATATTTGTATCCACAACCGCAATTCCCATTTTTACGTGTTTGTGAATAGAATCGGAATCATCATTATCAATACGTTGTAAAGATCCTGACGGGCAGGCTTGTGTGCATTTCATGCAAAGAATACAAGCCTTCTGTCGTGGATTAATGTAGGGCGTGTCGTGCATTGAAGGATTTAATGGATCATTAATGTACTGAATACAATCGCTGGGGCAGGCTTGTCCGCAACGATGACAATTAATACACGTCGCTAAAAAATCTTTTTCAGGAAGAGCTCCGGGGGGGCGTAAATATTTCTTGAATATTTTTCTGGTTTTTCCAAAGACCACATGGTTTCCCATGAGTGAATAAAGAGTACTCGCGGCAAAAAATATTAAGGTGCGTTTAATAAAATTTCTTCTGATCATAATTTTTTGCCCGTATAGGAAAGTATAAAACTTTCCTATCGGCACCAAAAATACGCCTTCAGGTTATCGACAAAGGCGATTTTCTTGCATAGACAAAAGACCAAAGATTTTAAATTAATCCTTGGTCTAAAGTCTGAGCTTTACGGTCTTTAGTTTTGTATTTTAAATCTTTTCAATCCGAGCCGCAAGTTTTTTGAAGTCAGCTTGACCGGAAACAGGATCATAGGCTCTGTGAGAAACGGCATTAACTAACCATTTATTTTTTTTCGGATCTGCCGAATCCGCCACAGATAAATTCCATGGAGAAAAAATGTATCCTTTCGGCACTTCATTTCGTGCCGGCTTGACTTTACTACGATACCCCCCGACACTGACACGCCCTTGATATTCGCCCCGTCGTGTAATAACCTTTATTTGATCTCCATCACGCAGACCATTTTCTTCGGCGTCATCCGGATGCATTTCTACATACTGTTCCGGTACCAAACGTCGAGTGGTTGCGCCGCGAATCGTTTTGGCTGTATGAAAATGTTCATACACGATTCCTAAACCAAGCCAGAACGGGTATTTATTTTTCGGGATTTCTTTCCAATGTTTTCCAAGATCTTCAGAATCCGGCATCTCCGGTGTGAGGGCCATATCGCGCGCCTTGGTTAATACTTCCGGATGATCAATGGTATAATAACCTTCTACTGTTCCAAATTTTTCTAATTCAGCCGTAACTTCTTTTCTTTTAGAATAATCCTGTTGGCAAGCTTTCATATGCAACTTACCGTCCTTATGCCGAAACATACCATATGTTTTATCTTTCCATCCTTCTTGCCCCATATAGCGTCGTTTAACGCCGCCTTGTTTGGCTATTTCATAGGTTGGCGCCGGCCATTGCATGCCTCTTAAACGACGAAGTTGCTCATAAAGGCCGATACCGTCACGATCGCGCACTTCTAACATACCTGTTAAATCAGCATCCGTTCCCTTAGAACCTCGTATGATTTCTTCAAACACTTCTTCAGAATCATAAAGCATGGGCCCATCTGGATGAAATTTTTTCTTTTTATAAGGGAAAATTTTATCGCCGTCTAAACCGACTATATTGGCCAATTTTTTTCCTTTATCAATGGCCAAATCAAGATCAGGAACACAATTTTCAAGTCCGGGTGCACCTTTTCCAATACCGTCAACGACGTTAAATCGTCTTTCTGAACTAATGTATGTTCCCCCCTGCCATTCACCCCAGGTCAAAGCTGGAAAGATGACATCGCCATAAAGGTTATTCGGGGCATGCCGGTAAATATCTTGGACAACAAGAAATAATTTAGAAAGAGCAGGTCGAATCAATGTATTCAGATCCGGTTGATGAATATGGGTTGTGTACATATAAAACATACCCTTTACATCACCTTTCATTGCTCGTTCAAATAAACCGATCATCATTCCAGGATTTTTCTCCATCGCCATTTTGTCCATACGTTCTTTGGGAACATTCCAAATTTTTCCAATCCAATCACGATGTTTTTCATTCTCTATGCCGATATTAAAAGGAAGGCGTCCTGTTAATCCCCCCATAAGTCGTTCACCCATGGCATTTGGTTGTCCTGTCATGGAGAATGGACCACATCCCGGCTTAGCAATATTGCCTGTTAAGGCATGGAGATTAATAAGGCTAATGACATTATGCTGTCCATGCAGATGTTGATTATAACCAATACCCCAGAAAGAAATGACGCCACCAGTTCCACGGCGTTTGCGTTTACGCGTCGCATCTGCCCATTGAGCGGCGACCGTGCGTATAAGCTGCGGATCTACCATTGAACGATCTTGTACTTGTTCCGGAGAGTATTCTTCTGTGACCATCTTCACGTATTTTTGCCAACCTGTTACATGTTCTTTTAAGAAAGGATAATCAATAATATCTTCATGATCTTTAATGAGAACATGGCCGATGGCGTTTAAAATCGAAATATCACCGTTGATACTTTGAAAATGAAAACTATTCCGTGGATTAATGCCTTCTAAAGCTTGCACAGATCCTGTTCTTCTGGGATCAGACACAACGGTTGGGATGTCTTTAGATTTTTTATGATCTGCCACACGCCAAAAGACAATCGGGTGAGCTCCTCGAGGATTGTGCCCCCAGAAGGTAATCATATCCGACATTTCAATATCGTCATACGAAAGTGGTGGGGTGTCACTGCCTAAGGTTGCAAAATAGCCCGTTACAGCCGACGTCATACACATACGGGCATTCGCTTCAATGGAGTTGGAACCTAAAACACCTTTAACGAGTTTGTTTTCGATCCACTGCGCTTCAACGGTCAATTGGCCTGAACCGTATAATCCAATACTGTTGCCACCATGTGCTTTGTAAATTTCCCCCATTTTATGGGCGACCAATTCTTCGGCTTCTTCAAAAGAAACTTCATGAAAATCTTTGTCATCAAAGCTACCTTTAGATTTAGATACATACCCTCTTAAAGGATCACTCATATCTTTTCGTACTAAGACTTTTTTAAGTCGATCAACATAAGTTGGTTCGTCGGCATTTAATCCTTTAATGCATTGCACGCCTTTATTGGTTGGATGTTGTTTATCCGGGACAACGCCGATAATCTTTGCAGATTTTTGATCAAATTTAATAATGGAGCCACACCCGACGCCACAATAGGGACATTGTGCCGGCATCTCGATAACTTTATTAACAAGGCCTAATTCCTCGGCCATGACCTTAGTCGGGCTAAACAATGTATCCGACATGCCTAACGCGGCTGCGCCAGCGACAGTTCCTTTCAAAAAATTTCTTCGTGTTATAGATCCCTTAGATTTTGGCATAATAATCTCCTATTCTATTTCGATCAATGATCGCAAATAACTAATAATATTATTAACTTCCTGTGATGAAAGTTCAACAACCCCGCTTCCACCTTTCATCATGGGTTTCATTTGAGTGCCGTGTCGTCCCAATGACATCGTTGCTTGTAAATAACTATCGGACACAGAGTCCATAAAATTCTTATTATTCAAATCAGGAGCGATGCCACCTTGTCCATTTATTCCATGACATTGCGCACAATACGCAGCAAAAAATTCTTTACCTCTCTGGGCATAACCTCTAACCTTTTTCGTATGTTTCTCGGCGTTAGAAATATTAGATCGCAAAAAGCTGATAATATCGGAAGCTTCAGTATCACTTAAATTACTAAAACCATCTCCGTGAGGCGGGAATGGTTTCATTTCAGATCCTGGACGTCCTATGCGCAACATCGCATAAATAAATCCGTCGGAAACACTATCCAAAAATCCTTTTTTCCCAATCGCCGGACCAACGCCGCCTTCACCATGATCTCCGTGACATTGCGCACAACTGCGACCGAACAATTCTTTTCCTTCAGCATTGTTACCGTAGTACATGGACATCCCTTTAAGTTCAACCGGGAATTTTTCAAATGAACGGATGTAGGCCACCATGGAATTGATTTCTTCATCTGTTAACTCAACCACACCGCTTGTACCGACTAAGGCCGGCGGCATGGCGGTGTGCCCGCGTCCATACATGATGCTGTGCTTTATGTACTGATCGCTCGCCTGTCGGAGAAATCCTTTGGAAAAAATAGCCGGTGCCACTACACTACCCCGCCCCACCATGTGACACTTTTGACACGATTCTTGAAACAAGGCTTTTCCTTGTATCTCCGAGCTGATGATACGCTCGTTCGACAATTCAACAGAATCACCCACCTGCCATGATTTAATGTAAGCAATCAGGTCAGCCACATTTTCTTCGGGTAAATGGTTCCAGCTCGGCATGGCTGTACCTTCGCGGCCTTCGATTAAGACCTTTAAAATAAATTTCGCATCGGTAATTTGGTGGAATTCTTTATTGTTAAGGCTTGGGGCTAAACCGCCTTCACCGGATAAACCGTGACAACTTGAACAATTTCCTTTGTAAAGTTTTTCCCCGTTTTCCAGTGAAGCCCCTTTTTGTATTAAGGCCAATACCTTCTTTGTATCAAGTGGCTCAGGCTTGAGAGATTCAAGGTAAGCAATCGCATCGGCAATTTGGGTTTTATTTAAAAAATGCCATGAAGGCATGGCGGTGCCGAGGCGACCGTTGACAATAGTGTCATACCAAAATTCTTTCGTGGCTAAACCTAAAAGGGTTGGATTATTTAATGTGGGACCAACAAGGTCTTGTTCAAAATTGGCATCGGCACCGTGACAGCTGGCACAATTGGTAGCAAAAAAAGCTGCGCCGTATTTTGCATTTCCTTCAACGGTGCTGACTTCTTCAAACGAAGGCGGCGTTTTTTTCAAAGATAAAATGTATTCCGTAATATGAGCAATTTCTTCGGTTGTCAGTCCTCCACTCTTTTTAAATGGCGGCATTTCACCACCCCTTGAAAAACTGATGACATGATTGATTAACTTATCATCTGCAATCGCCAAAAATTCGGTGTTACCGATCGCCGGTCCGATTTTACTAAGTTCGTTTAAATGTGTGCCTTTACCTTCCTCCCCGTGACAGGCTATGCAATACATGCCATATAATTGCTGGCCATGTTGTAAAGGTGTCAGAGGTGTTTGGGGTTTACGTGTGGCTAATAAATCTTTAGGTACGCTATCATCTAATAAACTTTTTAAATACACCGTTAAAGCAATTGAATCTTCATCTGTAAATTTATAATCGACCATGGCGGAATCAAGCGGCTGGGCATGCGGATCTTTTACGGCTTCATAAATATAGGCCAAATTAACATTTTCGTCGAATTTGTGTAAAAGGTCATGACGGTTATGATCTGTCGGCATTTTGACGTGAAAATTGGCATTACCTAAATTAGAAAGATCCGGTCCTTTGATGCCGCCTTTCCCATTAATTTGATGGCACCCTAAACATCCGTTCGTGTCAAACAACTCTTTTCCGTGATTATAATTCGGCGTGGCGGCCAGCGTATTTTGATGACAACGGTAACAATTTGCTTCCACAAAGGGTTTATTTAAAACAGGTTTTTCCCAAAATTTATCTTCAGCATGGGCTTTGGATTCAGCAAAGGTAATCGCCCGTCCCTGTCCGTCATGACAAATGGTACATCCAGTTTTTTCTACTTCATGAACTTCCAAATAATTGCCCGGATGTGTTTTAAGTGGATTAGGTTTATCGGCCATACGTCCGTCTTCTACACCGACATGGCAAATCGTACAGCGATCCACTTTATTTTGTTCCGGAAGAACAATCTGACGCATTTGAATTGCATATTGTTTGGCGATTTGTTTTTCTTGAGGTGTTTCAGCTAATTGAAGTAATTCACTGCGGTATTGCTTCTGATATTTTTGCCAATCCATGCTCAAATTTTCGCGCTTGGCTTCGGCAAGAAGAACGAGGATGATGACAAGACTGGAAAATATAATGAGTTTTTTCATATTATTTTACCCTGCTTCGCTCAATTGCTTTCGCGTTGAGCTTCGCAGGGTTAATTCGCACAGATAATTTATGTTCGCTTACGCTCCATAAATTATGTGCTCATTAATGAATAGGCCACTGGCTCTTTAGCCAATAAAAATCCCAATTTGGTCCACGGTGAAAGGTTGCAAAATACGTTAAAACTAAAAAGCCAACAAGAAAACATGTAAATAAAGCAATCGCCGACATGCGTGTTGATTTATATTTGGCCATACAATATAAAGACCACCCGACATAAAATCCAACTAATATGGTTCCCGGATTAATAAATGTAATCGCCAGCTGAGGAATGGCAGGAAACCAATTGCGTAACCATCCAAAACTCACCGTAAAAATAAGCATACCGATCACAACAACGGAGGCATAAATGAAAGATTGTATGGCGACTTTCTTCCCTTTTTTATCATCAAACCAACGCCCAATTTCTTGATTTTCTCTGTCCAAATACGGAATTAAAGCTAATCCTAAAAGGGCTAAGGTTGGAATGCCGACGCCTCCCATAAAAGCAGAATAAGAAACTAATTCTTGCAAACCTAGAAAATACCATGGTGCCTTGGCAGGATTTTCTGGTACGGCGGGATTAGCCATTTCTTTAAGCGGAGCTTCAACAAAATAGGCATAAATACAACATAGTGCAAATGTCAGCATAAACAACCCTACTAAACGAATCATCATATGAGGCCAGCTCGAAACGGTTTGTTCCGGTCCTCTGCTGACAGCATTGGACTTCCCTTTAACCAGGCACATTAAACCGTATGTTTTCTGCGGCGCATGATTAAAAACCTTATCAGAAAGCGGATCTTTCGGCGTACCTTTCAAATCTTCTTCTGTAAGTGTATCCGGCCTGGCCAATCCTCCATCTTTGCGCACACGCCATACATGCACGGCCAAAACCATCACCAAGGCCACTGGAAGAATAATACAATGCAGCCAATAAAAACGCGTTAGGGCATCCTGCCCAATATTTTCTGATCCTAACAAAAGAACCTTAATGACATGTCCTGGATCAAAATAAGCCGTAATATTTAATGCATCCGTTAATTCACTGGTTGAAGCCGCAATATTCGTCGCAATCGTAACTGCCCAATAGGCTAACTGATCCCAGGGAAGCAAATAACCTGTAAAACTCATCATCAGCGTTAAGGCAAGAAGTCCAATGCCTAAAACCCAATTAAAAGAACGCGTGCGTTTGTAAGCCGCCGTATAAAAGACTCTTGCCATGTGAAGAAAAACAGCCACGATCATAACATTGGTAGCACAGCGATGCACATTACGAATAAATCGACCACCAGGGACAATGTATTGAATGTCTTTGATAGAATCATAGGCCAATTCGACTGATGGCTTGTAATAAATCATTAAAAGAATGCCTGTGACAATAAGGATTATAAAGGAAAAAGCAGATATGATACCTAATCCAAAGGTGAATGTCTTTTTTAACGAATAACGATGAATACGTGTGCTGAAAATATGAAGGAACATGTTTCCAAACACCGCCTGGCTACGCGCTCGATCAGACGTAGGTTTATCATTGCGAATAATGGATTCGATAAACGTTTGAGGTAATTGTTTAAGATTTTGGTAAAATTTTTTGATAGGCATTAATTATTTCCAGATATCGATAAGATAATTTTATATTGGGCATAATAAATTATGCCCCTACGGACAACACGACCTCGTTGTACGGGCATGATTTATCATGCCCATAATTTTAAACTACAAACTTCGTCCCCTCCGGCACACGTTTCCCGGCATTCACAACTAATTTTCCACTGGGAAGTTGACTTACTTCAAGCCAGCTTAATCCCCGAGGGGCTGGTCCTGCAATCACATCCCCATTGGTATCAAATTTTGATCCATGACAGGGACATGAAAATCCATCTTTGCTTTTCGAAACAATACATCCTAAATGCGTACAAATCAACGAAACAGCAGAAACCCCTTCATTGTCGCGTACAATAAGGACTTTTTTATCATCATAAATTTTTTCGCTATCTATTGGAATATCGTCAGGACGGCCAATTTTAAAGACATTAGATACATCAGGTAATAATGCAGGTTTGGGGAATTTAAGAAGACCGAGAAATGTGAAAAACCATGCGGCAAGGCATGTCCACAAAGCAGATAACCCTAAGAAATCTCTCCGGGTTATTTTTTTGTTAGAATTTGACATAAATTATTTTTTTTGACACGTAGCTGTTGTAAACGAAAATCGTTCCATCGTAATGGCATCAACCGGACAACGAATGGCACATAAGGAACACCGAATACATTTTTCTTCATCTTTAATAATAGCAGTTAACTCATCAGTGGATTTTTGTTCTTTAACAATATTTGTTAATTCGGAAAATGTTTTATCGCCATCGAGTTCATCGATCGGAACAAGTTTAAGGCATAATTCAGGACACACATCCACACACCCACCGCAAAGAATACATTTATTACCGTCAAAGATCGTGTTGACACTGCAATCAAAACAACGGGCCCCTTCCACCTTGGCCTGGCCACAGGTGAAACCTTTTTCAACCACCGTTGTATGATTATAAATTCTATCGGTAACTTCTACGGATTGCAAGACTTGTCTGCGAATTTTTTCGTAACCGGCCTCGCGCGAATAATTTTCAATAGGAACATGCGTTTGTTTGCTGTCAAACGAAAAGGCTGTGCCTATTAATTTTTGATAAATTGAACGGGCTACTTTTTTACCGCTGGCAATCGCATCAATCATGAGTCGCGGTCCATGCGCCAAATCACCCGCAAGAAAAACACCCGACGCCGTCGTTTCCAGAGTGTCAGGGTCACACGTCATAATCCCCCTATCATTAATCGTTACGCCGTCTTTTTTGGGATCTACAAAAGAAATATCAGAACGTTGCCCCACGGACAATAAAACTGTGTCCGCTTCAATTGTGATGGATTGATTGGGATCATATTTTGGATTAAATTGTTTATTTTCATCAAAAATAGAAATCACTTTATGGAATACCACACCGGTTACTTTATTATTTTTTGTTAAAACTTCCTGAGGACCATACCCATTTTGTCGAGTGACCCCTTCTTCTTCCCCTTCTAAGATTTCAATTTCATCCGCCAACATTTCATCTTCCCGTTCTAAACAAGACAAAGTAACCTTAATCCCTTCGCGTTCATGCAAGGCCGTGGCGGCCACATCCATTTGTTGTTGTCGAAGAGCCGAACGGGCCACATCATAGGCCACGTTACCACCACCGATCACGACGACTTTATTCCCGATGGTATGCGGTAAATTCAGAGAAACATCTCTTAAAAATTCGACACCACCAATCACCCCTTCGGCGTCAATTCCTGGCAACGGAATTGAACGAGACTTCTTGCATCCGACCGCAATAATAACCGCTTGATGTTTTTTGCGTAAAGCATCAAAAGTAATATCTTTACCAATAGTACAATTCGTTTTGATTTCAACACCTAAAGCTTTAATGACATCTACCTCCGCCTCGATGAGTTCACGCGGAAGACGGTAGGCCGGCACCCCTAAATACAACATCCCTGCCGGGACCGATTCCATTTCATAAATGATGACAGAAAATCCCATCAGGGCCAAATCATGCGCGGCAGCTAATCCCGCCGGGCCGGAGCCGATAATGCCAATGCTTTGCCCCTCTGTTTTAGGCATTTTTTGATTATCAAAATTCTGGAATAACCCACCTAAATCTTCAAGGTCGGAACAATCACGATTTTGTAAGGATGTTTTTATTTTTTGGATGAGATTAAGCGGCTGGTTGTCTTGGTATTGATGATGGTCAACAGCGGAACGTTTAAGCGCACGAATCGAAATACTTTTATCCACGCTGCCACGTCGACAAGCCGCTTCACACGGTGCCCCGCAAATCCGCCCGCAAATCGAGGCTAACGGATTTGGTGCACGTGCAATGAGATAAGCCTTGTCAAAATCTCCGTCTGCAACCGCACGCACGTATCCACGTGCATCGGTGTGTACCGGGCAGGCATATTGACATTTAATTTGTTCTTTCCAATAATTGTCATCCGGAATGCGGACTTTGAGCGGCATAAAAATATTCTACTGCACGATTTAATTTCGTCAAGTGAATCATTCTAAAATTTTGCGCGGTTTGTTGATAGAATATTTTTGGTTTCAACATATTCTTCAGGATGATTAACATTATTCAAGGCGGATTTTTCTGGAAGGTCAAAAAGGGCAATATCGGAGTTTATGAGGATTTTTCGAGGGCATTGAAGGCCTTGGCCTAGAAATTGGAACAGGCGTGGTCTGAATTTTGGTTCATAAATAGCGCATAAGGGTTCGGGAAGGTCATTTTGTGCGCTTTTATAGGCTGAGCCAAACTTAAATGGATGTCGATTTTTGATCAAATATTCGATTGTCTGATCCGTGATAAAAGGTAAATCACAGGCCAATACAAGCCAGGCGGCGTTTGGATGCGTGGTCATGGCTGAAAGGATTCCGCCTAAAGGGCCGATATTTAGAAATGTATCGTGAATTTGAGGGGATTTACTGTGATTTGCGATTTCTGATTGCTCGTCTCTATTTGAAATAAAGACTTTGGTGCAGAATTTTGTAAGAAATTCGCTTGCATGTTGAATTTGAGGTTTGCCATGATAATTAAGTAAAGATTTATCTTTTTTCATGCGTGTACTGCGCCCTCCCGCTAAAACAAGACCGTAAAGAGGTGTTTCTTTAATTTTATCAGATATATGTCTGAGAACACATTGCTTTATTCCCTCAATATCATCGCGATGGAAATAAGGGTATTTTTCTGAAATATCATCCTCCACATCCATCGGCCCAACAACGGCCACAATATTCGTAAATTTCTGATTCTTTAAATCTTCTAAGATGGTTTTATCCTTATCCAGCAACACAATTTTTGGTATATCGGATGATTTATATCCTTCTACTAAAACAATATCCGATTCCAGAAAAATAGGTTGATGTGCGAATAAATTCTGGCTCGATCCATGAATACACGCACTATGTTCGGAATCACTGATAAAAACAGTATGCGCACCACTCTTTCGAACCTGATAAGTATCCTTGCCTTCGTGATCCATGCAAAATTTATGGACGTCGTGTTTGATGTATCCAATTTTATATTTCTTGGAAAGAGTCTTAATAAGTTGTGTGATCAGTGTGGTTTTTCCGGAATTGGAATAACCGCAGAAAGCTAATTCAAAAGGGTGGTATGTATAATTTTGTTTTTGTTTGTGCAATTTGATTATCCTCCGATTTGATACATCGGTTGCTCAATATGATCAATACGGTAGTTGGGTTTCATAGAAACAACATCGTGGAGGATAGCGGCATATTCTGCTTTATTACGATAACGGAGGTTTATGCCATCCTCAGACATAAGGCATGCGCGTAATATTCCGGTTGCTGTTAAACGCAATCTTGAACAAAATTGGCAGAATGGTTGGGATTCAGAAGCGATAAAACCTATATGCGCTCCTGCGGAAGTTGTAAAGTTAAAAGATGTTGAATCACAATTAACTGATTGAGGCGTTAATTTTTCAGAACCTTCTATCTTTTGAATAATTTCTCTTGCGGAAATAAATAAGTGTTCATGCTTTGCATTTTGTGGCCCTATTTTCATTAATTCTAAAAACCTAACCTCAATTTTATGTCGTGCTGAAAATTCAATAAAATCAAAAACTTCTGCATCATTAACACCTTTTAATAGCACAACATTAACTTTAACGTGGAACCCCATCGCTTTTGTTTGCAAAATAGTCTGGAACACTGTATCAAAATAATTAGTTTTTGTTATTTGAGCAAAAGACTGTTTATTAAGGCTATCTAAACTAATGTTAATGTGCTGACAATTTGTATTTTTTAAAAAGGGCAATTCTTTATCTAAAAAATATGCATTGGATGTTAGGCCCAATTTGAGAAGATTTAATTCGTCTAAGCCTTCAATTATTTGACGAAAATCTTTGCGTAATGTTGGTTCCCCACCTGAAACACGCATTTCATTTATACCTACATTTGTAAGCTCGGAACAGATATCAATAATTTCAGTCGCAGACAATAATTGTTTGGAAGGTAGGAATTTGACTTGGGCTGGCATGCAGTAAAAACAACGAAAATTGCAGGCATCGGTCAATTGGACGCGCATTTTATGAATGCAGCGCCCATGGGGATCAATTATGGATGATGATGTATTAGCATTATTCACGTCTAATTCCTTTCCAATTGTCGGGAAACAATGTCGTTTCCAACATTGCCGTATCGCCCCGGAACCATGACATTTTTTATTTTAGGTCGCCCGGGATTAGGGAATTAATTTAATTAAAATTTTATCACATAATCAATCTTTATGGTAAAAAAATCTTCTTTTTCTGACTGCGTTGGAAAAGATACCCAATTTTCTAATAAAAAATTATAACCTAAATCATAGATAAACCCGACGCTGCTTGTTATGTTATGACTATCATTTGTTTCAATAATATCGGCTCTAAGAGTTAAATCTTTTTCGAATAATTCAAGAGTTTTATCAAGTCCGGCAAACCCTCCTTCATTATCGCGCTGCAGCGTACCGCCTAAATGAGCTCGAATAAAACCAAAGTCATGCGTGAATACAGCATAATAATCTTCCCAACCTAATTTGGCCCGGTCACCCAAATTTGCAACCCCAAAAGCAACGGCGGTCTGTTCACCAAATTTAAATCGGTACTTGATTTGCCCTTTAAGCTGCTCTTCCAAAGAAGCTTCTGGAAAAATACGCCCATCTAAACCGACTTCCAGATTTTCTAATGGAGAATATTTAAATCCTGTAAAATAATCTGGTTTATTATTATCGCCTACTTCCGTGTAAGCCTGCAAGACTAAAACTTTCTTTGGAACAACATCAGCGGTCGGTATATTATTTAAGCCTGTGGGTGAAGCCCAACATGTCTGAACAATAACCATGGTTAAAGCCAAAGAACCCAATAATTTTTTAAACATACACGGTCCTCTCTTTATAAGGGGGCATTATTAAATTAATAATGCCCCCTTATGACCAAAAAATTAGTCGTATTAATTAGAATTTAAAATTAGCACTTGTTTGAAATACATTTTCAGGTGCTGATGCCGCATTAACTCTATTGCTATGGTAATAATCAAACTCTACCATAATATTTTTATTTAATCCGAATTGTATAATACCTTCATGACTGACGATATCTGTTCCCCCACTGTAACGGTCAGCATCTGGAAGAACATCAAGAAAGGCATCTTTTTCGAGTCTGGCAAATATATATTTTAATTGCCATTGGTTTTTATCTTTGACTTTTTTATCGCCCAATTTAAGCCCCAGTAACCATCCATTATTTTCATCATCTGGATCAGGGTTATGAACAAATTCACCGAAGGCAGCAACTCTTGGGACAGGTAAATCAAAAGGCTCTTCAATCCCTACCTCAGCAGCTACCGCAATAGGATTATATCTGAAAGCTAATCCTCCACCACTATCGGTACTGTTGTCTCCCAATGCGCCATCTAACGTAGCCCCTTTAACATTACCAAAATCATAATAGGTTACAGCTACTTTAGCATCCGCACCTAAATCGCTAAATTTAGCTTTGACCCCGGGTTGAATATACGCGAGATATGGATCGGAGGTGTCGCCTGTTGATTCGTCCAAAATCCAAAAACCAGTATTGGCAAAACCTTGGACATTATCCACCAGTTCATGTTTAAATTGAAAGGACACCCCTTCAGGATTAATATCTCCATCCCAAAGTAAATCACTTGGAGCCCAAAGATATTTCTTTCGTTTGAATTTACCCCCTACCATACTCATCCATTCATATGGCTCATATTCAAAATAAGCATAATCTAAATTAATTGATTTTGTACTAAACACGTCTTGTAGGTCTTGATTAGTTGAACGTGCGCTTGTACTACTATCACTGCCGGAAGCCAATCCAGCACCAACAGTCACCTTATCCACAATTTTTGATTCAATCCCAAGACGATATCTGACTCTTCCACGTTCAATGTCATTAACGCCTCTCTTTTCTTTATGCTCATAACGTAACCTTAAATCCCCTTTGAGTTTTATTTTATTCACCCATTTGGGCACGTCAGAAGGTGCTACTTGTTTTGCCTGGCGAGCTGCTTCTTGTCGTGTTTCCGATAGAATTTCAGTCGCATCACTTCGCGTAAGGATTCCTTTTTCGACTAATTTATCGACCAAGATATCAATCTCCCCTGCAAATGATGTTGAGGAAGCGACTAATAATGCTACCCCAAGGCATAACCCCAATATGGGCCATTTTTTTGAATTCATTTTCCCTCCTTTGTATTTTGTTGATTTTTTTTGGATAAGTATAGTTTAATTATGTGAAATTTTTATGAATTTCTTGTGAAAATTCTATAAACATTTTTGTCCACGTGCCGATAGCTTTGTATGTATTTGTCTGAGCACGATCAATCACTTGGGTGCAAACTTGGGGGACCCATTTAATAATGTGATCTTTAAATAGATTGTTTATCGCTTTGGTACATTGCTCAACACTTGACTGATCATTTGAATCCACGGCTTTAATTTTTGCTTCCAACAATTTTTGCATGAGTTCAAACTCAATAGCAATATGATCAGGCATCCTTGTCCAATGTTCATCTAATTCCAGGCCAAGATATTTAATAAGTTTATTAAGTTGAACAGTCGCCTCTCCCCAAAACTGTGGTGTTTGTTCGATGTAAATTGCTTCATTGAGGGCAATGTGCTTTTTGGGACCAATGAATAATTGGGTGTAATCTGCTTGCAATTTTGACAATTCTGATACATCGAGTTCTTTTTTTTCAATACAGACGCCTGCGACCTTAAAACTTTCTAAGACCGCAGGCGTTTGCAGGTATGCCAGTAAAGCCGATGATGGTTCCGTGGCAAAAACCATTTTTAAAAAAGCATAAATACCGGCTTGTTCCTGGATGGATATGTCTGTCATTTGAATCATTAAACTTTACTCACTGTTACGACCGTGTCGCTCATGCGAATTTGTCCGCTGATGGGATCCGGAGCGTTAGGGATAATCCAATTCACATGCACTCCTTTTTCTTTCCACCATTTATGTTTTCGATCTTCATCCGCCACATGCCCCGTGGCGGCTTTTTTACCGGAAGCCATCAAACCATACTGCCAATGTCCCATATGGTGAGAAATACTTATTGTCCCGGGGTGAATACCTTCTGTAACACGAACCTTGGTTTGAATGGATTTTTTAACAGGCTGCGTGTAATTTGATTTGCCTGACGACTTTTTAACTTGACTTACTTCAATAGCATCGCCATCTTTCAAACCCAAACGATTAGCCGTAACCGTATTTAACCAGGCAGGGTTATCATGATATAATTCGGTTAACCATTTACAGTTTTGTGTACGGGAGTGTGCTTGCACCGCCACTTTGAATGAAGTCAAAATTAATTCGTTGGCCGCCATTTTTTTATGTTCAGGAATAGCTTCCCATACTGGCCAAGGATTAAATCCTTTATCCTTCATAATTTCTGAATAAATTTCAAATTTTCCGGATTTATTCACTTTGTCCGGTTTAAACCCTTGAAAAATACCATGGTCGAATTTTTGCCCTTTGTATCCTTTATAACTATTTTTTGTTTTTGAATAACCTTTTGCTTTCGCCTCTTCAACAGACTTGGCTTTGGATTTTTTCCAATCCCAAAATGTGCCTGTCTTTTCATCAAGAATGATGCTGCCTTTTTCTTCTAAAGAAAGGGCTTTGGCATGAGCATGATATTTAGGTTTTAATCCTTGAGGCACCCAAACACCATCTTTAGCTAATTGATTGAAATCTAATGTTTGACCTAATTTTTTACTGGTCTTGACACAAGATTTTTTAATAAAATCAAGCGTCGAGGTGTATCCCCCCATATCCAACGGTTTCCCGTTTAGCCTAAGCCGTTTGGCTAACTCAATACACACATCTTGAAACTGTCGACTTTCACCTAACGGTTTAACAACAGGTTGACGAAGATAATATTCCGGAATCAATTCGTAAGAAACCATATCATCCCAAGACCAACGTTCAAGATAGGTCACATCTGGTATGATCAGGTCAGCCAAAGAGGCACTTTCGGAATAAAACGGATTTACAGATACGACATAAGGAATAATACTTTCATCTTTGAGAATATCAATGCTTTCTTGCACATTCCCATTTGCATAAACCGGTTCATAACAATAATGCATATAAATTGCTGGTCGTTTATTGGCCGGAGCTTCCTTAATCATGCGCAACACCATGTGACTGGCATGATGGGTAGGTAAACTAATTCCAACACCATCAATAATTTTTAATTTATGCGCTTTGGGGGGATGTTTTGGTTTCGGATATTTCCATGAGGCCCCAACGGCTTGATTTGTTCCACCCTTAATATTGATATTTCCACAGATAGCATCCAACATTTTTGCGGCACGCTCCACGTTAGCGCCATGAAAATGCGCAACAGCGCCTCTGTATGTAACTAGGGTACTCGGTCTTGTTTTGGCAAATTGAATCGCCAAACTTTTGATCTTTTCTGCAGGCACACCACTAAGTTCTTCAGCCCACTTAGGGGTATAATTTCCTTCATCCAAAAATTTCTTAATTTGTTGCGGCGTAACATTAGTCCATTTATTAATAAAATCATCATTCTGTAACCCAGCATCCATAATGACTTTACTCATGGCCAGAATAATGGGTAAATCTGTCCCTGGTTTCACCGGAAGCCATTCCGTACTTTTAGCCGCCGTGTTAGACAAGCGCACATCGAATGTGTACAGCTTAGCCCCATTCATAAGGGCATTTGTTGTGCGTTGTGATAATTGAATATGGGACGTGTGGGCTTCAAAAAAATTACACCCAAAATTAAGAATCATTTTGGTATGCTCCACATCATTAATATCGTAATGTTTACCCCAAACGAGCTCTTGACCTGTCCATTTAGCTGCTTCACAAATAGAGGTATGGTTGCCAATTGTCTTTGTTCCAAAGGCCGCCAAAAAACAGCTTTTAACAATTTTACTATCGGAGCCTTTCATTCGTCCGTAATGGAACATAAATTTCTCTGGTTCCCCTTTATCAAGTAAAGGCTGTAAATGGCTGGTAAGGTCATCATAAGCTTCTTCCCAAGAAATTCTTTCCCATTGTCCACCACCGCGAGGCGTTCCTTTTTTTCTGCGAAACGGATACAGAACACGATCAGGGTCATAAACCTGGTTAATCCCGGCCTGTCCTTTGGCACAAAGTTTACCTCGATTGCGGATGGCTTTCGGATTGCCTTCAATTTTTACTAAGCGATCATCTTCGACATAACACAAAGATGAATCTCTCGAAACGCATTGCCAGCAGGCAGAGGGAATGCTTTTTCGAATACGGTTGGTGTCCGGCGAAAAATCTTCGCCGCCTTGTTTAAACTTAACATTTCCTCTTAGTGCACCGAACCCCGTGGCGGGGAATAAACCGGCTAATAAAGCAGAGGAGCCGGCTAGTTTGAAAAAATCACGTCGATTAATTTTTTTCATATGTGCTTTCTCCTAATTATTCCCCATGGAAGGTTTTAAAGGGAGCCGATTGATTGCAAAAGTAAGTAACAACCCGCTTACGGCCCATAGTCCAATGGATACTAACCATTCATCAAGATTCGGAATATATTGACCTAAAGGACCACCTGATGATTGGACAACTTGTCCACCGATGATGACATTGTAACGCATAGCAAAAACTCCGATCAGAGCACAAACGGCCGCTAATACCATCTTTTGCGAAGTCTTCTGTTTAAGCAAAAGATAAATCGGAATAATGGCCCCGATAAAAATTTGAAAAAGATAAAAGTTTAAAGCATGTTGACCGAATAATAAAACAGACCAGGCTTCATAATGATCGCCGGATCGCCCATAAATCCCAGTCAATATTTCTCCTGACAAAAAAAGCACGTCAAACAATATGCCGGCAAGCATTAATTTGCCAAGATGATCAAATAAAGTTTCTTTGATATCAAAACCACATTTTGTTTGAAGAATTTTTGAAATAATGATAAGCAATGCGATGGCAGAAATGATCGATGATACAAAGAAAATAACCGGCATCAACGATGTTGACCAAAGAATTCGTGCTCGGGATAACCCAAGTAATACGCCGGTATACCCAATAACAAATAAAGCAATCGGAAGGCCGATTAAACCCAGAATTTTAATTTTTTTATCGTCTCCTGCTATTTCCGCCGGTGATAAAGATTTTCCCGGCATATCTCGGCGTAGAGTGAAATAAGCAAATAGACAACTCACTATTGTGAAAGCAAGTAATAAATAGGCGCCTAGGACAATGATTGAGGTAAAATTGGGTGTAAGAAAAATCATCCAAAATTTACCTGGATGCCCCATGCCTAAAAGCAGATTAACCGGAGCAATACCTACTAAAACAATAGAAAGAATAAGGGCGACCTTGGCGATCGGCTTAAATGTATTAATACCAAATAAGCTCAGTGTGGCCATGATAAATGCAGCCGCACCTAGACCAGCCGTAAACATATAAACAACCGCATCAAGGCCCCACGGTATTTTATCATTGGCATTGGTCGTGATTTGACCGACACTTAACAGGTGTCCCATTTTAATAAACCCGACAACAATCAAGATTGAAAGTACAGCTAACCAGATTTTTTTCATTTTATCGCCCCCCTTTCAAGAGATCTTTAACAGCATCCGATTCTAGGCCGATATAAAAAACATGTGGCTTTGTCCCTTTGTCCGGAAGCAATGTATCCACTGCATTTTTGGCAAGAGCTTGACTGATTTCACTATTAGGGTCATTCATGTCCCCAAAGATACGAGCATTTTCTGGGCAAGAATTGACACATGAAGGTACGATTCCTTTGTCCACTCTATGAACACACATATCACATTTATCCACCGTACCATGTGTTCGTGATTTACTGCCGGACTTGTCATCGCTCCAATTAAAATATCTCGCACCGTACGGGCAAGAATTTATACATGCACGACAACCTATGCACTTGTCTTTATCGATCATCACGACACCGTCTTCTCTCTTATAAGTCGCGCTTGTAGGGCAGACAAGAGAACAAGTAGAATTGTCGCAGTGATTACACATCCTTGGCAGGAAAAATCTTTTTACATTCGGGTAGGTCCCTTTTTCTACTTTATTCACATGGGATCGAAATGCGCCAAGTCTAACATTGGATTCTGATTTACACGACACGGAGCACGTATCGCAACCGATGCAGCGCCTTAAATCAATGAGCATGGCTAACCGCTTTTTTGTTTTCTTTGGTTCTGTGATGGCTGTTGCAACACCACCCAAGGTTGCCATAGTTGCGGCCCCTGCCACAGCCATAGCTGACTTCTTTAAAAACCCCCGGCGTGCTTTTTGCTGTTTTTCCTGATCATTACTCATAAAGCCCCCCTTTTTTTTATTGGATTGGGAACCATATTTAATATTTAATATATTTTTATTCTAATGAAATTTTTAAATAACCATACGGTTTATATCTAATAGTTCTAATAAGCATTGCTAATGGGTTACCCTTATGGTATTATTTCTAATTATGGTTGATTTATTCTTTATTAAAAGCTTTGTTTCCGTTGCTAAGACTGGGTCATTTCGTATTACAGCCGAACGAAACTTTATTACGCAGCCGGCTGTTTCGCAGCATATTCGCATTTTAGAAAAGAAATTTGGGCTCTCTCTTTTTGAGCGTCAAGGTAAACGAATCTCTCTTACCCCTGCCGGTCGTATTTTCTTAACCTATGCTGAAGACATTCTTAAGCAGTATGCGGAAGCAAAAATGCGGATGCAAGAAACAGTTAACCATTTTAACGGAACTATTCATATTGCCACGATTTATTCTATTGGTTTACATGAATTACAACCCATTGTACGGCGATTTTTGCGAAAATATCCGAAAGTCAATATCCATTTGGAATACCATCCCAATAATACTATTTATGAAATGATTTTAAATAGGAGTATTGATTTTGGCCTAGTTGCCTTTCCCAAAAAATCAGCGAGCCTCATATCTAGAACTTTTGATACAAATAAATTAGTACTTGTCCAATCTCCTGAACGACCGATCATATCTAAAAGAAGTATTTCCCTAAAAGATCTTAATCAAATACGGTTTATTAATTTTGCCTTAAGTACACCGACTGGGAAGGTCATTCATGAATTATTTAGGACTAAAAAAACTTATCCAAATGTAATACATGAATATGACAATATTGAAACTTTAAAAAGTGCGGTTGAATTGGGAATGGGATGTGGAATTGTGCCACGGAATACAATTATTCAAGAATTAAAAAACAAAACTTTAGAAATTATTCCTGTTAAAGATTTGACCTTAACAAGACCTCTCGGTATTCTCCATCCTAAAGGTAAAACCTTCACAAAATCCACAAAAACTTTTTATGAAATGATGCTAAAGAAGTCTAACGCATAATTTCTTCTTTTGAAAAATTTTCTTGATTAGCATTAACAGCGATCGATGTTAGATTTTCCAGCGGTACAAAGGGGCTATTGTCCCTTTGGGAAAATGGTGAGTAGACTCTTCCAACTCAACAAAACCATCACTCCTCGCTAAAGAAGCATAGTCCCCGGAACCATTAAGGTAAACCGGTTCAGCCATTATGCGGCCGTCGTGAGTGTGCTGAATTTTAACGGATTGAAAATACCTAAGAGATGTTTTAATTTCAACATCAGTGGCTAAGATGGCATATTCTTTATGATGTTCTGGGATACCTAAAGATTTGATTAAATGAGGCATGACATATCGATAAAAACAAATTTGTGTCGAAACAGGATTTCCTGGCAGCGCAAAAACTAATTTCCCTTCAATATTTTTACCAAACCAAAAAGGTTTTCCTGGACGTTGCTTAACTTTATGAAATAAAACTTTTACGCCAAGTTCGTTTAACACCTGCGGAACAAAGTCAAATTTTCCCATGGAGACCCCACCGCTTAAAATCACAAAATCAAAATCTTCAAGCATTTTATGTAAGCCGTCATGCAATTCTTTTTCATCATCCTTAATATGAAATCGATGAACATGACGAAATCCCCGTAAGATAAGAGCTGATTGGATGGCATATGCATTGGATTGACGAATTTGATAGGGCGCCGGCATTTCATTAATATCGACCAATTCATCACCTGTCCCTACCACGGCAATTTTAGGAGATTGGGAAACTTGAATGTTTTGCTGACCAACGGAAGCTGCCGCTGCAATTTGTGGTGATAAAAGAACGGCTCCTTTGGAAAGAAGAACATCTCCTTCCTTATTATCGGAACCTTTCCTGTGAACATTTTGCATAGGAGATAATTTAAATCCCTCACGCAACTTTGCCACATCGCCTTCAATAATAATATTTTCAACAGGGATTACACAGTCACACCCATTGGGTAGCATGGCACCGGTCGTTACCTCAAAGCAATTTTTTGGATCTTTCAAGGTGAGGACAGGACTCCCGGCTTTCTGAATACCTTCGATAACAAAATTTAAATTCCCATCCTGCCAAGATGAAAAAAGGATCGCTATCCCATCCATTGCAACCCTGTGGAATGGCGGCACATCGCGATCAGCGGCAATATCTTGTCGTAAAATACATCCAAAGGCTTCACTCAAAGGAACTCTGATGGCTGGAGAAATTTCAAGATTTTGAGAAATAATTAATTCTGCTTCTTGCACAGAAACCATGACTAACTTTTATCCTTTTCATCTTCAACAATATCCTGCATCCCTTTTTTAAAACCTCGAATGCCTTTGGCTAATCCACGGGCAATCTCCGGCAAAGCCTTAGCTCCAAACAACAAAAGCACAGCCAAAAAAACAATAATCAATTCCGGGAAACCTAATTTAAACATTTTATTTTCTCCGTTTTAATATTAACAATGATAAAGTTATGTCTTTTTTCTAAGATAGAACCCACTAAATGTAAGAAAAATAATTTCAGCAATGACATACACAATCAGGCCTGTCGCAATACCTGATGTAAATCCGTAGGAATGCAAGCCAACGTTCAAAAGATTAACCCCAAACCAGGCCCACATGACTACGATCAGACCTAAGGCGCTAAAAATGGCCACTCCCTTTTGTCCGATGAGACGCCCAACTTTGGCATGAAGAATAATACTACACCACAAAACAATCAATAAGGCTCCATTCTCTTTGGGATCCCATCCCCAAAAACGACCCCACGATTGATCCGCCCAAATGCCTCCAAGAAAAGTTCCCAAAAATGTCGTGGCCAGTCCAAAAATTAACGTGCCCAAAAGATTACGGTAGGTCGATTGCAAGGTTTGCGCATTGCATGATGGCATCATGCGCTGGATTAAATACATATGCCCTATTAAACCCGCCACGGAACATCCGGCATACCCGATTGTAATGGTGACAACATGGGTAGCCAACCAAAAATTGGAATCCAACACGGCCACCATCATTCGCATGGTATCCCCTTCTGCGCTAAATTTCGCAGAAATCATGAGAAATAGCAGGCCTAAAAGACTAGCGACCATGATTCCAAGCCATCGTTTATTAACTAATTCCACAATAACACCAAGAAGAACACAAATTAAACCTACAAACACAAATGTCTCATAAAGATTCGTTACCGGCGGTCGGGACATAATAATACATCGCATGATAACCCCAGTCAGCTGCGAAGCAAACCCTACGCCAATAATCCAAAGAGAGGCCGCACGAAGAATTGGTGTCGACTTAAAAAATGAAAAAAGAAATAGGAAAAATGCCAATCCATACAATAATTTAGCCCATAAAAAGAAATGCCTTTTATTGTATTGCAATTCAAGAGGGATTTTTTCAATATTTTTTCTTTGCTTTTTAATGACACGTCCCGCAAGTGAATCCGTAAAGGCTTTGGCGGCCGCATCAAACATTTTCTGATCTTTTGTGCGATACCCTACCGCAATGGTATGCAACAAACCAATTTCTTTTCGGATTATTTCATTGTGAAAATTCTCACGTAAAATATCCCAAGGGCTTAACCAGGTTTCATCCTCCGCAATATCCGTAGGAACAACCGCAAAAGGAATTTTGTGGTACAGCAGAGACCATTGATACAAATTTGAAACCAGCCCCATCAAGGCCTTATCCCCCTCTGACCAAAACTCCGGCGTTGTGTCTTCTAATTTTTCCGTTAAAGCGTAGAGATGTTCAGAGCGTGTAACAATATCCCAAAAGCTAAATTTGGTTTGCTCTGCAGGCAAATGAATTTTTTTACGCAATGCTGCGTCATGCACATGAAAATCGTCATGCGGCCTGGCAAATGACAATGCCTGGGTTAATTTTGCATATTGCATCATATTGTAATACAGACGTAAAACTTCTTGCTCCACAATAGAGCGTTCTTTTTCCGCGATTGTTTCAGCGACTTCCGCCAGCTGAATAATTTTTACAAATTCCGGCTCAATTTGCGCATAACTGTACCGGCGTTTTTTTGCCGGTTCAATTTTCAAGGCCATGGGAATATCCAACGAATTAATCATAAAAATTTTGTCATCCCTTACACTATCCGAATCAAGCAAAAGACGCGCCAGCCATTCAATAGCCGGTTTACGATCAAAGCTGCGTCGGCCAGAAAACCGCAAGAGAAGATTTTGCGCGTAGGTATCCAAAGGTTTAACCCGGCCTTCATCTAAAATAGGGATGTTTTTGAAAGTATCGAGATTAACAGTGGATTGAGCAGATGCGGACATTCCCCCAAAATTAAAACAAAATACAAGGAGAAGCAAATATCGGGCATGATGAACCTTGCCTACCGGCAGGCAGGTCATGCCCCTACCGTTGTACGGGCATGATTTATCATGCCCTAATAAATTAAATTTCATCTTTTCTTCCCTCCAAACGCCATGAGAATTAAATGAAGTAATAATCCTGCAAAGGTGGCTAAACTGGCCACATAGGGTAATAAACGTCCGGAATTTTTGACCACGGCAAGTGTTGAGAGTTCCCGGCCAAATTGATCCATCGCGTACGAGGCTTGATAAAAGGTAAAATCTTTGTACCGTAAAGGTTCATTCATGGAAATCAAGACTTCACGGCTTGTGTCATTTGAAATGACTTCAACTAAGCTTTCATAGCTGCGTGCCATCTCTGTATTTGGGTGGACCTCCATGCGAAAATCTTTGAGTTTCAAAATAAATGGCAGCACATGTCGTTTATGACGCAACTGCATAGCATACGTCTTATTATTTTTTGTAATGATGGCAGGTACATTTTCGCCACCATAAAGAAGAATGCGTAAATCTTTTTGATCAGTTCCATACACTGAGAATATGCCGCCGGGAACATTTCTTTCAGGTTCTTTGTCCACAGGAATCGGTTTTACCACTTGAATATTTGAAGGGTTCACCAAAACAGACGTCTGCCCTTCGCCAGCTAAAAATGCTTCGCTATTAGGGTAATACGCATCAATTCTGACAGAAAAATCATGGGGTGTAAATTCCACCCGATCTCCGACAGAAAAATTCTTTGTTGGATAAGCAAAAACATTTTTGTTGGATTTCTTTATTTCCCACACCGACAATTCCCATTGATTGTAATTGGCTGAAACATTACGTCCTTCGCCTTCCGACAAAGTTAATTGTGATTCTTCAGTGCCATGAAATGTCACAAAGGCCGCTACAAAAAATAATAAAAGCCCCGAATGAATCAGGATGATACCGGCCTGACGCCACCGGTACACAAGGCGAGTGATCGAAGCAGAAACTAAATTAATAAACAACACCCAAAGCACCAATCTTGCCCCGGGAAATGGAACATACCCTCCAATTAAAAAAATCAGTGAATTAAAAAAACGTTCCTGGGCTAAATAAAGACCATTATTCACCTGATCAATAGTGCCCCACAATGTAAGGATAAACAATAAAGATAAACAAATAACTGTGATTTTTATTGAAGATAATGATTTAAGAATGCGGTTTTTGCGTAATTGTTTCATTAGAAATTAAGTGTACCGAGATTAATTATTTCTTGACCCGAATTGATTGCACCAATTCAATAAAAAGTTCGCGATGAAAATCAATAGCATGACCTGCCCCTGTCATTTTGACAAAAATGGTTTGATCATCTAAAGAAATAATGGCTGTCATCATTGAAGGCTGCATTGGTTTCTTAAAAGATTGCAACAATGTAAAATCAACTAATGTTGCCGGCTTGCCGGCTTGTGTTGGGGTGGTTTTTAAATTTTTCATAAAATAGGTAAATATTTTTTCATTCGGCATGGGCAATTCAATCTGTCCCATCCAACGCTGAACATTTGCCTTTAAATCGCCAGCCGCAGGCCCTAAAGACACAATAGAACACTCCATGATTTGTTCATCAATGCCAGCTTTAAAAGTAGTTAAGCGAAAACCTGATGACTCCACTTCTTCCCAACCTTCTGGTGCGTGCCAACTTATTGAGGGTTCGGCTTTCGTAGCCGCAACTTCTTTTTTCATAAAAGCATGCGGATCGGTCATCGTAGTTGATCCTTTTGCTTTAGGTTGTTCAGGCGAAATAACAATCTCTTCATATTGAGTCTTTTCAGGGCGCTGCCCGCAAGAACTCATGAGTAACACGACCCCTATTAAAAAAATAAAATTAGCCATCTCATCTACTCCTTTTTTTATCAATTTTTGCTATTGTAGGCGATTAAATTAAATACACAAGAAAATATTGCTAGAAATGTTAAAATATTTACGACTTGTGAAATTGCTCCGCGGGGCAACTTTGTTGTAACATGTTGCAAATAAACAAAGTTTAAGAAATTGCCATGGAATTGTTGCGGGCATCCAGGATGCAATCGTTAAAAGAAATTCCATTCCAATAGTTGGCATTCAGATGAACATGAGGTAATTGTTTAAGCTGATCCTGAAGTTTCGCTTTAACGTGAACATACGTCTGATCATATTGTGGAATTGCTTTCGGCCACATACGGTAAAAAACTTTCTTTGGACTTGCCTTTGTTGGAAAATGCTGTTGAATTTCATCTAGCGCAAGATTAATAATTTCTTCTTTGGATTTTTTAATAATGTCCGGAAAGCGAGCTCCTCCGATCATGATGCGGAACAGCAAATGCCCTTCCGGGGCCCGTTCTGGAAAAATATTACTGTCAAACAAAACACCGAGAGCCTTGCGTTTTTCTGATGAAGGATTGAGATAACCAAAACCCTGAGGTAAACATTGAAAACTCTCATTCGCAAATCCAAGACCAATCACAGCCATCGGCGCATAAGGAATTTGCAACAGAGACTCGCTTACGGAAGCATCCATACTTTTTAATAAATCAGCGGCCCTGTATGCCGGGGTACACATGAAAAGCTCATCCGCCTTGTATTGTGTATCCTGCGAATAAACGATGTATTGCGGCCCGTTCCGAGAAATAGTTTTAATCTCAGTATTACACACAATTTGATCGGCATATTTTTTTGCAGCCACATCCATTAATTGGGCCATACCCCCAGTAAATGACGTCAACGTCCCCTGCGGCATGCCTCCCTTTTTTTTAAGGCGAATCATGGCATTAAACAACGAACGGTATTTCGATTCAAGTTCAGCCATCCTTGGAAACGCGGCTCTCAAACAAATTTTGTGTGCATCCCCGCCGTAAATACCACTGACCATGGGATCTAAAAAGAGCTCAGAAAATTTCCGGCCTAATCGTCGTCGTCCAAAATCGTACACAGATTCATCTAATTTCTTGCCCCGTGGTAAAAGTGGCTCCATAAGAATACGCAATTTATCCAATGGGGTTAATAATTTAAACGAAATAAAGTCTTTGGGACTGGCCGGCAAGGCATGCAGGGCTTTTTGGTAAGCAATAAAACGAATTTTGGCGGCACCGGAGGCACGAACAAGATGTTCTTCAGTGCCAATCTCCTGAATAAATTTGAGCGTGTTGGGTTTATTGTCTAAAAAACCATTCGGCCCATTTTCAAAAAGATAGTCGTCTTCACGCGTTGATTGAATCGTTCCGCCTGGTCGTGAACCTTTTTCCAGAAGCTGAATACTCACTTCATCATCAAAATAATGTCGGATGTTTAAATAATGCAGGAGAGCCAAACCGCTAATCCCTCCCCCAACAATAACAATATTCTTTTTCATCTTACTTCCATTTAAAATCATGCACACAATCAACCACAAACTTGCATTGATCAACCGAAACATCCGGAAATACGCCGTGACTTAGATTAAAAATAAATTTTTTATGTTTTTGTGCTGCCGTTAAGATGGTATTAATTTCTTTTTCCAACGTGGTTTTATCAGCATACAACAGGCCATTAAACAAATTTCCCTGTATGCCTTTTTGTGTCTTATTAAAGAGTCGCTCCCCTAATTCGACAGTGTGGCACACCGAGAGAAAATCCGCCTCGGTTTGATCCATCAATGGCAGTAAATGCCGACAGTTTTTAAGGTAATAAATGGACGGTAATTCGACTTGTTCAAAAATTTGATACACATGCGGCAAAACCCATTCGGCATAATCTTCCTGTCGTAAAATTCCGCCCCATGAATCGAATATTTGGAACGCATCAATGCCGGCTGCTTTCTGAAGATTAAGGTAATTAATCGTATTTGTTGTAATCATCTGCATCAAGCGATGAAACAATTCAGACTCTTCCCGTGCAAATCGAAACGTTTTTGCATACGTTAATGATGATCCCCCTTCGATTAAATAGGTTAACACCGTAAACGGCGAACCGGCAAATCCAATTAAGGGAATATTTTTCGGGAGGCGCTGTTTGACTAATTCAATAGTTTTGGATACATGCGACAAATCATCAAAATCATGAACATCATCAAACTTTTTCATCACTTCAATGATTGGCCCTTTTTTATTGTCGAAGTGGATATTAAACCCCATGGCTGTAGGCAGCGTCAAGATGTCTGCAAACAAAATGGCGGCATCGACCCCCAAAATATCAATCGGCTGACAGGTGATTTCAGCGGCAAGCTCAGGCATTTTAAACATTTTTTCAAGGGAATGCTTTTTTTTAATGGCTTGGTATTCCGGTAAATAGCGACCTGCCTGACGCATAAACCAAACCGGAACTTTTTCATTCGTCCCTTCAAATGCTTGGAGAAATAAAGGTTTATTCATAATTTTTTAATCCTTAATTCATTGAGATAAAAATGCATACAATATTTCTCAAGAATTTTGTGAGAAATATTGTATGCATGTGTTTGACAAAACCAATCCGCAATTACTTCACGAAAACGCGTTAATTCTTTCAACTTCTTGATCCATCTTTGGTCAGATATGGTCAAATCCAATAATTCTAAAGCGCGTATTAATGAATTTTTTCGACCCGCCTCATCCTTTTTTTCTTCACTAAGGCGTGCCCTGGTGAGCTCGCTTCCAATATTTCCAAGCTGTCGGGCCCAGGATAATTTGTACCATTTATCTTTATCCATTATTCTAGTCAACTAGTGTATTAATGATACTTTGTATTAATTTTTGTAACTCGTCATTTTCAATTTCCATTGAAAAATTTTTCTGAGCGGGACGTATGTTAATAAATGAAACAAACTCTATTCTTTCTTCTTTAGATCGTTCCTTAAAAATATTAAATCCCCACAAATCTTCCTGTTTTGAACCATTTTCAAGTAAAAGGGTCTCTGCATCTGCATGAAGTTCACCACCTAAAGCTAGAATTTTCTGTGTGACATCAACAACACCCTTAACCATGTCGCCATAATTTTCCTGAGCAAGACGGTTAAATTCTTCCAGTAAAATTTTTTCTTTAATTATTTTTATTTCCATGACGATATTCTATTTTAATTTGTCAAATTCGTAAATTAATATTACTTTAAGTAACCAGTAAACAAACCTTTCAGGCTTGTTTGCTGGTTAAATAGTTCGTGAAAAACGCTGCTGAGGTGTTGCTTTTTTTTGTAAATACGCATCAAATCCCATACAGATATTGCGAATAAATATTTTTCCAATTTCTGTAACTTTTAGAGTACTTCCAACTTCTTCTAAAAGCCCTTCTTCTTGGCAATGTTTCAAGTGTTTTTGTTCGTTCTCAAAATAAATGTCGAAGCTTGTCCCAAATATTGTTTGAAAATTTACTTTATCTAATTGAAACTGACACATCAAGACATTAATCGTCCATCGACGGACTGTATCATCGTGCGTAAGAATTTTTCCTCTTTCCACGGGTAATTTCCCCTCATCCAAAACTTTGTAATATTCCGGAAGCACTTTAATGTTGTGTACAAACGTATTTTCTAAAAATCCAATTGAAGTAAGCCCCAAACCAATGTATTCATCGGCCGGTTGAACGGTGTAACCCATAAAATTGCGATACAGCTCGCCGTGATTAAAGGCCTTAGCCAGTTCATCATCATTAAGGGCAAAATGATCCATGGCAATAGCTTGATATCCGGCTTGTAAAAATTGCTCACGCGCCAAAAGAAAAATATCCAATTTTTGATCCGCCGAAGGAAGATCAGCTGTATTCATTTTATTTTGATGTTTTTTTAACCAGGGCACATGGGCATAACTGTAAAGGGCAATGCGATCCGGACGCAAATCAATAACCTGTTTTATGGTTTCGGAAAAACCTTTCGCTGTTTGTCCAGGCAACCCGTAAATGAGGTCAAAATTAATCGAATTAAACTTAAGCTCTCGACAATAGGCATGCACATCGGCGACAAGGTCCAAAGGCTGAATACGGTTTACTTTTTCTTGAACATTCGCATCAAAATCCTGAACACCAAATGAAATTCGATTAAACCCTAAACGACGCAAGGATCGTATCTTAGCTTTATCCGTTGTCCGAGGATCAACTTCAATAGCAATTTCACTCGTAGGGCTCAACGTAAAATATTCTTGTGTTTTGGTAAATAAACGCTCAATTTGTGATTCAGTCAAGAACGTCGGTGTCCCTCCCCCCCAATGATATTGATGAACAGTTTTTTTTGTTCCAATATGCTTAGCAATCAATTCCATTTCACGGATTAAATGATCCAAATACACATCCCCATATTTTTCTTTTTGAGGACGAATAACGACATTGCATCCGCAATAGGTGCACAAGGTCTGACAAAAAGGGATATGAATGTACAAAGATAAAGTCTTATCTGTCTGACCAAAGCTTTTTAATTTTTCGATGTAAACAGATTCGTTGACTTCATCCGACCATGTTGGGGCTGTCGGATAACTTGTGTAACGCGGACCGGCTTTATCGTATTTAAGGATGGTATCTTTGTCGATGAGAATTGACATGAAAGGATATTACGATCGGGATGCGGTACGAAATTCTTTATTCATACGAGCAATATTAACTACAGAAATTTCTTTTGGACAGGCATCTTCACAGAGGTATTCATTAGAACAATTACCAAACCCTTCTTCGTCCATTTGTTTGACCATGTTGGTGACACGGTCTTTTGCCTCAACTCTACCTTGCGGTAATAAATTTAAATGACTTACCTTAGCCGATGTAAAAAGCATGGCTGAGGCATTAGGACAAGATGCAACACAAGCACCACAACCGATACATGAGGCTGCATCCATAGATAATTCTGCCTTGTCTTGTTGAATTGAAATAGCACTGGCTTCCGGAGCTGATCCGGTTTTTGCGGAGATAAAACCACCCGCTGAAATAATCCGATCAAACGCCGTACGATCTACAATGAGATCTTTCGTCACAGGAAAAGCCGTTGAGCGCCACGGTTCAATTACAATAGTCTCGCCATCATTAAAATGACGCATATGCAATTGGCACAATGTGGTTGCTTTGATGTGTCCGTGAGGTTGTCCATTAACGACGGCCCCACACATCCCGCAAATGCCTTCCCGACAATCATGATCAAAGGCCACAGGTTCTTTGCCTTCTTTCGTCAAACGCTCATTCACCACATCTAACATCTCGAGAAACGACATAGCCGTGTCAATATCTTTGGCGGGATATGATTCAAATTGGCCTGTACTGTTTGCATCTTTTTGTCGCCAAATTTGAAGTGTAAGGTTAATCGTTTTCACTTGTAACTCCTCTGTGTCAGCTGGACTGTTTCAAACTCAAGTGCCTCTTTGTGAAGTTGTGGCTCCTTATTCAAACCTTGGAATTCCCAAGCAGCTACATGTGTAAAATTTTTATCATCCCGCAGGGCTTCACCTTCTTCGGTTTTGGATTCTTCACGAAAATGACCGCCACAAGATTCTTTACGGTACAAGGCATCATTAACCATCAATTCGGCAAATTCAAGAAAATCGGCTACGCGTCCGGCGCGTTCCAACGATTGATTAAGGTCACGGCCTGATCCAGGAACATTTACATTTTTCCAAAACTCATCACGAATTTCAGGAATTTTTTGCAATGCCTCTTTAAGCCCTTGCTCATCGCGTGACATACCACATTTTTCCCAACACAATTTTCCAAGCTCTCTATGAAAATCATCAACCGTTTTGTTTCCTTTAATGGCTAGCAAGGTCTCTATTTTCTCTTCGGCTTCTTTTTCTGCCTGTCGAAATTCATCGGAATCTGTGGCCGTTCTTCCAGATGGAACACCCGCCAAATAATCTCCAATGGTGTACGGTAAAACAAAATAGCCATCAGCTAATCCTTGCATAAGCGCACTTGCACCTAACCGGTTAGCCCCATGATCCGAAAAATTAGCTTCACCCAAAACAAATAATCCCGGAAGATTACTCATTAAATTGTAATCCACCCATAATCCACCCATCGTGTAGTGCAAGGCTGGAAAAATAAGCATGGGTTGTTTGTAAGGATTTTCCGCCGTAATACTTTCGTACATATCAAAAAGATTTCCATACCGAGCTCGAATAACATCTTCACCCAAACGTCCAATCGCCTCTTCAAAATCAAGATACACGGCCTGACCAGTTGGACCTACGCCTTTACCCTCGTCACATTGCATTTTTGCATTACGTGAGGCCAAATCGCGCGGAACTAAATTACCAAAACTTGGATATCGCCGTTCTAAATAATAATCACGTTCTTCTTCAGGGATATCCTGAGCCTTTCGGGGGTCTCCTTCTTTCTTTGGAACCCAAACACGGCCATCATTACGTAAACTTTCACTCATTAAAGTTAATTTGGATTGATATTCTCCATGAACTGGAATGCAGGTAGGATGAATTTGTGTGTAACATGGATTAGCAAAAAAAGCACCACGCTTATGCGCCCGCCATGCAGCTGTTACGTTACACGCTTTAGCATTCGTCGATAAATAAAATACATTAGAATAACCGCCGGTGGCCAACACAACCGCATCAGCGGCAAAACTGGCAATTTCACCGGAAATCAAATTACGTGTTATCACCCCTCGGGCAACACCATCAATAACCACAATATCTAAAATTTCAGTCCGTGTATGCAATGTGACTGAACCACGCCCAACCTCTTTCATTAAAGCACTGTAAGCGCCTAATAAAAGTTGTTGGCCAGTTTGTCCGCGGGCATAAAATGTACGTGAAACTTGAGCCCCACCAAAGGAACGATTATCCAGATACCCGGAATACTCTCGTGCAAATGGAACTCCCTGCGCAACGCATTGATCAATAATTTGATTACTTACTTCGGCAAGACGATACACATTTGCTTCACGCGAACGGAAATCACCACCTTTAACGGTGTCGTAAAATAAACGATAAATGCTGTCGCCATCATTCGGATAATTTTTGGCGGCATTAATACCGCCTTGCGCTGAAATACTATGGGCACGGCGAGCACTGTCTTGCATGCAAAATGTATCAACTTGATAACCCATTTCGGATAATGAAGCAGCGGCAGAAGCTCCGGCCAACCCTGTTCCAACAACAATTACATTGTACTTGCGTTTATTCGCCGGATTGACGAGTTTCAAATGATCTTTATGATTGGCCCATTTGTCTTTTAAAGGGCCTGATGGAATTTTAGAATTTAACATAGTTATTTCAATACAAATAATACATACATAGGTATGGCACTAAATATGGCGGCCACACTAAAACCAAATACAAAACTAATTTTTTTCATTACGGGTAAAAATTTACCATCGGATAAACCAAAGGTTTGCACAACGCTTTGCAATCCATGACTAAGATGTAATCCCACGGCAGCCATGGAAAGGATGTAGAGAATACTATGTAACGGATCTTTAAAAGAATTGACAACTACGCCATAAAGGCCGTAGTTAACGCCATCCGATAAAACGCTGCGTAAGCCATCATGATTTGAAAAAGTAAAATCCCATAAATGCCACAAGACAAAAATCAAAAGGACACTACCGGATAGCGGCATCAAACAACTAGAATGTGTTTTGCTGGCTCCAGGGTTACTCACCTGATATTTAACAGGACGTGCTGCAGCATTTTCATGGGCTATTGAGAGGGTTAGCATCAAATGTACAACAAACATAATCGTCAGCCCGGCCTCAACGACATAAAGTCCTGGACGAAGACCTGCTAATTTTGCAGCATAATGATTAAAGGCCTCCGGCCCCACAAAAATAAAGAGGTTTCCTAATAAATGCCCACAGACAAATAAAATAAGAATCAGGCCTGTGACGGCTACAATTTGTTTTTTACCAATAGAAGATTTTTGATAGGTGGATGTTTGATTCATAATGAAAAAAATTCTAACATAGCTAAGCAAATTTTAAAACACATTATTTACTTATCCTTGTGATAACTTTTTTACCCTTCTTCTGAATATTTTGTCTTTAAACTCTCGACGATGCTGGCATCGGCCAAGGTTGTTACATCGCCAAGCGCACGGCCTTCGGCAATGTCTCTCAAAAGTCGACGCATAATTTTACCACTGCGTGTCTTTGGTAACTCAGCGGTAAAGATAATTTTCTTCGGTCGGGCAATTGCGCCAATTTTATTGGCCACGTGTTGTTTTAATGTATCTTCTTCCTCTTTACCAGGTTCATTCCCTTCCTTAAGAATAACAAAAGCAGCAATCGCTTGTCCTTTTAATTCATCCGAAATACCGACCACCGCAGATTCAGCAACTGTTGGATGATCCACAAGCGCGCTTTCAACTTCCATTGTTCCAATATTGTGACCCGCTACATTCATCACGTCGTCAACGCGACCTAAAAGCCAAAAATACCCATCCGGATCTTTTTTTGCGCCATCACCTGGAAAATATGATTTTCCCTCCCATTTACTCCAATATGTATCTTTGTAACGTTGTTCATCTCCCCAAATACCACGCAACATCGACGGCCAAGGACTTGTGATGGATAAATAACCGCCACCTTTTTCAACCTCTGAACCTTCTTCAGTCAAAATTTTAGCCTCGATACCTGGTAAAGGTTTCGTCGCCGACCCCGGCTTTGTATCAATCACGCCCGGTAATGGTGAAATCAAAATACTACCTGTTTCTGTTTGCCACCATGTATCCACAATCGGACATTTTTCCTTACCGATATGTTTATGATACCAAATCCACGCTTCTGGATTAATGGGTTCTCCAACCGTACCTAAAAGACGTAGGCTGGATACATCACATTTATTGACCCATTCTTCTCCCCATTTCATAAAAGCGCGAATTGCAGTAGGGGCCGTGTAAAAAATAGATACTTTATTTTTTTCAATAATTTTCCAAAATCGATCGCGTTCTGGGAAATCCGGTGTTCCTTCATACATCACTTGTGTGGCCGCATTGGCCATCGGACCATACACAATGTAACTGTGTCCGGTAACCCAACCCACGTCAGCGGTGCACCAAAAGATATCTTCTGATTTAAGATCAAATACCCACTTAGTGGTGGCTGTTGCTTGGGTAAGGTATCCACCTGTGGTGTGAATAATGCCTTTCGGTTTACCCGTTGTCCCTGAGGTGTAAAGTATGAATAAAATATCTTCCGCATCCATTGGTTCCGGTTCACAAAATTCATCCGCTTTTTCCATCATGTCATGATACCAATGGTCTCGACCTTCCTTCATATTCACATCACTTTTTGTCCGCTGAATAACTAAAAGCTTTTCAATGGAAGGACATTCTGCTACGGCTTTATCTGAAGTTTCTTTGAGCGGAACAATTTTGCCACGGCGAAATCCACCGTCCGCTGTAATCAACAGTTTGGCTTGCGCATCATTGATACGGTCACGTAATGAATCCACGCTAAAACCGCCGAAGACAACATTGTGAATCGCCCCGATACGCGCACAAGCGAGCATCGCAAAAGCAGCTTCCGGCACCATAGGCATGTAAATGGCGACACGATCCCCCTTGGCTACACCGAGTGTTTTCAAACAATTTGCCATTTTATTAACGGCCGTGTACACATCATCGTAAGAAAGAATACGTTGTTCCCCTTCCGATTCCGCCTCCCAAATAATTGCTGTTTTCTGCCCCAGCCCATTCTTAATATGCCGATCCAAACAATTGTAACTCGCATTCAACTTTCCCCCGACAAACCATTTCGCAAACGGCGCTTCCCATTCTAAAACCGTATCCCACTTCTTAAACCAATCCAATTTTGCCGCACACCCCGCCCAAAACGCCTCACGATCTTTTGCCGCTTCCGCATAAATAGCCGCATCCTTAATATCCACCTGCCCTTTAAATTCCGCACGCGGTGGAAACACCCGATTTTCAACTAATAAAGCTTTTACCGTGTCTTTGCTGCCTTGTTTAGTATGATCACTCATTTAATACCTCCTATTTTTTAAATGCTTTTTCTAACATCTTATTTGCACATGAAAAATGATTGCATTTTACATAACGTAAATTTTTGAGAAGATCTAAAGGAATATTTTTTAAATTTTGATATTTCTTGGGTAACTTAAAAGAAATAGAAAATTTGTTCCTTTTAATTTGTTTCTTACAACCATCACAAAAAATAGTTTTTCCAATAAGTTTTTCTCGAATTGATTCTAACAAAATATCCCAAGATTCCTTTGTATTTGTTACATGCTCATTTATTTTTTTTAGTTCTTTCATAAATTAAATTTTTATTTTATCAATTCTAAAATTTCTTTAAAATTTTTATGTTCTGCTGTCCCTACTAATTCGAGTACCATCATTTCTGTACTGCTCACGGCGGCGCCTAACTTTGCCGCACGGTTTAAGGCTATCTGTTTATTGTCTTGTGAGCGGGAAGAAACCGCATCAGCAATGACATTGACTTCAAATTCGGAATGAATGAGGTCAGCGACGGTTTGATACACACAGACGTGTGCTTCAATACCCACCACAATGATTTGTTTACGATGCATTTCATTGAGAGCATTCAAAAATGTAATTTCACGACAACAGCTGAAGGTTTTTTTGGAAATAGGTAATTGATCTTTTAAATATTGATGAATTTCAGGAATCGTTGGGCCGATTTTTTCAGGAACTTGTTCGGAATAAAGGATAGGAATGTCTAATGCTCGGGCTGCTTGAATTAAAACCTGTGTATTTTTAATTACCTTCGCGTACTCACACATCACCGGCATCAATTTTTCTTGCATGTCAATGACGACTAATATTGTTTGTTTTGAGGAAAACAAAGTATCCTTTTAATTTATTTTACCTTCATGAAGATCCCATATTGGAAAACATAATTCAAAGTCATTCCATTCAAGATCACCATGTTTTATCTGAAATTTCTTAAAAAGATTGGTATTTAAATATTTTTTTGTCATAGGGTTTTTTGCTGTCGATAGAAAACCTTTAAAATCTAAAATTTGTTCAGTTTCATCAGAAAACAAAATTTGTATTTTGTATTCTTTTAAATATTTAGCTTTTTTTACAAATATTGTCATTTTTCACTCTCTTTACAATTTTTGCGTAATTTTTTCACAAGATATTTCTTTATTATAAACAAAGAAATCGACCCATTTTCGTACAATATCATCTCTATAAATTTCAACTAATTTCCTAAATTTTCTTAAGTCAGCTACATTTAAAGGATCTTTACCTTTTACCTTTTGCACAGTGATTTTCGTAAACTTGCCATTTTCAAAAATTATTTCCGCTTTGCTTTCTTTATCTTGATGTTTACAGTGCACATGTATTGGTTCATGTTCATTTGAATAAAATAATATTATCAATCCAAAATACTCGTACAATTTAGGCATAATTTACCCTTCCTCAATTAAGCTCTGCTAGAACCTGTTCTAATTTTTGTAACTTTATTTCAAATGTGGCTAAGCGTTCTTTTTCTTTTTCGACAACATCCGCTGGGGCTTTTTGTAGAAAGTTTGCATTTTGTAGACGTTTGGATAAACTGTTAAAAGCTTTTTGCTGTTCATTGATTTGTTGGGCAATCCGCTTCTTCTCTTCGTCAATATCAATAATATCCCCTAAAGCAATGATGCCTTTAATGTTGCCTACAATCACAGAAGCCGCATTTGGGATCGTGGGTAATTGTGGGTCAATCACGACTTCCTCTAATTTAGCTAAAGACTTTAAAATCGGGCTGTTTGCTTCTAAGAGTTTTAAATCTTCTGGATTAGTGGATGTAAAATGACAGGAAATTGTTTCTTTGGGGGCGATATTCCATTGTGCACGTAAATTGCGGATAGCACTGATCACTTCAAGAAGAGTTTGCATTGTATTCTCAACCGTGGTGTCGCTGTGGTCTTTTTTGATTGTCGGCCAAGGTTGCTGACACAAAGCATCACTCTCCGGATGAATATTTTGCCAAATTTCTTCGGTGACAAACGGCATAAAGGGATGCATCATTTTGAGTGATTCATTGAGGATCATTAAAGTGACTTGTTGTGTACTTGGTTCAGCCCAACGGTCTTTAATAATTTCCAAATACCAATCGCAGAACTGCTTCCAAAAGAAATCATAAATCAGGCTTTCCGCCTCAGAATAACGGTATTTTTCAATGGCAGAACTCACATTATCTAAAGTCGTGTAAAACCGTGATACGATCCAACGTGATGGTAAATCAAGCTGACTTACATCGTCTAATTCTTTTAGGTTCGCTAAATCTGTATTCATCAAAATCAACCGCGTGGCATTCCAAATTTTATTGGCAAAATTACGACCGATTTCAAACTTATCTTTCGAAATAAATAGGTCTTGTCCGGAATTCATAATCAAACTAAAACGTAAGGCGTCGGCCCCGTATTCTTCAATAATTTCTAAAGGATCCAGGGCATTGCCTAATGATTTCGACATCTTACGCCCTTGCGCATCACGTACGGTTCCGTGCAGATAGACATCGGAAAAAGGGGCTTCTCCCATGAACTCATACCCAGCCATAACCATACGCGCCACCCAAAAGAAGATAATCTCTGGAGCTGTGAATAAAGACGCTGTTGGATAAAAATATTTCAAATCTGCTTCTTCTTTGCTTCTTGCCTCTTGATTCTTGCTTCTCTTAATAGGCCATCCAAGCGTGGCAAACGGCCACAACCAAGAGGAAAACCAGGTATCCAACACATCTTCATCCTGTCTAAGATTTGTTGAACCGCAATGTGGACATTTTTCCGGGGCTGTTTCAGCTACAATAGGTTCACGACATTCTAATTTACATTTGTCATCGCCCACACAATACCATACCGGAATCTGATGTCCCCACCAAATCTGTCGAGAAATACACCAATCACGAATATTTTCCATCCAGTTTAAATACACCTTGGTCCATCGTTCAGGATGAAATTTGATCTTTCCAGTTTTCACGGCTTCAACCGCCGGCTTGGCCAAAGGTTCCATTTTAACAAACCATTGTTTAGATAAATAAGGTTCTACAACCGTATGACAACGGTAACAATGGCCCACCGCGTGATTGTGCGGTTCAACTTTCTCGAGAAGTTTTAATTCACGTAAGGATTCAGTAATCGCTTCTCTCGCTTCAAAACGATCCATATCCTGGAAATCCCCAGCTTCTTCATTCATCCGCGCATCCGGATGCATGACATTAATCATGGGCAATTTGTGCCGTTGCCCCATACCAAAGTCATTCGGATCATGCGCCGGTGTTACTTTAACAGCTCCAGTTCCGAATTCTGGATCGACAAAATCATCAGCAATAATAGGTATTTCACGATTAATTAACGGTAAGACAATCTTCTGACCGATGAATGGACTGTATCGTTCATCTTTAGGATTAACGGCAACTGCGGTGTCACCCAACATCGTTTCCGGTCGAGTTGTGGCCACAATAAGGTATTGTCCTGGATTTTCTTTAAAGGGGTACCGAATATGGTACAAATGCCCCTGCATATCCTGATGTTCTGCCTCTTCATCAGAAAGCGCTGTTTGGCAACGTGGGCACCAATTAATGATGTATTCTCCACGATAAACCAGCCCTTTTTTATAGAGCTTAACAAAAACATGTTTAACCGCTTCACTGTATCCATCGTCCATGGTAAACCGTGTTCGCGGCCAATCACAGGAAGCGCCTAATTTCTTGAGCTGATGAAAAATTGTACCGCCATACTTTTTTTTCCAATCCCACAAACGCTTCAGAAAAGCTTCACGTCCAATGTCTTGACGCTTCTTCCCTTCTTTGGCTAACTGCTTCTCCACAACATTCTGCGTCGCAATACCGGCATGATCTGTCCCTGGCATCCATAAGGCTTCACATCCTTGCATACGTTTGTAGCGAATAATAATATCTTGCAAAGTATTATTAAGCGCATGCCCCATGTGCAAAATTCCAGTTACATTCGGTGGAGGGATTACAACCGTGTACGCAGGTTTTTCAGGATTAGCTTCGGCGTGAAAACAATTCTTTTCTTCCCAATACGTGGACCATTTTGCATCAACTTCTTTAAAATTAAAACACTTTGGTAATTCTGTCATACTTTTCTTTCAAATATTAAATTTTAATTTTAATCTTTCCATATGATTGCATCCTTAAGAAGTTCTTTTTGAAGGGATTTATCGACTTCATTAAAATTAAGAAAATCAATTTCGTAGGGAATATTTAAATCCTCTACTTTTTCCTTGATTAACATAATTTTTTTTGAATCAAACCCTTGACGAGGCATAAATCCAATATCGATATCAGAAGTCGTATGATAATCACCTCTTGCCCGCGACCCAAACAAAATTATTTTGACTTGAATGTCTTTACATTCATCCAAAAGAAAATTTTTTAACTTATCAAGGCTATTATGCGCATCTGTCTTCACAATTTTATTTTCTACTAATTTGCACTCATTACAATTAAGAAATTATTTTCCATTTATTTCTTATTCAAGTTTCTTAAACACTAAAACCTCTGATTGATTAAAATGGGCTGGAATTAACCCAAGCAGCCCTGTAATTTTGAATGCATGCCTCAACGCCAAATCTGAATTAACTGTTTTGCTAAACTCTAATTTTCTTTTTGAATAGGCAATACCCAAATCTCTGGGGTGAGGAGGCCTAGATTCATCAAATATAATTTTATTATCTGAACATTTAAAATCTCCATCTTCGTAAGAGTAATTGACAGACTCAATAATTTCATTATTCAACGATAATGCTATTTTAAACTCATTATTATTCACCATTGATATCTCAATTTCTCCCTCATTAGATGCGTGACTTCCTGGAAAAATAAAATAACTCAGCGAATAAATAGCTTGATAAGCTTCATCTGCATGATAATGCATCCCCTTAAAAAAATAATTTTTATTTTGGTATCTACCACTTAAATTAATACAAGTACTATTACCTTGTAATGTCTCCCCTACTAATTTATGGCTTTCCGGAAATTTTGCATGCCTTACTGAAATACATCCATTAAAGAAAACAGCTAATCCACAGATGATAAGTGCTATGTTAAAATAATATGTTTTAACATTTATTTTCATAACCTTGTTTTATCCTTCAACAATTTGTACTCAATACTATCAATCAAGGCCTCCCAACTGGCTTCGATGATGTTTTCGTGAACCCCTACGGTTGTCCATGTATCGGAGGTATCTTGGGATTCGATAAAAACACGTACTTTGGCGGCGGTTCCGCCTTTGGTGTCTAACACGCGAACTTTGTAATCGCTTAAATGCATTTCTTCAAGTTTTGGATAAAACCTTTTTAAAGCATTGCGTAAAGCTTGATCCAAAGCATCCACAGGACCATGCCCATCAGCAGCGCTAAATTTGCTTTCCCCATTAACGTTAACCCGAATTGAAGCTTCCGCAAACACCCGTCCATCAAAACGCTTTTCTGAAGCTGTCCGAAAACTCTCAAGCTTAAAAAACGGCTTGTACTTTTTTAGGGAACGCTTCATAAATAATTCAAACGAAGCATCGGCCGCCTCAAATTGGTAGCCCTCATGTTCCTTTTTTTGCAACACTTTCATGATTTTCTTAGCTTCCGGCGATTTTTTATCAAGCGCTACATCCATCTTTTGCGCTTTAAGTACAATAGGCATTTTTCCGGCTAATTCCGATGTAATAAAACGGCTATGATTGCCGACAATTTCAGGTTTGATATGCTCATAGGCCAAAGGATTTTTTAACATTGCATCAATATGCACCCCACCCTTATGCGCAAAAGCAGAATGCCCAACAAAGGCAACATTATCCGGCAATCGTACATTGCTCATTTCACTTAAATAATGCGCCGTCTCTTTTAACTTCTTTACATTTTTTTCCGGGATTGATTTTGTTTCCATCTTGGTATGCAAAATACCGATGATCGCCGCTAAATCTGCATTACCACAACGCTCACCTAGACCATTAAAGGTTCCTTGCACATGCACACATCCCGCATTAATGGCCACAATACTATTGGCCACAGCTAAACCTAAGTCATTATGCGTATGAATACCTAAATCAATTGAAAAATTTTTCTTCAATTCCAAAATAATTTTTTCAACTTCTTCCGGTAATGTTCCCCCATTGGTATCACAAAAAATAATACAATCGGCTCCACCTTCTTGGGCTGCCAAAAGAGTTTTTAAGGCATATTCAGGATTATTTTTGTATCCATCAAAAAAATGTTCGGCATCATAAAACACCTCACGTTTTTTTTGTTTGAGATATTTGACGGAATCATGGATCATTTTCAAATTTTCATCCAAGGACGTTTTTAACACATCTTTTACGTGCAAATCCCAGGTTTTTCCAAAAATGGTAATCGTAGGGGTCTGAGATTTAATCAATTCACGCAAATTAAGATCTTCCGAACATTTAATTTTCGCCCGCCGTGTTGAACCAAAAGCCGAAACCTTAGCATTTTTTAATGGGCGATTTTGAAATAATTTAAAATATTCTTTATCTTTAGGGTTGGATCCCGGCCATCCCCCTTCAATGTAATGGACGCCGAGTTGATCTAATTTATCTGTGATATTAACTTTATCATTAACTGTAAACGAAACCCCTTCACTCTGCGAGCCATCACGTAATGTTGTGTCGTAGATTGTTATGCGTGACATAATGTTAAATCCTTTTTTAAACCTCACACGAACCACTGGTTCGTGTATGGTTATTTCCCTAATTGAAATGCTGTATGCAAGGCTTTCACTGCTTTGTCGGCCTGTTTTGAATTAATGATACACGAAATACTGATTTCTGATGTTGAAATCATGTCAATATTGACTTTATTTTTAGCCAAGGCCTCAAACATTTTAGCGGCAATGCCATGGTGTGAACGCATCCCTGAGCCAACAATGGATACCCGCGCAATATCTTTATCTTGCGTAACATTACCCGCCTTAATTCTTTTTGCAATAATATTAGCGGCCTTCATGGCTTTAGTAAAATCAGATTTTGGAACTGTAAATGAAATATCCGTATGTTTTGTATGGCTTACGTTTTGGACAATAATATCAACATTGACATCTGCTTTGGAGATTTCGCTAAAAATTTTCGCGGCAATACCTGTTTGATTTGGCACCGCACATATGGTAATTTTGGCATCGGACTTACTGCTGGTGACGCCCTGAATAGAAATTTCTTCTAATTTTTGACTTTGCTTCACAATCATGGTTCCTTCCTCCTTAGAAAAACTTGAGCGTACATGAATAGGAATATTAAATCGTTTGGCCACTTCAATTGATCGAGCCTGCATTATTTGTGCACCTAACGAGGCCATTTCTAACATTTCATCAAACGTAATCGTTTTAATTTTCTTTGCTTCTTTAACAATACGCGGATCTGTGGTGTAAATCCCTTTGACGTCCGTGTAAATTTCACACACATCTGCATTAAGGGCTTGTGCCAAAGCGACAGCCGTCAAATCTGACCCCCCTCGACCAAGGGTTGTAATATCATTATCATCGGTCACGCCTTGATATCCGGCGACAATAACGATTTTATTTTCATCAAAAGCCTTACGAATACATTTTCCGTTAATGGTCTCAATGCGTGCCTTGGTATGGGATTTATCGGTTTTAATACCGACTTGTTTACCGGTAAATGAAATGGCGGCTTTTCCTAATTTTTTAATTGCCATGGCCAAAAGTGAACACGAAATTTGTTCACCTGTCGACATCAACATATCCATTTCCCGTTCAGGCGGTGTTTTGGTAATTTGAAAGGCGAGTTTTTCCAACTCATCCGTCGTATCCCCTAAGGCAGAGACAACCACCACGATATGATTACGTGCTGTTTTTCTTTCTACAATCCTCTTGGCTACAGCTTTTATGCGGTCAACATTGGCAACCGAAGAACCTCCAAATTTTTGTACAATAATTTTCTTTTTCATTTTAAATTTTTCCTCATAAACCAATCAATAAGAGCTTCTCCACTTTTAAATTTTAGATTTTTTTCTTCTGCTGACCTTTCATTGTATTCTAATGAATCATCTTGTGTGATGCCTTTACCAAAAGCGATAAATCCGACCGGATCTGATGTATGTGTGCGCAAAGCAATCGGTGTTGGATGATCCGGGGATACAAGAATACGCACATCATCATGTGCGTTAAAATGATTAATCACAGTCCCTATAATGTCTTTATCAATTCTTTCAATAGCTTCAATCTTGGCTTTGACATCACCATTATGTCCTGCTTCATCCGGCGCCTCGATATGGACATACACAAAATCCTTAGTCTGTAAAGATTTCAGGGCGTACTGAGCTTTCCCGTAATAATTAGTATCATAATATCCTGTAATATCTGGAACATCAATAACCTCTAAACCAGCCAATCGCCCAATCCCATTCACCAAATCCACAGCTGAAATAATGCCACCTTTTACGCCAAATTTATCATTAAACGACGGCAAATTAGGTTTAACCCCTTGCCCCCATAACCAAATCATATTGGCTGGATTTTCTTGCAAATCAATTCTAACTCTGTTGACTTCGTGACTCTTTAATATTTCTTTGGACTTTTCCATCAGTTTTAACAGCATCTCAGCTTCTGGACCTTTCGGAAGATACTGTTCAATGGATTTACCCAAAATATCATGTGGCGGCACAGTTTTAATTCGAAGATATTCTTGAGGATTCCGCACTTTTAAAACAAGCAAATGCCGATAACTTTTACCGGTAAAGAATTTAACACCATCTAGATTAATTGAGCCATTTAAGGCATCAATCAAAAGCGTTGCCTCTTTCGTTGCAATGTGCCCGGCACTGTAATCCGACATGGCACCATCTTGCACTGTAATAAAATTACAACGAACAGCTACTTCATCATCGTTTAAATTAACTCCAAGATTGGCCGCTTCCAATGGCGCTCGACCTGTATGACACGCCTTCGGATCATATCCCAAGAGGGCCATATTCCCGATGTCTGAGCCTGGATCCATTTTATGCGGAATCGTTTGTACTGTACCCGTACATCCATGCTGGGCCAAATAATCCATATTCGGCGTACGCGCTGCTTCCAACGGAGTCTTCCCACCCAACTCATCTAAAGGCTCATCCGCCATACCGTCGGGAACAATGGTAATGTATTTCATTTCTGATGACATAAGGCGAATTCTATCATAGGAAGAGAATGCTGTCCATATTGAGTTTTAATAAAGTTCTCGTATTGGCAAAGTAAATGTCAGAGCCTATGCCCCTTACGGACATAAAGAATTATTTCATAATTATCTGTCAGATCAAGAACACTATCTGTTGTCCCAAAAAAATAATCCCATGTGTACTTTTGACGCTCATTAACCACATGTTGTTTTAATGATTCCAATTGATTTATGACAGCATGAAAAGCATCAGTTTTGGATCTTATGACAAGTCTTCTTTTATCATTTTTTAATTGGATCCAATCATTAAAAACATTAATAAATATCTCTACACATAATTTACGGTCTGTGGCATTCGTAAAACTACGCGCCCACACGGTTTTGGCTTTATCAGCCGGAAGTAAGGATACACCTCCGAATAAATTCACATTAATCGGCAGGGACACAACACCCGCTTTAGGAACATCTCCTGTTTTCAATCCTTGTGCATACAAATCACTCAAGTGATCGATATTTTTGATAAAAAAGTCGTGATATCCTAACTTTTTATTATTCTCCTTTCGGCGTAAGTGAAACCACATTTTTCGACCATATGTTTTTATGTTCGAAATGGACAACGGGCTATCTACTAATACAAAATTTTTATCCACCCACTTTTCATGAATTGTTTGTTGGGTGATTTTTGTGTAATTCTCTTCTATGAATGCCAGCCCTTTGGGACCTAAAGACCAATTCCGCTGTGCATCTGACCACACAATCAATTCGGGCTTGTATTTCTTTAATTGCTGAATAAAATATTCTTGCTGAGTTTCGCTAAGAAAATTTCGTTTTCGTGTGACAAGAGCCAATTCCGGCGGTATGCCTATGTCCGCGTAAAAGGCAAAGATAGAATTGTCCGTAGTCATCCAATTCACATGTGGCTGATATGTTTGGATAACTTTAAGCATTTCTTCCTTTCCAGAATTTAATGGGACATCAACACTCCTTTTCATGCGTAAATATTTTGCAGGCATTCTCAAAACCACTATGGCTATCACGACAATCATTAACCATCGAAACACCGGCAACACCTTTTTTCTATTCTGCATAAAACCTGCAAATCCAATTCCGGCCAACCAGCAAAGCGGGATAGAAATCAATAAATAATGATGACGCCATACCGGACGATGATTCCATAAAATAATTGTACTAATGATAATCCAACCTACAGGAAACAGTGCTGACCATTTTTTATGTGCAATGATACAAATAATTCCCACCACGGCAAGCAAAGCGATATCAAAATCTGTCATAAGCATCTGCCACATAACAGCAAAATTATTACACGACAAATTAAATTCTTGCAGGTGCGGCTGAAAAAGCTGTTCTGAAATCGCGCTCAAATTCCCCTTAAAGAACACAAGCATAATAAACCCGTACACAACTGAAAAACTCCCAAACCATGTAATTAAAGGTAATCGTTTTTTAGAAAGCTTAATCAAAATGAGTGGTAATAAAAACATCGTAAAAAATTTTGTTTGTGTTGAAATCGCAAATAATATCCCTGAAAGTATCACCATCCATAATGATAAATGGCGACGGTAAAGGAAAACGAAATAAAGAGAAAGCATCGCTAATGCCAATGCCGGCAATCCAATCAAAATCGATACACTAAGTCTGAGATAATAGGCTGATAAGACAAGAAATACACAGGCACTCAAAGCGCCCAGCTTTCCCCAGTCATATTTCACAAGGCGATAAAGAACTACAATTAGCAACATGGAAAATATTAAAATAAGAACACGTGCATGAAATACAGAATGACTGAATACTTTTATCCAAAAAGAAAGCATGACCGTAAACAGTGGCGGCTGATCACTAATAATATCTTCATAAAGAGGCACCCCTTGCCCTAAAAGAACAGCTTTCATAAGATTCGTTCCTTCATCGGAGCTGTATTCAAAAACATGAGGAAACGGCGATAATATGGGGACTAGAGAAAAAAGAAGTAAAAAAATCAAAAGACCATACATCCATTTTTTTTGCTTAGGAGAAAAATTTGACATACATTTCATAACAAGTCACCCTTCATAAAAAGACCCATAATCACTTTTTCATTCTTTTTTTGTAAATTTCTTAATTTCTTAGGATACATTACATCTGGTAACCCATGCTTTTTTTCAATCCATGAATTATCAGGTTTAATAGGAAGCCGCGATAAATATGACTTTTTCATTTTTTGTGCTTGATTCTGAAGAGATTTGAGACGAGTTATGCGTAACGTAATAGCCTCCTCTTCATTACGAATTTGAAACCTCCTGGCACGCTCTTGCTCTTGCCATCCTTCAAAAACTTTCTGCCATTGCGAATACACGAATGACCGCCGGCGTTCATTAGGAAATATGTCTTTCCACAAATCAGACACCTCTGTGTATGGTTTAAGGCTGAATTGTCCATACAAAGGCATATCTAATGATAGCGTTAGGGCCGTTTTAAAAACTTCTAATTCTTTTGAAATCCAATCAAAGGCCGTTAGGTAAGGCTGGTATTGCCGCTTTCGAAATTCAAATAATAATTTTTTATGGTAAAATTCCCCTTTAATAATGACCAATTGTAAGGCATCATCCCATTGGTGAAAAGAATGAAAAATGCCTGGTCTATTCCTATCTTCACCAACTTGTTGCATTTTATTTTTCCAAAACCGTCTGGGAATTTCTGCTTCATAAATAAGCGTGTAATTTTGCTGAATGTACGATAAAACCTTTGACCCAAAATAAATCTTTTGAGGGTCCTTTTGTATCAAGATGGCTTCCGGTTGATATTTCTTCACCTTATTAATAAAATAATCCTGAGCTTCAGGTGCGACAAAATTTCTTTTACGGCTTATGAGGGCTAATTCAGGGGGAACCTGTAAGCCTGCATAAAAAGCAAAAATAGGTCTATCTGTAACAAGCCAATGAATATTCGATTTATGTTTGGCAAGCAACTCTAAAAAAGTGCGTTCCTCGGTTGTTTGTGGGAGATCATTTAAATTTTGTCTTGTGCGTAGATACTTTGTCGGCAGGCGTACAATTGTGATTAGAATAAGGATTACCATCCCCCATTTTATCCAACCATTCCTCTTTTCCTTATTTTGAAAAAATTCTTGTATTGCACTGCCAGCCAACCAGCACACCGGCACAGAAATGTACAGATAATAATGGTGCCAAATGGGCCTGTGAAAAGTAAATATCAACCCAGCCATGAAAATCCATCCCATAGGAAAAAATAAACACCGCCGCTGGGATTTAAATATCAAAAGCACACTCATGATCGCTAAAAGGACGATATCATAATCAGACAAAAGCATACGCCAAATACCTGTAGCGGAAGATTTGCCTTGAATGAATGACTGCACGTGCGGTTGAAAAATTTGTTGCGCCACATCTCCAAAATGCCCATGAAAAAATATTAAGGTGATTGTTCCATAGACGACCAAAAAACTACCAAACCATAATAGCATGGCTGGCAGTAGCTTTTTAAAACCTGACCCCGGGGATCTGTCTTTTTCTATCCTCAAAATTTCCCAAAGAATAACCGGAAAAAGAAACATAGGAGCAAATTTTATTTGGGCTGCAATGCCTAGAGTCAAACCAGAAAAAACAAGAAAATATTTACGCGCCGACAAACGAAAAACAGAAATAAAATAAACAGCTAACATCGCCATGGCCAAAGATGGTGTGCCTAGCATTAAAGAAACACTCAAACGAAGAAAGGCCGTGGATAATAAAAGAAAAATGGCTGCAATAATACCTGCGGTACGTCCCACATAATTCTTTACAGTGCCATACAATGCCCACAAAAAAAGACAGCCAAACAATAAGACAAGCATACGCCCATAATAAACCGACGCCCCAAACAATTTCATCCAAAAGGATAGCATGACCGTAAATAATGGCGGCTGATCATTAAATATTTTTTCATACAGGGGGAATCCATCAAGAAAAAGCACGGACTTGATAAGGCTTGTGCCTTCATCTGGATTGTATTCAAAAACTTGCTCCATAAAAGGACAAGAAAAAATGAAAACGCTTATGCTAAAGGATACAAAAAGAGCAAAAAATAGGATATTTTTTTTCACACATGGCCTCCTTGTCGGAAAAAATGTGGAGACCGTACGACATGGATAGATTCTAAAACAATTTGCCTGATAGTTTTGAACCTTCCTCCTGTTGAACGTCCAGTTGTTCTTGTGTAATGCTTCAAGGGTAACTGAATAAACTTGGTTTGATTTTTTAAGATTTTGTAAAGGATTTCAAAACTAATGGCGCCACCGTTAACGGTAAGAGAAAGTTTTTTTAGATCACTGGTTTTAAACAGTTTAAACCCACAATCAATATCATTGATAAACGCCTCTGTCTTTATAAAGAGATTGGCTAAAAAATTTCCAGTCTGTCCTAAAATCCGGCGATAAAAATTATCATTTCTTTTTTTTCTGTAACCGAGAATAAAATTAGAATCTTCTTTTTTTTGCCAAAATAATTTTAGACCTTTAATATCAAATTGCCCATCGGCATCCATAATTAAGAGCCATTCCTTTTGCGCCTGCACAATTCCAGTTCGGATAGTCGCGCCATATCCTTTATTACATGGGTGGTGAATAAGATGAAGAAAGGGATAATCCAATGATAAACGGTCTACAATAGCTGCGGTTTGATCGGTGCTTCCGTCATTGATGACAATGATTTCATAATTATCTAAATAATTGGCTAATTCCGTCACAATGCATTTAACAACTGCTTCAATGTTTTGGACTTCATTGTAGACAGGAAGAATGAGCGACAAACTTTGCGTATTATGCATGCGCGATGGATTTCATTATTTTAATTAAATAAAATTTCTGCCGGCGGCCCCGAAATTCCGCCACATTCAGGTTCGTTCGCATCCGGACATAAGATAATTTTGCTTTCATTATCATTCTCCAAAAATACACCAAAACTTTTATTTAGATGCACCTTTTTTCCTGGACGTATCACCATTTTAGAACCTCTTTTTAATTCCACACCTCCAGCATTTATGAAAATATCCCCATCTGCAACGAACAAAGAATTATCCTCTAACGATAAACGTTTTTCCATTATGATCTTTGCCGTTGTCCTTAAAATCGATCGATCCTGTAACGTGATTCCTCTTCCGGAAACGGTTAAATCTGCCCTGACATCCACGTCACCTCCTTGTAACCATAACCCATCTTCCAATTTTTTAACAATATTCAAAACAATCTTTCCTGCATCCTTAACAATCACCAATGCTTTTGTTGGATCTGCTGGGCAATCTGGATCATCCGTATCTACTAAACCATCACAATCATTATCTAATCCATCCGTACAACGACAAAATTTATTAAACTGAATCGTAGATCCAATTTTAGATCCAACGAGGCAGGCAGCATTTAATTCCGGATTATCAGGAAAAATGAGCTCCCCTTCTTTTTTTCCTGGAATTTTTGATTTGTGCTTTGAATCTGCATTATCTGGGCAAGTGTATCCTGTAGAAATTACAGGTTTAGGACCATCACCACACTCCATGTCCCATCCGTCTTTATCCTTATCCGTGCCGTTGTCATACCGGCATGGTGGAGGGGTACATCCGTCACACGTGCTGTAACTACTGCATGATTCATAACCACAGGAATGCTTACTGGTATCCTGTTTACAGCTTTCTTCAGGATTTCGACGATATTTTTTCCCATTATGGCACGTATCACAAATTCTCACAATATCGTCACACGGGGTTTCGTTTGAAGGGCAGCTTGATGGCCCACCACAATATGTAGCTAGACTTTCTGTACTAAAAGCGCACAAAATAATACTTAAAAATCCTAAAATAAACAAAGACCTCTTACACATAAAATCTTTCATGGCTTCTCCTTTTCTTAAAGTGCCCCATCTACCCCTGTCGATTTATCTTTTAGTTTTTTGACTTCCTGTGTCAAAATTTCTATTTGTTTTTGCATATCCATAAAATCATTCTGTTGAGTTTTCATATCAGACAAATCAGATTGTAATTTTTGAATAATTTCTTGCTGAGCTTTGATACCAGCCAAAAGAAAAGCAGAATAGTCAATCAAACGAACAGTTTTCCTGTCTTCATCTACGATTGCATCAGGGGCATCCTCAGCAATAACGCCAATATGCAGCTTGGCATCATCTGGTTCACTTTTGTATCGGTATCGTACAACATCGGCCTTCATTATTTCTTCAAGAACATCAGTGTATGCTTCTTGAGAAAGAACTTTAATATCCTTTTTAATTTCACGTGAACTACCAGCGATAATAGCACCACGTATTTTAATTTCGCGAAGATTGATTCTTCCATTTCGATTAATGACAAAGGCATCATCAATTATACCTTCTCTCTCAAAAACTAAATCACCAAAATTAATATTTCCAGCTAATTTAGTTGATGCGGAAACATAGATATCCCAAGGTTTACAGAGGCCATTTGTACAGGTTGTATCAATTTGTAAAGTGTTGTTATTGCCCCCTTTAATATGCAATTTTGACTGAGGATTCAGCACGCCAATACCAACATTACCATCACTCTGTATTTGCATTATGTTATTCATAGAAACATTATTCGTTCCCTTGTCGACAGCAAAGAAATTTAAAGCGGCTGGATTTATCAACATTTCTACAACCATATCTTTCATATTGGTATTAGCTGATGTTATTCCAAACCTTAAATTTCCATCAAATAAATGAAGTTTATCCAAGGGATTGGCTGTTCCTATGCCAACCTTACCATCTGCTCCAGCATTTGTTGCCTTCAAACCAGGCAGTAAAAGAATATTTCCTCCGATATTTGATCCAGCTCCACCACCAGCATCCTGTGCTTTTATTGTTATGTTTGTTGTTGAAACGCCACTAAGGGCCTTTCCTCCATTAACATCAAGTATTCCTTGAGGGTCATCTGTTCCAATACCAACCCTACCACCAAAAGGGCTAATAACGGTGTTTCTTGGAATGGATGTTGATCCATCATCATAAGATTGAATAATGCCTGCTCCAATACCAGAATCATACCCCATGAGAGAAAACCCTGGTTGTAGACCACCTGTTGATTCTAATCGCATAGCTCCTTGAGCTGTTTTCGATTGAACATGTAAAATATTTTGTGGATTGGCTGTTCCAATACCCAAACTACCCGTCCCGGTTATGCGCACTTGCTCTACAGACCCTCCGGAATTTACGTCAGGCGCTGTCCAGAAAGTCAAACCAACACGTCTGTTATTTTCTAGAACAGAGCGAATAACCCCTGTTGTTGCCAAAGGATCTGAATTTCTATTTTGAAATCTAACCCAAGGCCCCTGGTCTAAAGCCGTGTAGACGCCTTGAATGCTTGTAGTAGACATTCCTTGAGGTAAAACGGGCTCTGGACAATTAACTAAATTTTCAGGTTGATTATTACAAGGAAGAGGCAATGCAGGCGGTTCGACACAATCAGGAAACATAGGACATTGCTCGTTACAGACAAAACCTTGGAGAGGGTCACACCCACAAACAGATACGCCAGCACCAGGACAAATTATAGTTCCACAAGTTCCGGCTGTATTACAATCAGGAGCTGGAATTCCAATTTCTCCTGACGCAAATACTTCCCAATCTCCGTCTTTATTACAAAACACAATCCCCGTGTTTGGTAAATAAAACATTCGCCCTACTTCTGTAGGTACAATACAATTTGCTGGTAAGCCCGCCGTCTCAAGATCATTCCTCGGTACCAATTTCATCTCACTCGCCGTCATTGTCGGGGAAGGATAATATGTACTCATCTTAAGTTGGCCTGCATGGGCTTGTGTGAGTACAAAAATTATTGTGAATGATAATAGTGAAAATAATATTTTCTTCATACGGCCTCCTTGTTTATGCTCCCCCTTGTCCCTGAGGATAAATGCGTGTTTGTATCGTGTATTCCGGATTATCTCTCGATTTAATTTTTGTCGGGTCTAATCGAGTCGCAATACTTAAATCCAAATAAATTTGTTGGGGTGTAAAAGAAAATGTGAATCCAGAAAGAGTTGGATCCCCCACGTCATAACCGCGGGGAAGTGAATTCCCAATTTCAGTATCACTCGCCGTCCCCGTACACAAACCAGATCCTTGTGCTGCCGTGCGTAAGCACCTGTAAATTTCAGGTTGAGCATTAGACTGCCAATAGCAAACCCATTGATCATCCGTGTAATTTCCTGGAGTCGGAGGATCAACAATTTCTGTCCGAATGCATAAACTTTTTCCTTGCGTAGTTGCAAAATTATCTGTAATAACTAAACCTGGATCGGTGATATCTCCAATAGCCTTAAGGGCCGTTTGTTCAATTTGAAGCACCATGGCCGCTGTTTCCATGGCAAGAAAGGCATCCGAAGAAGTGGAGTTTCCAAAGTTTTTTAGAGCATACGTAGCTGAGATTGTACCCAACATTATGACGCTAATCATAACCGTAGCAACAACCAGTTCAACCATGGTCATACCGGATTTTTGATGTAATTTTAAGCACATCATAAAAATATCATCTCCTTAATTATTCCCCCAAACAACCTCAATATTCACGTTCCGTCCATTAGAATTAGGATCATTTACAACCGTGTATGTTGCATTATACGTGACCCCATCAACAAGAATACCTGCAAGTGGATATACGCCTTCTGCTAGTTCTCCATCTACGGCCCATTCTTGCGGACTCAATTTTATTCGCAAGTCATCTAAAATCCCCTTAGCTACAAAAGCTGCCGTGACATCTTGACTTGAATCAATATTTCTTTGTTTCAAATTTACCGAAGCAATGAGCATGCCTACAATTGTAATAAGAAAAATAAGCGAAGCTATGATAACTTCAATAAGAGCAAATCCATTTTTATTTGTATTACGTAATGTACGCATAATTTTGTTCCCTTAATAAGTAACTGAAATATCAATCAATTGCGTATTATTTGGTCCAATCCCCGCTTGCGGTGTAACGGTTATGCTAAATTCTTTCTGCTCAATTTGGGTAGAAATTGTTTTTGGACCACCAATGGATGAAGGTAAGCCATAATACCGTTGATCATAATCTTGATAAAAGGCCCCTAACGCTAGTTGTTCTGTTCGAATAGCCTCAATAACAGATTGTCCTATCAAGGCTTTATTTGTTGCAAAATTTAATACGCCGACAAAAATAACCATTGAAATGATGACGGCCCCAAGCACGTACACCATAATCACACCATTCACATTTTTTAATCTTCGTAACATGACACAACCTCTTATCTGAGTTTATCTTGTACTCCTGATTAAAGTATAACATATTTGGATTATTGTGCTAAGATTTTCACTAAAGAAATCGAGATTGATTTCCGGCTTTTGGCAGAGGCTAATACTTGCCCCATGGGGTCATAAATGTATCCTACATAACGATTTGCGGCTAAAGAATTGACCAGAACGAGGTCACATTTGGATTGTGTGAAAAGGGTGTGTATTTTGGGGGCAATGGTTTTCGTGAATAAGTGGGATTCTAATTTAAAACCGACTAACAATACTTTAGGGTTAATTTTCTTAATATTAGCAATAATTTTTGTGGTAGGAATTAATTCGAGATTTAAATTTTTTTTGTGGGAATCTATTTTTGTAGAAAAACGTTTTTTTGGTTTGTAATCAGAGACTGCAGCCGCATGGATGACGATGTCATAGGGCTTTTTCAGCTCACTTTTTATCAGTTTAGATAATTCGTCGTAGTAGCAAAATTTTAAAATTTTAATCGTTTTTGATTTTAAAGGATTAACGACCGCGCCTTCTAAAAGAGTCACCTTCGCCCCGGTCCTGGCAAGGTCTTGGGCCATTGTTTGCGATAACTCTCCTGAAGAAATATTACTGATGACGCGTGTGTCGTCGATAGGAACCCAAGTGGGCCCACAGGTAATGAGGATTTTTTTGTTCCGGAGTGACATTACAATCCGATTTCTTGAACAATGGCTTTTAGATCCGCCTCCATGACCACAGGTTCAATGACATTTTTAATGGCAATGTTCGGATCTTTTAAGCCATGCCCTGTAACCGTGCAGACAATGCGCGCATCTTTGTGTCCATCAAAATAACCTTCGTGTTTTAATTTAAGAATACCCGCCACAGACGCAGCTGATGCAGGCTCGACAAAAACACCGGTGGACGCGGCTAAAAGTTTGTAGGCCTCTAAAATTTGTTCATCCGTGACCGCATGAATCAAACCTCCGGATTCATCACGGGCCGCCTCAGCCAATTTCCAACTGGCAGGATTCCCAATGCGAATAGCCGTCGCAATAGTTTCCGGATTTTCCACTGGTTTCCCCAAAACAATAGGTGCCGCTCCGGCCGCCTGAAAACCAAGCATCTTGGGCAATTGCGTGGCCTTGCCTGCGCCCTTGTATTCATTGTATCCCTTCCAATACGCCGTAATATTTCCCGCATTACCGACTGGGATGGCATGAAATTCCGGTGCCTCACCCAATTCATCACACACTTCAAAAGCGCCAGTCTTCTGCCCTTCAATACGAAACGGATTAATTGAATTGACTAACTCCACCGGATAATTATCCGTGACCTCGCGTACAATATTAAGCGCCTCATCAAAATTCCCCTTAATCGCAATCACCTTAGCATTGTGAATCATGGCCTGCGCCAACTTCCCTAGCGCAATATTACCTTCGGGAATAATCACAAAACAACGCATCGAACCACTTCGCGCCGTGTAGGCAGCTGCCGACGCAGATGTATTCCCAGTAGACGCACACATCACCGCCGTGCATCCCTTCTCCTTGGCTTTCGTAATCGCCATGGTCATGCCGCGATCCTTAAACGAACCCGTAGGATTGAGCCCTTCATATTTCAGATAAACCTTCAATCCTAATCTTTGCGTTAAATCCTCTGATAAAATTAATGGCGTATTGCCTTCGTGCAGGGTTACAATCGGCGTTTTGTCATCCACCGGTAAAAAATCTCTGTAGCGTTCAATAATACCTCTAGGGTTTAACATAATTTCTCCATACGAATCGCCACAGGTTTGCTCTTCATAATCGGCAATTTATGAATCTCCTTCAAAGCCGCACGCAATTCTTTTTCAGTTGTGTATTCTGTCAACATAATCACAGGCACCGTCGCCGCTGGATTATGGGTTTTTTGTGTGACGGAATTAATACTAATCCCATGCTGCCCCAACACCCCGGTAATTTTAGATAAAACACCCGGCTTGTCAGTCGCCATAAAACGAATGTAAAATTTCGTTTTGATTTGATCAATCGTGCGCATGGTTAAATGAGACGGCGTATGCGGCACATTGCAAAATAAATTTGAACCCGCACCACTCCCGGAAAGATTAACGAGATCACTAATCACCCCTGAAGCCGCCGCCATTTGCCCAGCCCCCTCACCGGAAAGAAGAATCGTTCCTAAAGGATCCGCTTCAAGACTCACCGCATTGTAAATCCCATTAATCGCCGCCAAAGGATGATCCTTGCTAATCAACGTCGGATGCACGCGCGCCTCAATTTCATTCCCCACTTTTTTGGCAATGGCCAACAACTTAATACACAAATTAAGGCTTTCGGCATATTCAATATCCTGATGCGAAATATGCTCAATCCCTTCCGTGTAAATATTCTTCACCTTCACATATTTCCCAAATGCCAAACTGACGAGGATGGCTAATTTGTGGGTTGAGTCCATACCATTAATGTCTAATGTCGGATCACTTTCGGCATACCCCCGCTTTTGCGCCTCGGCCAGCGCCTCCTCAAAAGAATAATCCCGTCTCGTCATCTCATCCAAAATAAAATTACAGGTCCCGTTGATGATGCCGTACACGCTATGAAATTGATTACCCGCCAGCCCTTCTGTAAACGTCTTAATAATAGGAATGCCCGCGCCTACCGATGATTCAAAATACAAATGCCGCCCTTGCTTTTTGGCCAGCTCAAATAATTTTTCCCCTTTATTCGCAATCAATTCTTTATTCGCTGTAATCACATGTTTGCCCTTTTTCAAGGCCTCGACCACAATCATTTCCGCTGGCTGCATGCCACCGATGAGTTCAATGACCACATCAATATCCGGATCATCCAAAATATCTTCAAACTTCGTCGTCAATGTTGTTCGACTTAAACCCGACGTATCTTTCTTTTGAATACTCCGATCGCACAAAGTTTTTAAAACAAACTCTGCGCCAAACTTTTCGGCAAAATCTTTTTTACCTTTGCGAAGCCATTGCACAACCCCGGAACCGACGTTGCCATACCCCAATAATCCTATGTGTATTTTATTCATGATGCCCCTTTTCTTCATCAACACAAAATTCAATTAACTTAGTCAACACCACTTTTTCTTTTGGATTCAACGTGTCAAATTTAATACGCGTTTCATACAACAGGTCCGTGGCTTTTTCCTGACACCCTTCAACGGCGCCTTCAAAATAAGTAATATTAGCTAAATACGGTGTCGTTACTTCAACGGCGAGCTTTGTGGCGAGAGGAATGTTTTTGGTCGTAATAAAACAAATCCCGCCCATGCTGATATTTTTCAACTGCGTGACTTCAACGGTTTGGGTGGAATCAGCTTTATCGTAATACGAAAGCATAAAATTGCGTACTATCCGCACATCCTGACGACGTTCTTGTTCTGGAGTCATAAGTCGTATCCTTATTATTAAATAAATCGGGGCGAGAGGGCTCGAACCTCCGACCTCTTGTACCCCATACAAGTGCGCTAGCCAACTGCGCTACGCCCCGATATTTATAACTTGTTTATTTTCAACTAGTTGCGTAAATTCATCATTTGGGGAAACATCTTCATTTTTGGAAAGTGTCCAAAAAGTGTCCAACTTTTTTCCAAGAATGTCCACGGCTCGCTTTTTATAACTTGGTGATAGATGGCTGTAACGTAATGTCATTCGAATATCCTTATGCCCCATTAATTCACGAACGGTGTTAATATCCACCCCTGACATGACCAATTGACTCGCAAAAGTATGCCTTAAATCGTGGAAATGAAAATCTTTTATATCACTTTTGGATAAAGCTGTAAAGAATGATTTGCGAATATCATGCAAAGAATTCCCATCTTTTCCACAAAAAACATAGGAACTCTCTGGATGCTTTTTAACACTTATCAAGGCCGCCTTAACAGGTTCATTCATGTAGACTTCACGATTTTCGCCATTTTTTGTATCATACAAATTAATAATACCGCGCTTAAAATCAATGTCGCGCCATTTAAGCCCAAAGATTTCTCCCTTGCGCATACCTGTATTTAACGCAATTAAAAGAATTGGTTTAAGTTTTTCAGTAGAATTCGTTAAAACTTTAAAAATTTCTTCTTTTTCTAAAAACCTTAATCGTCCATTCGGTTCTTTTAGAAATTTCACTTTCTGGGCAGGATTATTATGCAGTTTTCCCCAAATGACAGCTTTGGAAAACATTGTCTTTAACGCGCCAAGTTCACGGTTGACCGAGGCTGGCCCAACATCCTTAGATCGCTCAACTTTAAAACATTCAATATCTTGGATTGTAATGGTGTAGAGATATCGGCCACCAAAAAACGTTTTAAGTTTTTCAAGGTAATAGTAGTCGGATTTCCAGCTTTTTTTATTTACTTTTGAATGGATATTAAAATATTCGAGGGCAAAATCTTCAAACTTTATTTTTTCATTTTTGCGGACATCTAGAAATTTACCTTCAGCAATTTCAACCTTTCGTTTAGATAAAACAGTCTCAGCAAGTTTTTTGCTCTTACCTATTTTCTCCCGTAATCGTTTTCCATCAGGTAAACGATAATCGATGTGCCAGTTGCCGTTTTTATTAAACAAACCCATTGTGTAAATTTCTTTATATAATAACTATTAGTTTTATTAATTATATACATCAATTGAGTATTCTTCTAGCCATTTTTCTATTTTCACCAAATCGAATTTAACGAGCCTACCGACCTTTGAGTAAGGAATTTTTCTGTGACAAACCCATACATAAACAGTTCCCTCTTTGATGCCCAAATACTGAGCAAGTTCTTTAATGCCTAAAAACCGTTTTTCTATTTTCATTGTTACCCTTCCTTATCTCTAATATGTGCGGTATGCAAATTCTTTTAGAGAATTCTTCGGGGGAGATTAATATAGTCGGGGGAAATTGATTATTCTTTCAAAGAAGTTTTTTTCGAGGGAAAATAAATGAAATAATTATTGATAATTAGTAAAATTATTATGTCAATATTTTGATATATTATCAAAATATAGGATTTTGTCAAGAAGAATTTTTCTGAGATTATTGTGCCTTAGGCTGGTTGAAGAATTTCTTTGCCTCTTTGTTCGATCAATTGTAAAAGGCGGGCAGCGGTACCATTAGGTTTATTAATTCCTAATTCCCATTTTTGCACAGTTGTTGGTCGAATATTTAAAATATGCGCAAGGACAGCTTGACTGACATGCAGTCTATATCGAATCTTTTTTATGTCTTTGGCCTCGTATTGCTTGGGTAGCGGATATTTTAATTCATCAAATTTGCGCATGGACTCTGAGACATCCATGACTTTTGACAGATCAAAAAGCTCATCTTCAACCATGTCACGAATTTCATTTTTATCTCTCTTTTTGTTCATAATTAATTTCCTCCAAAATATTTTCTTTTACCGCTTTATTTAATGAATCCTCAGTAAACTTCTCATATTGTTGTGCTAAAACTTTTAAATAATTAAATTCTTCATTACTGAGATTGTCTTTATCTCCTTTGGCAAAAATATATACCGCAATGACTAATTTTTTATACTCCCAAAAAACAATATTTCTATATCCGCCACTTTTCCCTTTTCCTTCTTTGGCAACGCGAACCTTATGAAGCTTAGCACCTAAATCATCTTTTTTATACTTATGAAAATTTTCAAATAATTCTTGAGCATATTCTTTCTTGTTAATCTTTTTATTCTTTAGCTCCTTTTTTAGTTTCTTTGAAAATGATTTGTTTAGAAAATGTCTCATTAAGTTTTTTCTTGATTCAATCAAAGTATATCATATAATCATATACTTTGCAAATATTTCTTAAATTTAACTACCTATTAAAAAATTTATAAATACAATAACATCAGATATTTACATAATTCTATATTACTTTAATTTATTTTCTATATGATTAAATCATACATTGATAGAAGCAATCATTTTATAGGAACCATTATACAACAACAATTTAATAAATAAACCATAATTTTTTAGGAAAAAACATTTAAATTTTTCCCTAATTTACATTATGTCAATGGACGTTTAGAAGTGTACCAAAAATGGCCACGAAAAGTGTACCACCTTTGAGTTAAAAAGGGCCGATAATGAAGATTGGTAGATAATTCTTCGTATTTTCTAGGCCTTGAATGCTCTATGATTTAATAATTTTAGCTCTGCCTTTGTCCGTGGTTTATCCTTTCCTTGATGGCGTTCATTCATGCGATAACTATCGCCTTTGATATTAATAACACGACTATGATGTAAAAGACGGTCTAAAATGGCCGTGGCAATTACGGAATCTCCAAAGAGTTCTTCCCATTGCGAAAAACTTTTATTGGATGTAATAATGGTGCTTCTTTTTTCGTAACGGAAGCAGACGAATTGAAAAAATAAATGTGCGTCTCTACGGGAGATGGGCATATAGCCGACTTCATCAACAATCACCAAAGAGCTTCTGTAATAGCCCCGGCATCGACCTTTTTTGCGCACAGCATTATCACTTTTAAGTCTTTTCATTAGATCAAACATGGTCGTACAATGAATGCTTTGACTCATTTGTGCTGCTTTTAAAGCTAAAGCAACCGCTAAATGAGTTTTACCAACACCTGGCGGCCCTAAAAAAAATACATTCTCTTTTTTACGCATGAATTCTAAATCAAATAAATTCATCACTACACGCTTATCTAATTCCGGTTGGAAGCTAAAGTCGTATTCATCAATCGTTTTTTGAAAAGGTATGCCGGATTGCTTTATTATCGCCTGATATCGGCGATCTTCTTTATCACAAATTTCTTCCGTCAACAATTTATCAAAAACATCTAAATAAGACGTTGATTCCTTATCCGCACGGTCAAGAATAGGATCTAAAACTTCCTGCATTCGATTTAATCGTAAGCGTTTTAAATTGGCATTAATACGTTCTCGGATCAATTTATCCATGAGACACCTCCCAGGTTGCTTGATCGTATATTGACAACGGCCTTTTCACCACTTCAATACCA
>JAJDCA010000043.1 GCA_029261055.1 Candidatus Omnitrophota bacterium | reverse complement strand
TCAATACAATTTCTACTTGAAAGTCAACTTAAGTAGTCATCATAAAGTACATATTATCAACAAGATAGCACTTGTAATACATTTCACATTTGCAGATCATCTTTTAATCATTTCCAATACTCATTTAAGAAGAAAAATATCTAATACATCTATTTATCTAGTCTAACTGCACAAGTAAAGTCAATGGTTATATATTAGTATATTCTACATAACCCTTTAAAGTAGAAGGGTAGTAACAAAATCGCCCAATTTAACTATTGACCACAAAAAGGGTATTTGCTATACTTTACTAACTTTAACCGTTGACCATTCCAGCATAAGAATACATCTATTATGTCTGTTTTTTCTCAAAATTTTATTATATACTTAAAAAACACAATACCTAAATTCCGTCTGAGCCCGGGCGATATTTATTCCGATCCGATACTGGTTTTAAATGAACTCTGCAGGGAAAGATTGTCTCAGGAAGAGACAGACTTTTATTTTGCACCTAAATTAATATCCAAGGCAAAATACAACTTGTCAAAATACGGCATTATTGGCGTTATAAGCGAGTATTTCGATAATAATATTGTTAATACCGATATAGATGGAGATATAGAGAGAAAAGCGCTAGTGTTAAAGACAGGGTATTTGAATACACCGGTAACAAAAGCCACGATTATTTTAAACGGGTTCAACATGAAAACCGTAAGTGAAGATACTGTACGATCAATATTTTCCTCATATGGACTTATTAAAGAATTTAAAGAATATAGAGAAGATTATGACTTTATGGATATTAACAAACGAGGGCAAAAACTACATAAAATACTATTAACAAGAGATCGTGAAGAGACCAAAAAGATAGAAGGCAGGTTTGAAGCAATCCGTATGTATCTATCGGCTGATCCAAAAGAGAAAATAAAAGCGATAAACCAGGCAACAATAAAGAAAGGATTGTTTTTCCACTACTTAAAAAGTTTTACAAAATATGGTTTTTTAGGATTAATAGATAAAGGAGAAGATAGTTTTCGTAAATCGAAAATAGGATTTCACAACGAAGCCAGGATAATCATTGATAAAATACAAAACAAAGACAGAGAAGCATCTTATTACGTAAAACTGTTAAACTACAAAGGGATAAAGGTTCATAATTATTCGATAACAAAGCTCTTTAAACGTTGGGATGTAGAGAACTATAAGTCGGAATTTAAAAGCAATCTGGATCGACTTGAAAAGGCGTTTATAGATGAGGCGGGTAATGAGACATCGGTAATTCAATCAAGCATCAAATATGTTGATCTAAATTTTGTACATAAATTATCAGGTATCAAGAAAAACGGATTACATATAGACAGTCCGGGTTTATTTGCAATATGGTACTATATAGAAAAGTTAGGCATCCAATCAAAGTTAGACGCTATGGGTTTAACATATGTGGAGAAAGGATATAGCTGGTTTGACTACTTTTTGTTAAACGTAGGGAGGATATTTTACGGTATATCGAGTTATAGTAAGACATCCGAATGTGAAGAACCCTCATTAGCTTTTTTCTCACATTTGTTAAAATTGCCGTGTAATGATAGTTTTATTAATGGTATTGGATCAATTACGCAAGAACAAGTTTTTTCTCTACAAAGGTGGTTTGTAGAAAGGAGTAAAAGTTTAGGTATAATTAACGGGAAAAAGATTGCATTAGATTTTCATCAAATAGATTTAAATGTTGATTTTCCAAAGTTGAAAAATATTGGCAAAGGCCCTTCACCTAAAAGAGGGTATTGCTTTAATGCCTTTAGACCGCATATAGCCTGGGACTTAGAAACAGGGAATATTATAATAGCAGAATTTCGAAAAGGCTCTGCTCGTGGAACAAGCACAATAAAAAGATTTGTAAATGATCATTTATACAGAGCATTTAAAGGTGAGTTTGAAGAGGTATATATTGATAGTGAGTATACAGGTAAAGACGTCTGGAATTTTATTCTTGATAAAGAGGGAATGGGTGCAAAACTGATAGCATGTATTAAACAAAACAGACTCGTAAAACAGCATATTGACAAATTTATATTAGAAAACGAGGGTAACGATGGTTTTTGGTGTTACTGGGATGACAAACATGTATTTAGCATCAAAACTTTTGAGTTAAGTTGGGAATACGAAGATAAAAAAAAGGATATACCGGTAAAGAGAAATTTCTCTTTATACTGTTGTATAAAAAAGAGCCTTAAGAATGATAAACTTAGATGTTTTGCTACATCAAACAGAAATCATACGGCACGAGAAATTTTAGAGTTATACGGCAATCGTTGGATAATTGAAAACGGAATTAAAGATTTGATATATAGCTATTTCTTACAACAATGTCCCGGTACAGATCCTCACAATGTAAATGTTCATTTTATGATAGTAACAATGTGCAGGCATATATTTCGAATGGTAGAAGAAGACTCGAAAGAATTTATAAAGAACTGTGACGGTACAACTAAAACTCTTAGTACGATGCGAAAGATATTGTTTAACCAGGGAAGCGGTAAAATCGAAATTGAAGGAGATACGATATTGATCAATTTTCTAAATAGCTTTAGCGTGGGTTTGACTAATAACTTAAAATCCTTTTACGAAAAACTGGAAAATGAAACAACAAAAGGTTTGGATATTTTAGGAGGATACAAAATTAAATATTTATTTAATCCCCCATATGGTGCTGAGCATAAGAACAGGTTATGCAAGGTTCCGCTCGTTGCGGAGCAAATTTCTTAAATTAAAGCTAGCGAAAATTTTTCGTTGCTATCCAAAAACGACTACTTTTCTCAATTCGATTTGTCTG
>JAJDCA010000042.1 GCA_029261055.1 Candidatus Omnitrophota bacterium | reverse complement strand
TTATATGACCATAACTGGGGGAAACTTAAGATTTCACATAGATGTGCGATTTGAATTTTTATTTTGACGTTACGGAACTATAACACGATCCCGTTGAAGATGCTAAATCAGATCAAATCTTTTAGAGATAATAACCATATATTTTTACACTTGACAACCTCGTTGTTTTTGCGGAGGATATAGTTTTTAATTATATCATCAGGAGATAACAATGAGAGTAAGTGGAATATTCAGAAGATTTATGGAAGAAGCACCCGTGCCGGTTATGGTGAGAACTTTAATAGAACGAGTATTTAATCCTGAAACGCTAGATAAATGGTTTGAGGAAACAGCAGAGAACCAATATACAAAAGATTTATTATTTTCATCAGTATTTGAGATGATGAGTCTTGTTGTATGTAAAATACAACCATCTATTAATAGTGCATATCAAACTCAAAAAGAAAAAATAAGTGTATCAATAAAGTCAGTGTACAACAAACTGAAGGGATTGGAAAGCAGAACCTCAGCAGAATTAGTGAGATATAGTGCTATAGAATCAGAAGCATTGATCAAAGAACTTGGAGGAGGTATAGAAAATCCATTGCCCGGTTACCGCATAAAAATACTTGACGGTAATTGCCTGGAAGCAAGTGAGCATCGAATAAAGGAATTGAGAGAGCTAACAGCAGGAGCATTACCCGGCAAGTCATTGGTAGTGTTAGATCCGGTATTACGAATAATACTAGATGTGTATCCATGCGAAGATGGGCATGCACAGGAACGTTCATTACTATCGGAAATAGAGAAGAGTGTGCATGCAAAGGATGTATGGATTGGAGATCGAAATTTTTGTGTTGTAAAATTCATATGTGATATAGATAACAAAGGTGCTTTTTTTATCATACGTGAACACGCCAATTTACCATATGAAATAATAGAGCCTGATGTGAAGTATATAGGAACGAGCGACACAGGTGAAGTCTATGAGCAATTGATAGAGGTAGTAGACGATCAAGGTAAAAGGCATAGATATAGACGAATCATTGTTAAATTATTAGAAGAGACACGAGATGGAGATAAGGAGATATATATATTGACCAACCTTCCATCAGAGGAGGTTTCAGCAATTAAAATAGCAGAGCAGTATAGAGGACGCTGGAAGATAGAAACAGTATTTCAAGAATTAACACGAGATTTTAATTCTGAAATTAATGCACTAGGTTATCCCAAAGCAGCGCTATTCGGGTTCAGTGTTACACTTGTGGTTTATAATCAATTATCAATCATGAAGGCAGCAATGCAAAATGTACATGGAGAAGAAGTTGTTGAAAAGCAAATATCCGAATATTATATTGCTAATGAAATATCCGGAACTCATATTGGAATGAAGATTGCAATCCCTGAGAAAGAATGGAAACGATTTCGTAATATGTCGAATAGACAGATATCTCAATTTCTCATAGAATTGGCGGGAATGATGAAATTATATAAGTACAAAAAACATACAAGAGGCCCTAAGAAAAAAGTTATAAAGAAACAATTTGATAAAAACGTACCACATGTTTCTACCGCAAAAATTCTTGCGATGAGAAAAATGTAATTTTCTCACCTTCAAAGGGATGATGTTCCTACCCTATGTCATCAGTCCCCGGACTGCTCATCACTTCTTGTCAACACATGCGTCAACGTTCAAACATTAGGCATATTCTACAAAAAACCGGATAAGCTGATATTTAGAGAAACTATAGAATCATGCGAGGGTAATATCCCGCCCGTAACAGAAAACAGTCTTAACACTAAAGCAATTAAAGGGTTTATTATGTCAAAGAAATGATAAATAATTAATAGATGCATGTAAATCCCGGACGGATTATAAACAGACTGATTTAACTGATGTTTTTCTGTATATAAAACTCCTGTCAAACCAGTTCTAACTGAAAAATTGTTATTGCTTTAACTGGATAACAATTTTTCATCTCTTCTGCTATTTTCAATCATCATGTGTTGTGTTGTCATGATATTCGTACTGTTAGCACCACGTACAAGGCTGTTGAGCTCTCCTACAATCTCTTGTAAACCTTCCGCTTGTGATGATAACTGTTCACTTGTTGCTGCACTCTTCTCCGCATTAGCTGAATTTTGTTGGGTAATTTTGTCAATGTTACTGACAGCCTGGTTGACTTTGTATACATCATTGGCTTGCTCTTCAGATGCTGTTGCAATTTCGTCGATATGGTTACTGACCTCATGAATATTATTAACAATTTTGTCCAGGACCTCTGCTGATTTTTGTGAGAGTTGTGTGCCGTCGTTAACTTTCTTAACATTATCTTCTATCAAAGCAGAAGTTTCCCTGGCGGCAGAAGCGCTTCTTTGCGCTAAATTTCTTACCTCTTCTGCAACAACGGCAAATCCTTTACCATGTTCTCCTGCTCTTGCAGCTTCCACTGCTGCGTTTAATGCAAGGAGGTTTGTTTGAAATGCGATTTCGTCAATCACCTTTATTATGTTTGAAATTTTACCGCTGCTTTCGTTAACACTAACCATCGCTTCAGCCATTGTAGCTATCGCTTTTGATCCCTCTTCTGCGTTAGCACTGGATGTTCTGGCCAGGTCTTTGGCGGTGTTTGCTCTTTCTGCGTTTTGTTTTGCCATTGAGGCGATAGTTTCCAAAGATTGTGTTGTTTCGTCCAGTGAAGTCGCCTGCTGACTTGCTCCTTCAGCAAGTTGTTGACTAGCTGTTGAGATTTCGTTTGAAGCTGAAGTTTGCTGTGATGCCCCGTCTGAAATGGTTGTTATAATCTCTGTTAACGGGCCAACTATACGTCTTGTTAGAAAGAAGCTTAAAATTATTCCGGCAATTACTCCTATAATTACACATATTAAAGCGATATTCTTTGAATTGTTTGCGTTACTTGTGGCATCAGCAGAATTTGTTTTAACTTTTGCAACTTTTGTTGCCATCTGTTTACTTGAATCTGCAAAGAGAGTCATTTTATCTTCAACAACAGAAACACCATTACCAACCTCTTTAGAGGTTTCTATTATGCCTTGCAAAGTTGCGACCGTGGCTTTAACAGATGGTAGAATCTCGTTAGTGGTACTGTTGGAAAAATCAATAATAGTTGTTTTTACGTCAGAAACTTCATCTCCAACTTTTTGAGCGGTTTCAATACTATTTTTAAGTGTTGCTACAGTCTCTTTAACAGAGGGCAATATTTCATTATTCGTCTTTTTTGCGAAACCTTCCATTGTGTTCTCTATTTTTGAAACTTCATCACCAACCTTCTTGGATGTTTCAACGCTGTTTAACAAAGCTTTTACTATGCGTCTGACAGAGGGCAAAATCTCTTTTTTTGTTCTGTCAGAAGAGTCTTCAATGTCGAAAAGAATGTCTTCAAATACACCTTCCATCTCATCGTTTAATAGTCCGCTGTCAAGCTTCTCTTCCAGGGTCTCTATAATAGAGGTATAACTATCAGCTATAGCGCTTACGTTTTTCTCTAGAATTTTCAGGTCCAGTGATCTGTTTTTCATATCACTTACTAATTCCTTGTCAACAAATCCTTTTAAATTAGAAAGATTATCTGTGACTGTGTTATAACTTGTGGCCATAGAAGATACACTGTTCTCAAGTGAAAGCAGGTCGACACTCCTGCTTTTCATATTCTTTACCAATTTTTCGTCAACAAAGAGTTTTAAATCCGACATGTTATCTGAAATTGTATTACAGTTGTCAGCAATAGAGGATACGTTATCTTCAAGTACTTTTAGATCAACAGCTCTCTCTTTCATATTCTCTACTAAATTTTCATCAACAAATACCTTTAGATTTGAAGTGTCCTCCTTAGATTTTAAAGATTCTTTGTTTATTCCTGAAGTTAGTTGGTTTATTGTATTAATTTCATCTGATATGTCGGTTTGTGTTTTTGAGAGGTTTGCGAAATTGAGATATGCAATGGTACCTACCGTGATTAAAACAGCAATAATAATTCCAAATCCGCCATATAGAAGAGTGTTTACGCTCCACTGTTTTTTCATTCTAGTTTTACCTCCATTAATTGGGAATCTATTTTGTCAGGGTCTCGTACATTTTAACTGCTTTATTCATATTAACTAAAAGAGGAATATTCAGTTCTGCAACCTTTTTTACATCCTCTAACGGAATTTCAGTTGTTGTTACGTCTGATGCATTTTCAATTACAGGTTTAAAAGGTTTCCATAAATCTTGCACTACATTTAATTGGGTAAGAATTTTTTGGTCACTTGTCGGCGGAAGGCCCAGGTCTGCGTCACCTTGCTGTAATCCCGTTAATGTTTTGTTAAAAAGAGCAATTGTCTCCCTTAAGGCCATTCTGTTATTCTCAACATCTATTCCAAGTTTAATAAAAAGAAACTCCTTAGACATTTTCTGTGTTAACATCCTCTGTTTACCTGCCAGGTTAATAATTACATTAAGAGCCGAATCACCACCAATTACAGATTTTGACTTCCTTTCATACATTTTTACAGCTTTGTTCATTGCCAGAAGCAATGGAACGTTTTTATCCTTTAAAAATTTTAGTTCATCTTCTGTTGGCTTAGCTCCACTTATTGCTTTTGTAAAGATAGGGGCCAGTTCATCAAACAATAACTTTACACTGTCCAACTGTTTTCTGATTCGAGAGTTCTCAGTAGCTACTAGCTCCAATGAATCATCACCATCCTTCAGCCCGGCTAATGTTTTGCTAAACAGACCAAAACTGTTTTTCAGGTTTACTTTATTAGCTTCTTTATTAATACCAGCTACAACTAACAACGTCTCCTTGCACATTTTTTGAGTTAACATCCGTTGTTTACCGGAAAGGTTTAAAATGATGCCATACTCTTTTGCAGAAATCACATTCTTTTGCGGAACCTCATCTGCTTTTTGACCACTGGTTTCTGCTTGAGCAAATATAGTTGCGGGTAGAACAGCAATAAATAAAACAGCAATTAATAATCTTTTACCACTTAAAATAGTATTAGACATAATCTCCCCCCCCCTCGAATAAAAAGAAATTTAGCAAAGTTCCAATAAACTGGTAAAACGTATGATAACAATTAATATGTTCAATATAATAAAAAAAATTCAACTATTAAATCGATAAATTGACTCTTCAAACTTGAAACGTAAAAATTATACTATATTAAAAAAGCGAATTACTATTAATTTGTAAATTTAATTCACCTGTAATAGAAAATGTGTAAGTTTAAACTGTTTTCAGATTGTTAGATCTACACGTTTAAAATCTCCAGCTTCTAGTTTAATGAGGTTTAGCAACGCTATCAACAGCGTCATTGAAACCTTACTTGAACCTAGTACTTCCAAAACAAGTGTATTCCCAAACTGTAGCTTTGGAACTAGATACAAAAATTACAAAAGTTTACTAAAATCCTACTTCTTCTGATGGAAGTGGTGAATGGAAATGTCGTTTAATTACGGATACAATTATACTAATTATATAGCACAAGAGTATAAAACGAGTTTTCCGGTTAATTGGTATAGCATATGCAAGATGGCTCGTTGCCAGAAGCCAGACAGCAATACATTTTTCCTATTGGTATTCCTCACTCTTTAAATCAACAGAACAGGAAAAAGAACCAACTTTGAAGCTGGCAGAATCAAGTGAAGATTATGTTAACAATATTTTATATATAGCAAACCTTACCACAGAAAAAAGAGCCAAAGTCAGCAATTCCCGTAATGCCCTTAAATGCCTAAAAATAAAGGAGTGGTGAAATATGTTTTCGTAAACATTTTGATAAATAATTCATAAAAAACAGACAAAAGAACATTATTCTCTTGCTCGTAACTTTAAATATAGAGATA
>JAJDCA010000041.1 GCA_029261055.1 Candidatus Omnitrophota bacterium | reverse complement strand
TTGGTTAAGCTAAAAGCATGATGTTAATTATGGTGACGTGTGCTGGCTTGCTTAGCTTGACTAGTTTTAACGATTAAGAGGAGAAAGAAGCAACATGGCATTTTTGTTGATGCTCCTTGTTTAGCAAAAAATGTGATGTTGCTTATGGTGAGAATAATTAGCGAGCAATAATTAACATGATGATTGGAATTGTGAGGCTTACTTTGGTTAAGCAGAAAGCATGATGTTAATTATGGTTGCGTGTACTGGCTTGCTTAGCTTGACTAGTTTTTACAGTTGAGAGGAGAAATGAGCAGATAATTTATATGAACTCAGAATTATAGCAACTAACCGATTTAACCGTCCTCGCTTATACGCAACTATATTAAAAATTAGGCTCTTGGAAATATGTTCTGAATAGACACTTTGAAACCATCATTCCAAATCGTATAAAGTTTTTCAGCTACATTATCATTAAAAATACCTTTGTTTGATAAATCCGTTTCTTGATGAAGATTATTCCTACACATTATTACTGGGCTGATAGAGTGATCTCGGTCATAAGTTTGGTGAAATAAAAAACCTGAATAATAGATTGTCGATTGTCCTCCAAAATTCGGGACAAGCTGAACAGCTGTAGTCATATCATCTTTGGCACTTCCTGTTGCATTAGTAAAGCTAACATAGTTACTACCTCTTAAACCTGCTTTCACCGCATATTCTTGAGCATGTCCATCTTTATTCAGGTAAAAAATCTTAGACGATAATTGACCAGTAATTGGTTCAATTTCGAGATTAACAACCGCATGGCGCCAAACGCACTCACTATTCATTTGTGTAACTCTTTACTGGTGCCAAGAGCCAGCAATATTGACTAGCCTTTCAGGGTTGGTTGTAAACCGTTCTGTTTTATCAAAATTCAAATAATTTTTGACATCAGCAAAAAATACTTTTTGTTGATCATGCATATCTTTTGCAACATCTTGATTAAAAAAAGTTGAAATAAGCATACTAGCAGATGCACCCAAAAAAGCAGCTCCAATTGAAGAGATCAGTACAAAATAATCTCCGTCTTTATTTTTGTATCCAATATATATTAGACAGAGGCCTAGAGCAACAAGAAGACCATGTATAAATAGTTTGGTATTTTTTTTTATCTGATTCATTTTTCTTCCATACTTAATCTAACATTAAGGATTTTATCTGTAGTTGAGCACAGACAAGTCTAACGAGCAAGATAACTTGGCAAAACAGCGCCAAGCAGATAAACATTGAATGAAAAGAGATACTGATAGCCCAAAACCCTATGAAACAAAAAAAGGCTGCTGTTTTGGTCAAGTTGATTTTATGGTTAGGCTATGCCTTTGTTTTAAAAGGATTACAGTTTTAAAATTTTAATTTAAGCAGCTCATTTTAGAAAAAAAATAGGGTATAAAACCTTTAATAACAACATATTAGCTTGGTCCGGCCCCAGCCCTTCAACCCTACAAATTCCAGGGGAAATATCTCTTGACACCTCAATTTTCGAGGGTAGAATTTGATTTAAATTTTGATTTTCCTATCCACTCACTCACTTCAAATCCTGTCTCAATCTCTCCAGTTCATCTCCACGTCTCCAGTATTGATTCTCATTGATAATATTTTCTGCGGCGGTAAAGCAGGAATGTGCTTGTTGGTGTTCCTGCTTTATCAAATGAATCCTTGCCTTCAATAGGTTTGCGTCGGCCTGGTAAAGTATCATCCCGTAGTCTTGAGCACACTTTAACGCTTTTTTCGCTTCATTAAGAGCTTTGTCATTATGGTTTTCATGATGCCTCAGCAAATACCTGGCTTTTTCTAGGAAGTATTCAGGAAAAAAGACCACTGCGTCTGAATTAATCAGGGTGTTTCTAGATTTTTCGAAAAAATAATCTGCATTACCTGTTTCAGCGTGATTAAATTCGCTAATCCTAGCAAAAGTACTGGCTATTGATAGTTGATCTAACCCAATCGCAACAAGCCAAGGATTGTGAGGTTTAAAATCTTTATCATAATTCAAAGAAGGTTGTGCTTCATCTTGAAGAAATTTCTGATACCTATATCTTTGGTTAGGATCTATCTGTTCAAGAATAAATCTTTTATAAAGAAACCCATGATCTGAATAAAGGATCGCCTTTCGTGGATTGATTCTTTCTTGAAGATCTACGGCATCTTGGAAAAGCCTTCCGGCATTATTAAAATCGCCTTTCATATGGACTACTGCAGCCAGTCGACACTTGCTTATCCGCTGTTCCTCTAAACTTTCACTCTTTTTAGCTTTTTCGATTGATTTGTCAGCATTGGTTTCTGCACCGGACAAATCACCGACAAATAACATCAGTTCTGAAAGTTTTCCTAACGCGTTGGAGGTGTATTGTAAAAGTTCTTGTCTCTGATGTTGCCCCAAACCGTTATTTTCCTGTATGTGGCAGAGTTTAATCTCTTTCTCTCTATGTTCAACGGCTTCGGGTAAACGTCCGAGGCAGGTCATGCAAAAAGCGGTACGTGCATGCAGCCAGGCTTGTTTGTCTATCCCAAGTTTATTTTGAACCTCTATCAAAATATCAGTAGTATTCGGTTCAAAAAAGGTGTGCAAGGCGGCAGTGTCCTCTGCGACAGCACCCAACTGATTAGTACCAAAGGCCATGACATCACCTTGCATGATTTGATTTCGGTATACTTCGAGGGATTCCCTATACCTATTAGCACGACAGCCGTGGTGAACGGCCCGGTAAGGAGGAATAAGATCTTCTAGTGTTTTTGGTTGGTGTGTTTCTCCTAAACTCGAAAAGTATTCAAACAAAACACCTTGTGCCTGGACCCACAAATCCAGTGATTCTTCTTTGAATAGTACCCGATAGTGCTCACGGATCAAAGGGTGGCAATCTAACAACAATATTGGGTCCGATTCTATATGCAGGAGTCCGAGTTTTTCCAGACGGTTGTAGCAGGTTGTCCATTTCTCAGTCGGTAATGTCCGAACATGGCTTGCGAAATCCGCGTTCAGAATAAGATATTCTCGTTCTGCATCGTTCATAGGACGATGCAGCAAAGCCATCATTCTTAAGAGAATGCGCTCTTCTTCATTAATTATATTCTTTTCATAATAATATAGAATGCCAAGAATATGAATTTTTTCATCCTGAAGGGCTTCATTCAGTTTGCTACGGGGGGCCTTTAACTTTGATATTATGATATTTTTTATTTCATTATTTATTTCGTCTTTATGGCTTATAAAGTGGTCTGGAAACTTCAAGACGATGAGTTTGCCAAGCAAGACCAAAGCTAAAGCATGGTGGTCAAAATCCACACTGGCTTTTTTTCGATCCTTTAGCGTACCGATCACACCTAGTTTATGCAGTAATTTCGCCCCTTCTATCTCCGTTAAATTGCTAAGTTCGATTTCTTTATATCCAGGGCAGTCTTCTAAATCCACTAAATGTTCTCTGGATGTAACAATTATAAGCCGTCCATTGTGCCCTTCCTCCTCTTGGGTCGTCTCGTTTATTTTTTGTAAAAATCCTTTTATGGCTACGTCAAAGAGTTTCCCTTTTTTGGATTGACCTTCTGTATGTTGTAAGGATTCTATTTCATCTAATATAAGAACTGGACGTCTTTTATCAAGTTTTTCTAGTAAGAGCTCAGCTTTTTTTGACTCTGATAAAAAAGAGTCGAGCGACATACCGAATTTGGATTTGAAGATGTCGATAAAAAAATCATGGGAGCTACCTGTCGTTTTCCCTTTTTCAACTTCGCGGAAACGCCATGTATAAGTGAAATCAATGCCGTATCGGTCTAATTGAAGACTATTGAGCCAAACATTAACTAGCGCTGTCTTGCCGGTACCGCCGGGGGCGATTATCCCAACAATACTAATGCAGTCATCTTCAAGTGCATCACCTAATTCATCTAAAATACCCTCTCTACCTATAAAATTATTGAGCATATACATCTCCAAATGAAAAATTTATAAATTTATGGGGAATCCAGGCGTACCAAGCGGAAGCCAAAGTCCGAATCACAGGCAGTTTTGTCAAATTTAGTTTCCATTACCTCATGTTCGTCCCCTTTGCTATAGTAGCTCCCACCACGTGCATATCGTTGATTGGAATTGTCGGTGTCTTCATCAAAATTATCATCACTCTCTCCCTGGATAGAATTTTCATCACTGCACCGACACCATTCTCGGATATTTCCGATCAGGTCATAAATAGACTTTTCTTTGGCCTCCTGTGGGTACATGCCAACGCTGGTAGGATGCCTTACACCAGAATTAATCAAATTCGCATGTTCGCTATTTAAGCTTTTCAAATACCCCCAGGGATAGCTTCCTCTGTGTTTACCGCGGATTGCACGTTTCCACTGGCCTTCAGTAGGAAGGGTAATTTTCCAACTTCGAATTTTGCTCAACCAAAGGCAAAAAGCCTTCGCCTCAAACCAAGTTACACCGCTAACAGGACGATTCCGGTATAATATTTGGCGTTTCCACGAAACAGGAACAGTACGTCTCATTCGATTACGCCAATCGCGAGCTATGCCTATCCAAAAGTCATCATTTTTATACCCTCCTGCATCAATAAATGCTTGGTATTGGGCGACATTCACAGGATACTGAGCCATTTCAAAGGTTTCAATGTCCCATTTGCCTTCTATTTCTATCCATGAGACGTCTGGTAGTCTATCTTTATCAAGCTTTACACCATAGCGGGAATCACCTAATTGGCCAAGAACGTCCCCTGCTTCAGCTCTTTCTTTTGAGGGGAGGGCACCTTCACTCACTATTTTCGTTAGATGGAGAATACATTGACGATACAAATCTTTGCATTCAGGGGCCGATGCTAATTTTAATTCTAAAAGTCCTAAACCAACCGCCATTGCTTTCCGGTAATCACCCGGTGAATTTGACAAACCCTCTGGAATTAACGACTGGAGTGCTGTTATTGCCTGTTCATTGCTTTTCTTTTTTAGGACAAAAATAAAAACATCTTTCCAATGAATAAAATTTTCTTCAATCAGACGTGCCATGTCTATCTGATTGTCCCTATTGCTATTTAAAATATAGCAGGCAGCAAGATATTCCTGAAAAGAATGGTGCAAAAAATAAATGTTTTCTTCATCCAAATTAACTAATGGGGCAATTTGGCACTTTGAATACTCCATAACTTTTTCGGGCAAATTTTTTACTATTTCTTCTAGGTTTGATAGATTTTTAGCCTGATTTTTCTGGATGAGAAAAGCCAGTTTTTCTAAGTCTTTTCGTAAATCTAGACTTTCCTGTTCCTCCAGTCCCATTTGCCAGAACCCAAGCAGCAAAAGAATAGCATTTTCATAAAAAGAGGAAAGACTATTAGGTTTTTTTTTACTATTGGCGAACAGTACCGCTGACAAGATCAACAAAAGAACCAAACGAATGGAAAGAGGCTCTGATTCATACCTATCTTCCAATTCCCGAAATAATTCCTCACCATCTTCTTGCCAATGGGTAAAGTGTTCACGCACTGCACGCAGCAATAGCTCTATCTTGTCATAGGGAAAGTATGGGTCTTTTTGCCATTGCCATCCTGTTTCTATGAGTTCGTGAGCACCTTTTGCTGGATTTGCAACGAGTTGGTGATAGATGTACTCTATTCGCCATTTTTTATCTTCATTATTTTGTTTAAAGCAGTATTGGGCAGCGCGACTGCTGATGTCTCGGAAACGAGACTCATTAGTTTTCAGGAAATTATCCAGGATTAAATTGCGACTACTTTCATGGATGTTGAAATATTCTTCATCGGGTGGAGATTCAACATAGGAGAGGCTGGTAAGTTCCTGAAACTCCTTTTCATCCAGCTTTCTATCCAGCAGATAATTGAGGTAGTCTTCATCAAAAAAACGTGGGACAGCGGCGGCCTCGACAACGGCACTTTGTCCACTTGGCATATTTTGAAGGCAGAAATTCATCAAAAGCGCTGGACGTTCAGCTTTGCTCTTAAACTTAATATCGTTTAAAAAATCTTTGTAGGTACTATCCATGAGTATCCCCACATTTTTTTCTAATTTCAAGTACTTGCATTATTAGAGCAGGTTGTCCTCCAAAGTCGTTGCAAATATTCGTCATCTCATCAGTTGTAATATTCAAGTCCATTTTTTTTAAAACCGGGAGCCAATCCTCGGCCTTATCGATGACTCCTGATAACTCAATATATTTCACAAACTTTGCCCACTCTATAATTTCTTCTGGTGTTGGTTCTCCGGCCACAATTATTCGAAGTTTTTCAACATTCTTAACAGTTCCCAGTAACTTAGAGGTGATCCATTGACCTACTTGAGTTGTCGCCTTGTCATAAGCGTCAATTACTAAAAGAAACAAACCAGGTAGTTTTTCTATATCTTTGATGAATGCTCTGGTTAGATTCCTAATTCGTGCATCTATTTCTGAATCCTTTTCGTATAAGGCTTCATCTAATGAGCCCATTTTATTCAGCCCTGCCGTAAGCACAATGTTATCAAAAAGATCATCAAGTCCATTGTGTATCAAGGTTAACTCTGCAATGACAATGTTGTTATTCATTTCTTTAATAGTTTCATTAGTAACAGACAAAAATGCAGATTTACCACTGTCTTTTTCCCCATTAAGGAATATAATTCGTTTTTCAGGATTCACATCTTCCAGCCAATCTTTAATCTGGTCTTGTTCATTACCGTAATTTGCCAAACCGTATTTTGGATAAATATTTCTTGGTTTCTTTTTGTTAACCGATACACCATCACAAGCTTTTACCAAGAGGTCACTGGGAATAATGAAACCTTCACGGCTATTTTCAGTATTGTCGTAGCTGGCAACCATGCCAATGATGCTATCTATACTTTTGAAAACGGGTGCTCCACTGTAACCGGGTTGAATTGGATGGCCAGTTGCATTGGCAGTCTCTACTTGAATCCATTTGCTCTCAGATAGCATTCCAATATAAGTGATATGCGCTAAACGCTCACTCCCACCACTTTTTTCTGGATAACCATTTATAAGGAATTGTTTGCCCTCATATTCAGAGTTCAGCTTGCCTCTATACAATTTCCCCGACTGAAAATTCGATGGCGTTAGATTATTTGATTCTAATATAGCAATGTCACACATAGAGTTGTTACCTCTAGGCAAACCGTCGGTATTTTGTGAACATGGATACCAGCCGTTTTTAGAAACTTTGGCTGATACCATTTCACTGCTGATACCGATAAATTTTATTTTTATACTATGATTTTCTTCTGGAGGCTCTTGTGTTTTTTCTTGGCGTCCTAATGCAAGATTGACAACATGGGCGCATGTCAAAATGTGATAGTTTTCTACAAGAAAAGCCATGCCGACAAAACTGTTAGAAACATTGTCGCAAACATGTATTAAAATATCTTTGGTCATGGTGTAAACCTTATTCAGAGTTTTTCCACGACAATTTAACCGTGTAATTAGCTTCCATCCGCCCTGACGCGATCATGGTCTTGCCTTCGCCAGTAAATTTGACTCCGAACTCTACTCCAACAGTGTCAGGTTTATTCGTTATTTTTTCTATTTCGTTAAGAACTTTGTTAGATGTATAGCTAATAATACCCATCGAGTTGGTAAATTTTTCGTCAGTTTTCTCTATGGAATATGCTTTGATATAGTTACTGATACCCGCAGTACCCATACTGCTGGATGGTTTCTCCACCTCTTCATTAGTTTCTACTAAAATAGTAGTTTCACCATCGGAAAACTCCACAACCTTTTTTGGCATATCTTCCTCCTCTGTGAGATTTGTTAAAATTACATATAGTATCTGCGATTATATCTCTCATTCTCCTTATCTAATAAAAAATTAAGGCGTGCTATTACATAAATAATTGAAGATGCCCATATTTCTTTTTTACCACGAAAAATATCTATTTTCCTTTTTCTACTAAGATTTTCGCATAGCTTTATAGCATAACTCCCTAATTCATCGGTTAAATAAATTTTACAAAAACCGTCTAATAGCTCTTGGATTTTTTTTTAGCCTCTCTTCTTTGCAATTTTGAGAATTCAAAGCTTTATTCATGCAAATATTTCCATTGATATATAGATTTAATAAGTAAATAACCTGTTCTGATTAACACAACAATTGCAATGTTAACCAAATAAATCTGTATTTCTAAAAAAAGTAAAACCTGCCCTAATTAGACGGTAATAAACGAAATATTATATAAAACTATAATTAACATAGCATAATAAAAAATATTATTATTAATTACAGAAAAGCAGGATGTTAATTATGGTGACGTGTACTTTCTTGTTTATCATATCTTCTTGTCTGGCTCCTTCCAGGGTAAAAAGTAGGAAATTAACAATATAATCACTAGAATTGCCAAAAAACCAAAAGTGTAACTATAAAAAAAGTCGGAATGAAGTCGGTAAAGGTCGGAAGGTAAATGGCCAAGTCAGCAGGTAGATATTTATATAACTATTTGTAATATATAGACTTATACTTTTGTAAATACTACCTTCCGATTTTGTTCTTCTCCTATATGTTTTTAATTTCTCTCTTTTTAGCTGTTTTTGTATATTATTTAGTAATCTTATTGTTTCTATAAGATGTATTAAAGCATTTAAGAAGTTGTATAAGGTTAAAATGGAAATTATATAATTTAGAAGATTTTGCCGGAAATTTAACGAATCAATGTTGAAGAAGAGATAGCAGTTGGAATACGTTTGCAGAGGAGAAATAAGCAACATGGCATTTTTGTTGAGACTCCTTGTTTAGCAAAAAATGTGATGTTGTTTATGGGGAGAATATTTAGCGAGCAATAATTAACATGATGGTTTGGCTTGCTAAGCCTGCTTTGCTTTAGAGAAAAGCATGATATTAATTATGGTGACGTGTATCGGCTTGCTTAGCTTGCCTACTTGTGCGGCTCCTTGTAGGATTGATGAGCAGAGAATTTACAGGATCTCAGAAAAAGCATTTAATCAATGGGTACAATTGAGTCCAATTGTACATTAAAGAAAAATCTGTCATAGCAATTATCTTTTTTATAATAACTATTTGCCAATTTATTAAGTTTGACTCAGGTACCTAGTTTTTAGCGTTGGCTACAACCCGTGGTTATATTAATTTTTTGAATTTAATCTCTTCTAGCTAGTAGTCGTCTGGTGATTCAAAAACTGGATAGTTTTCTATTGATGAATCTCTTGAAAAAATAATTGATCCTAATTCGCCTATAGTGAAAACTATTTTGTTAACTACTGCAGGGTCAGCCGCCCCAAGTTCTCAGTGTTATTATGTGGATTTAGAATTTTTTTAATTTTTTTTCTAATTCAACTTTGTCCTCAATTGTTAATTTGTATATTGGATATTTATTTTCATAGCAAACTTGATCAGATACATGCTCAAAGCCAAAATACTCACAAAGTCTTAAACCAATTTCTGAAATTGGTGAAGCAGAGACATACTTTGCCTTTTTTATTAGCTCATAACCAAGTGCTTTAACGAGGTTGCTTCCAGTTCTATTAGAGATTCTTGAAGGAATAGTGGCTAATACCTCAAAATGAAAATATTCGGTTTTGGTTTTTCTAAGAACCCCTTTTTCTGGAAACTCTGTCAAAGATGAGTATTGTCCTCGCATTATTGATTTGAAAAGATTTTCGGTAATTGGGACTAATGTACCAAATCCAAGAACCCAGTTTTTGGCGTCTCTTATTACATAAAACATTTTGGGATTGTGTAGAAACCATTTCTTAATGCTTTCTACAGAAAAACTGTGTCCATATTGGGCAAAGTTACCCCATTCAATCAATAATAGGCTGGATAATTCTTCCTCTCTTGCTAGAGAAAATTTAACCTCCCCGTGGATTTCTACAAATAGTTTTTCATGATCTATGTAAATATAGTCGATTCCATGGTCTTCGTCAATTTGGCAACTTAACGGACAGCCGCCACTGCATTGATTAAGTTTTTCACAAACCCGGCAATAACCAGGTAAATATGATTTTTTTCTAAAAGAATCTAAAATTGGCGAGTTGTTCCAGATCTCCAAAAGAGGGGTTTTTAATATATTACCCAATCTATAACGAGGGTCTGCACCGCACCTTGAAAGATCGCCATCGGAGTTGACAGATGCCTTTGTGATACCCCACTGACAAGGAACCATGTATTGTTGAAGATCTTGTGGCAATATGCACAATGGAAAGGGATCCTCTACCGCAATATTAATCCCAAATTCCTCTTTAATTTTTTTTATTTCCTTTAAGGCAGCCACTGCCTGTGTTTTTGTAATAGTGAATTCAGAAGAACTTTTTGCTCTACCCTGGGGAATAATCCTTTGAACAATTACATAATCAAGTGGAATATTTTCTGTCACGATAAGTCGACTTACAAGGTCAAAAAGTTTTTCAGCTGTTTCAGGGGTAATATTTAAAGCAACTCCTGTTTTTTTTCCAAGATCAGAAAATATTTTCAACTGTTTAGTTATATTTTGGTAGGCGCCATGTTTTTTGCAAAATTTATCGTGCATATCAGGGACAACATGGTGAATTGTTGATTCAAATGATGATATAAACTTGGATACCTCTTTCTCTGAATATCCATTAAAATATAACGTGTTCGATAGTATTGAAACATCAATACCTAAACTTGATGCATGTTTCGCTATATCGATCACCCTTGGGTGACACGCAGGATCTCCTCCAAGGAGGTTGATTTCCTTCGTTTCGGCTAAATGAAGTGCATCTATTACTTTTTTTATTTTATCAAAGTTGCCATGAGTCTGCTTTTTTTCTTGTTCATCTACTGAAGCATAGCAAAAAGGACATTTATGTGAGCAGGTAGAGGTTATATGTAGTGCAACTAGATCTAAATTGAATTTATAAACCACAGAACATCCTTTTTGGGTAATTTTATTTGTATTGTTTATTCACTACTTCCAATATGTCTTTACCTAAAAATCTCACACTTAAAAAAGTATAAATCCATAAAAATATCACCCCAAACTCAGCACTTCTTTTAAAGGCACTCAAGCCAATTATCGCCAGTGCTAACCCCAAAACATCATAAAATATAATTTTTGGAGGAACTGAATCTTTTGGAACAAAAAAAAAGTCCCATAATAAAAATATAGAATGCATAACAATGAAACTAATAAAGAACAGAGAAATGTTAGTATCACTTGTTATGCCTTTGATAAGATTTTGATATCCAATAAATAAGAAAAAAAGTATAACAATATCGAAGGCAAACAATATTGTTGAATAATGAGTTTTTGACGTATAGGTATATAGGTAGTCAATTGAAAATGTTGCAATAATGCCAATGCAAGCCATTATTATAAAAAATGATTTTAGATTTATTGAGCAGGTATAACAATTGTCAAGCAGGGAATAAAAAAGGCCGCCTAGGACAGCCGGATAAAATAATGAAGTTATCAAAAAATGAAAGAAGGAACCAAGTGATCCCTTTTTTTGGTTTTCCATTTATTTATCAACCAAGAGTGATTTGTAAAGGTTTATAGCAGAATTTCTGCATTTATCTAAAATAACCAAATTGTTTGTAATCAGGCTGTCTGCTTCAAGACAGTTTTTAGCAATAACAGTGTCTACGACTTCAATACCTGCATTATCACAGAAGGCTTTTACTGAGTCCGCCGCAATGGTAATGCTTTCAGCTTCTTCCCCCTCAGTTTGGCCAACAGCGAAAATGATTGCCTTTTTGCCTTTTAATAGTTCTGGGACTGCTAACGGGTTGAGTCTATCAAAAAAAACTTTTAATTCCCCGGACAATAAAGACCACCGAGCTGGCGTTCCAAAAATGAAACCATCTGCCTTTTTCACATCATCAAGTAAACGGCTCATGTCATCATCATATGTGCATAGTCCACTTTCGTCACACGAAAGGCACCCATCACACATTTTAAAATCTAGGTCTTTAAGGTGGATTAATTCAATATCACTTTCATTTAAAGCATGGCACGCTGCCTCGACCATTGCATATGTATTCCCCCTGCGAATACTTCCAACAACTGCGAGAATTCTCATTGTTGTCTCCTTTAAGTTTTTGGGTTAATTTTCTTTTAGTTTTCTAACAAGTAGATAACCAAGTTTTAATTAAAACAGCAATTAAAATATTAGCCATATAAACATGTATTTCTAAAATACAAATAAACTGCCCATACCAGACGCTAATAAACGAAATATTATATAAAACCATAACTAACATCGCATAATAAAAAATATTCTTATTAATGACAGAAAAGCATGATTTAATTATGATAATGTTTACTTTCTTACTTAACATTCCTACTTGTGAAGCTCCTTAAATGAATCAATAACCAGAGAATTTACAATATAACCACTTCAATTGACAAAAAATTAAAAGTATAACTATTAAAAAAAAGTCGGAAAAGTCGGTAGGTTGCTGTGAGGTACTGGTAAATCGGGCTTTTTGATTAAAATAAGGTCGGAAGGAAGTCGGTAGAAGTCGGTAGAGGTCGGTAGAAGTCGGAAGGTAAATGGCCAAGTCGGTAGGTAAGTCGGTAGGTAAATATTTATATAACTATATATAATATATATACTTATGTTTTTGTAGATACTATCTTCCGACTTTTCCGACTTTTTTCTCTCTCTATAGGTTTTTTATTTCTCTCTTTTTTGCTGTTTTTGTATATTATTTAGTAATATTATTGTTTCTATAATAGTCATTAAAGCATTTAATAAAATATATAAGGTTAAAATGGAAAGTTATATAAATCACTTAAAGGCTTCATTCAAATCAGAAAACACGGTTATAGGCTATCAATCAGATATGCGTTTCTGGAATAATATTGCTGAGAGCAATAATATTGCAATAGACAATTTGAAAGTAGGTGTAATTGAAAAAGCTTTATCAGGTAAGGATATAAGCAGTGCCAGGCGGTTTCTGGCCACATTAAAATCATATGCAAAATATCTAAATAGACAAGACCAACCTCTATTGTTTCTTGAAGTGTCAAAGGTGGAGTTAAGCGGTGTAAAAGTACGAATACCTAAGAGTTTAAGCAGAGATAAATATATTGATATAGTAGAACATGCAAAACATCTGATAAAAAAGAACGATAGACGAGGTATATGGTTAGGGTTAATGGTAAATTGTGGTCTCAGAATATCCGAGATACGGTTTATAGAGGTGAAGGATGGTTTAGTGTCAGTAATAGGCAAAGGTAACAAGGAGAGGCGCGTACCTTGTCCAGATTGGCTGCTTTCCGAATTGCAGACATATATGAAAACCGGGAAAGGTGGTTATAAACAGTGCAGACAGGTAATTGACAGAGGATTGAGGGAGTTAAACTATAATAAATTTCACACATTAAGACATACTTACGCTACTATATTACATGAAGAGGGGGTACAACTTGAAGTAATTCAACTATTACTGGGACATTCTTCTATTGTAACAACACAGATATATACTAAGACTATTGTGCCGGATGATATACTTGAAAAACTATAAATAATAGTGTTCCCTAGGAAGCTGAGAATTTTTATGGTACTAGAAAAAACATTAATGTAAAAGTTGTTATCAGCAATGAAATTACTTGTTTAGTGTATAAAAAACAATAATTAAGAAAAGTTGATAACAATTCTATGTATAATTAAGAAACTTGATAATTATAGGTTATTCATCTAGAAAAAAGAACATATAAAGGCTGAAACAGAATTGATAAGGGCATTTTAAAACCTATTAACTAGATAAAGACGGGGTTACATTATATACTTTTTACAGGCTCTTCGCATGTTTATATATTAAAAGATTATACTTTTTGTTTTTAATGTCTAACACAATATTTTTAAAAGAATGGTAATGAAATCAGATTACTCAATAGAAATAAAAGAAAAAAGTCTTTTATTTATGAACGTTTCTATAGATTGGTGTAATGTTTTAAAAGGTATTGCGAAACTGGCCAATAGTGCTATTTTTTTAAATCCGGCTCCTTTACTTTCCGTTGCAGCTGATCTATTTGGAATCGCCAAATTAGAAAACAATTTAGGCCATTATGCAGCTAAGACCCTTTTTGCGGCTTATATTAATTGTATGCATTCCGCTTTTGAAGGGGCTGGAGTTAATTTGCCTTCTATACATTTAAAACAATCAAAAGATTTCAAAATATTGGATTTTGAAATTAACGATTTAGGAAAACGTTATCTTGAAGATACTACGTTTTTTAAAACTCTTACTAAAAATCTTAAAGAATACCTTTATGATGAAAACATTTTAGGGCCAAGTAACATTGCTCAGATTAGAGCAATTGAACGGTGTATGAATGATAACTTCAGCCGCCACTTAAGATCATTGATAACCGCTCATGGTAATAAATTTAAAGAGTTTAAAGATTACTATTTAGACCTTACCGCTAACCAGGAGACATGGGATAAAGAAGATGAAATCAAGGTTTACAGAAAGAAAATGGAAAATCAATTTGCATCTAAAACTATTAACCAAGGCCTTTCCCTCGATAAAATTTATATAGACCCAAAATGTAGAGCTGAAATCAGATTATCAGAAAGTAATATACTAGAGATAGATGACCAACAAAGTCTTTTAAAATTGGTAGTACAACTTTTGCCTATGGATCGCCCTATTGTTATTCAAGGAGAACCGGGGCACGGCAAAACTTCATTTTCTAAAAAATTAGCCTATGAGTTGGCAGCACAATGCCATAATAATGAATGGTTCCCTGTTTTGAGCGACTTTAAATCAATTATTCCTGAAAAAGATCTTTCAGGTTTAGATATAAGTGCTAATCTTTTTTTAGATGCAAATTTTATTAGAAAGAAACGGGTTTTGTTAATACTTGATGGAATGGATGAAATACTAGGAGGCAGCACTCCGGTAGAGAATTACACCAGATTTTTAGGGCGCATTTTTGATCTTATGAAGGCGTGCCGAGAAAGTGGTATTGGCGGAAATGTAGTGATCACTACTCGAAACAAATTTTTAGAGGCGCAGCCTGATTGCATACCATTAAAAACACAATATCACCTTCTTACAATAAAAGACTTTGATAACGATCTTATTAAAGAATGGTTAAAAAAATTCCATTCTTTCTGTCCTGAACCAAGAATTACACAAGAAACGTTTAAGAAATATAAACTGATTACTGACAATGATATTGGTATTATTGGCCTTCCAGTATTATTGGCCATGGTGACAGAAATGCTATCTAATGTAAGTAGTAAAGACCTTTTTCAAAACCAGTCAGAAATATGGAGAAAGTTCGATATTTATAACAAAATAGTAGAAGGTACTTTTAAGCGAGAAAAAGAAAAACAAGAAGGAGGTGTACCCCGTAAGATTCCGTGGAAGACAGGTTATGATTTCTGCTTGTTTCTAGAAGGAATATCAGGAATATTATTCATGGAAAGGGAAACCACTTTAGACATTCGAACAATCAAAGATAGATGGAAAAATGATAAAGAGCTTCTGAAAATTGATGATCCTAATAATTGGAATGAAGAAAATGTAAAGGTTTGTCTTTTTTTCTATTTCAAATCTAGAAATAACTCATCAATAGACAATACACAGGTTGAATTTGTTCATAAATCATTTTTAGATTTTTTTATAGCTAAGCGTATTCTAAGATTTTTAGAAAAAATTGTTGAACAAACACAAAACAAAAACGAACCGGATGATGATACTGCATTTAATTGGATGAAAATAGCAGGATGGCAGCCATTGGATTCTGCAACATTGTCTTTTATAGAAGATAATTTACAATCCTGGGTATTAAAAGACAACAATAAGTATAAACCCATGCAGGAACATCTCGATAAAGTCTTTAATGAGATGCGAACACATCATTATATAGGTAATCCTAAACTAACTCAATATCTGGGTAAGAAATTTTATGAATGTTCGGTTCATGCCCTTGCCAGCTTATTTAAAGTAACTCAGACCATTCATAACATTTTATTTCCTTCTCAAGAGATTATTTATTGGGATGACAATGAACCCAATGGATTTACTTCTTTTTATTTTTACTTAAATTCCATTAAACCAACATATTTTCTTGAGAACAATTTTTCATTTAAGAAAGTCTCATTTTATGGTCAAGATATGTCAGGTCTTGATTTAACTCGAAGGTATCACGTAAAACATAATCCAAGGTTAATTACATTTTCTGGTTTAACATCACTTAACATGGATTATGCTAATCTTAAAGAAAGTAATCTTGCATTTAGTAATCTCTCTTTCGTATCTTTATGTGAAGCTAACCTAACAGGGGCTAATCTTACTGGGGCAAATTTGATAGATGCTAATTTGAATGGTGCTAATTTGAATGGTGCTAATCTATCACGTGCTAATCTATCATATGCTAATCTATCACGTGCTGACATGAGAAGAGCTGATTTGTATAGAGCTGATTTGAGAGGGGCTTTCCTGACTAAAACTGATTTAAGGGGAACTGGTCTGGGAGAAACCTATATGACAGTGGCCAGTATAAAAGAAGCTAAGAGGTTCTAAACAACTAAATCATTTTTAGTCAATACTGCCATCAGTCCCGATATCCTGTTTCCCATTCTAATTGAAAGAAATGTAAAACATTGCTTCAAGACGTTATTTTTTATTCCTTTCTTATTATAGCAAGTTTTCAAGATAGTAAATAACCTGAATAGATATGTTAATAGAAGCAAGTAAAACTATGTTTCATATGTTGTTTCATATCAATTATCCTCAAACTTCATTTTGATTTCCCATTTGATATAAATGACTCGTTTATGATCTCTTGAGTTAATCCAGACTTGATAGGTCATATTTTTACCATCTCTTCTAATCCAATCCCTTTCAGACCAGATCTTACAAACAGTTTTATATGAGAAATTATATTTAGTAAGGACATCCTGCAGCACATGGGGATAAATACCAAGATAATCGCCCCTTTTAATTACACCGTAACTTTTAGTAGGAGTCTCCTTCTTTGTCGAATCAGTTCTAAGAAAGAAATCATCATTTTCCTGCACCCAGGACATAATGGTACTAAACGCCCTGGCGCCAATATCAAAATTATTATAAAAATCAGCAATGTAGTTTTTAAACAAGTTGTAAATAGTCTCTTCGTTTCTTTTCTGACTACCAATGCCCAGATTTCTACTTACCAGATCAGAAGCTATTTTAACGCTAGCAAAGTATTGTGAGATACGATCACCCACCTCATTATTAGCGTCAAGAGCAAGCTCTTTTTTAAACCTTGAATACTCTTTTCTGATATTAAAGATCTCTTTTTCATTATCAAGGATTGAAACGAGATACTTAATAAATTTCATGCCGGCATGACCGTAATTATCGCGAATACAGTTTTTAAGTTCTTCAATAACAGAACCGCCAACGTTTGGCATGGGACTACCATACAGACTAATGACTCTGGCTCTAATACCTTCATTCTCACTACAATCAGTTAAAGGCTTCTCGCCTGTGGAGAAGCAGACAGTACGCCAGTTGTTTGTCTGGCGAATACCTGTAATACTTCCACGCCCCCTACCCGCACCGTTGGCCACCATGTACAAGATCTTAGACAACAACTTGTTCTCAACCGTTTGTGAATCATCCGGAAAGATTGGCAGGTCATTAAAAAAGTTACTTGCACGTTCCAAAAATACCCTTGTACTGTCCCAGTTAAAGACTAAACCGGCATTCTCTTTATGAGGATTACCCCAGACAGAAGCGGCAATTTCCAGAGTAGTGGTCTTACCCAGGCTGGATCCGCCCCAAAAATCTATTATGAAATTAGGTGTTTTCAGGATTTTTAAAAGAGGAGGAACAAACGAGGCGTAAAAACCGAACAGAGAGTATTTAAACTTCAGCACAATATTTTCAATAAAATCTTTCCACTCATAATAGGAACCTTTTTCATTAAGAGCTTTAATATATTTCTCAAACCCCAGTTCAGCATTTGCCGTTAAATCCACATTAGATTTGGAATTGTTAATTACATGTTC
>JAJDCA010000005.1 GCA_029261055.1 Candidatus Omnitrophota bacterium | reverse complement strand
TATTTCAGGGATAAAGGTAAAAACAAGATGAATATTTATCGACTTTGTATAGAGAAAGGAATTTTAAATAAAAAGCAAATAGGTCGTACTACATTTTATAGATTTGTAAAAAAGTACGATTTATTAAAATCAGACAACGGTGATAATAAAAAACGACTTGCATTCAGTATGCAGTATGTTAACCAGCTGTGGCAGGCAGATACAATGTTTGGGCCTTATGTAAAAACCAATAATAAACCCAAACAAACCAAGCTTATAGCGTTTATTGATGATGCAAGCCGTCTGATTTGTCATGGCGAGTTTTTTTTTGAAGAAAATATAAACTCTCTTGTTAAATCTCTAAAATCAACTTTTTATAAACGTGGCGTGCCGGAACAACTCTACGTTGACAATGGCTCTATATATTGCTCTAAGGAGATCACCCTTGTGTGCGCACGCACCGGATGCATTCTTAGCCATACGGCAGTAAAGGACGCATCCGCTAAAGGGAAAATAGAACGTTTCTTTCGTCGGGTAAGAGACCAGTTTCTTCCAAAAAATCTTGATCTTTCATCACTTGACAAACTGAACCAACAATTCACCAACTGGACCGAACAAGAGTACAATGGCTCAAACCATTCATCAATAGGCATGAAGCCTATTGATCGTTTTGGCCTTGATTTGCAAAGGATTCGTTTTCTGCCCCCATCAGAGGCTAATGATGAACTTTTTTATGCTGAAGTTAAACGAAAGGTAAAAAAAGACAATACTTTTAGTTTTAAAGGCAAACGTTACGAGACACCGGTTGATCTTAGAGGCAAAGAGATTACAATTCGTTATGAGCGAGAAATGTATAACTCTGTAGTTGTTTACTATGACGGTGATCGTATGGGAAACGCCACGCTTCTTGATGTAATTGCTAATGGTCTTTTAAGGAGAAAGGGGGAAGGCAAATGATACGCGCTTTCTACGGTATTAAGGAAACCCCTTTTTCTAATCATCGTAATGTTCAGCTGTTAGCTCATCAGCAGGAGATATTTGACATTCTTAAAGTGCATTCTCAGCAAGGAGGATTATGTCTTGTCCTCGGAGTCCCAGGCACAGGAAAAACAATTATTAAAGAGTTTATAAAACAAGTTTGTGATAAACGACAAATTGTAGTTACTATTGCACGGTCTCTGCATAGTTATACCAATACTATTAAAATACTGACACAAGCTTTTAATATTGATTTTGAGGGTTCTCCATTTAAGTGTGAAAAACGACTCATTGAGGAAGCTATTAATCTAAATAGTCAAGGCAAAACAATTGCTACCATTATTGATGATGCGCATCTTATGGACATGACGACACTGCGTAAATTGAGACTCTTGTTTGAAGACTTTCCTAAAAATCATAATGTTATACTTATCGGGCAACCACTGCTCTTAAGTAACTTGTCCCTTGCTGTTAACCAGGATATTAAAAACAGAGTTACATATTCTGTGATTGCTAAAAAACTAAACCCTGAAGACATGCAGGCTTTTATATTATCTGAACTTGACAGGGTTAAACTCGGCCATAATATCTTTACAGATGACGCAATTGAACTGATTGTTCGCTCAGTTGACGGTATTTTGCGTAATGCCGCAAACCTATGCATCTCATGCATGATTGAATCTGTTAGAAACAGTACCAAAATTGTTGACATCGGCATTGTCAACAGTGTACTCATTCAGCCTCATTGGCGAAAGGAATGTGACAGTAGAGAATTCTAAGATAACTTTTATTTATATTTATTAAAAGCTTGGCAAGAAATGACGATCCTAATGTATTGTTTTGAAGATTGGTGGGCTGATTATTAAGTATAATCAGAATAAAGATCAATAAAACAAAGTCGTTCACGTTTCTTGCCAAGTCATAGGGTGATTTAGCGTGTATTCGTCTTGTTTTTTACGATCTATAAGAAATGACCTCCCGTTGCAATTTGTCTTAAAACAATTGGATAATATGGCTCCTATTTCTAAGTTTATCGAAGGGTTTGTTCGCTTTCAATGTCCTCACTGCAACGAACTCAGAGCAACAATAAATCCAAAGAACAATCTTGCCCATTGTTTTTGCTGTAAGAAAAACATTAACAATATTGATCTTATGATTGAGCTTGGCTATGATTTTAAACATTCTGTAAACATATTAGAAATCTGGTTGAATTTGTACAAGAACAGTAAACATCCAAAAAGTTAATAACCTCTATTAGAAAATTTAAAAACTGATTTGGATGCTTTTTGTTTTGCGATCTTAATTTAGTAATATACATAATGAACGTTTTTTATTTGTTTCTCCAATTTTTTCAATAGTTTGGGGATGCGTCCTTTATTATACAAAAAGCCTTACAGTATTAATTTTAACTAAATTGCGTTCAGAATTGTGAACGTAACATTAAAGTGCGGCCTCCTTGATTTATCAGTATACCAAAAGCGCATAATCAAACTCTTATGATATCAATAAAATATTACAATAATAAAAAAGGAAGTTTAAACATAAAAGATAATGCCTATGACTAAAGAATACAATTATTAGCCATAGGCACAATATAATAAAAAATAAAATTTTTAAAATCCAAATGTAAGACCAGTAAAATTATCCTTAACGTTTATATGTTTAGTATAATGTGAAACTGATGAATTATGAGAAGTGTGAAAACCTAATAGCTTGTTGCCTATATCTGACGATACGGTTCCTCCACTATCACCGCCTTGAGAACCATATGTTGACTCAGCCATATAAAGCACTATTATACCGCCAGTCCTCGTGACATCTACACTTGAATCAATAATAAAGCCTCCTTCTATGCCTGAATTTTTACCTGACATTCTTATATATCTTCCCGCATAGTTAAGGCCTGTATTGGTAAGATCGGGAAGGTTAAAAACCGCACCACTTTCCACTGGTATTGTTGTTTTTATAAATGCACAGTCACAATCAGTTCCATCAAACATAGTCTCTTTTACGAGGGAGCCTATAACTGCGCCAGACTTAGGTTGAGTAACTGACTCACCGACTAAATCATAACAATGGCCTGCTGTAATAAAACCAACATCCCCTTGGTATGTGGCTTTAAAACCTATGGTACAACCGCCTGGCCCTATCTCAATACCTCCTTCAAGTGGATTACATGATGATTTTCTTGAAGTGCAAGAATCAAAGTTAGAATATTCTTGAGGAGAAACAGTTAGATCAATTTCATCGCCTATTATGCTTCAGATTTTTTCTATGTATTTCTCAATATTTACATTGGAGAACATTGTTGGGTCTATGGTAACTTCAAGCGCATTACTTACATAATCATATCCGACTGAAGTCATAGGAAACGATTTCATTTGTTCTGCTATAGAACTATTATTCCGTTCTTCTATGATAGAAGCAGTCAGTAAATCTTGTTTTTCTCTAGCTTCCTCTTCCTTCACAGGATCAGTATTATCTTCAAACCATTTTTCTACATCATAGATTATCTGTTCTTTTTGTACTAATAATTCATCTCTCACAGCTTCCGACGGATTTTGTATTAACTGGTCATTTATATCTTTGAGTTCTGCTTGATGTAGAGGAATGTCACCACTACTTGGTTTGTTTTTTACTATATTCTTTCCTCCTGGACCATCCATTGGTTTCCCTCCTGGAACATCTATTGGTTGCCCATCTGCCGGTGGGCCATTTTGAGCTTCAACCATATTTATCTGCGTAATTTGTACTACAAATGCAAGTATAAGGCTTGCAAAGAAGATTGATGCAAAACATTTAGACATTTTATTTTTCACTCTTGTTTCCTCCTTAAATTATGATTTTTCTAAAATTAGTTTAAAAATACTAAACTCCTGTTAACTGTCATATCGGCGAACCGTTCACCCATGAAAGGTATTTGGAAAAATCAACCTCCTTCCTCATATAAAATATAAAATTAAATCCCCAATAATTCCAGATTGCCATACTTACCTGTATTTACAGAATTAAACATGTAACTGGACAAAGATAAGTTCTCAATGTAAACAATAGCCATAGATATTGGCTTTTAAGTTTTATACTGAATTTCTTCAAGACAATAGAATAATACTTGCCATTGAAAAATTAAGCATAATTTATAATAAATAGCGATAACGGCTATTTGTACTAAGAGAACCGGCTATAAAAGTTTATAAAATTGTTATAAAATACCTGGAGAACTTATGGCTCTCCAGTTCATAAAACTGCGCATTTGACCAATACCGTTTCTGTTTACCACCTTTGAATCAACGAGGTGAGCCAGGAAGTTGCCTAAAGGCACCTGTGGATTAGCGCATTTTTTCCGGTTTTCCTGTGGCGCGGAACCGTGCTGAGCGCCGCTAACATGAGTGGTAAGTGTGATTGTTCGATTTTCAGATTCAACTGTTAATTTGGCCTTCCTGTAAAGCGGGTTATCAAAACCGTATTCGTTGTACATTTGTTTAACTTGTTCAGCAAGCATTGTAGTTTTTTTTACACTGGCCGCTTTTATTACAGAAGTCGCGGAATCCACAATCTGGATTAAGGAGCCCTCAAATGTGTTAAAATCATCTATCTGTAGATTGTTTTTTATGGTTTAACAAAGTGGTACGTTAAAGGTTTGCGTTCAATGCCTTTTTCATAAGAGAAACACTACATGACCTCGTAAGCAACTCCATGTTCTGAGTTGGGTTTAGGATTAGCTTTAAGGTAATGTGGCATTGACATATCTGTCTCTTTAGTAGTGTTAAAGTTCACTTTCAATATAATATAATTGGAATTATACTAAAAAATACAAATAAAGCAAAAGGTAATTCACGACAAAAACGAGGCAAAACCACTACAACTATGTAGTGAAAACCAGTACTGAACAAACCCCTTTCTGTTGAAATTGTTTGTAATGTTTTATATAGCAAGGGGTTATAAGTTTGGTTTGAATCTGTTTGGAGTTGAGAAATCAGGTTTATATGATTTGTTGTTAAAAAATTTTTAACTTGTTTTGAGTCTTTTCCAACAAAGGTACGAAATCCACCATAGGATTTTTAAAGATCTCTTCGCTTTGATTTATCAGACGGTGACAGGCGAGTTATTATATAAAATGAGAAATAACATAGCATAATAAAAATAATTGTTATATTAAAAAAGTAATAGATATGGCTGTTTTGTTTTAAATGTTCATGGTAATTGAGCACCTTACATAAAGTTCTAAAAACCGACATAGAATTTACCACAAATTTTGAAATAATCTGTTTTTTGCCTTTCTTTTAAAACCGGAAAACAGGAAATTCTGTGTAGGCCCCCCCACCGCTTAAATATGTTTTCAACCATATGTATATGATTTTTATTTCCACCAATCATACACACACTAGGCATATCCATATTTGCTAATCATAGACATATCTGATATATTGAACATATAGGAAAGGGAAAGTTATCATGAATGTAAGTTTTACCGAAAAACAGGAACAATATATTGCAGCTCAACTTAAATCCGGCGATTTTCAAAATGCTAGCGAAGTTGTGCGAGATGCTTTGAGGCTCCATGAAGTTTACAGGCATCGCGTGATAGAGGAATTGCGTGCCGAAATTGCGAAAGGTTGGGGAGGGAAGACCAGCTCCAGAAAAGTAAAGGATATTATTCAAGATAAGCTAAAATCAACCAAGCGTTCAGATTGATAATTATGGCCAAATTTTATGAATTATCTACCGAAGCTGATCGTGATCTTGATGAAATCTTTGATTATACCACGCATGAATTCGGGATAGATCAGGCGGTTAAATACATATCGGCCTTTGATGATGTTTTTGAAAATTTAATAAAAAATCCGCAATTTGGCCGTGATAGAAATGAAATTCGTGGTGGTTTAAAAAGTGTGATCAAAGAGAATCATGTTGTTTTTTACAGGATTTTAAAAGACCGTGTGCGTATTGTCAGGATTCTCCACGGTTCTCGCGATTTACCGAAATTTCTTTCTGATGGATACTCAGAATAGGTTGATATAGCGGAATGAAGGATTCCCCCGAAATGCTGGCCAAATTACGCATTTGCATTAAAATTCTAAGCTAATGCTTTTCTCACGCTACTCTTCTATACATGCCGGATCGTTTGGGAAACGATCCCTATGATTTAGAATGATTTGGTTTTACTGTAGGGATCGTTTCCCAAACGGGCCGACGTTTTAAGGGACGAATTACTAAAATTAAAGTATTCATAAACTACCTTTTGAGGAATAGGGTAAAAAACGCCGATTCACAGCTAATCATTATAAATTGGCGGAAAGTGGAGGAATCGAACCCCTACGCGAACGTACCCTGGCTTTCGAGACCAGTTGCCAACCATTTAGCAGCACTTTCCAAGTTGACGTTCTATTCTTTCCTCTTCATACCTTATTAATTTCTACCCTCTATGTCTCCGTGTGAGAACAAAAGACGGCTCAAATCTCCCAACTGCACAAAAAGAATGATATTTGTATACAACTCATGTAGAGTAAGCCGTGCCGAGTTGATTTAACTTATACTCATACAAATTAACATGTAAAATTCTTGTCCCTTCCATCTTCTCAAATGCTTAGTAAAAAATACTTTTACGCATTTCTTTTAACTACCCCCCTATCGCATTGTAAAGCTCTTTCAATTTATTTTTTACATTTTTATCAGGGTTCTTAAACGCATTTAGTATTTTGTTTATCTCTTCTGTTAAAGGTTGGGGTTTTATTATCAGTAGCCCCCCACTCCCAATTTTTGAAAATAACAACCGCACAGTGCCATGCGTACAGTTTTCCCACAACCAGCCCTAGGTTGTAAACTCTTCTGAGTAAAGTAAAATTTACATTACACAAAACCGCGTTTTATCTAACACGTTGGTGGTTTAAATGCGTTTTACAACCTTCAAAACGCAATAAACTATCTTATCAGACAGTGGGAAATGAGTGGTTATATGAATCCACGAATAACATAATAAAAAGGTTGTCAGGTTTAGAAAAATTTAACTCATTCTGATTCAAAACTCAGTTTTAACCTAAAATGGAGAAATAGTTAATAACTATGTAACGATTTGTTGACAGGACATCAAATACTGCTATAATACCGCTATTTGATAGTTATTAAATAGTTGGTACTATGACTTATACAGTAGAACAGAAAATAAAAGGCAGGATA
>JAJDCA010000040.1 GCA_029261055.1 Candidatus Omnitrophota bacterium | reverse complement strand
CGGTTTGTGTTTGTCATGATGTCCAATAGGTTCCTCCTTAAGGCTATTATAGCCTTCTTAGAACGTATAGGCAATTTCGCCTTACGCTGATAGTTAATTAACCTTTGGACTTGAGGACACTATCGCTGAAAAAACGGGGTTGGAGAGAAAGGTCCAAGTTTTTGATTCGAAAATTAGATGAGGACTTGGTGAATGAAAATGAAATATTAGAGTCATTAAAAGAAGAGGATATTATTTTCATAGCGCAGGAAGTTTTTATGTTACGTAAGAATGAAGGAAATAATTTTAGTGAAAATAACATAGTTAACTACATTCTTCAAAATTTTAAACGTGATTCTTCTTATGAAAATACATATGCTAGAGAATTTGGTGAAATTTATGCCTATTGGTATTTTAGCAATGCATCCGATGCATTTAAGAAAATTGTTAAACCTCGCTTTAAAAAAAGTAATATTGACTTGAATATCATTAACTTGCGCATAAAAGCATTAAATAATTTAAAGAAATTAAATAATAATCCTTTTGTGGCAGCTACCTTGGGAGTGTTAACAGAGAATAATAGTTTGTGGGTTGATAATGATGCAAGAATGCTTAATAGTTTTTTGAGTCAATTAAAAAATGTGCCAGATGTAGCCATGACTACACCTAATGAGGAAGTCAGAGAATTCGCTGCACGGACGATTATGGATGAAGTGTTGGGGGATGAATATGCAGAGCACCGTCAAAAGGCCACGGACATCATTGAAAAAGATTCCGCTTTGTTAGTTAATAATCTCGGTGGTATTGATTTGACGCCGGATCAATTGCCGTTAGAGACGCGCGGTTCGTCGATTGAGATGTTTGATGGGGCGTTTTTTGGGTTGCCGTGTTTGGAGGAAAATGAAAGTGGGGCTTGTGTGCAAGTGGATATGCAGGCCCTCGAAACCATGCCTTTTTCCGGCTTTTCACCGACCATATTTCAGGTCGTACCGGTGAAAAGTTTGCCTATTTTTTTAGGGGTTGTAGAGTAATTTTGGTTCCTACCTGTGGTTAAATTTAAGATAAAATCGAAAATAATCTAGTGGATTTTTTGGGTTCAGTTAACCGTAACCATACCCCCGGGGTTTGTTTACGGTCTTTAACCGTCGACAAACCTCGGGGGATTGCCGGAGTTAAGCAAGGGCAAACCCCCGAGGATTGTTTTAGCCTACACATTTACAATCACAATCAACTAAATAGTTGCTCCGCGGGGCAATTTTACAACTATTTTAATTTTACCGACAGTAATTTAAATAAATATGAATATTAGTTTAAATCTTCGATTAGATATTCTAACAAAATTAATTAGAATAAGCTTGAGAAGTAGTTAATATGTGTTAGTATTTTTGTAAGACAGGAGGCGGTGTGGGGTATGGACAATACGAATACATTTGAAGAATTTGATGTGCCGATTAATTTGGAAGAACCATTGTTTGTGATTAGTGTGGTTAGTAAGATGGTGCATATTCCGGTGTGGACATTAAGGAAGCTGGATGAACTCGGCATTGTTTGTCCTGTACGAATCGGTAAGAAGACGCGCTGTTATTCCAAAATGCAGATGCGTAAATTGAATTACATTCATTATTTAATGGCAAAACGCAGAGTGAATATTAGTGGGATTAAAGTTATTTTGGAAATGGAGGGGAGAGAACAATGACACCTGAAAATATGATTCAACCCCATGCCACCATGTGGCGGGCTAAGTTGTATGACATTATTTTTGAAGCCGAAACGCCGGCCGGTAAATGGTTTGACATCATTCTTTTGTGGGCCATCTTAGGCAGTGTTTTTGTTGTTTTGATGGAAAGTGTTTCGGGTTTTCGTGCAGAACATGGGGATATGCTGCGCAATGTGGAATGGTTATTTACAATTTTATTTACGGCTGAATATGTGGTGCGGTGTTTGTGCATTAAAAAACCATTGAGGTACACATTTAGTTTTTTGGGGGTGATTGATTTTCTGGCGATTATTCCCACCTACTTAAGTTTGTTCATGGTCGGCGCACAATCATTGGTTGTGATTCGGGCGTTACGGTTATTACGTGTTTTTAGGGTATTAAAATTGGGACGTTATTTAGGGGAATTTGAAGTTCTTTTAAAGGCGTTTAAGGCGAGTAAAAATAAAATCACTGTTTTCTTAGCGGTGATTGTGACGTTGACGGTCATCATGGGGACAGTGATGTATTTGGTTGAAGGCGAAGAGCATGGGTTTACCAGCATTCCGAAAAGTATTTATTGGGCCATTGTCACCATGACCACCGTCGGGTATGGCGATATTGCCCCGCAAACCATTCTGGGTCAGTTTTTAGCCTCACTGATCATGGTTTTAGGTTATGCCATCATTGTTGTACCGACAGGCATATTTTCTGTAGAACTTTCACGTGCAGCCACGCATTCTCAGGATGCGGTGTTTTGTCGGCATTGTGGGGAAAAGCTGTAAATTTTTCTACTATGAATCCTTTGAATAATCGAAAATATTTTCACACATTCGTTTTTATCTTCTTTTTCTTGATTGGATTATTTGTTTATTCGAATGTTGTAAAAATCCCTTATTTTTATTGGGACAGTAAAGGGGCGATTGCAACAAACGTATTTATCCGTGACTTAAGCAATTTGAAATTAATATGGAGTACCTTTAATACACGGTTTGTGGTCGGGTTAAGCTTTGCATTGAACTATTCTTTGGGGCAGCTTAACCCTTGCGTTTACCGGATTACAAATCTTGTTTTTCATATTCTCTCTTCTTTTTTCGTCTACCGACTTGTTTCCTTAACATTTCAAACGCCCTACTTTAAGAATACCGTTTTTTCACAAAAGGCCCATGTGATTGCGGTATTGTCAGGATGCATTTTTTTAACACATCCTTTACAAAGTGAAGCGGTTAATTACATTAATCAACGCTACATCATATTTGCTGCTTTTTTCTATTTAGCGACAATGATTTTGTACATCAAAGCCCGGCTTGACAATCGTAAAGCCTATTACGTGGGGGCATTTTTATGTATGATTTTGGCCATGTTTTCTAAAGAAATTTCGATTACTCTTCCGATCATGTTAGTGGTTTATGAAATTTTCTTTTTGAATTTAAAGAAGAGCGACACAAAACAGTTTTTGATTTTGATACCTTTTCTTTGTGCTTTATGCATCATTCCATTAAGTTTGATGAATGCCCCGGAGAGCGTTACGGGGGCGGCCCGGATGGCCGTTACAACATCAGACGGATCGACGGATATTACAGGGGGGGCGTGGGGAACGTATTCTCGCACAGAGTATTTCCGAACCCAATGGAATGTTTTACGGACGTATGGGCGGTTATTTGTATGGCCTATCCATCAAAATTTTGATTACGATTATCCTATTTCTCATTCGTGGTTTGAATCATCAACCTTTCTGTCAGGCCTTTTTCTTTTTATGTTGTTATTTCTTGCATGCAAATGGTATCGCCAGCACAGACTTTTTTCTTTTTGTATTGTTTGGTTTTTTTGTGTTTTGAGCGTTGAGTCGAGTGTAATTCCTTTAGCCCATGTCATTGCGGAATATCGAACCTATCTGGCTATGTTTGCCTACGCGCTTTTGGTGCCGTCCGTCCTATTTTTGAAGAGCAAAAACGATCGCCGTGCACTGGTTCTTACAATTATTGTTATTCTTCTTCTTTCAGCTCTGACATTCAAACGTAATTTTGTTTGGCAAGATCAGATTACCCTCTGGTCCGACACTCATCAAAAATCTCCCCGGAAATTGCGTGTTTTAAACAATTTAGGCATTGCCTATTACGAAGACGAGCAATATCAACAGGCTAAATATTTTCTGGAAGAATCTCTTGAACACAACCCGAATCAAAGCATGCCATATTTGTATCTTGGCTACATGCATACCCGTTTAAAAAACAACGACCAAGCCCTGCATGCCTACAAAAAAGCAATCACCCTAAATCCTTCTTTTGTGCGTGCGTATGTTAGCTTAGGATATTTTTACAGTACGCAAGGAAAGTACAATGAGGCTATTGGCTTGTATGAAAAGGCCTTAGAAATTGATCCGACCGACTATCTCGCCCATCAAAGTTTGATTATGATTTACCAAATGATGGGGGAAAAAGAAAAAAGCATACAACAGTTAAGAAATTGGCAAAATTTAATGGGGCAATGAAGTGTCGGAGTAGAAATGAGCCTGAATTTTTCTAAAATAATTCTTAGTATTTTTTTTGCACTAACGTTGGGTATTGCCTTTACTTTTCTTCAGTGGGCGAGTGAATCTGCAGAGAAAAAAGCGATGTGGGTGGATGAATCTTGGAGTTTAGAAAATACAATACGCAAGCAAAGTGTTTTAAATCTTTTAATTCATGGGGGGCAAGGGCAAACAAGTCCGGCGCCGTTGGATTATTTTTTTTTAAAGGCATGGGATAATCTGCGTACACCTTTGCATTCTTTAGGCCGGCCGTTTAATGTGTATTACCGGTTACATTCTATTTTATCTAATATGCTTTCAGGGATTGTCGTTGTGTGGATTGCAGGGTTTTTGGTTGTACGGAACCGTAAATGTAAAGCTCTCTCCAAAGTTGCTCTTGCGTCTTGCGGGTGGCGCGGCCAATCCAGTGAGCGGGAGGATCCACACCGGGCGGAGGGGCCCGCGAACGATTGGACGCGACAGGCCCTGCGACGTAAGAGAAATTTTGGAGGGAGTTCTAATCTCATCCTTTGCTTGCAACTCGGACTGTTGTGTTTGGCTTTGACGGATTTTTTGTTTCGGGCGTCTAATTACCATTTTTCGATTGAGATGAGGGCGTACTCTTTGTGGAATGTGTTTTGGTTTATGATCATGGGGGCTTATTTAATACGGGGGAAGTTGGATCGTTTAATCATTATTCTGTTTTGCCTTTTGGCGTTTACAACGACGGCTTCTTTGTTTCAGATTTTTGCCTTTGCTGTAAGTTTTATGCTGGTTGAGCTTTTTGATCGAAAGAAATTTTTGCATACCTTGTGCCGGCTTCTTAAGGCAGGCATCATTCCGCTTATTTTATGCCTTTATTACATTAGTAAGGTAAAAATATTTTCATTTGTGCCTACGCCGGAGTTGTATGCCCAATACATGACAAATTTTTTTAAATTTTGGACGCAGATGTATGTCATCGGCCTTTTTTCTTTTTTGGGTATTTTGATGAGTAGTCTCGACAAACGTTTGCGGCATCATACCGTGGTTTTTTTAATCATATTTATTTTGTATGCCATATCTCCACTGCTTAATTACATTACGTTAAGTCGGGGTGTTTTTTTTACGCATCGGCAATACCGTTATTATGAATTGATCTATCCGATTTTTGCATTGCATTTAGCTATTGGCCTGCCTGTTTATTTAGAACGCATCAAACAATGGTCGTGGCGTAAGATGAAAAGAGCAGACGGTGTTCGTTATGCCGTCATAGGTGTGCTTGCCGTTTTTTTAATTGGGTTACATGCCAGTCGTTTTGAAACGATGAAAGCTCATGCACGGCAGGGTACGCTCAAACGTCTTCAGCCCATGTCCTACGACGCTCTATTTGCAATGTCCGCTACCCCGAATGCAATTGAAGAAGATAAAATAAAAAAATACATGCGTTATTACCGGAAGTTTGCTCAATACCATCCGGACCAGGCCGATGCCCATGCCATGATGGGCTTTTGTTGGTACCATTTAGGTGAAATAAACAAAGCCAGAGTTGCCTATGAAAAAGCGATTGAGCTAAACCCTCACTTTTTTTGGTCGTACTACAATGCAGGTATGCTGTATTTAAAGGCACATGAATTTGAAAAAGCAGCCCAAACCTTTGAGACGGCCATTGCTTTAAACTCGATGCCAACCATGAAGGCCATTGTCTTATCCAAAGAAATCTACATGCCCATTGTTGCCTCCCAATTAACCCATATCTTAGACGCCCAAAAACGTTTACAAATGGGATATCAAAATGCCCGCCGTATGATGAGCCTAATTCAGAAGGGTCATTCACATATTCAAAAATTTCAAGAAAGTGATACAATAAATTTAGAAGTATTTTAGAAAAAGTAAATGTATCTTTTTTAAGAAAGGATTTTTATGCAAAAAATTAATCAGCTGATTTATTTTCTCACAACGGATATTTGGCGTATCCGGGCCAGTAAATTGCCGGGGTGGCGGTCTTTTGGGATTAATCAATTACGGATTTTTTTGTTGGCCGTCAGAGGATTCGCCGAGGATAAATGTCAGCTACGGGCCTCGGCCTTGACGTTTTATTCCTTACTGTCCATTGTCCCTGTTGTGGCCATGGCGTTTGGGATTGCGAAGGGATTTGGTTTTGAAAAACTTCTAGAGAAGCAGCTTATTGAAAAGATGCAGGGGCAGGAGGAAGTCATTGGTCAGGTTATTACTTTTGCCAATTCGTTCCTGGAAAATACGCAGGGTGGCCTGATTGCCGGCGTGGGGATTGGATTACTTTTTTGGACGGTCATCAAGGTACTGGGGAATGTCGAGAGTTCGTTTAACGATATTTGGGGCATCAAAAAAGCGCGAAGCCTCGGTCGCAAGTTTAGCGATTATCTTTCGATGATGATGATTTGTCCTATTTTGCTGATCATGTCCAGCAGTGTTACCGTTGTGATTGCTAGTCAAATCAAGCTGGTCCTGGCGAAGCTGGCCTTTTTGGGCCCGGTCAGCACCGTGATTTTGTTTTTTCTTAAGTTTCTTCCGTATTGTGTGATGTGGGTTTTGTTTACATTTATGTACATCTTCATGCCGAACACAAAAATTAATTTTAAATCAGGATTGATCGGCGGGATCATCGGGGGAACGATTTATCAAATCGTACAGTGGGGTTACATCACGTTTCAGGTCGGGGTTTCCAAATACGGAGCTATCTATGGAAGCTTTGCGGCGCTACCATTATTTTTGGTATGGCTGCAGGTGAGTTGGTTGATTGTATTGTTTGGTGCCGAGATTTCTTTTGCCGAGCAGAATGTGGACACTTATGAATTTGAACCCGACAGTTTAAAGGCGAGCTACAGCTTTCGTCGTCTGATCGCCTTAAGCATCGCCCATGTTTGTGTTAAAAAATTTGATAAAGCCGAAGAGCCTCTGTCGGCTAATCAGATTTCCCACGAAATGGAAATGCCGATTCGATTGGTACGTCAGGTGCTGTTTGATCTGACCGAGTCAGGTGTCCTTTCGGAAGTCAAACTGGACGACGGCAAACTTATCGCCTATCAACCGGCCAGAGATATTGAAGATTTAACCATTCACAATGTCTTAAATCTGATAGATCACCACGGCGTGGATGACATCCCGTTTGTCGAGAGTGGAGAAATAAAAAAGATTAAATCCTCACTCGAGAATATGGCTAAGACGCTATCCACATCCCCGGAGAATTTGGTTTTGAAGGATATTTAGAATTCAAAATAGGGCAAGCTGGAGTCGGTAAGATTTTTATTTAGAAATTTCGATGTTTTAACGAAATTCCAAACGGGTTTAATTCCTCGAGGCTTGCCTCGGGGAGACTTTCATTACCTCTCAGCTCGCTGCGGCTGATAGGGTCCAGGGCTTGCCATGGGGTTCATATCCTTGATTTCAACATTGTAAAACATGTATAAAAATGTTATACTTGTATTGTTAGTCGTTAGGAAATTAGGAATAGATTGTTCAAAAAAGGAGAGGATATGAGTGTTCTTAAAGCATTTCGATTGCCGGAATCTTTAGTAGCTAAATTAGTAAGGTTAGCTAAAGAAACAGATCGAAGTGAAAAATTTTATGTTGTAGAGGCTTTAAAGCAATATTTGGATGATGCTGTAGATGCCAGGATTGCGAAAGACCGTTTTGATGATCCTAAGACAAAAATAATTAACAGTAAAGAAATGAGGAAGCGTTTAGGTGTATAAAGTTGTTTATTTAGACGTAGTTGAAAAGGATTTAAAACGGTTGGATAAATCTATCCGGAAGAAAATTATGGATAAGATTGACAAGGTTTTGGCTAAGGATCCTCATGGTTTAGGTAAGCCTTTAACAGGACCTTTTAAAGGTTTTTGGCGATACCGTAAGGATGATTTTCGTGTGATTTATAAAATTTCAGAAAAAGAAATATTAATTCTTGTTTCTCGTATTGGGCATCGTAAAGATGTGTATAAAAATTTTGTGCCCGAAAAAATTTAGGCAATTTCTCTTTCCATATGGCATACTTTCCGTATGCTTGCTTATTTAATTAAAATAAATAGAAATATTATTAGATTGGTGTCCTGTGCTGTGCTGATTACATTTTTTGCGAGTCAGGTTATGGCTCAACCCTTCGGCATTGCTCGAGGTAAACCTTATACGAACCTCGTAGGTTCGGATTTCCGAACCTACGAGGTTCGGGATGGTTTACCATCGGTAGGGACAATGATTCGGCCGACCTTAGCCTTTGATCCTGCCATGATTAAGGGGGTGACGGTGTTTCCGGATAATCCGCTGCGATTCGATTTTATTGTGGATACAGGTGACACAGATTTAGAGGGTGAGCCGTTAAAAGCAGAATCCAACAAACTGATTAAATATTTCCTCACCGCCCTCACTGTACCCGAAGAAGATTTATGGGTTAACCTCAGCCCGAATGAGCCGGACCGTATCATTCCCGAAAAATTTGGCCAAACTGAAATGGGCCGTGACCTCCTCGCGCAAGATTACATCCTAAAACAACTCACCGCCTCACTGATGTATCCAGAAGATGAGCTTGGCGAAGAATTTTGGGATCGCGTGCATGCAAAGGCGCATGAAGAATACGGCCTCACCGATATTCCGGTGGATACGTTCAATAAGGTATGGATTGTGCCGGAAAAAGCAGTGGTGTATGAGAATGCGAAGAATAATACGGCGTTTGTTGTTGAGTCACGGTTGAAGGTTATGCTGGAGGAGGATTATGTTGCGATTGGGCATAGGCGTAGGGGTTTGATTCATCAAACCCAAGACAAGGGCATGATAAATCATGCCCCTACGAATTCAAATATTACGACATCCATCATTCGCAAAATCATCATCCCTGCCATCGAACAAGAAGTCAACGAAGGTCAAAACTTCACCCAACTCCGCCAAATCTACCATTCCCTCATCCTCGCTACGTGGTTCAAACGCAACCTTAAAGAATCAGTGCTTGGCAAAATTTACGTTGGTCAAAATAAAACCGATGGGGTGGATATTGAAGATAAACAGGCAAAAGAAAAAATTTATCATCAATACCTCGAATCTTTCAAACAAGGGGCGTATGACTACATTAAAGAAGACTATGATCCCGCAACCAAAGAAATTGTGCCACGGAAATATTTCTCAGGAGGTACAGATTTAGCTATGTCGATGTTTTCTGCTGATGGAGAGGAAAATCGTGTGAAGGAGAGGTTTTCAGAAAATGGAAGTAGGTTCGTAGTTAAAGCGAATTTGAAAAGCGATTTTGATAAGTCTATGACAATGAATAAAAAAACCACAGGTAAGTTGGTGGGTTTATTAATGATCTGGAGAAATATTTTTAGGTCTGAAGGTTTTTTGGGGTATGAAGGTTTTTTTGATGTTGAGGTAAATGATAAGAATATTATTGTTAACTATATTCAAGAAGGCAAAAGGATTAAGCTTGCTTATTTAAACTATGACCTTACTAAAAATTCTGGAGAAGAAATGAATTATCTTTTAATAGGATCACAGGGGACGGATGAAGATTACCAGAGAAAGGGTTTAATGGCTTTGTTATATAATTTTCTTCTAAAGGAAATATTACCTAAGAAAGCCACGGAAATTTTTACGAATGAAATTGCAGGCGTTGGAAAAGTTTTACTTAGGTCTTTAAATAAATTGGGGATCATTTTCACGAATGAAGCAGCTATTGGTTTAGGGTATGCGGTTGCAAGAAATGGAGGAATAAAAGATGAAGTATTGTTTGAATCAATACAAAAACGGGCACTTGATCAGAAAGTCGGAGAGATTGAGGATGAAGCGATGATGGTTAGAGGGCTAAAGAGTGTGCTTCTTGGTATGAAACATAATACTCCAAAATGGATTTTTTCACTGGATAAAGAAATGAAGAACATAAATTTGGAGAAAGATATAAAAGAAAAAGGAAAAATGTTAAAAGTTAACATAGAGGAAGTTAAAAAAAAATTAGAAGAAAGCGAAGAGAATATTTTAAGCAATACAGAACAATGGTATTTTGATGATATTTATGATTTTTTGAAAAATAAGAATAAATTAAAAAAAATCACACAAAAACAAGTCGCTTGGGCAAAGACAATATTGTTTTTGATAAAAGAACGTATTATATTTAGAGTTTATTTAGTCCAAGTTGACCCATTGAAAGAAAAATTATTAGAAAAGTATAAGAATAAAAAAATGGTTAATGGTGTGTTACAAGATTCTCTAAAGCAAATTTCCATCAATGTTGCGGAAAAAATAAAAATAAAAAAAGATGTTTCGAAACGGGAATTAAATGAAAAATTCTTGGTTGATCTTATTTTGGAGGGTATACAGAAGGAGGACCATTCAATGTTGGAAGCGGATTTTGATTTTACAATAAGGCATCAAAATAATAAAAATATCGCTAAAGGTGGTATTGACCTTAATGCCAGCACGCTTCCACTGGATGTGCAAGGTGGCGGGGTTAATTTTAATCTTTCTATGCCTACGGAATTGTGTATTGATGATGACAATGATGGTGCATGTGAACGTATAAACATTGAAGCCCTTGAAAATTCCCCTATCACCGGCTTCACCCCGGTCATATTTCAAATTGTACCGCTGACCAACTTGAATGGCTTACTCGGGATAGCGGATGATGATTCCTCTGATGACCCGCAAGATTTAACCTTCCTTAATTATGACCACAAAACCTATTTCCGTGAGGAGCGCGAGGGGCTGTCACTTTTATCTTGAAGGGGGCGACTGCTTGTGTTAGAAACAGGGGAAATTATGCGTATTCTTGTCATAGAAGATCAAAAGAAAATATCCAGTTTTATTGAACGCGGGCTTAAGGAGCAGCATTATGCGGTGGACCTTGCGTTTGATGGGGAGGAAGGGCTGTATCAGGCGGAGATTAATCCGTATGATTTGATCGTCCTGGATGTCAATCTTCCCAAAAAAGAGGGGTTTGCTGTTTGTAAAGAGCTTCGGGCAAAAAATATCAATACTTCTATTCTCATGCTGACCGTACGGAATTCTGTTAAGGATAAAGTTGCCGGACTGAATGCAGGGGCAGATGATTATCTAACCAAGCCATTTTCTTTTAGTGAATTTCTAGCGCGTGTTAGGGCTTTATTACGGCGTAATCGAGAAAAGAAGCTGGATATTTTAAAGCTTGCTGATTTAGAAATGAATTTGCTCAGCCATCATGTCAAGCGAGGCAAAAAGGATATCAATCTGACGAGCAAGGAATTTGGCTTACTGGAATATCTCATGATTAATGCAGAACAGGTGGTCACGCGGACCATGATTTCCGAACATGTCTGGCATGAAGCTTTTGACAGTTTGACTAACGTTATTGATGTTCATATCAAATACTTGCGAGACAAAATTGATAAAGGGGCCAAAAAACCGCTCATCCATACCATCCGCGGCACAGGGTATATTTTGAAAGAGTCATGAGTTAATACTTAAACAATACTTCTAAAGAAAAGAAGCAAGTTACAAGAAACAAGATGTAAAGAAACTTTAATAATTAATATTCAAATTCTAAACGTCAGTAAATTTTAATTTTTTTGAATTTTGAACATTTAGAATTTAGATTTTGTTTGTATCTTGCTTCTTGCATCTTGTTTCTTTTTATGTGATAACTTTTGATAAAAGAATACTATTTATGAAATGGCTCACCCGTAGGTTTCCCTCCCTCAACTTTGAAATCAGTATTTTGTACACCCTCATTTTAGGGGCCATCCTCATTGTCTTCAGCGGCGTTTTGTATGCCATCCTGTTTCACAATATTTATACAGAGCTTGATACTGAGTTGGAGCGCACATCCATTCATATCCGCCAGAGTATTTCCTCTTATCTGGAAGTGCAAGGGGAGACGCCTGAAGATTTGATGTTTGCTTTAGAAAAAACCATTGCCAATGAAGGGGAACGTTTAAACCGGTGGTGGTTTGTGGGTTTTAAACGAAAATGGTTTAGCGAAATTGACACGATGGATTTGAGTCAGGATTTTATCAATTTTGTCAGTGCGGAAGGGCGATCATTGATGACCTCTAAGAATATGTCCGATGAACTCCTCAGTATTTTCTTAAATAGTCGCACGGAACTTCCTATTAATGAAATTACGTTTGAAAGTATTGTTTACCAGGATAAGACAATACGGTTGATTAATTATCCATTTTATCTGGCCAATGAGGCGTTTTATGTGATTCAAGTGGGGGTATTTCAAAAGCCTGTTATGGATTTAGTTCTAAACTGGCTTCAGTCTGTCATGCTTAGTATTCCGCTTATTTTAATTTTTACGAGTTTTATCGGCCGATTATTGGTCAAGAAAATATTACAGCCGGTTCAACGCATATCAGCGGCAGCACAGAAGGTCAGCCATGAAGATTTAAGTTCACGCGTGAAAGTTAAACGCCCCTATGTAGAAATGAATTATTTGATTGATGATTTTAATAGCATGATCGGACGTTTGGAAAAGTCTTTTAAACATATCGAAGAATTTAGCCGGCATGTCGCTCATGAGTTGAAAACACCGCTGACCATTATGAAAGGCGAAACCGAACTCGCTTTATTAGAGAAGAGAACATCTAAAGAATACAAGGCCGTGATGAAGGTCAATATGGAGGAAGTGGATAATATGCTTGCCATTGTCGAAGATCTTCTTCTCTTGACTAAGGTGCAGTATCAGCCGGAGATTTTTAATTTTGAAGAATTTGATTTTGCGGAATATTTTCAGGAAATATGTGATCAAATTAAAACGTTGGCACGCCCCAAGAAAATAAAGATTCAAACACAGATCGCTCAGAAAATACTTTTAATCCGGGGGGATCAAATACATTTGCGTCGGTTATTGTTTAATCTCATCGGCAATGCCATAAAATTCACGCCTGAATCCGGAAAAGTGAAGTTGAGCGTAATAGCGGATAAGAAAAATATTTTTGTCTCTATTAAAGATTCAGGCCCAGGTATTTCGCAGGATGATCTACCAAAAATATTCGATCAATTTTACCGTGTCCAATCCAAAGAAACAGGCTGCGGTCTAGGCCTAAGTATTGCCCAATCCATCGCCAAGGTTCACAACGGCACCATAGACGTCAAAAGCCAAATTAACCAAGGCGCAACCTTCACCCTAACTCTCCCATTACAACATTAAAAAATTTAATCTTTATTTAATCTTTATTTAATATTCGTTTTGGTATCTTTGTTGATGTTTGATGCAGGTGACATAACTGCCGAAAGGCATTGACATAGATAGAAGTAACAATAATCAATTAAAATGCAGGTGTAAACAAGGAGAGTAAAAAATGAAAAAGTATTTAGGTATCAAGGTGTTGATTTTAAGCGCAGTATTTTTTATGACCGCAGCTATTAGCATGGCTGGGTTAGAGAAGAATGAAAATTCTTTGGAAGGGATTGTTGTGGCTGTTTCTCCTACCCAGATTATCATTCGTCAAGAGGAAGAAAATGGTTTAAAGATATCGGAAGTAACCGTTGAAATAGGCCCTGAAACAGAATACGAAAAAGTAGATTTTGTTGATGAGCTTAAGGAAGAAGATATCGTTAGGATCGAATATGAAAACAAAGAAGAAAAGAAACAAGCAACGCTTATTGCAAAAGTTGAATTAAAAAAAGACGTAGTAGAAGAATTAACAGAGGTAGAAATTGAACCGGTGCCAACCGAAGAGTTGTAGGCAGAGGATATTCCAAAATCACTATTGTTTCGTGGGTCCTGTCGCGTCCAATTTTTTGTAAGCCTCGCCGCCCGGCGTAGATCCTTCCGCTTGCTAAATTGGGCGCCACCCACTACACGAAAGAGAGGTTTTGGGATAGCGTTTATTAAAAAAATGGAAAAAAATAGGGGCGAGCGTTATTTTTTGGTATGATCTTAAAAATAGCGTTCGTCCTTTTTATTTAGGAATTTCGATGCTTTAACGAAATTCCAAACGGGTTTAATACCCTTGATTATGAAATATTTACATTATCCTAAAATATGTATTCTTTTATGTGGCCTTTTTTTCATGGGCGGTTGTTCTGCTATGCGCACGACAGGGAAGGTTGTTAAAACAGCTGGAAAGGTTGGTTGGGGCGCAACGAAGGTGACAGCTAAGGTTGCAAAAACAACTGGTAAGGTAGCCTGGAAAACCGGCAAGATGACCAATAAAGGCATGCGGACCATGATTTACATGGCCCGAGGGAAACAGATCATTCCATTAGAAAAACAAGGTAATAGTCTTTATGCAAAGATAAGGCTTAATCGAAAAACATATGCCAAGTTCCTGGTAGACACCGGAGCTTCTCAAATGCAAATTTCCAAATCTATGGCGGCCCGGTTGCGCATTAAGTTGCACAAGGCAGAAAAAATTCCAGTATCTCTGGCTGGCGGGCATATTGTTTCCGCACGGAAGGTTATGTTAAAAGAAGTTCGGGTTGGAAGTGTCAGAGTCAAGAATGTGGCTGCGATTGTTTTAGATCAAGATAATTTAGACTTAGAAGACGGCTTGTTAGGCATGTCCTTCTTAAATCATTTCCGCTTCCAAATCGACACCCGCCGCTCAGAACTTATTCTTGAACAGAGAGTTGTTGATTAATTTTTGTAGGAGCTATTTTTACATGTCAACCCAACCTCGCGTTATCGCGCACATAGATATGGATGCTTTTTTTGCCGCTGTCGAGCAGCGGGATAATCCTGCTTTACGTGGACAGCCTGTGGTGATTGGGGCTGATCCTAAAAAGGGTAAGGGGCGTGGAGTGGTCTCAACATGTTCCTATGAAGCCCGCCGTTACGGTATCCATTCGGCTATGCCGATTTCGCAGGCCTATCGGGCTTGCCCGCAGGCACATTTTTTGCCTGGGAATATGAAAAAATACAAAGATATTTCGCGTCGGATTTTTGAGATTTTGTATGATTTTACGCCGGACATTGAGCCGATCAGTATTGATGAAGCTTTTTTGGATATTACCGGCAGTTATCATTTTTATCAAACCCCGTTAAAAACCTGCGCATCCATTAAGAAGAGAATTCAAAAAGATTTAGGATTGGCCGCTTCCATTGGCATAGCGCCAAATAAGATGGTTGCTAAGATTGCTTCGGATTTTTGTAAGCCAAACGGTTTGCTTGAAATTTTGCCTGAGAAGCTATTAGATTTCTTATGGCCTTTGCCCGTACGTCATATGTGGGGCATAGGTAAACAAACACAAAAATCTCTACATGCGATGGGTATTCAAACTATTGGAGACATAGCCAAGGCAGATAGCACGCAGTTTACAAAAAAGTTTGGTGCGCATGGACAACATATGCACACTTTAGCGCAAGGCATTGATGAACGCAAAGTGGCGGTGGATGACGAAATTAAATCGATCAGCCATGAACATACCTTTGATGTCGACACCTCCAACAGTGAAGAAATTTATCAAACATTATCTCATCTCAGTGAAAAAATATCCCGCCGTTTGCGACGCCACGCTTTAAAAGGTAAAACCATTACAGTTAAAATACGTTTTGATAGTTTTAAAACCATCTCTCGAGCCCGCACTTTGCCAGAGCGTACAAACTTTTATGATGATATTTACAGCAATAGCAAACAAATATTTGATGCTTTAGGAAATCTAAAAGCAAAATTCCGACTCATCGGAATCCGCATTTCAAACTTCCATGATCCGTATGTTCAGGAAAGTCTATTTATCGATACCCTCCGCCATAAAAAACGCGAAAATATTCATCAAGCCATTGATAAAATCAAAGACAAATTCGGTGAAAAGGCGATACACAGAGGGGTTTAATGTGAGGAAATACGCATAAAAGTTCGGTATATCCTCAGCTTGCTGCGGGGAGGTTTATTTTATAGCCGGAATAATGTTCGAGGACGTGGAAGTATGATCAAAAAGCCACGACATTTCTTGTTTTTTCGGATTTCTGAAAAAAATGAATTGGAAATAGGCCGTGTTCTTCATGATAGTAGGGAATTAATCCACCATCTCCCGCAAGAATACCAAAATTAGCTTTAATTTTTCTTAAAAATAGACAAAACAGATATTTTGGCAATTCTGGAAATAATATATTAAACTTAATAGTAACGAGATTATGCTGGATATTACTATGAAAAATCACAAATATAATATATTTTTCCGTCTAACGGCATTGTTAATGATTTTGACGCTTTCAATAAGTCTAATTATACCACTGCCATGTGTGTATGCACAATCAATGGGCGTTACATCTGGAAGTGGACTTAATTTGCCTGCCACTGGAACAATGGTTTCAATAAGTAATAGCTTTGCTCCACCTATTATCCAGGGCTTGACGATCCATCCAAATAACCCTTTGAATTTTGATTTTATCATCGATACAGGAGACGATGATCTTAAAGGGGAAGAATTTAAGGAAGAATCAACGAAATTGATTAAATATTTTCTTGCGTCTCTAACGGTTCCAGAAAAGGAATTATGGGTCAATTTGAGCCCCTACGAATCTGACCGGATTATTCCGGATGCTCTTGGCATTACGGAAATGGGCAGGGATATGCTTGCACAAGATTATTTATTAAAACAATTAACTTCCTCTTTAATGTATCCAGAAGATGAATTAGGTGAAGAATTCTGGGATCGAGTATACAGTAAAGCCTATGAAAAATATGGAACAACCGATATTCCCATCAATACCTTTAACAAAGTCTGGATTGTTCCAGATAAAGCGGTTGTGTATACTCATGAACAAAGTGTTTTCGTTGGAGAAAGACATTTAAATGTAATGCTAGAAGAAGATTACTTAGCTTTAGAAAAAAATTCAGGATTAGAAGACTATGGCATTGACAATATGAGGAAGGGTGATACGGAAATTATTAGTGGAATTTCTTCAGAGGTAGTGCGAGAAATATTGATCCCTGAGATTGAAAAAGAGGTGAATGAAGGTAAGAACTTTGCAAATTTACGTCAAATTTTTAATTCCATGATATTAGCTACATGGTATAAAAAAAATCTTAAAGAAAGTGTATTAGGGAAAGTGTACCTGGATCAAAACAAGACGGATGGTGTGGATGTAGAAGATAAAGACATCAAACAAAAGATTTATGAGCAATATGTAGAGTCTTTTAAGAAAGGAGCCTATGACTATATCAGGGAAGAATATGATGCTGAAACACAAGAGATTGTTCCACGGAGGTATTTTTCTGGTGGGGAAATCTTTGGAGATTTAAGTCAATTAATTGAACAACATGCGATTTTTGTAGGCGATCATCAAAAAGGGCCCGATATCAATCATGACTGGCCCGTTGTTATTGCACCCATGATAGGTATTTCCATGAATAAAAGTGATATTTTTATTATGGCTATAACAAATGTATTTTATAACTAGCACAATCCTTCACGACGATTCCTCGATCGATAAAATACCTTTTCATAGGTTAATGTTAATTGGTGAGAAATATTATA
>JAJDCA010000039.1 GCA_029261055.1 Candidatus Omnitrophota bacterium | reverse complement strand
TATAATATTTCTCACCAATTAACATTAACCTATGAAAAGGTATTTTATCGATCGAGGAATCGTCGTGAAGGATTGTGCTAGTTATAAAATACATTTGTTATAGCCATAATAAAAATATCACTTTTATTCATGGAAATACCTGTCATGGGTGCAATAACAACGGGCCAGTCATGATTGATATCGGGCCCTTTTTGATGATCGCCTACAATATTCCCTCCTCTACATCACTTTTTACACTTCTGTGGTTATTTTATGTAACGGCACAAAAGCCAACACGGTTTCCTTTTTAGCGCGGTACCCTTCCTCAGATCCCTCGACAAAGCCGCCCTTAATCAATTCTTTTAAATCTTTCTCCAATGTTCTCGTCGTTAACTTTCTATATTCGTTTATGGTTTTTTGACTCAACGTCGTAAGATTTTCAAACTTGACCAATTCATTTTGCTTTGACAAATCCAACACTAAGATCCTCCTTCGTTTGATCGTCGCATCATGATGCTTCATCTTTCCAAACATATCGTATACATAACTTTCCCAAGAAATAGTAATTATTAGCCCAAAAATATAATTAAGCTGTTCCTTTAATCCATCCATCAACCCCTGAATTGCGTATGCAAAAAAGTCTAGAACATCACTTTTTTTACTTGCCATTTCAAGCTGTCTATAATACTCGTTTCTAGTCGCATTGTAATGATTACTCAACAAATGTGCCGCAGGTGATGGTACACCCGAACCCAATAAAATCGCTAACTCCAAGATCCTAGCAACACGCCCATTCCCATCTCCAAAAGGGTGGATCCAAGCAATATAAAGGTGCGCTGTAATTGCCTTTATTATGCTATTTGATATTGGGGTTGCTTTGTCAATAACAAGATCCTCTCCATTTAGCCATTCACATAACTTATTCATTAACTCTGGAACATCATTATGGTCCGGTGCCTTATAAGGACCCACAGTAACAGAGTAATTTCTGAATTTACCAGGTGTTACATAATCCGGCTTAGGCACATTCTTTAAAATAACTTCATTGAAATGAAGAATCTTTTCTATCGTAATTTTTCCAAATTTATCTTGAGCAATTTGATCTTTTACTTCGTTGCAAACTTCCAATACGTTAGCAACCTCATCTTTAAGATATTCTTTTGATGTTGGTAATTCTAACTTTTTGTCAATGATTTTCAAGACCTCCTCTTCGCTAAGAGTATTTCCTTCAATCGCAGTCGTTGCTCTTGCCCCTTTTGCTAGATAAAGGTTGTGCATTACTTCTGCAACAGCTGGCTTTAAAGGGACTCGTGAAATATGTATACATTTTGATGCACACGCCCCCAAACACAACCATGTTTTTACAGATAGTTTGGATAAATTTAATTTATAATTGATCCAAGAATGAGTGTTCATGACAACTCCTTTTTAGGTATATTTTTAGGTATACATAAAATATTGATATCAAATATCTTATATTCTATTGAGATTATTTTCAGGTATTAAAATATACATTAAACCTGCATTTTTGTCAAGTTTTATAGTATCCCCACCATTTACTTATAACAGCGAAAATCCACATAAAAGGTTTTAATCATTAAAAATCTAGTAACTTTGACAACTTAATTTTAAACGCCTTGGCAAGTTTTTCGAGGGTGTCTAGCTTAGCAGCTGGAGGTTTTTTTCCTTCTAAAAGTTGGACATGCTTGTAATCAACCCCAGACAACTCTGCAAGCTGTTCTTGAGTCATTCCAACCTCTTTCCGTAGTTCTCTTAGTCTTTTAGCCAATTTTTTCTGTATAACCGTATCCATACGGTGAATTATGACAAATCAAATTGTTTATAGACACCTTATGAATACGGTGATACTATTTAACAGGAGGAATTATATGAAACAAGGTTTTAGTCAGTTACTATACATACCAATACTGCTGTTATTTTTCGGTTGCACCACTGTTGATATAAAATCTGTCAAAAATTGGAGCGATGATAAAATATACCAACGTATCTCTTGGCCTTATAACACAAAGCCTAAACACTTAGTCGAACAGGATTGGAAAATTATGCGCCAGGTATTAATTGAAAGACATCCTGAATGGTCGGAGGAAGAAGGAATCAAGATATTAAAAGGTGAAGCGTTTCTTGGTATGAACCAAGACCAAGCATTGGCCGTCTTTGGTGCGCCCTCTGATATTAAAAGAACAATTACGGGTTACGGATCAAATGAGCAGTGGATTTATGAAAACTCAAACTTTTCTACAATTTATATATACTTTAAAAATGGGCTTCTTACCACCATTCAAAACTAGATCGTTGACAAAATAAAAAACAAAAGCTACTATTAATGTACTCTGCTACCAGAGGAGAATAATCCCACACCCATCTGGGACAATAGGGGTTGATTAACGGAGGTAGCAACGTTATCAAGATGAGAGGTTAGCAATTGAGAGACTCTCGCTCGAAAATTGATTTTACACGAGCATGGTTTCTCAAAAAGAATGTAAAAAACACCTCTCTGGCTCCGATTTATCTGACAAAGATATCCTGCAAGTCCGAGATAATCTCTACAAATTAGCCCATCTTCTTGTTAATAACTATTATAACAATGCTCGGGGAAAGGCTGTAAAAAACAGCCAATCTACAATAAAATGACATATAAAAAAGGACAATCTGGAAACCCTTTTGGACGAAAAAAGGGAAGTAAAAATACTTTTACTATCAATGAGTTAAAAAAATCTATCAAAAAGGTTGAAGGTAAAAGCAAAATAAATATATTTGAACATTTTGTTAAAAGAGCTTTCATTTCAGATTCCGTGTTAATCGCTTTAATGAAAAAAATTATTCCAAACCCTCAACCGGAATCACCATCTGACGAGCACTGGTTAGATGAACTAGAGTTAGTGTTAATACCACCAAATCCATCAAAAACTGAAATAGAAAAATACAAAAAATATCTTTCATAATGAATGTAATAATTTACTGTCGCGTATCAACGAAAGAACAAGCTGACCAAGGCTACAGTCTCGAGGCGCAAGAAAAAGCCTGTCGGAAATTTGCCTTAGACAATGAATATAAAACTGCAAAAGTTTTTATTGAGCGTGGTGAAAGTGCGAAAACACAAGATAGAACCCAGCTCAAAAAACTCATAGAATATTCTGTCCGCAACAAAAAAGACCTATCGGCTCTTATTGTTTGGAAATTCGATCGTTTTGCTCGGAATCTTTCGGATCAAACTGAATTATTGAAAAGTTTTGGAGAATTAGGAATCCATGTTCTTTCCTGCACAGAAAATAACGAAGATAGCTCTATAGGAAAACTAATGCGTAATATCGTTGGTTCTTTTGCCCAATTTGAGAACGATGTAAAAAGCGAACGAACAATAAGCGGAATGAAACAGGCCGTTCAAGAAGGCCGCTGGTGTTGGCGAGCCCCTCTTGGGTATAAACGCTTGGCAGTAGAAGGAGAACGATCGAAGATTATACCTTCTAACGAAAGTCAGTTTATAATAAAAGCATTTGAAATGTTGGGTTCGGGCTTGCATAAGCAAACAGAAATTTTCCAACATTTAAAAAAACAAGGCTGTACAAAAATCACAAAATCATTATTAAACAAAATACTAAGAAACCCTCTTTATACAGGGTTAATCAAAACAGACTTTTTTGATAATTTTATTGAAGGAATACATAAGCCTCTTATTTCAAAAGAGCTTTTCTTCAAAGTTCAAGATATTCTTAATGGAAAGAAGCCTTCTATTACTCCTAAAATTCGTAATCACCCAGACTTCCCATTAAGAAACTTTCTTCGTTGTCCAAAATGCAATACAAAATTAACAGGAGGTTGGTCAAAGGGGCGTTTAGGAAAAAAGTATGCTTACTACCGTTGTCGACACTCAAAATGCTCTGTAAACATCAATAAACACGATTTAGAGACAAGTTTCTATGGGTATCTAAAGGCTTTTCACCCGAAAAAAGAAATTTTAGATTTGTTTGAAGAAGTTGTGCTTGATGTTTGGAAAACCAAACAATCCGAAGAAATTAAAAACAAATATCTGATCAAAAAAGAAATGAAATTTTTGAAAGAAAAAAGAAATAAAATTGAAGATTTGATTATAGATGGAAAAATTACGGAAGATACATATAACCGAAAGTTTGAGGAAGTTAAACAGACTCTTTTGACAAAACAAATCGAACTTAATGAAACAAATATAGAATTAAACGACATTGAAGCCTGCCTTGCATACTGCAAATATTTTCTCGCCAATATAGCCGACCTTTGGTTAAACTCTGACCATAACCTAAAGCAACGGTTTCAAAATCTTATCTTCCCCGATCAAATTACCTATAAACAAAACGGGAGCTTTGAACCCACAGTAACTGCTTTAATTTTCAGTCACTTAGGGAACAAAACTCCCGAAGAATATACTTTGGCGACCCCAGCGGGATTTGAACCCGCGTTACTAGCTTGAAAAGCTAGTGTCCTGACCAGGCTAGACGATGGGGTCGAAATTTTTGTTTATTATATTCAATAATCTTTTTAGGTCAAGTAAAATTACTTTGTCCTAATTTATTCTTCTTTTGCTACCACGTTCGCTACAGAAACAACTTCGTCATCTTTCTTTAAAGTAATAAGCCGGACACCTTGGGAACTGCGGCCTGTCTGACGAATATCTGCCGGTGGACAACGGACAATCATACCTTGTTTGGTTACTGTCATAATTTCATCGTTCGGCATAACGGATAAAACACCAACGACATGGCCATTGCGTTCCGTTATTTTTAAATTGATAATGCCTTTTCCGCCCCGGGATTGTGTTCGATATTCTTTAAAATCAGATCGCTTGGCGCAACCATAGGCTGTCACTGTTAGTAATGAACTTCCTGTTTTTCCTATGTCGACAGAAAAAACCAGCATACTCACAACTTCATCATTTTTGCCTAATTTTATACCGCGTACACCGCGTGCCGATCGGCCCATGTCACGAATTTGTTTTTCGGAAAACCGCACCGACTTACCTTCTTTTGTTGCCATCAAGACATCATTTTTTCCATTGCTAAGCGCAACGCCGATTAAACGATCCGATTTGTCTAACGTAATTCCAACAATGCCTGATTTTCTTGGATTTTTAAATGCAGACAGCTTTGTCTTCTTTACATTTCCCTTGGCTGTAATCATTACCAAGGATTGTGCATCGGAAAACTCCTTCACAGCAACAATGGAGCTTATATTTTCATCTTTTTTAAAAGAAAGCAAATTAACAATATTTTTTCCTTTAGCCCCCTTTGATGCAGCAGGAATTTCATAAACCTTTAACCATCGGACCGTTCCCCTATCAGAAAAAACAAGAAGATAATCTTTGGATGAAGCCACGAAAAGATGCTTCACAAAATCTTCTTCGCGCGTACTCATCGCAGAATATCCTTTTCCTCCTCTTTTCTGTTTACGATACGCTGTCACGGCTAACCGTTTTATATATCCGGCATTAGATATCGTAATGGCCATATCTTCTTCGGCGATAAGATCCTCGATTTCGATTTCTTCGGCCTTACGAGCAATTTCTGTCCGTCGAGGATTATCATACTTTTTCTTTATAGCCAAAAGTTCATTTTTAATAATTCCATCAATTTTTGTAGGTGAGTCTAAAATGGCTCTGTAATTTTCAATGTCTTTAAGAAGGGCATTATACTCTGACTCGATTTTATCTCTTTCAAGAGCTGTTAATCGTTGTAGCTGCATTTCTAAAATCGCCTGTGCCTGAATTTCTGACAAACTAAATTTTTTCATTAAGGCCACTTTGGCCTGAGCCGTAGACTTTGATGCTCGTATTGTTTTAATAATTTGATCAATGAACTTTAAAGCAATACGAAGCCCTTCCAAGATATGTGCCCGACGAAGCGCTTTGTCTAATTCGAACTGGGTTCTTCTTCTTATAATAATTCGTCGATGATCAACAAAATGACCCAATATCTGTTTAAGATTTAAAACCAAAGGTCTATTATTAACCAAGGCCAAATTTATAATCCCAAATGTAGTCTCTAGCTGGGTGTGCTTATATAAATAATTCAAGACAATTTGAGCTTCCACATCCCGCCTTAATTCAATCACAACACGGATGCCATCCTTGTCAGATTCATCTCGAATATCGGTAATGCCTTCTACTTTTTTAGTCTGAACCAATGCGGCTATCGCCGTAATTAGGTTGGCTTTATTCACTTGATATGGTAATTCCGTAATAATGATACTGTCCTTATTATTTTTTTGTCGTTCAATACTTCCTCTCGCTCGAACAGTTAGTTTTCCACGCCCTGTAGCATAAGCAGACTTAATGCCTTCTTTTCCACAGATGATCCCTGCCGTTGGAAAATCAGGCCCTTTGATTATCTTGCTTAAATCATTAATCTCGGCATTTGGATTATCAATCAAATAAACAGCACCGTCTACGACTTCGCCCAAATTATGTGGTGGCATATTCGTTGCCATACCTACGGCAATACCGCTTGAGCCATTAATCAAAAGGTTTGGTAACGCGGCTGGAAGAATAACAGGCTCTTTAAGTGTTGCATCAAAGTTCGGAGAAAAATCTACTGTTTCTTTTTCAATATCTGAAAGCAATTCATTCGTAATCAGTGCAAGTCGAGCTTCTGTATACCGCATAGCAGCCGCGGAATCACCATCAATTGATCCAAAGTTGCCCTGCCCATCTACAAGCGGAAACCGTAAAGAAAATTCCTGTACCATACGCACAAGAGTATCATAAACAGCCGTATCCCCATGAGGATGATATTTTCCCAAAACCTCACCCACAATACGTGCACATTTTTTATATGGTTTGGAGTGATCCAAATTCAAATCTTTCATAGCATACAAGACTCGACGATGCACTGGTTTTAATCCATCGCGCACGTCCGGCAAAGCACGCCCCACAATAACGCTCATCGAATACGCCAAATAAGATTTTTTCATCTCGTCTTCGATATGCACCGGAATTATTTTTTCTTTTATTGTCAAATTTCTCATAAAATATTCCTTTTGTTAAATATCTAAATCTTTAACCTCGTGGGCATAAGTTTCAATAAATTCTCGACGAGGTGCAACTTCGTCTCCCATAAGCATAGAAAACATACCTTCGGCCTCTACAGCATCTTCTAATTTTACTTGAAGAATTGTCCTACGTTCCGGATCCATAGTCGTATCCCAAAGCTGTTGAGGATTCATTTCTCCTAAACCTTTATAACGCTGAATGTGTACCCCTTTATTTGCTTGAAGGCGAACAAATTCTAAAACCTCTTGCAAAGAGAAAAATTCATGTTTATCTTTGTCACTTTCAACGGCAAAGATCGGCTTTAACACAGGACCTTTTTTCTTTGTTGTTGTCGCCGATTTTTTCTTTTCATTAACTTGAATAGGCTCTTTTCTTTCTACATGTAAAAATTCTTTTATACTAAACCCTAATTTATTGAGCTTCTTTTCTATAGTCTCCAACTCTTTTTTTTGAAAAATTTCAATATATTGAGCTTCTTCATCATCTTTCGTTACTTTGGCTAATTCTTCATCACTATATACAAATTGATTTTTTTGTTCCACTTTAACCATATAAAGAGGCATTTCACGGGTTTTTTGATTATAATTATTTACATAATCATCAAAATTCACGCCCCTTTTATTTAATATTTCAGAAGTTCTGTTTAAACGCACAACATCATTTAGAAGTTCTTTAAATTGGGCACTTGTATAAGATTTCTTTTCTTTTGCACGCATAAATTTCAGCCCTTCCATCCCCATTTCCAAAATTAAAGCGCTCATTTCATCTTCTGTCTCTATATATTCTTCTCTTTTTCCTCTTTTTAATTTATATAGCGGGGGCTGTGCAATATAAATAAATCCCCCTTCTATTAATTCTCGCATTTGGCGATAAAGCATAGTTAAAAGAAGTGTTCGAATATGGGATCCGTCTACGTCCGCGTCACACATGATAATAATTTTATGATAACGTAATTTTTCAATATTAAATTCATTACCAACCCCTGTCCCTAGAGCTGTAATAATCGTCCGAATTTCTTCATTGCCGAGAATTTTATCTAACCTTGCTTTTTCTACATTTAAAATTTTTCCCTTTAAAGGTAAAATGGCCTGAAAAGTTCTGTCTCTTCCTTGCTTCGCAGAACCTCCAGCTGAATCCCCCTCAACAAAGTATATCTCAGAAAGTGCAGGATCTTTTTGTGAACAATCAGCGAGTTTTCCTGGCAAACCGCCACTTTCTAAAGCTCCTTTTCTTCTCGTCAGCTCCCGGGCTTTTCGCGCTGCTTCTCTGGCTCGAGAAGCCGTAAGCACTTTATCTATAATTTTTTTCGCAATCGGAGGGTTTTCTTCAAAAAATCGGCTTAAAGCTTCTAATGTTGACGAAGCTACCAATCCATCTACTTCAGAATTCCCTAATTTTGTTTTTGTCTGCCCCTCAAACTGTGGATTTGGAATTTTGACACTAATGACAGCTGTGAGACCTTCCCTCGTATCGTCTCCTGTAATAGAAACATCATTTTTTAATAATTTTTTTTCTTTGGCATAACTATTAACAGCACGGGTCAAAGCAGAACGAAACCCACTCAAATGCGTTCCGCCCTCTGTTGTATGAATATTATTAGCGTAGGTATAAACATTTTCAGAATAACTATTGTCATATTGAATGGCTACCTCAAGCTGTATTTCTCCTTTTTCTTTTTCAAAATGAATAACTTTTTTATGTAATCTTTCCTTTTTATCCGTCAATGTTTCCACAAACGAAATAATACCTCCTTTAAATTCGAATATATTGTCTTTCTCTTTATTCTCTCTTTTATCAACAAGACGTATCACCAAGCCTTTATTTAAAAAAGCTAATTCTCGAAGACGTTTAGCTAATATATCATAAGAATAAACTGTCACTTCTTTAAATATGGTCCTATCCGGTAAAAATGTAACTTTTGTTCCTGCTGACTTTGTCTTTCCAATAACAGTTAATTTAGATATTGCTTTTCCTTTAGCGTAACGCTGATGATAAATTTTTCCTTCTCTTTTTATCTCCACTTCCAACCATTCAGAAAGAGCATTAACACAACTGACCCCAACGCCATGAAGACCGCCGGAAACTTTATACGTACGGTGGTCAAATTTACCACCTGCATGCAACGTTGTTAAAACAACCTCAACAGCGGGTTTTTTTTCTATCTTATGGATATCTACAGGAATCCCCCGACCATCATCTATTACTGTTATAGAATCGTCCTCATTGATATTTACTTCAATTTTATTACAATACCCCGCCAATGATTCATCGACAGAGTTATCAACAACTTCATAAACTAAATGATGTAACCCTCGGCTGACCGTGTCCCCAATATACATAGCCGGACGCATGCGAACGGCATCTGTTCCCTCGAGAACCTGGATATTAGTTGCATCATAACTCCCTTTATCTTTCTTTTTTTCTTTGTTCATTTTACCTTTCCCAATTTAAACCGTATTTGGTTTATTTCCGGATATTCATCCTTTACTCTCTTTAAAATTTTCCATTTTTTTATATTCATATGATGAAGAAAAATAGCAGAATCAACATTAACTAATAACACACCTTCTTTCATACCATTTAAACATGAATGTTGTAACTCTTTTTCATTTAAAATATTCCGCCATATTCCTTCAATTTTCCCTTGATCATCCTGCTGCCCTGAAGCCATTTTTCCTATAACATTATTAATAATACCTGTTATATTTTCCATTAAACTACCTCTGAGCAAGCCATTGAGGAATTAAACCAGCTTTGGAGATTGGCAGGATAATTTTTTTTAGCCAATCTCTTAATTAAATCCTCATAGGTAATACCAAATATAAATAATCCTCCATCCGTACAACAGCAGGTTTATCGACACCTAAAAATTCTATTTTGATAGATTCATCATTAATGTTTTTTAAAAAATCTATAAGAAAATGAGGATTAAAACCTACAACGGTTTCTGCCCCTCCATATTCTATTGAAATTTCTTCTCGTGATTCTCCTATATCCGGCGTCATTTTAGAGATAACCATTTTATCTTTAAAAATTTCAAATTTTATAGCTTGAAAATCCTGAGTTGTCAACAAATTAGCGCGCCGAATTGCTGATAATAATTCCTGAGTATTCACTGTAATTTTAAGATTTGATTCTTCAGGAATAACTTGATTATAATCAGGAAAGTCTCCTTCAATAATACGGGTAGCGATCAAAACGCCATCTATATCAAATAAAACTTGATTAGCTCCCACTATAAAAGAAACGTTTCCTTCATCTTTTAAATTTCGATTAATTTCTTGAACCGCTTTAATAGGAATAATGACTTTTACATCTTTTTTAATCGAGTGCTCTAATTTTTTTTCTATTTTCGCTAAACGTCTTCCATCTGTAGCCACAATTTTTATTATATTATTAGAAATTTCTAATAACACACCATTAAGAACATACCGAGATTCTTCATGGGAAACAGAAAAAGATGTTAAACGTAACATTTCCTTTAATATCGACTGTTCAATTTGAATTACTTCTTTATCTTTAAATTCTGGAAATTTAGGAAATTCATCCGGAGGTAAACCAATAAGCTTAAATCGGCATTGGTTTCCTTCTACATCAATATGATTATTTTTTTTCGTGTGAACAAGAATATCTCCGGCAGGCATTTCTCTGATAATATCACTAAATCGTTTTGCTGGAATAGTTATTGCCCCTTCTTCAAGTATTTCCACAGGAAGTTCACAGGAAATACCAATGTCTAAATCTGTTGCATTAATTTTTAATTTATCATTTTTTGATTCCACAAGTATATTAGATAGTATAGGTAAGGTTACTTTAGTGGATACAATATTTTGAACGGTTTGTATTGTTGAAAATAAATTTTCTTTAGAAATTTTTATATGCATGAGTTAATTATCCTTTTCTATTTATTTAATGTACAAAATAGTAACAGTTGTAATAGGGCCTGTTTATAATATGAACAAGGTTAAAAGTTGTTGAAAATAAATGGTTTATGAAAAAAACACATGTTAATAAGTTCTTATTAAAAAAAGAATTACTGTTTTAAAATTGTGGTTAACTCTGTAGCCATATTTTTGATAACATTATTCGTTTTTGACTCTTCTTCCATTTTTTTGTATGAATGTAAAACGGTAGTGTGGTCCTTCCCACCAAATGCGAAGCCAATTTCCGGTAAAGATAAGGTTGTCAAATTTCTTGCAAGAAACATCGCCATTTGGCGCGGCAGAACAATATTTTTGGTTCGTTTTTTTGAACGCAAATCGGCTAGTGAAATATTAAAATATTCGGCTGTAGATTTTTGAACCATTTCAATGCTTATTATTTTTTTTGTTTCTTTTACCATGTCTTTCAATATGGCTTTAGTCATTTCTAAATTAACAGGTCTTTCTTCAAGCAAAGAATAAGCGGCAACGCGTATTAGGGCCCCTTCTAATTCTCGGATATTTGTTTTTATTTGTTCTGCGATAAAGTAGATAACATCGTTAGGAACTTTGACAGGTTCTTGTTCGATTTTTTTTTGCAAAATGGCTACACGCGTTTCAAAATTGGGGGGTTGAATGTCGGCAATTAATCCCCAGGCAAAGCGAGAACTCAACCTCTCTTCCAAGTTAGCAATTTCTTTTGGCGGACGGTCAGAGGTTAGTATGATTTGCTTGTGGTGATCATGTAAGTTATTAAAGGTATGAAAAAATTCTTCTTGAGTCGATTCTTTTCCAGCAATAAATTGAATATCATCTATCAAAAGAACATCCATTTCACGATATTTTTTTCTAAACTGTGCCGTCGATCTATGACGAATAGCATCAATCAATTCATTCGTAAATTGTTCAGACGAAATATAACAATGTTTTAGTTTAGGGTGTGTTTGATTTATTTTGTGGGCAATGGATTGAATAAGGTGGGTCTTCCCTAAGCCAACTTGCCCATATATAAGAAAAGGGTTGTACGCTTTAGCTGGGGATTCTGCAACCGAAAAGCTTGCGGCGCAAGCAAAACGGTTGGAAGGCCCAATTACAAAATTGTCGAATGTAAATCGGGAATTAAGGTGCGACTTGGATTGAGGCGCTTCTTTAAAATTGTCTTCGAAATGTGCTAATTTAGTCTGAGTTTCTTTTTCTAGAATGTTGGAATTAACAGAAAATTCGATGGAGATGTGCTTTTCAGAAAGTTTATCAAAAACTTCCTGAATGGATTCCTGATAGTGATCAATGATCCAGTTTTTAAAAAAATCGTCAGGAGTTTCAATGAGAAGAGTTTTTGGGGTTTTTTCTTTTATTTGCAGATTGGAAAACCATGTTTCGTAGGTCGCATCCCCTATTTTATTTTTGATATCCTTTTGTGCCTTTTCCCAAAAAGCTACTAAGCTCATGTAAAGTGCCTTTGATATGAGGGATTATTAATTCACAGGTTTTCCACAACTGTGGATTACTCACCGTATTGGAACGTCTAATATTTTCTTATCAGCACCAAAAATTGCCAAAATAGTCCGCGTGAGGCTATTTTTTAATTAGTTAGAGACTTAATAAATACAACTCATTAGGTCCCTAATTAAATTTAGATGAGATGAAAGGGCATATTATAGCAAAGATAATGAGTAATGCAATCGAAAATTAAAACAATCATTTGTGATATGATTTGATTTTAAAAGAGACGAAAGTCTATGAAATTACTTGACTAATAAAAATCAAATGATATAATTTCTGAATTATGAAAAAGAATTTAAAAACACCCACAAACATAAAAGGCAAGCGAACGCACGGTTTTCGAAAGCGTATGGAAACCGCTGATGGCCGTAAAATTTTGAATCGACGACGGGCTAAAGGACGAAAAGTCCTTTCTAAGTAAGAAAATTCGAAAAATATAGGTGCGTGACTTTGAAGTATTCTAAGCGAAGCCGAAGTAGAATGTATTTTTACGGGCAGAGCATTGCGATCTAGCAAAGCTAAAATGATTTGGATATTTACAATAATTATACGATTGTACCAAATGATTCGTCATTCGCTTTTTCAAAGAACATGCCGTTTCCACCCCTCTTGTTCTCAGTATGCTTTAGAGGCCGTACAAAAGTATGGTATGTATAAAGGGGTCGCTAAAGCAGCCATTCGTTTATTAAAATGTTCCCCATTATCTCAAGGAGGATATGACCCGGTTAATCCGCGGTAATATTTATTATGGATAAAAAATTAATATCAGCTATCGTATTATCATTTCTAATTATGTTTGTATGGTCGGGCTTAACGACCCCTAAACAAAAAAATATAAAAATACCAGATCTCATTGATAACAATGAAGTTAAAGAAACAAAAAACACTAAAAAGGTGAGTTTTTCTACGGATGACCCCTCTCTTTTTAAGAAATCTATTGTGGAAGAGTCGATTAATCAAGCAGAAAATAATAAACTAGCGTTAGATTTTACAAATATTGGCGGAAATTTGAAAAAGGCAACCATAAAGCAGTACGAGCACACCTTGCCGATTTCAAATATTTTGAATGTGTCTGGATATGAAAATCAAGAATTTAAATTGGAGGAGTCTGCACGAAATTTTGTCTCCTATATCTATCAAAATGATGATATTAAAATAATAAAACGTTATCAACTAAATCCAGATGATTATACTATTATTTCTGCTATTGAAGTAACCAATATGTCAGAAATGTCCAAACAGATTGATTTCAGTCTGGACAATTTCATTGTTAGCGCCAGAAAGGACAATAAAAACGCAAGATATTCAATGTTGTTAGAATATAATATTTTTTATAATAATCTTTTTCATAGAAAAAAGAATTTGTCAAAATTCTCCGAAAAAGAAAATAATTCTTTTAATATAGATTCATCCGAAAACTGGACAGGTTTCAGAGATCAGTATTTTTGTGCCATAGTTGATCCTACCTTCGGAGTAAAAACATATGAAACAAAGTCATTATCAGAAAAATCCTTGAAAATTAGCGCATTTCCGGAAACGGTAAGAATTGAACCTGGAAATAAGGTGAATTTTGAATCTGTAGTTTACATTGGGCCTCAGGATAATAAAATACTTAAAAGGTATAATAAAAATTATGAAAAAATTATTGATTTTCGAGCAGGAGGGTTTGTAGATATTATGGCTTTTGGTCAAACAGATCGAATTGCGAGAGTATTGCTTGGTTTATTAAATTTTCTTCATCGGATTATTCCTAATTGGGGCATTACGATTATTCTATTTGCTTTTGTTATTTATGGCGTTACATATCCATTAACACAAAAAAGCATGTCTTCGATGAAGAAAATGCAATCAATACAACCAAAAGTCGTTGCTTTGAAAGAAAAGCACAAAGATAATCCTCAAAAAATGAATAAAGAAATGATGGAATTGTATAAAAAACATAAGGTTAATCCTTTTGGTGGTTGCCTGCCCATTTTTCTTCAAATGCCCATATTTATTAGTTTATATCAATTACTTTGGAGATCGTACTCTTTTAAAGGGGCAAGCTTTTTGTGGATTAATGACCTTTCAGAGCCGGATCGCTTGTTTAAATTACCTATAACTTTGCCGTATATTGGCAATGAATTTAATATTTTACCTCTATTTTATGCGGGCTTAATGGTTCTTCAACAAAAATTTCAGTCTAAAAATATGGCCGTTTCAGATCCTTCTCAGGCAGAAATGCAAAAAATGATGAGTAAAATTTTTCCTGTAATGTTGGGGTTTATTTTTTACAAGTTTGCTAGCGGGTTAACGCTGTATTTTACAGTATATTTTCTATTAACAACAATAACGCAATGGAAAATGTCTAAAACGGCAAAGGTTAAATAGCATGGCTAAACAAAAGCAAAAAAGTTTTGAATTTGAAGGTGGGACCGTGGAAGAGGCTATTAAGAAGGCTATGGAAGATCTTGGAGCTCCGAGAGAAAAAATTACGATCAAAATTGTTTGTGAAGAAAAGAAGGGGCTTTTTGGAATGGAGGGGGCTTCTCCCGCGAAGATAAAAGTTACACTAAAGTAATTAAAATGTTTCACGTGAAACATGGCGGATGTTTCCGTAAAATTTTTGAGAAATTGTGCAGGGTTTTATATTATGGGAAAAATAATATCTGTTGGAAATCAAAAGGGCGGGACTGGTAAAACAACGACAGTCGTTAATTTATCGGCGGCTTTAACAGAGCTTGGAAAAAGAGTGTTAATTGTTGATACAGATCCTCAGGGAAACGCAACAAGCGGGGTTGGCGTAAATAAAAATGAACTAACAGTATCTATTTACGATGTATTACTAAACAAAATAACTGCGGAAGAAGGGTTGATAAGGGATGTATACCCAAATTTGGATATACTTCCCTGTAATATTAACCTAACAGGAGCCGAAATTGAGCTTGTTGGAGCTTTGGCCAGAGAAAGCCGCCTTAAAAAAGCACTTAAATCAATACGCGATAATTATGATTATATTTTTATAGATTCGCCTCCGTCTTTAGGCCTTTTGACATTAAATTCTTTAGTGGCTAGCGATACTATTATTATTCCTATTCAATGTGAATTTTATGCCTTAGAAGGAGTCTCTCAGCTCATGGATACGTTGAGCTTAATAAAAGAGGGGTTAAATTCTAATTTGTCCATTGAGGGGGTTTTAATGACAATGGCCGATTTTCGAACAAATTTAACATCGGAAGTTATTAATGAAATACGAACATATTTTCGCGATAAGGTCTATGAGGCTGTTATTCCAAGAAATGTTAAATTGAGTGAGGCTCCGAGCCATGGAAAGCCAATTACTCTATATGATGGTGCGTCAATTGGGGCAAAGAAATATAGAGACCTTGCAAAAGAATTAGCATTTAGTGAACAGAGAAGTCATAACACATTGAAAATAAACGAGTTGCATGATAATGCAGGGCAATTTTTGTCTGAAAGCGAAAAACCTATCGAGAGGAAATAAATTATGGAAGCGAGAGCTTTAGGAAAAGGATTATCTGCTCTTATACCGGAAAAAGCAGATATTGTCAAGGGGGAGGCAACCGCATATTTAAAAACCTCTTTGATTTCAAATAATAGATTTCAGCCAAGGGTAAATTATGATGATGAAAAATTAGAAGAATTAAAATCTTCTATTCGTGAAAAGGGCGTGCTACAACCCATACTTGTTCGGGAGCAAGGTGATCAATATGAAGTGGTTGCGGGGGAAAGGCGCTTAAGGGCCGCGAAGGCCTTGGAGATGGAAGAGATTCCGGTTATTATCAAAGACGTTTCCGATCAAGAGGCTTTGGTTATTGCTTTGGTTGAAAATATTCAACGTGAAGAGCTGAATGCCATTGAGGAGGGGGAGGCTTATAAAAAACTTATCGAAGAATATCAATATACTCAAGAGAGCGTAGCAAAATCTGTAGGGAAAGACAGGTCAACGATAAGCAATATTTTACGGCTATTGAAACTTCCGAATGATATACAATCAAGTTTACAGTCCGGGAAAATTTCTATGGGGCATGCGCGGGCGTTGTTAGGGGTGGAAACAGAAGCGGCGCAGAGACAAATTTTCGATCTTATAATAAAGAAATCTCTTTCTGTTCGAGAGGCCGAACACTTGGTTAAAATAGGAATAAATGATAAATCTCGACGAGAAAAAAAGGATATCAAAAAAAATCATGAAATCATTTTGCTAGAAGATGATTTGCAAAAAATATTAGGATCAAAGGTCAATGTTGTTTCTCGTAAAAAACGAGGAAAAATTGTGATTGAGTATTATTCTTTAGATGATTTAGATCGCATTATTGCGATAATAAAGAGGTGAAAAATGAAACAGGCCGTGCTTGTGATAATTAAACCAGACGGAGTTCTAAAAGGACAGGTGGGCACAATTTTTATGAAATTTGCTCAGATAGATCTGGAAATGATTGCCTTGAAAATCGTTCGACCTACACGAGAAAAGATTGAAGAACACTATCGTCATCTAAAGGGGCATAAATTTTATGAAGATTTGATTTCATATTTTATGGGAAAATACCACAATGTTCATAAACTTCCGGCCATTATTTTTTATGGAGAAAAAGCCATTCAAAAATGCCGGAAAATTGCCGGGAAAACCAATCCGGAAGAAGCCAATCCCGGCACTATTCGAGGAGCGTGCGGGCGAATAACGACCAAAGGGATTTTTGAGAATGTTGTGCATGTTTCTTCGGATAAAAGTGAAGCTAAAAGAGAAATAAAACTTTGGTTTGAGCCAGAGGAAATTCCAATACCTCTCTATCGTTCAAAGGTAAAAAAAATAGATGCATATAAAAAAAAGGTGTGGGCATGATTAAAGGAATGACAGGCTTCGGCCAGGCACAATTATCTGTTGGCAAAATTAAAGCTCTTGTAGAAATTAAAAGTGTTAATCATCGATATCTTGATATTAGTTTTTATCTTCCTATAGGGTTTAGTTCAGTTGAAAGCAAGGTTCGTCAGCTTATCCAGCAGGAGTGTCGACGTGGGCGAGTTACGGTAGCTATAAAAATTACCCAAAAGCCTCCTCAGGCAGTCACCGTAAATAAAGATACTGTAAAGGCTCATTTGCATTATGCTAATCAGCTAAAGAAAGAATTTAAATTAAAAAATGATTTAACGCTATCCGACCTTATCAGGCTTCCCGGGGTTGTTGAAATAAAAGAGGTTTTGGTTAATCCTCAGGAGAGTTGGCCGGGGTTAGAAAAATGTCTTAAAAGAGCCTTAGGAATTCTTGTTCAAATGCGTAAGCGAGAAGGGCGAAGTTTAGCTAAAGATTTGACAGATCAGCTCAAACATATGTTATTGGAGTCAAAGAAGATACAGCTGCGATGTGATAAAATTTTGAAAGAGAAAAAAAAGACATTAAATAATGATGAATTTAAGGCCTTTCAAAAAGGATGTGATATTAATGAAGAGATTTCCAGGTTAAGCCATTATATCGGTGAATTAAAGCTACTTTTAAGAAATAAAAAAGCTGTTGGGAAGCAGATGGATTTTATTGCACAAGAAATGCAGCGTGAGACAAATACAATCGGATCGAAGGTTCAGGATTCGCATGTGGCAAACGCTGTTATTATGATTAAAAGCAAGGTTGAAAAAATCCGCGAACAAGCGCAGAATGTCGAATAAAAAAAATAAAGGGCAAGTTATTATTATCTCAGGCCCTTCGGGATCTGGCAAAACCACATTACATAAAAAGCTTCTTACATGTAAGCATAAGCTTTTGGTAAAAACAATTTCTGCTACAACACGGCCAAAGCGTCAGGGAGAGAAACACGGCCGTGATTATTTTTTTTTAAGCGAGAAAATGTTTTTGTATAAAAAAAGAAGAGGGCATTTTTTAGAAACACAAAAAGTATTTGATAATTATTATGGAACGCCTAAAAAAAATGTTCAGGACTTATTAAAGAACGGGAAAACCGTTTTATTATGCATTGATGTTAAGGGGGCGAAAGTCGTTTGCCATAAAATTCCCGAAGCCAGGACTATTTTTATAAAGACACCATCTCTTGAGGTTTTAAGGAAACGTCTCGAGAAGAGAGGTTCCGAAGGTTCTGAAACATTAAAGTTAAGGTTAGCAATAGCTCGGAAGGAGTTAAAAGAATCTCGAAATTATCAACATGTTATTGTTAATGACAATTTGAAAAACGCTTACGAAGAATTGGAACGTATAGTCTTTTTGGATTATGATTGCAAAAGTGATTGAAATACGCCCAAAATTATCTTATTTGTTTGGGCATAGATATTTTTGACAAGATAATCCATTTATGCTATATTTATGGATTTTAAATTATAAATAAAATAGGAGAAAATAGTATATGAGACATCAAACAATAGATGAATTATTGCCAAAGGCAGATGGAAGTGTTTACAGGTTAGTTCGTATGGCATCTATAAGGGCTTTAGAACTTGCGGACGGAAAGCCTATGCTTATTGACAATCCATTAGTCGATAAGGCGACAACCATAGCTTTACAAGAAATTGCGGAAGGGAAGGTTGAATCTAAAACGACAGCCGAAAAGCGAGCAAAAGAGGAGAAGAAAGCCAAATAAAAAGGCGTACTTCATAGACAGAGAATTGTGAATAAACGTAAAAAAATTGTTTTGGGTGTAACCGGAAGTATTGCCGCTTATAAATCTGCAGATATCATAAGAGGTTTGCAAGAGAATAACCATGATGTTTTTGTTGTTATGACAAAAGCCGCGGAACGATTTATTACCCCGTTAACTTTATCTACCTTGTCTGGCGAAAGAGTTCTTTGTGGGATGTTTGATGAAGAAAATCTTCCATGGAAGATGCCTCATATTACCAAGACACAAGGCGCTGATGTCCTTTTGATTGCTCCGGCAACAGCGGATATTATTGGAAAGATAGCGAATGGTATTGCTGATAATTTTTTAACATGTATTGCCTTGGCAACAAAATCTCCGATATTGATTGCCCCAGCCATGAATACAGAAATGTATAAGAATGCAATTGTGCAAGAAAATTGTGCTAAATTAAAAAAACATGGCATGCAAATCATTGAGCCTGTAAAAGGGAAATTGGCGTGCGGAATTGTCGGCGAAGGCCATATTGCAGAGGTTAAGGATATTGTTAAGGCTGTTGATATAGCTTTAACATTATTAAAAAAATAATTTTGGCGACGTGGCCGAGTGGTTAGGCAGAGGTCTGCAAAACCTCGTACAGCGGTTCAATTCCGCTCGTCGCCTCCAGTAAAATGTTGATAGGGCAAGTGGTGGAATGGCATACACGTTGGACTTAAAATCCAATGGCCGTAAGGCCGTGTGGGTTCGACTCCCACCTTGCCCATTTTGTAACCAAAGGGGACCCATAGCTCAGCTGGTTAGAGTGCTTCCTTGACATGGAAGAGGTCAGAGGTTCGAGTCCTCTTGGGTCCATTTTTTTTCGTAAAGATTTTAAGGTACAAAATGGATTATAAAACAGATTTAGATAGATTAAGACATAGTTGTTCACATGTTATGGCCCAGGCGGTTAAGGAGTTATGGTCCGACACTAGGGTGGCCATTGGTCCGGCGATTGACAATGGATTTTATTATGATTTTGATAAAGAAACGCCTTTCACAGACAATGATCTTAAGAAAATAGAAAAACGCATGCGAAAAATTATTGAACGTAAACCAGCTTTTTCGCAGAGTTTTATGTCGCGAGAAGACGCTCTAAAACTTTTTTCTGATAAAGATGAAAAATATAAAGTTGAATTAATCGAAGGTCTTCAAGACGAACAAGTGTCTATTTACAAAACAGGCGATGAATTTATGGATTTGTGTAAAGGCCCACATATTGAAAGCGCTGGAGAAATTAAGGCATTTAAATTGCTTTCCGTAGCAGGTTCTTATTGGCGTGGTGATGAAAAAAAAGATAGGTTGCAAAGAATTTATGGCACGTGCTTTTTTAGTAAAAAGGAATTAGAAGACCATTTACATTTATTAGAAGAAGCGAAAAGGCGCGATCATAGAAAGCTGGGCACGCAGTTAGATCTTTTTAATTTTTATCATGAATCCGCTGGGGCTGGACTAGTTTTTTATCTTCCTGCCGGAGCAATGCTGAGGAAAATTATGGAAGATTATATTCAGGACCAGCATTTGAAGCGTGGATATGATTTAGTTAGAACGCCACATATTTTGAAAGGCAGCCTTTGGGAACAAAGCGGGCACGCGGACCATTATAGGGAAAATATGTATTTTTTTAAGGTTGATGGTGAAGATTTTGCTGTTAAACCTATGAATTGTCCTGGACATATTCTTATTTATAAGTCTAAATTGCGTTCATATCGGGAGTTACCTGTACGATTTTTTGAATTAGGCACGGTTTATCGTCAAGAAAAAACAGGTGTGTTGCATGGATTATTAAGAGTTCGAGGATTTACCCAAGATGATGCCCATATTTTTTGTCGACAAGATCAGGTTAAGACAGAAGTTATGAACGTCATAGATTTTGTTTTTGATATAATGAACGATTTTGGGTTTAAAGATATGACCATTGAATTAAGCACGCGTCCGGAGGATTATATCGGAGATCTAAATGAATGGGAAACAGCTACGCAGGCATTGGAAGACTCTTTGAAAGAGAAAAAAATAAAATATCAAATTAATGAAGGTGATGGTGCTTTTTATGGGCCAAAAATTGATATTAAATTGACAGATGCTCTTCAACGAGAGTGGCAGTGTGCGACGATTCAGTGTGATTTTTCTTTACCGGAACGTTTCGGGATTTCTTATGTTAATGAAGAAGGTGGTCAAAACCGGCCGATAATGATTCATCGGGCTTTATTAGGAAGCATGGAACGTTTTATCGGAACTTTGATTGAACATTACGCAGGGGCATTTCCTGTGTGGTTAGCCCCAACGCAGGTTATCATAATTCCTATCAAAGAAGATCATTGGGAATATGCTCATGCTGTAAAAGAAAATTTACAAAATGCGGGGGTGCGCGTTATAATTGATCAGCGAAATGAGAGTCTTAATAAGCGGATAAGAGAAGGAACCGTTAAGAAAACGCCGTATTTATTAATTTTGGGAGATAAGGAAATCAACGAAAAGAAAATATCTGCGAGAAAATATGGTAAAGGTGATCAAGGGAGTTTTGTCCTTAGTGAATTTATTGAAAAAATTACAGAAGAAGTATATTCTAAAAATTAATATAATGTGTAAAAAGGAGGTGCTATTATTCAAAAATTTATTCGGATAAATGAACGGATTAGGGCTTCGGAAGTTCGTGTAATCGGGCCTGAATCTGAACAGCTTGGTGTCGTTATTCTGAAAAGAGCTCTGGATTTGGCCAAGGAGCATGAATTGGATCTTGTCGAAATTGCTCCTACCGGAAAACCGCCGGTTTGTCGTATTATGGATTATAGTAAATACAAATATGACCAGGAAAAAAAAGAGCGGCGGATAAAAAAGAATCAACACGTAACGCATTTAAAGCAAATACGGTTGAAGCCGCACATTGGAGATAGCGATTATCAAATAAAGTTAAAAAAAGTTTTAACTTTTTTAGAAGATAAAGATAAGGTGAAAATTAATATGTTTTTCCGCGGGCGAGAAATGGCGCACAAGGAATTGGGACGGGAAATTTTAGAACGTATGGTTTCTGATACGGCTGAGCACGGAAAACCGGAAAAAGCCCCTTCCATGGAAGGGCGAGTGATGTATATATTACTTACGCCTATTTCGAAAAAACCTTAAGGAATATGAAATGCCAAAATTAAAAACAAATCGGTCCGCTGCGAAGCGGTTTAAGATAACAAAGACTGGAAAATTAAAAAAACGAAGCGCCAGTCGAGGACATATTTTAGGAAAAATGGCCCGCAAGACTAAACGAAAGTTGCGGGGTAGTTCCTATGTATCGGATAGCGATGCAAAGAAAATAAGGAGATTGTTGCCTTATGGTTAGAATACGAACAGTAGTTGCTTCACACAGGAGAAAGAAGCGCGTTTTAAAAGAAGCAAAAGGTCAATTTGGACATCGCAGCACACGGTATGTTCAGGCTAAACGGTCGGTTTTAAAAGGTATGACCTATGCTTATAGAGATCGTAAAGTGAAAAAGCGTGAATTTAAAAGGCTTTGGATAGTGCGCATTAATGCCGCTTGTCGAGAAGCCGGAACAACCTATAGCCGTTTTCTCAAAGGACTTAGCGATGCCAATATTGAGATCAATCGTAAATTGATTGCAGAATTAGCCATTAGTTCTCCAGAAGCGTTTAATAACCTTGTTAAAACATCACAGGGTAGTACGAGCTAAATAAATACTTTCTTAACGTAGCGACGAGGCAAAGCCTCGTCGTTTATTCTTTTTATGAAAATAGTTATCGTTGGAGCCGGAAGAATTGGTATTAATTTATCCAAATCTCTTGCGCAAGAAAATAACGAAGTTTACCTGATTGAAAAGAACGAACAAGTTGCCAGGAAAATTGCCGATAAACTTGATGTTAAGGTTATTGTTGGCAATGGGGCAGACCCGGACACTCTTCAAAAGGCATATGTCAATCAGGCTGAGCTGGTTTTAGCCGTTACAACATCTGATGAGACAAATTTGGTGGTCTGTTCGCTAGCAGCCATGTTTGGAGCAAAGCGGCGTATTGCGCGTGTACGAAATATATCTTTAAGTACAACTCTGGCCGAATCCGGATACAAGCAGTTTGGTATTAATGAAATTATTAATCCGGAATTGGTGGCGGCCCAAGCGATTATTAAGATTGTTGAGGCCCCAGGAGCCAGTGAAGTATCAGATTTTGCCGACGGAAAAATTCTTTTACGTGCATTTGATATTCCCAAAGAATCACCATTGTGTGGTCTCAAAATAGAGGAAGTCCGTGATGAGGATTTTCCTTGGCCATTTTTAATTGTTTCGATTATTAGAAACAACAGAGTCATAATTCCTAAAGGGGATGTGGCTATTGAGCCGTTAGACCGCATATATACCCTTCTTCCAAAAGCCTCTCTTGGCGAATTTTTAACTTTCGTTAATCCTGAAGTAAAAATGCCTAAAAAAATTATAATATACGGCGCGACGATTACAGGGAGATATGTTGCCCTGGGGTTATCTTCGAAAATTAAGGACATAACTATTTTAGAAGAGAATAGAGATCTTGCAAAAAAAGTTGCCGGAGAAATAGAATCAGCAAGGATTATTAATGGTTCTGCTTCCGAAGGGGATATATTAACCGAGTGCGGCATTGAAGCGGCGGATGTTTTTATTGCAACGTCAGATAATGATCATTCCAATTTAATTAGTTCTGTCTTAGCTAAAAAAATGGGGGCAAAAACAACAATCATCACGACGCAACAATCTGATTATATATCAATTGTAAACACATTGGATATTGACGCTGTTATTAATCCTCATTATATTGCTGCGGAGCAAATTTTACATTTAGCAAGGGGAAAAGGAATTAGCTCTGTGACAAAATTGGTAGAAAGCGAAACAGAGGTTCTCGAATTTATTCCGGAAAAAAATGCTCCGGTGACAAAATCTCCCATAAAAAATATTAAGTTTCCCAAAAATTCTATTATTGGAGCTGTTTGTAAAGCCGGAGAGGTTATATTAGCAACAGGCGACACACAGATTAACGAAGGTGAAACGGTAATTGTTTTTTGTCAAGAAACGGCAGTAAAAAAGCTTCAGGAATTGTTTACCGCATAGGAAGTTTAAAAATTTCCTATCGGCACCGAAAATACGCCTTCAGGTTATCGCCAGGGGCGATTTTCTTGCAAGTAAATGATGTTTATAACTTTGGAAAAAAAGCGTGCATAAGCGATTTGTTACTAACATAATTTCACGCATTTTATTGATTATCTGTTTTGTCATGACCCTGCCTTTAGCATGGGCAGTACATGATGATCTTTATAGCAAAGAAACACAATCGTTTACTATTACTATTTGTTTCGGAATCGTTATTTCCTGTATTTTTCTTTGGTTCTTTCGAATTAAAAAAGAAGATTATAAGAAAATAAATACAAAGGATGGTTTGGCTATTGTAGGCCTGTCCTGGATTTGTCTTTCTATCTTTGGAGCCATCCCTCTTTGGTTGAGCCAGGTTGTTTCATCTTACACCGATGCGTTCTTTGAAATTGTTAGCGGCTTTACGACAACGGGGTCGACAATTTTTGTTGATATTGAAATTGTTCCCCGCGGAATTCTTTTTTGGCGTAGTTTAACGCATTGGTTGGGAGGTATGGGGATCATTGTTCTTTACATTGCCCTTTTGCCAGCTCTTGGGACAAACGCCTTTCAGCTTTACAAAGCAGAAGCTCCAGGGATAACTGTAGAGCGCGTAGAGCCACGTATTAAGGAAACGGCTAAGAATTTGTGGGGAATTTATTTTTTTCTTTCGTTTGCAGAGACGGTTTGTCTTCTTTTAGGTGGGATGCCTCTGTTTGACTCTTTATGTCATACTTTCGGTACGATGGCTACAGGAGGTTTTTCGACAAAAAATGCGAGTATAGGGGCATATGGACCATTTATCCAATGGACGATTTTTTTCTTTATGTTTCTTGCTGGGATAAATTTTATTCTTCATTACAGCGCTTTAAAGGGACGGCCAAAAACATATTTTAAGGATGAAGAATTTCGATGGTATTTTTTTCTTGTTTTAATTTTGATAGCTATTTTTGGTATTGTGCTAATGTTTTCAGGGGGGTCACAATCTCCGTGGAGAGATGCTGCTTTTCAGGTTGTGTCCATTGTCACAACAACAGGGTATACAAGTGTTGATTTTGATATTTGGCCGCAGGCGTTAAGATTTTTTCTTGTGATACTTATGTTTATTGGAGGGTGTGGAGGATCAACAGGTGGCGGAATGAAATTTATACGGGCACTTTTATCGGTTAAAATTGCTTTGCGTTCCGTGACGCAGGCTGTTTTTCCAAATGCTATTTTACCTATAAAATTTAATTTTAAGGCTTTGTCGGATAGGTTAGTTACGGCAGTTCTTTCTTATTTTGCCGTTTTTATGCTGTTGTTCTTTTTTGGGGCGGGGCTTTTTATTCTTACAGAATCGTGTGACCTTGTTACAGCTTTTACAGCATCGATTGCGGCGTTAAGTAATATCGGTCCAGGGCTTGGAAAAGTAGGGGCCACACAAAATTATGCATGGGTTTCCATGCCGGGGAAATGGCTTTTAACATTTCTTATGTTAGCCGGACGGCTTGAGTTGTATTCTATTTTAATCCTTTTTATCCCAGCGACGTGGAGAAAATAAATGTCTTGGAATTTCGAAGAAATTAACATAACTGTTCAAAAGGAAATTCAGGAAATTTCTGACGAGATACAGTTAGAATCTTTTCGTATAAAATATTTAGGACGAAAAGGACTTATTGCGGATATGTACGCATCGCTATCATCATTGTCGAAGGAAGAAAAGCCTCTTATGGGCAAGAATGCGAATATATTAAGAAATACCATCACTACATTTATTGAAGAAAAGAAAAAGGTTTTTCGAGCGGAGCAGAAAAAAGCAAACCGTTCTTTTATTGACGTTACAATCCCGGGGATGGAGCATTCGGTAGGGCATAAACACATTTTGACACAGACGATTGAGGAAATGTGTGACATTTTTGAAAAGTTAGGATTTGTTGTTCAAGAAGGTCCGGAGGTAGAAACAGAATTTAATAATTTTACCGCATTAAATATTCCGGAGGATCATCCTTCGCGAGATGGTTTTGATACATTTTATTTGGAGCAAAAAGATTCGAATCAAAAGGATCAAAATTTGGTATTGCGAAGCCACACTTCTCCGGGACAGATTCGTATTATGAAAGAATACAAACCGCCTTTGGCGGTTGTTATTCCGGGAAAAGTTTATCGCCCCGATGCGGTTGATGCTAGCCATTCTTTTATGTTTCATCAGATCGAAGGGTTATTTGTGGATACCGATGTGAAGTTTTCCGACTTAAAAGGAATCATCACGGTTTTCCTGAAAAAATTATTTGGAAGAGATCTTGAAATGCGTTATCGGCCTCATTTTTTTCCGTTTACAGAACCATCGGCCGAGGTAGATATTGCGTGTTATCTTTGTAAGGGAAAAGGCTGTTCCGTGTGCGGTCGTAGCGGATGGCTTGAAATCATGGGCTGTGGCATGGTTCATCCAAAGGTCTTTGAGGCTGTAGGATATCCGAAGGGAAAATATTCCGGTTTAGCGTTTGGTTTAGGCGTTGAGCGAATAACAATGTTGAAATATGGAATACATGACATCCGTATGTTTTTTGAAAATGACATGCGGTTTGTAAGGCAATTTTAAATATGAAAATTTCTCTTAATTGGTTAAAAGATTATGTTTCGATCGGGATATCCGCAGATAAGCTGGCCCATAAATTAACTATGGCTGGGCTGGAAGTTGAAAAAACTTTTTCTGTTGATGGGGACACCGTTTTTGAATTGGAAATCACGCCCAATCGTCCGGATTGTTTAAACATGATGGGCATAGCCAGAGAAATTTCTGCTATTTTGAACAAGACCAAAGAATTTCCTCAGATGCGTAAGTTAAGTTTTCCTAATAATCGTTGCAATATTTCTATCGAAGATAAGGCAGGATGTTCGCGTTATATAGGCACAGTTATGGAAGATGTTCATATAGAACCAACGTCAGTATGGATTAAAAAAAGGCTTACCAGTATAGGAATACGATCAATCAATAATATTGTGGACATAACAAATTTTTGTTTAATGGAAACCGGTCAGCCTTTGCATGCTTTTGATTATGATAAAATTTCCGGTGGGAAAATTATTGTTCGTCGAGCTAAAAAAGGAGAGAAGATTGTAACGCTTGATGATGAAGAAAGAGAATTAGACCCCTCAATCCTTGTGATTGCTGATGAAAAGCGACCGATTGCTATTGCGGGCATTATGGGTGGTAAAGAAACAGAAGTAACGGTGGAAACAAAAAATATTCTTTTAGAAAGCGCGCATTTCAACCCTATCTTAATTCGACGAGCTGTACGTAAATTGGCGTTGTCCAGTGATTCATCCTATCGGTTTGAACGAGGTGTTGACTATGATACAGTTGAAGTTGGAGCCCAACGCGCATTGTTACTTATACGGAATAATGCGAAAGGGACAATTATTGCCAGATCAGATGTTTCTTCGCGTAGACAAAAAACAACAAAACCGAAAATTGTTATTTCAAAAGATCAGATTAATGCCTATTTAGGGACAGATATTACGGCCAGCCAAAGCAAGAATATTTTAAAGAAGCTGGATTTTGAGGTAGCCGCACATAAGAAAGATGTTTTAACTGTTACGCCCCCGCCGTGGCGTAAAGATATTAAACAGGATGTTGATGTTGTAGAAGAAGTTGCCAGAATTATTGGGTACGATAATTTACCGTTGAGATTACCCCAAATACAGGTTACACAGATGTTGCAAAGCCCTACCAGAGCTATTAAAAAGAATATTTATGAATTGTTTTTGGCTCAGGGATTTGATGAAGTTATTACATATACAATGATTAGCCAACCCTTGATAGAAAAATCAGGACAGGCAGAATTGAAAGGATTAAAAATTCGGAATCCATTAACATGCGATCAAGAAATTCTGAGACCTTCAATGTTGCCAAGTTTATTGTCGATTTTGCAGACGAATATTAATAAAGGACAAAAGGGGTTAAAAATTTTTGAAATAGGAAAAGTTTATGAGGCTAAAGGAGAAAAAGAAACGTTAGCTATTATGGCTGTTGGTCAAAGGGATAGGGATTGGCGTAAATTAAAACAAGAAGAATTAGATTTTTATGATATTAAAGGGGCTTTACAGCAAGTTTTAAAGAGGATTGGGTTGAAGGATGCTTATTTTTATGGGGAGGATCACTCTATTTTTGAGGAAGGGAAAAGCGCCACAGTTGGAATAAATAATAAAGAAATAGGGGTTATGGGGGAAATTAAGGAAGACATTTTAAGTGATTGGGATATTAAAATAAAAAAAGTGTATTTTGCTCAAGTAAATTTAGAAGAAGTTTTTGGGCATATAAAAATGGAGCAAAAATACCATCCTTTGGGAGAATATCCTTCTGTTGTACGGGATATAAGCCTTGCCGTAAAAGAAGAAATTTCTTTTCAGCAGGTGCAGGACATTATTTTTCAAACAAGTTCAGAAATTTTATCAACAATAGAGTTTAAAGAACAGTATTTGGGTGATAAAATAACACAAGGATTTAGAGGTATTATTTTTTCGCTTAAGTATCAATCGTTAGAACGGACATTGCGAGAGGAAGAAGTGAGCATTGTTCATGAAAAAGTTTGTAAGGCTTTGGTAAATGAATTAGGGGCAGAAATACGGTGAAATATAGATATCAGTCATCAGACATCAGTTATCAGAATTTTTGGTGCTGAAGGCTAGCGATTGATGTCTGATGACTAAAAATCCCTGCGGTGTGCGTTAGTGGCTTACTATAATGAACCTATACGTGTATAATGGGATCCTAACTTCCAGAGTACCTGTGGGTGCTTTGGAGAGGAACCCACTTGGTGATCGGGTTCACCTTATACAAATAGTCCGACGGCATTGCGGGGATAATTATAAGTAGAGACGAGGTAGAGCCTTGTCTCTACTTTTTGTTGTATGTTGAAGGAAAGAATGATAGAATACGCCACAAAACAAGAACTTAGAGATAAGATATTAACGATTTTAAGAAATCAGAAGGAGGAAGACCGTTTAGCCAAAAGTTTGATGATTCAGGATAAGCTTTTTGAAATGCGGGAATTTCGGAAATCTGGAACAGTTCTCTTTTATGCCTCGTTTGATGGGGAAGTAGACACATTTGAAATGATGAAAAAAGCAAAAAAAATCGGCAAAAAAATAGGGTTACCCGTAGTTGTACGGGAAAAGAATAAAATTATGCCGACATTCGTGGAATATTTAGACAACCTTCAAGAAGGTGTTTTTGGTATAAAGCAGCCTACCGAGAGAGATTGTAAGCCTCTCGGGGTAAATGAAATCGATATGGTGATCGTTCCTGGTATAGCCTTTGATAAAGCAAAGAATAGGTTAGGCCGTGGAGGAGGTTATTATGATCGTTTTTTGTGCACTCTGCCTTCACATATCTCCACAGTTGGATTAGCTTTTGATTTTCAAATGATTGATCATATTCCTCAGCAAAAAGAGCACGATTTTCCTGTTTCTCACGTCCTTGTTAATTAATTACAATATTTTATAATAGGTCACCAATTTATTCGGTGGCTAACAGCGTCGCTAAAAGCGGCTTAATATAAGAAGGGAGCATTTTTATGAACATAGATGTCAATAACGTATATTTACATAGTTTTATACTATCTATTTCCGCAATAGTTATCTTTTTTGCCGGGTATTTATTGCGATGGTTTTTTGCAGGAAAAAATTTAAAAGAAGCAGAAGAAAAAGCGAAAAATTTACTTGAGGGCGCTGAAAATAATGCAGAAAAGCGTAAAAATGAAGTGGAGCTTCAGGGAAAAGATTTGATGATTAAATTGCGTCAGGATTTTGAAGAAGAAATAAAGGATAGAAGAGACGAAACATTGGGTGCAGAAAAAAGAATGGCCCAAAAGGAAGAAAATTTAGACAAAAGAGTAGATTTATTGGAACATAAGGAAAAAGATATTAATAATCGATTAACAGGCTTGCAAGAGTCAGAGAAAAAAAATCAAGAGAGTTCGGACGAATTAAAAAAAGTGATTGAAGAAGAAAAAAAGCGTCTTCAAAGTATTTCCTCTATGACGGAGGAGGAGGCGAAAAAATTTCTTTTATCCAGGGTTGATGAAGATCTTCTTCAAGAAAAATCAACGAGAATTCGTAAACTTGAAGAAGAAATTAAAGAAGAGTCTGAAGAAAAAGCCCGGCAGATTATTAGCACGGCTATTCAGAGATGTTCTTCCGAGCATACCGCTGCATCGACGGTTACTGTTGTTATGTTACCAAGCGATGAAATGAAAGGGCGTATTATTGGACGTGAAGGAAGAAATATTCGGGCCTTGGAGGCCGCGGCAGGGGTGGATATTATTATTGATGACACTCCTGAAGCCGTTACCATTTCAGGTTTTGACATGTTCCGACGGGAAATTGCGAAACTTGCTTTAGAGAACTTAATTGCTGATGGGCGGATTCATCCTGGGCGTATTGAAGAAGTCGTTCAAAAAGCCAAGAAAGAAATGGATAAGGTTATTAAAGATGAAGGTGAGAAAACAGCCTTTGATCTAGGCATTCATGGAATGCATATTGAATTGCTTAAGTTAGTCGGGCGGTTGAAATTTCGTACAAGTTATGGTCAAAACGGTCTTCAGCATACCAAAGAAGTCGCTATGATCATAGGATCAATGGCTTCGCAATTGGGGTTAGATACCAAAAAAGCTATGCGGGCTGGGCTTTTACACGATATCGGAAAAGTTGTGAGTCAAGATGTCGAGGAGGGCACGCATGCCGTAGTGGGCGGAACGTTATCTCGGAAGTATGGAGAGTGTGAGGAAGTGGCTAATGCGGTTGAATCGCATCATGAGGAAGTGGAGATGACTAGTCTTTATGGGGCCTTAGTCTGTGCGGCTGATGCGATCAGTGCTGCACGACCAGGTGCTCGGGCAGAAAATTTAGAAACATATGTGAAACGACTTGAGAATTTAGAAAAAATTGCAACTTCGTTTAAGGGCGTTGATAAAACGTTTGCCCTTCAAGCTGGGCGAGAAATTCGAATTTTAGTAGATCCGGATAAAATTAATGATGATGAATCCATTGTTATGGCCAGAGATATCCGGAAAAAAATTGAAGAAGAAATGGAATATCCTGGGCAAATCAAGGTTATCGTTCTTCGGGAAAAACGTGCTGTAGAATTTGCCAAGTAAGTCATCAGATGTCAGTTATTAGCTTTCAGCCGACAGCTGTGTATTTTTTGATGACTGATGTCTGAAGGCTAGAAGACTCAAAATATGAATATACTATGCATAGGCGATGTAGTGGGAAAACCTGGTCGACAGGCTGTTGAGGCATTGTTAGACGGGTTAAAAAAAGAATTTTCTGTGGAGTGTGTTATTGTAAACGCTGAGAATTCAGCCGGTGGGTCAGGGATAACGTCACGTATTGCAAATCACTTTTTTCGTTTAGGATGCGATGTCCTTACCCTTGGAGATCATGTATGGGACCAAAAGGAAGTTATGGAATATCTTAATACTTCCGATTATGTGACCAGACCAGCCAATTTCCCTGAGGGTGTTCCCGGTAAAGGGTGGTGCATCAAAGAAACATCTAGCGGATATAAAATAGGAGTAATAAATCTTTTAGGGCGTGTTTTTATGCGATATAATGTCAACTGTCCGTTTTTGGCATTAAATAAAATTGTTGAAGAAATAAAAAAAGAAACAAACATTATTATCGTTGACATGCACGCTGAAGCCACAAGCGAGAAGGTTGCAATCGGCCATTTTAGCGACGGAAATGTTTCCGCAGTCGTAGGGACGCATACGCATATCCAAACCGCTGATGAAAAAATTTTATCTGGCGGGACAGCCTATATTACAGATTTAGGCATGACAGGCCCTGATGATTCCGTTATTGGACAAAGTAAAGAAGCTATTATAAAGCGTTTTCTGACAAGCATGCCCGTAAAATTTCAAGTAGCTAAAACAGACGTTAAACTGCACGGCGTAGTTATCGATATTGATGAAACTTCGGGAAAGGCAAGAAAGATTACCCGAATTCAACGAGCTTACAAATTTAAGACCTAAGGAGGCATCATGGGAAATTGGGAAGGTTTAAATCGAAGGAAATTTCCTCGTGCGAATTTTCCGTGTTTAGTGGTTATTCGGAAGGGGGCAGATGATAGAGATGTCATTTTAACGCATACAGAGAATATAGGCATTGGAGGGGTAGGCGTTATTTTAAAAAAAGAAATTAAAATGTTTCATACTGTTGATCTCGAATTAGATTTGTTAGACATGGGTGGTTATATTAGATGTAAGGGAAAGGTTGTTTGGAGTGTTCAAAGAAAAGATGGAAAAAAGAAAAAACCTTTATTTTATGATATCGGTATTGAGTACGAAAATTTACAGGAAAAGGATCTAAAAAGATTAGAAGAAATTATAAAAAACCTTGCGCAGAAGCAGCCAACAAAATTTTCTGGTAAAGATGTTTAGGAAAAAGAAAGCCCTCACAGCCGGTCATAGTTTGTGTAGCCGTTCGTGGGGGTTTTTTATTGTTCGACGCTGCCGTGCCGAAGAAAAAGTAAAGGATGTATTATGGTAAAAGTTAGATTTGCTCCAAGCCCAACGGGGTATCTTCATATCGGTGGGGCACGAACAGCCCTTTTTAATTGGATGTATGCCGCAGCGCAAGGCGGCAAATTTGTTTTGCGTATAGAAGATACGGACCGCATAAGGTCCAAGAGTGAGTATGTAGATGAAATATTGGAAAGCATGAAATGGTTGGGGCTTACTTGGGATGAAATATATTATCAGAGCGATCGATTTGATCTTTATCGAAAATATGCCCAAAATCTTTTAGACGCCGGAAAGGCCTATAAAGAGGGGGATGCGGTTATTTTAAAAATGCCCCAACAAGAAGTTGTGATTTATGATTTAATTCGAGGGAAAATCACGTTTGATACCGCTACGATTAAAGATCAAGTATTAATGAAATCGGATGGATCTCCGACGTATAGTTTTGCTTGCGTATTAGATGATGCCTTAATGGATATTACCTGTGTTGTTCGTGGGGAAGATCATATTTCTAACACGCCGAAGCAAATGATTATTTATGAAGCGCTGGGTTTCAAAATTCCTAAATTTGCCCATCTTCCTTTAATTATGGGTGAAGATGGCTCGAGGTTGTCAAAACGTACAGGCGCTGTTGCTGTGACGGATTATCAGCAAGAAGGGTTTCTTCCAGAGGCATTGGTTAATTATTTAATGTTGTTGGGCTGGTCTCCGGGAAATAATCAAGAAATAATCAAATTAGCCGCTGCCGTTAAGAAATTTTCTATTAAAAAAGTGAATAAAGCGGCTGCTGTGTTTTCTATGGAGAAACTCAAGTGGCTTAATGGGCAATATATTAAGTCTATGGAAACAGATGCGTTGACAGAGCTGCTCATGCCATTTTTAAAAGAAAAAGGATACATTAAAGGGGATTTTGATGGTCAAAAATTAAAAAATATTGTACACTTATTTCAAGGAAGACTTAGCACTCTGAAAGATTTTTTAGAGTGGGCTGATTTTGTTTTTGTTGATCATCTGACGATAGACGAAGATGCACAGCAGAAGCATTTGGCACAAGATAGGTCAAAGGAGTTCACTCTTTTACATGAACGGTTTAGTTTAGTGTATCCGTTTAATGCGTCGACGTTGGAAAAGGCTTTTAGAGATGTCGTTTCTGAATTGGGACTTAAAGCTTCGGATCTTGTTCACCCTGTGAGGGTTGCTCTGACAGGTCGAGCTGTGGGGCCGGGGCTATTTGAGACAATAGATGTTTTAGGAAAAGAAAAAACTATTAAAAGATTATCAGAGGCATTTATGAAGCAGGAGGCTGAGTAAAGGGAGGATGTTGAATGTATTCTAAATGGATCATTTTTGTTGTGTTAGGTTCGGTTTTATGTTTACAAGGGTGTGAAACGTCCAAAGGTCTTCGGCAGACTGGAAAAGGTATTGTGAAGGATGTTAAAACTTTGCCGAAAAGTGTAAAAAAGGCTGACTCTTGGATGCAGGAAAATTTGTGGTAATGGTTCGACGCTGCCACCTAAGGTGGCCTTGTTCACCATAGATAGAAATACCTCGCCAATAAGGAGCCAAGGAAAAATAAGTTCCCTAATTTTTACGACCTTCTTAAGATATTTCGCAACTCCTAACGAGAGGAAACGGAATAGCGAGGGAAATTATTTTTGCTTGGTCTCTAATTTTATAAAAATTCTTAGAAAAACTTTAGATAGTGCCCTGTCGTCTAATTGGTAGGACGCAAGATTCTGGTTCTTGTAGTTCTGGTTCGAGTCCAGACGGGGCAGTGGTTCGACGCGGCCGCCTATGGCGGCCTTACGCACCATTGTTTTAAAGGTCATAAGTAAGGTATTAGGAAAGTTAATCGGCAGGATGAAAATTAGAAATTTTCCATCCTAGAGTTGAGCGGCGCAGTTCAAAGACCCATATTTTTTCTTTCGGAAAAAGGTCTTCTTTAGAAAATTCAATTTCAACAAAGATTTTTGCATGATAACGCTCAGAGTTTTTAAAAGAAAGAAATTCTTTAATTTCATAAGCATTTAAATTATCGACAGGTGGCGCCTTTTCAGGATCTTCCCATTGTTCAATGGCTTTAAAGAAATCACGTTTTTTCCAGCTGTCCAGGACCGTTAAAACAACTCGGGTGACTGTTCTTTTGTGCAGGTAAGGCTTTAAAAGAAAGTGAAATGCACAAAGTAGTACAATGACTAAAACTATGTAAATACTTTTTTTGTTCATGGTTTAAAAAATTAACTCAAGGATATTTTATTAAATTATAAAGTAAGGTTTTCTGAATTCAAGAATACCTAATGTGTAATCTAATAAAGTATACTTTCATAATCAAAGAAAACAAATGGAAATATTACTTTTAATAGGGGCAACAATATTTTTTGGAACTTTGGGAGGAAAATTATGCCAGAGATTCAAAATTCCTCAAGTCACTGGGTATATTGTCGTTGGGCTTTTTTTAGGCCAAAATGTATTTGGTTTGTGGCATCCGGAACAAATCGATCAGATGAGCCCTTTTATTAATTTAGCATTGGGGATTATTGGATTTATGATCGGGTCAGAATTAAAGTTTGATATGTTTCGTAAGCGCGGTCGGAGTATTTATTCGATTTTATTTTGCGAAGTTTTGATTACATTTATCGTTGTGGCATTTTTTATTACTTTACTTACGCAAAAACTTTATTTAGGTATTCTTTTTGGGGCTCTAGCCGCGGCAACAGCGCCGGCAGCAACCGTAGATGTTTTGTGGGAAAATAAAACGCGCGGACCGCTAACAACTACGTTATTAGCCATTGTGGCCTTGGATGATGTTTTAGCGCTCGTTCTTTATGGATTTGCTGTTGTGGTAGCTAAATCTTTGATGACGCATCAACATATTTCACTTTTTCATGCGATTAAAGCTCCTTTTTTTGAGATTGGTCTTGCAGCAGTTCTTGGTGTTATCGGTGGGTATGTTCTTTATTGGTTGATTCATTTTATTAAAGATCGTGACCGTATTCTTCCTTTTTCTTTAGGGGTCATTACATTTACCATAGGGATGTCTTCGTTTCTTGGGATAGATTTGATTCTTTCTAGTATGATTTTAGGGTTTACACTAACGAATGTAGCTCCAGTTGAAAGTAAAGAAATATTTGAGGCCATAAAACGTTTTAGCGTTCCTCTTTATGTTGTCTTTTTTGTTCTTGTTGGTGCTCGATTAGATGTTCGTCTTATTTTTAATGCCAGCATTGGTTTGATCGCAGTGGTATACATTGTAAGTCGGACATTTGGTAAGATGTCAGGATCTGTTCTTGGTGGCTTTATCGGAGAGGCTCATGAAAAGGTTACAAAGTATTTGGGGTTATGTTTGTTTTCTCAGGCCGGAGTGGCCATTGGTATGGCCATTTCTATTTTACAAAGTTTTACACAATTAGGCCCTGAGGAAGAAAAAGTTGGTTTGATGATTGTGAATGTTGTTGTGGCCACGACCTTTGTGGTACAAATCATAGGCCCTCTCTGTGTGCGGTATGCCGTTGCAAAAGCAGGGGAAATAGGACGCGACATAACCGAAGAAGATGTCATTGACTCATACAAAGTCGCTGATGTGATTGAAAAGAATGTTCCGATTCTTAAAGAAGAAGCCCATCTTGATGAAATGGTTGAAAAAGTTAAAGAAAGCGAATCCCAGGATTTTTGCGTTGTAGATAAGCAAGGAAAGTTGTTGGGGAGTATTTCTGTGGGGGATTTAAGAGATGTTCTTTTAGAACAGGAATTAGAATTAAACATCCTTATTTTCGCAAAGGATATTGCCGTCCCTGCTAAACGGGTTATTGCGGCTAATCGTCCATTAGGAGAAGCCATCGAGATTTTACGTCGGCGAGATTTAAATTTTCTTCCGGTTGTAAAAAATGAAGAGACACAAGAATTTGTTGGGCTGATTCATTATCGGGAAGTGATGGCCGAAATAGAAAAAGAACTTTTAAATCGGAGAGGGATTAGTTAAGAGGTTCCTAATTATTTTGAGGGGATGATGTGATGCAAGAAAATCGTTTCGCGATGATTTTTTGGGCGATTTTTGGTGCAGATAGGAAAGGTTTATATTTTTCTAGACGGGTAAAAATATGGATTCTTTTTTTAGTTTTGATTTCAGGGTCTATCAGCTGTGACCAAGTTTATCGGTTTTTGGATGAAAAGGGCGCGCAAGAAAAAGATTTGATCGGCGAAGTTGTTCCTTATGAAAAGAATCCGAGTGTCGAAGAGGTGCAAGGCTTATTAAAGCTTTATGGCTATGACCCTGGAAAGGTGGATGGCGTGCTTGGCGGAGGGACTCGTGAGGCTATTGCCCGTTTTCAAACCGATAATCAGCTTGCCGTGTCAAGATATGTTGATGATGAAACATGGCGCAAGTTGAGTGTTTTTAAAGAAAATAAAATTGTAGTTGAAAATGAACTGAATATTAAACTTGTTCAAGATTTGTTAACAAGGGCTGGATTTTTTCCCGGAAAAATTGATGGAAAAATGGGAAAAAAAACCAAAGATGCTGTTAAAGAATTTCAAAAGGCCAAAGAACTGAAAGTTGATGGTAAAATAGGGTACTGGACCTTAACAGAATTAGCATTCTTTTTGACTCCAACCGACGCAGAAAAGGACGATAAATAACTGGACAATCCAAAGGGATTTCAGTATACTTTTTTTACGAGTCACGAGTGACAAGCGACGAGATATACCTCTCCACAGCAGGTTTACGAAAGTGGATCGGTATTTTCTGTAGAAGATGCCGTATTGTCTTCGTACAATCCGCTGTGATGCGGTATACTAAAAATTGCCGCCGAAGGTGGCCTAACTTGAAATAAGGATGTTTTAATGAGCGAACAAGCTATTGATTTAGAAGAATTTTTAGAAAGAGTTCAGGATGATAAGGAGCTCTTGTTGGAACTATTGGATATTTTTACAGAAGATTACCAAGAAAAGCGTGTGTTGTTGCAAGAGGCTGTAGACAGTAATAATTGTGAAGAGGTTAAAAGTATTGCCCATTCTTTAAAAGGGGCCTCTGGAAATATTTCGGCAAAAGCCTTACGGGAAGTGTTTATAAAATTGGAAATTATGGGCGAAGGCAACGACATATCCGCAGCCGGTGATCTTTGGAGTGAATTAGATAAAGGGTACGAAGATCTTTTAGCGTGCATTGGGCAGTTAAAAGAAAAATTGTCTGCGTAGGCGTTGTAAAAATATATCCGAAGAAATAAGGACACTTTCTTATGAGGTCGAGGCCCATTCGAAGTGTCCTTTGTTGTTAACGAGAATTTAATGAATTTTATTATTATTGTTGCCATCATTTTTATTTGCCTTTCTTTGACGATGCTTTTTTTCCTTCCCACGGGAGTAAAGAAGAAAAAAAAGAAAAAGGAGAAAAGGCGCATGAGCGAAGAAGTTCCTCAGAAAGATTGGCAAAAAACTGCGTTGAGATTAGAAAAGCATACACAATCTTTACGGAATGAAATTGCAATATTACAAAAAAAGGAAAAAACAACTGAAAAACAATTAGCTGTTGAGCAGGTAAAAAATAAAAAATTTCAAGAAAAACTTAATCAAGAGCGGGGCTGGCATGATCGGGAACAGAAAGATATTGAAAAAAAAGGAAAAGAATTTCAGTCTCTCAAAAGTGAATTGGTAAAGGTGCAAGAAGAATTGGGGAAAGAGCATGTAGAAAATTTGCATCAACGGCAGAATATTAAAGAATTAAAACAAAAAGTAGATACGTTGACAAATAAAAAGAGAGATTCTGATGCGGAAATTTTGCAATTAAAAAGTAACGGGGATAATCATCGCCAAGAGATTCGGCAATTAAAAAAAGACAATGCCTTACTTAAGAAAAAGACGGAAGATGTGAATTGGATTGCAAAGACGGAATATGTTAAGGTGGAGAAATTATTGAGGGAGAAAGAAAAAGAATTGCAAAGAGCTCAGAGAGAGTCGTAACCAGAAAAAATATGCCAGCCCATAAACCACTATTTTCTTGCCGTACTGAATGGGAATTGTCCCCCAATCAAATTTTTACAACATTAGAAAATCTGCGTAAAGATAATGTTACTGTCTTTGATCTAACGGAATCAAATCCTACACGATGCGGGTTAAATTATCCTCAAGAGATATTCCAATCACTAGCGAATGAAGGTAATTTGCAATATGATCCATCCCCAAAAGGATCCATGGTGGCCAGAGAGGCGATTAGTCATTATTACAAAACAAAAAATATTAAAGTCGACCCTGCACAAATTTTTTTAACCTCAAGCACATCAGAAGCCTATTCTTTTCTTTTTCGTCTACTTGTTAATCCACAAGAAACAGTTATGTTTCCTCGGCCGAGTTATCCTTTATTTTCTTTTTTAGGTGACTTAAATGATATCAAGATGGATACATATCCGTTGATGTCTGAAAATCAATGGGCCATAGATGTTGTGCAACTTAAGAAAAATATTCATCCAGCTACCAAAGTTCTTGTAACGGTTAATCCTAATAATCCAACGGGTTCATGTATTCAGAAAAAAGAGTTGGAAGCTCTTAACAATCTTTGTGCCCAACATAACATGGCCTTGATCAGTGATGAAGTATTTTGGGATTTTGCTTCTGAGAGACGCGAAGAAGCCGTGAGTCTGGCGGGCAATGATGCTGTTTTGACATTTACTTTAGGCGGCTTATCTAAGGTGTTGGGTTTACCTCAGATGAAATTATCTTGGATTATTGTTAGCGGGCCGGAGGCTGTTGTGCAAGAGGCCCAGAATAGACTCGAAGTGATTGCGGATACTTATCTTTCGGTGAATACACCAGCTCAGAATGCCCTCGACACTTGGTTATCCTTAAAGGATTCTATTCAAGATAAAATTATTACGCGTTTGAAACATAATAGAGAATTTTTAATGACCAAAATTCAATCTGTACCGAATTGTCAGTTGATTCCGTCAGAAGGCGGATGGTATGTTGTCTTAAAAATTCCTAATAGTCAGACGGAAGAAAAGTGGGTTATGGATTTTCTTACACAAGACAATGTCTTTGTTCATCCTGGTTATTTCTTTGATTTTCAAGAAGAAGGTTTTATTATTCTCAGCCTCCTTCCCAAAGAGGATGTTTTTAGTGAAGGCGTAAGGCGAATTTTTCAAAGACTAGAGAGGGATTGATTTTTTCAAGAAACGGAGAAAACCTTGTTTGAATGTTTCTTCGTCTTCGAGATGTCCATTGGTGTGGGTGCCGTTGATTTGGATGAAGGTTTTTGGTTCTGTAGCCGCATCGAATAATTTCTTCCCTAAATAAAACGGAACGGTTTGATCGTCCAGGCTGTGGAAGAAAAGTTTGGGCGCGGCAATGTTTTTAATCTTAGTAAGCGAGTCCAGTTTTGTTTTTAGAAGAAATGCCGGAACAAAGGGAAGAATTGTTTTAGCCATATCGGCAGCTGAGCTAAAGGAAGAGTCAATGATCAAGGCCGCCACCGTACGGTGTACAGCCAAGTCCACAGCCGCCGCCCCACCCAAAGATACCCCGTAAGCAATGATACTGTCGGCATCGACCTTTTCGCGTGTTTGTACAAAATCATAGGCAGCCAGAGCATCCAGGTACATCCCTTCTTCAGTTGGCGTTCCTTCACTTTTGCCGAAACCTCGATAATCGAAAATAAAAACATTAAGGCCCATGCGGTGAAACACGGCAAGCTTTCCTAATCGGCCCCCAATATTTCCTGCATTACCATGGCAAAAAATCAATGTAGGCGCTGGCCCTTGTGATTGCCCTTTAATCCACCATCCATTTAATATCACGCCATCTGATGTTTGAAAATGAATATCCTCAAAGGCCAATTCAATCGCATCAGGTGTTTGGGTAATGGTACGTTCAGGAAAAAACAACGTATTATTTTCCGTGTGCCGTACATAAGCGGCGAAAAGGATAAAAATGATGATAAGGATAAGTAGAATTTTCATGATATTTAAGATAATTTGCCATAAATGCAGGCACTTTTCAAGAAGTTTTTGGAAGATTTGGGGAAAATTAGATAAAAACATTTAAATAAAAGCGTAACATGCTGGTATTTATGAGTTTACGAATTCGTCATAGCCTTGATTCTTCCCTAAAAATATGGCACACTTACAATATCCCTTTAAGAAAACGATTTCTTGGGCTAAAAATACAAAAAATTAGGAGAAATAATATTGATTAATCATTTTCAAAAATCAATGTGTCATCGGGTAATGTGCTTGGTAATTGTTGTTGCTTTTATGGTGACAACAATAGTTCCAGCAGGGTATGCACAATCGGTGTTTACCGTTACACCCACAGCGCAAGGTATGGGTGGATTTATGCCACCGCCAGGGGTCATGGTAACGGCTACCGATGCATTTACGCCGGCGATTATTAAAGGGATGACTATTCATCCGGAGAATCCTTTGTTGTTTGATTTTATTGTGGATACCGGAAATACCGGCATGCACGGGGAAGAGCTTAAACACGAAGGCGAAAAGCTGATCAAATATTTCCTAGCGGCCCTTACTGTGCCGGAAGATGAATTGTGGGTTAACCTTTCGCCGAATGAGCCGGATCGAATTATTCCGGATGGTCTTGGCGATACCGCGATGGGGCGTGATATGCTTGCGCAGGATTATTTGTTGAAACAGCTGACTGCTTCGATGATGTATCCGGAAGATGAGTTGGGCGAAGAGTTTTGGGCGCGCGTGTATGAACGGGCTTACGAAGAATTTGGTACTACAGATATTCCAACGAACACGTTTAACAAAGTTTGGATTGTACCGGAAAAAGCCACGGTTTATGAACACGAAGAAGATGCGAGTGCCTACGTTGTGAAAAATCATTTGAAGGTGATGTTGGAGGAAGATTACGAGGCGTTGGAACATGCGGATCGTAGGGGTTTGATTCATCAAACCCAAGACAAGGGCATGATAAAGCATGCCCCTACAAATTTAAATATTACGACATCCATCATCCGCGAAATCCTCATTCCCGAAATTGAACGCGAAGTTAATGAAGGCAAGCATTTCGCCAACCTACGCCAAATATTCAACTCCCTCATTCTCGCCACCTGGTACAAACAAAATCTCAAACAAAGCCTCCTGGGCCAAGTGTATGTCGATCAAAACAAAACCAAAGGCGTCGACATCCAAGACAAAGACATCACACAAAAAATTTACAACCAATACCTCGAAGCCTTCCGCAAAGGCGTGTACGACATTATTAAAGAAGACTACGACGCATCAACAAACCAAGTCATCCCGCGGAAGTATTTTTCGGGCGGGGTTCTGGGGCAAATAGATTTTGCAACTGTGACCAACTCCGATGGAAAGACGCACGATGAAGCCATGGCCGTTGCGTATGGAAATAAAGGAAATGTGTTTAGTTTAGAAACAGGGCTTGTTGAGAAAGGACTATCTCAAAAATCTGAAATAGCACTTGTATTGCAAATAAAAAAACACAGGTTTGGCGAGATCGGTACAGATTCTGCAATGATTGAGGCTAGAGGTAAAGAAAGAATTAGAAATGAGTTGTTTCCTTTTTTACAGGGGTTGACGGGGGAAGTAAGGATTTTAGAAAATAGAAGAATTACAGAGGTGGCGTTAATGGAAAAGGTTGTGCAGAGCAATAAAAATGAGCTGGATCCACTCAAAAATATTTCATTTGTCATTAAAAAGGAATTGCAAAGATTAGGTCTTTCTTGGGGCGAAAGCGATTTAGTAGAGGCCATTAAAGAAATTGTTGAGCAGCAAAGTAAGGAGGCCATAGAAAGGAATGAATTTACGCAAGAGGATTTAATAAAGAGTATTCGTGAGAGTAAAATGTTTGTTAATGAAAAAAATATTCTTGAAAGGATAACGGCACCTCAGAAGAAGAGTTTAGGCGATGGCAAAATAATGATTGAGCATAATTACAATACAGAAGGAATTAATACTGTTTATGCATTGCGGAAGGAATCCTCATTGGCTTTGTATCCTGTTTTGATGGTTATTCAAAAAAAGGATAACGAGGAATCGAGTGGAGGGGCTCAGGACGTTCTTGGTGCTGTGGCGATGGGGGCAGATATTATTTCTGCACCAGCGGAGTATTTGACTGAGGATATTATGAAAATAGCCAGGCAGATTGCGCAAGAAAATCGTCGGGAGATTTTGCTTATTGCACGTGCTGAGCGTGGGGCTGGAATCAATTTTTCGAAGGATGATATCATGCAGAAGGTTAGAGATGGTGTTGATGGTATTGATTTAGTGTATGGCATCACAATGAATTTTAATCAGTTGCAAGAAATTAAGGGGTTATATGAAGAATTTAGAGACAACCCTCCCAACTTAATTTTGGGGGTGTCAGGCATACAGCATCTTGCTTTACATAACGGGCAGGCTTTAAGGTATGTTGATTTTGTTCGAAAAACACAGCCGGATATTTCTGAAAATTATGCAGATCCAGAAGCTGCGGATAAGTTTTTAAAATTTAGAAAAAAATTCTTCTGGAATGTTTTTCCTAAGCCTACGATTTTACAGCAGCTAAGTCAAATGATTACAAAGAGCTTAACCATTGATGTGGATAGCGAGGGGGTCAGAAATTCTCAGTTGGAGCTTCAAGAAAAGTTGGATAAAAAAGAAGATATTGTTAAAATTTTTGAATATGTCGTTAAGACAACGAGCTCAGTGGTGATAAAAGCTGGGAAGCAGGGTAATTTTGTGAAGATTTATCCTAATGGAAAAACGGCTACAAGTCTCGACCCGGATGGTATGCCGGTAGATGTTATTGAGATAAATACAATGTTGGCAAACTTAGTGAGGTTGTTGGCAGAAGAAAATGGCGGTACCGATAAGTCTAGGCGGATAAAGGCAATTTTGAAGTTTGTTTATGACATGGATTTTGCGATATTTGTGGAGGATGTGGAAAAAATATTGATGGAAATAAAAAAGGCCCTTCCCTCAGGAGTTTTTAATTTGGATAAAGAGATAGAGAGAAGGTCCAGCGAGAAAAAGAAGATGGGAGAAAGGGTGTCTTCTTTAAGTAAATTATTTTTGGAAATTGAGATGGAAGTTAAAGCTAAAAAGACATTTTCTGTGTTGAAAAAGGGCAATAAAAATAAAGTGAGAGAAATAATTAAGAAAAACAAGAAAATTCATTTAGGTTCAGCAAATAAAGATGAAAATAAAAACATAAAAGATATGAAAAGAAGTTTAAAGGTGTTGAGACGGATAATCGTTGTGGATGTTTTTAATGAGAAAATAAGTCCATTTAAAGAAAAAATGAAAAGCTTAACAACACCTTTAGATAAGAAAGATATTGATTTGTTTATTTCAGGTGTTTTAGGGGGCATAGGAAAAAAGTATGTAGAGAAACCAAAAAAAGGTAAGCCAATTCAAAATCGGCAGAGCATGCGCGTATTAATTGACATAATTTTGTCGCATAATTCTGGACTACAGCTTAAGTATTTGGGGGCGAAGTTTCAAGATGTCAAGGTGCTCATAGAGGACGGCGTTGATGGAAAAACGAAAAAAGAGATTAAGAAAAAAATAGACGAGTATTTGAAAGGGATTGAAAAGCGGGAGGATGGGGAAAAAATAAGTAAAAAAGACAGAGCTATGATGAACAAAGAATTTACGATTCTTTATGTTGAAGGTAATGAAGAAATACGAACGGCAGCGGTAAATAAATTAAAGGCGTTAGGATACAAAGTTGAGGGAATCGCAACTGCTGACGAAGCTTTGGAAATATTAGAAAAAGGGACAATAAATGTTGGTTTCATTGCGACGAAGGTAGAACTGATGGGTATGACGGGAGGACAGTTTCTTAATACGGTTAAGGAAAAGCATTCCAAAATCTCTTATGCCGTCGTGTCGGCTCAAAGTCCAGATGCACTCAGCCACGAGGTCACGGAACGCTTTGAGTACAAAGGTTTTTTTGGGAAGTCAAATTTTGATGGTTTATTAGGCGTCATACAAAAACAAAAAATCCTTTTTCTCATCGAGCAGTTTGAACAGGAGGAGGATTATGAACAATTGCAGACGATGGCTAAGGCGTTTGCGGAGGCTAGCGTTGTGGATGCCTTGCCGATTCTTCGACGTAAATTATTGGCGCTTCAGCAATTTGTACCGCAAATATCAAAAGGGATGGGGTTTCGAACTTTTCAGCCCCTTGATGAACAGAATTCATTAAGAAAAGAAGCCATTCAAACATTAGCGAAAGTAATCAAAACGTTAGCCATAATTGATAATGCGATGACGGTTACGCAAGAGCTGCCTGAGTGGGATTCGGGGGTGGTAGAAAATAAGGCTGCGCAAAAATTTGATGCGGCTTTGATGGCTTCTTCTATTCAGAAAGTTACGAACTTAGATAACGACGTAAATAGATCTGGGAGAATGGTTGATGTGTTATCAGATGAATTTGAAAGTGTGTCTGATGAATTTTCAGTAGATAGTGATTTGGTTGTTGTGCATGCAGGGGCAATTGGGGAAATAAACGAAGAAATCAGAGGTGAAGTATTAGTTTGGAAGAATAATTATGACGACTATGTCTCTGAAGATGATTTGAAAGCTAAAGGAGTCAAGTATTATGTTGTGTTAACAGGCTTAAACGTGTCTGATCGTCTTGGAGAAGTAATTAAAGACGTGATAGATCATAAGACTGGTGATGGGTATACGGTAAAATATTTAGATTCTGCGATGACGGTTACACAAAAGTTACCTGAAGTCGTACAAGAGTCTTTATTGTCCAGAAGTCAGAATGTGAATGTGCCATCTGTTCGTAATCGAGTTGAAGGTATTGTCAAAATTTCCGGCGATCTAGGGGATCCGAATGTGGTTCTTGGTCGGAATGTTTCGGTAGCAGAGGTTTCTCCGGAATTAATAAAAAGCGTTGGGGGTATTGATTTTAATCCGGAATTGATGGATTTGCAGATTAAGCGGGATGGGCGCGGGGTGCCGTTGCCGTTGGAGTTTCAGCCGGTGGGGGATATGCATATCGAAGGGTTTTTGCCTGTGATTTTGAATATTACGCCGGTGTCTCTGCCGCAGCTGCTCGGGTTAGCCGATATTCCGCAAGAGGCTCCGATCGGCTACGATGACATCGTCACGCGTGATCCAATGGATATTAAGACGTAGGAATGATTTTTCTTGTGTTTTGGAAATTAATAATTTTAACAAAATTTACCTGCTGTTCTTTTTGGCCAGCATAAATAAGATAACCTTTTTCGACTTTATCTCCAGCCAAGGATTTAAATTTTTTGACGCCTTGTAAGAGGCTTGTGTTGAATGTTTCGGCAGATTTGATTTCTATCGGGATAATGCGGTTGGCCGTGTGGTACAGGCAATCAACTTCATTCCCATGACTGTCTCTGAAAAAGTAGAGGTTTGGCTCCAGGCCTTGATTGGCCCTGGTTTTTAACAGTTCTAAGATGACCATATTTTCGAATAAATGTCCTCGCAAAGGGTCACGTTTTATCTGATCCATATGTTCAATTCCTAATAAATAAGTCACCAGACCAACGTCTGTAAAATAAATTTTAGGGGATTTTATCATCCTTTTGTGAAAATTATTAAAATAAGGTTTTAGTTTGTAAACAATGTAGGAGGCTTCAAGTATGGATACCCAATGTTTTATGGTTGCGGCAGAAACGCCGACATCATTGCTTAAGCTGATGTAGTTAAAAATTTGGCCGATCCTTCCGGCGAGTAGTTTTATGAATGACTGAAAGGCGGCAAGGTCTTTGAGGTTGATGAGCTGGCGGACGTCGCGTTCGACATAGGTTTGGTAATAGTTTTTGTAGAAGCGCGTCGGATTTAGTTTTTTGTCATAAATTGATGGAAAAAACCCATTCCAAAGGAGTTCTTGTGTCGCATAAGGTTTTTTAGTTTGCGCAAGTTCTGAAAGGCTTAAAGGGTACAATGTTAATAGTGCAGTTCTGCCAGCTAATGATTGGTTTATGGAGTTATGGAGGTTTGGCTGGTGGCTGCCTGTTAATATGAACATGCCTGATATTTTGCGGCGGTCAACAATTGTTTGAATGTAGGATAACAATTGGGGAGCGCGTTGGATTTCATCAAAAATGGCTCCTTGAGGATATTCGTTTAGGAATTTCCTTGGATCGGCTGTAGCGAGTTCCCGCATATCTGGATCTTCTAATGAACAGTAGGCTTTTTTGGGGAAAGTCTTTTGGACTAATGTTGTCTTTCCCGATTGTCTTGGCCCGACAACAGTAACGACAGGATAATCGCGGCTAAGATTTTTTAATTCTTTTTCGATATGACGTTTAAGCATACTGTAAGGGTAACATAAATCTTGTGTAAAAGCAAAGTTGAACTTCGGATTTACACAATTAATATTTTAGCTTGTTTTTCTTTGAGGGATAAGATTGATCATGAGTTTGAGGGCTTTGAGGATGTCTTCGGCGCGGCAGGGTTTTGTGATGTAGTGGTCGGCTTCTAGGTCGTAGCCTTTTTTGATGTCGTCTAGCTCCGAAAGAGCGGAGACAATGATGACGGGTTGCCATTTTTCAGGAGACGGTGGATTTTGACGTAAGTCTTTAAGGACTTCAAATCCGTGTTTTTTCGGCATGAGAAGGTCCAAAATAATTACATCCGGCGATTCGCTTTGAATTTTTTCCCATGCTTCTTCGCCGTCAGATACAGGGATTACGAGGTACCCTTCCTTTTCAATTCTTTCCGTCAGAATGTCTCGGATGGTTTGATCGTCTTCAGCAAATAAAATTTTAATGTTGGACATATTTATTTCGCGGAGGAATAGTCTTTTAGATTGTATTCAATATTCGTTGACGGCATGTTGTGTTTATCAATTGTGACATCGGCCTTGGCAAAAAAGTCAGTGGCCAGAGTGTCATGGAAATCGGAAAATACGACTACACGTTTAATGCCGGCGGTTATGACTGCTTTGGCACAGGTTGTGCAGGGCATGTTAGTGACGTAAGCGGTGGCGCCTTCCACGGAATGGCCGCGTCTGGCCGCCTGGATTAGCGCATTCATCTCGGCGTGCACGGTACGCACACAGTGATTGTCTACAATAAGACATCCAATATCTTCGCAATGTTCGTCACCGGGGATGGATCCATTGTATCCGCTTGCAATGACATTTTTGTTTTTGACCAAGACACAGCCGCAATGCATACGTGGACACGTGGCGCGTTCGGAGGCTAGCATAGCTAACTTTAAAAAATATTCATCCCAATCAGGTCGTTTATTCATGGTGTAAATCTTTTCTGGTTGTACAAATCAAAGGCATTGGCTAATCGTTTGGTGGAGAGGGTGAGATTGTCGTTGTGTGAATATGTTGTTGGGGGTGACTGAAGAGCCCCACAAACAGATACGGTGAAGAAGCTGATTAAAATTGAGGCGGCTACGATGCCAAGGTTTATTTTTTTAACTTTTTTTCTGCGCATGATGAAGGGATTGTAGCATAGGGAGTGAATATTAGAAAATATTTTTTTGTTGTAATTTTTGGCCGTAATAGGGCATTGTAAAAATTTTCTATCGGCACCAAAAATGCGCCTCAGTTTATCGCCAAAGGTGATTTTCTTGGAAGACGAGAAGCTTGACAGAATAAAGAAAAGAAATACAATGGTGATGCATTTGAGACGTATTTTGTAAAGAAGAAGACTATTCATTCTTAAAATAAATAATAGACGTGGCCTCGCCACGCATCTATCACGAAAGGTTTATTATGAAAAGAAAATTAGTGACCATAGACGGCAACGAAGCCGCTGCGTACATTTCGTACAATGTCAGTGAAGTTTTAGCGATTTATCCTATTACCCCATCTTCTGCTATGGGAGAAAAGGTGGATGAGTGGATGGCGGCTGGAAAGAAAAATATTTGGGGTATTGTCCCTATTGTTCAGGAGATGCAGAGTGAAGGTGGTGCGGCAGGAACCGTTCACGGGGCGCTTCAGTCTGGAGCTTTGACCTCGACGTTTACAGCTTCACAAGGTTTGTTGTTGATGATCCCAAATATGTACAAAATTGCCGGTGAATTAACGGCGTGTGTATTTCATATTGCCGCTCGTTCCATTGCGGCCCATGCCTTGTCGATTTTTGGGGATCAGTCGGATGTGATGGCGGCGCGTGCCACAGGGTTTGCCGCTTTGGCCTCTGCCAGTGTTCAGGAATCCATGGATATGGCTTTGATCTCTCACGCCGCAACCCTGGAAGCCCGCATTCCTTTTATGCATTTCTTTGATGGATTTCGCACTTCACATGAAATTGCCAAAATCGAACAACTTAGTCTAGAAGATATTCGTACCATGATTGATGATGACCTGGTCCTCGCGCATCGCGAAAGAGCTTTGTCCCCTGATCGTCCGATCATGCGTGGATCCGCTCAAAATCCGGATGTCTTTTTTCAAGCACGGGAAGCCATTAATCCTTTTTACGATGCCTGCCCGGATATTGTTCAAAAGACCATGGATAAATTTGCTAAGCTGACAGGACGTCAGTACCATTTGTTTGATTATTACGGTCCGGAAGATGCAGAGCGTGTGATTGTCATCATGGGTTCAGGGGCTGAGGCGTGTCAGGATACGGTGGATAGGCTTGTGAAAGAAGGCGAAAAAGTGGGGGTACTTAAGGTTCGTTTGTTCCGTCCGTTTAAGGTTCAAGCTTTTATGGATGCTTTGCCGAAGACAACGAAAGTTATTTCTGTTTTAGATCGCACCAAAGAACCAGGAAGTTCCGGGGAACCTCTTTATTTGGATATTTGTAATTCTTTGTTGGAAACTTCCAGGGATGGTAAATTTGACACGTTGCCAGCCGTAGTGGGTGGTCGATACGGATTATCTTCCAAAGAGTTTACCCCCGCTATGATTAAGGGTGTGTACGACAATATGAAAGCAGAAAAACCTAAAAATCATTTTTCTGTTGGGATCAATGATGATGTCACAAATATGAGTTTAGAATACGATGAAGGGTTTACGATTGAAAGTGACGAAGGGGTACGAGCCATATTTTATGGTTTGGGCTCAGACGGAACCGTTGGGGCGAATAAAAATTCCATCAAGATCATTGGGGAGCATACGCCAAACTATGCGCAAGGATATTTTGTGTATGATTCGAAAAAGGCAGGGTCGGTTACGGTGTCCCATTTGCGTTTTGGCCCGAAAGAAATTCATTCAAGCTACTTAGTGAGTCGCGCTAGTTTTATCGGCTGCCATGCGTTTGGATTTTTAGAAAAATACGATGTATTAGCAAAATTGGATGAAGGCGGAGTGTTCTTGCTTAACAGCCCTTTTCCTGAAACTGAAGTTTGGAATAAGCTACCTAAGGTTGTGCAAAAGCAGATCATTGACAAAAAGATTAAGTTTTATGCCATTGATGCGTATGCAGTCGCAAAAGATTCCGGATTAAATCGACGCATTAATACGATCATGCAGACATGTTTCTTTGCGATTTCAGGTGTCCTCCCTAAAGATGAAGCGATTGAGGCCATTAAAGATTCGATCAAGAGGGCCTACAGTAAAAAGGGTGAGAAAGTGGTTCAGATGAATTACGATGCAGTAGATCATACTTTAGAGCATTTACATGAAATCAAGATTACAGCAGAGGTCACCAGCACGGTGGTCAAGCCGGATATTGTTTCGCCTAAGGCTCCAGCCTATGTACGTGAAGTTGTGTCCAAGATGTTGACGCAATGTGGGGATCAACTTCCTGTCAGTGCTATGCCGGTGGATGGAACATTTCCTGTGGGGACGGCGGCTTGGGAAAAACGAAATATTACCCAAGAAATTCCTGTGTGGGAAGATGACATTTGTATTCAATGTGGAAAATGTATTGTGATTTGTCCTCATGCGGTTATCCGAACAAAAATTTATGATGCCGCTGTTCTGGATAAAGCGCCGGAAACATTTAAGGCGGTACCTGTACGTGACAAGGGATTAAGTGATAAAAAATTTACCATTCAGGTGGCTCCGGAAGATTGTACGGGATGTAACTTGTGTGTGGAAATTTGTCCTGTGAAAAGTAAAACGGATCCAACCTTGAAAGCTGTTAACATGCGACCGCAGCCTCCACTAAGAGAAGAAGAAAAAAAGAATTGGGATTTCTTTTTGGATATTCCTGAGTTGGATCGTAATCTTTTAAAGAAGACATCGGTTCGTGGGATTCAAAGTTTGGAACCTTTATTTGAGTTTTCAGGCGCATGTTCCGGATGTGGAGAGACACCGTACATTAAGGTTGTGACGCAGTTATTCGGTGATCGTTCTTTGGTGGCCAACGCAACAGGATGTTCTTCTATTTACGGTGGTAATTTACCGACCACACCGTGGACAAAAAATAAAGAAGGGCGTGGGCCAGCTTGGGCCAACTCTTTATTTGAAGACAATGCGGAATTTGGTTTAGGTTTTCGTTTGACGGTGGACAAGCATACCGATTTAGCTATTACCATGGCGAAAAAAATGGAATCTGTGATCGGTACATCGCTTGTGCAGTCTTTAGTCGATGCTGATCAACAGGATGAGACGGAAATTTTTGAACAGCGTAAGCGTGTTGCAATCTTAAAAGAAAAACTCAAAGGGAACACATCGGCAGATGCCAAGCAATTGCTTAGCGTTGCAGATTTCTTTGTGAAAAAAGATATCTGGATTATTGGTGGCGATGGTTGGGCCTACGACATTGGCTTTGGTGGGCTGGATCATGTGATCGCTACAGGGGCGAATGTTAACATTCTTGTTTTGGATACGGAAGTGTATTCCAATACGGGAGGACAGGCTTCTAAGGCTACGCCGCGTGCGGCTGTGGCCAAATTTGCCACTTCGGGTAAGCCAGCGCCGAAAAAAGATTTGGCGCGTATTGCCATGACGTACGGTAATGTGTATGTCGCTCAAGTAGCTATGGGAGCCAAAGATGAGCACACATTACGTGCGTTTATCGAGGCGGAGCGTTTCAACGGGCCTTCCCTCATTATTGCCTACAGCAGTTGTATTGCCTGGGGCGTTAATCTTTCGTATTCTCTCGAAGGGCAAAAGCTTGCCGTTAATAGCGGGTACTGGCCATTGTTCCGCTACAACCCTGATTTGATTGATCAAGGACAGAATCCTTTTAAATTAGATTCGGCTGCGCCTAAAATTCCGTTTATGGATTTTGCCAAGACGGAAAATCGGTTTAACATTCTTTACAAAAATAATCCTGATCAGGTCGAAGAACTTCTTAAACAATCGCAAGAAGACATTGATCGGCGTTGGAAATTTTACAAAGACCTTGCTTCTCAGCCGGCCCCTGCGCCGAAGGTTACAGACGAAAAGCCCGGCAGTGAACCAGTAGCCCCAAAAGCAGCATAAAATATGTGAGGTACAAAACCGTAAACAGACCTCGTAGGTCTGTTTACGGTTTTGTACCTCAACCAGCTTCCCCGGGGCCTGCCTGTCGGACAGGCAGATGTGTTTATGCTTAATCCTTCCAAACAATCTAAAATTCTTCCTATTAAAAATCTCGCCTTTGTTTTAGGTTTTACCTCTATTATTTCTCAAGTCATTCTTTTGCGTGAGCTTGTTGCGGTGTTTTACGGGAATGAAACGGCGTATGCGATTATTTTGGCGAGTTGGTTATTTTGGATTGCTGTCGGCAGTGGCGTTGTGAGTTTCTTGAGTAAGAAAATTTTAAACGCGGCGAGCCTCATTACAGTCATGTTGTTCAGCATCTCTATTCTTTTGCCCGCGACGATTGTGGCGACGCGTTGTGTTAAGGTATGGATGAATATTCCTGTCGGTGAAATTATTGGAATCATGCAGATGTGTATGGCATCGTTTTTACTTCTGGCCCCTTTGACTCTTCTGTTGGGAGGTCTTTTCACAAGCATTTGCCATGCCAAATACAAACGGCAAGATACCACGGGTCCTTCCGAACATATTAGGCTTATTTATCTTTGGGAATCTAAGGGGGCTGCGATCGGTGGGGCTATTTTTAGTTTTATCCTTGTGACTTTGTTACCGGCGATGCCTGTGGCCTTTTTGGTTGCGTTGATTAATTGTGTCGCGATTTATTTTTTTTGTTCAACCGTACCCGAACCTCGTAGGTTCGGGATTCCGAACCTACGAGGTTCGGTTTTGGTTATTTGTTTATTAGCCATACTTTTGGTTTTTCCTTTGGGGTTAGTCAAAAAGCTTGATCAATTTTCGAGACGATTACAGTGGCAAGGGGTTAATTTAGTTACAACCACAGATTCGATTTACGGCAATATTGCTTTAACTGAGCATGGTGGGAAATACAGTCTGTATGAAAATGGACTTTTGTCGTACACCACAGGGGATGATCTTACGAGCGAAGAAAGTGTGCATTACCCTTTGTTAGCGCATCCTCATCCACATGACATTTTGCTTATTGGTGGTGGTGTAACCGGTGGAGTAGGCGAAATTTTAAAACATCCCGGAACACACGTGGATTACGTTGAGCTCGACCCCAAGGTGTTTGATATTGCGCGGCAGTATTTCCCTCGAGAATACGTGAGTCCGTTGGAAGATGCCCGTGTTAATGTGATTCATGCGGATGCCCGTGCATTTGTGAAACGGTCGGTGCAGAAGTACGATGTGGTTATTGTTAACCTTTCAGACCCGTACACGGCCCTATTGAATCGCTATTATTCGTTGGAATTTTTTGAAGAGGTCAGGCGTTCGCTTAATTCTGACGGGATTTTGTCTTTGGGTGTATCTTCATCAGAAAATTATTTGAATGAGGAGACGCGCACCTTTTTGCGTTCTATTAATACAACATTGAGGCGAGTTTTCCCGGATGTTCAATCAATTCCCGGTGAAACTAATATTTTTCTGGCTGGAGTTAATGATGTTACATTGGCATTAGATTCAAAAATTTTCGTTGAACGGCTTAAGAAGCGGCAGATTAAAACTCAGTTTGTTCGGGAGTATTATTTGCCATTTCGTTTGAGTCCAGATCGGATGAAGTACATTGAAGAGGTTTTGAAAGCTGAAGGCCAAGTGAATACCGACATGCATCCGGTGGCATATTTGTACGACATTATTTTGTGGTCGACACATTTTAACACGACGTTTCAAAAGGTAATGGCTAAGGTACAACAGGTCCCGTTTTTTTGTTTGTTATTTTTACCGGGCATTGTATTTTTCGCCGGTTGGTTAAGGCAACGAAAATCATCGACAGCTCCAATATCTTTGTCCATTGCCACCACAGGGTTTTCCGAAATTATTTTTCAGGTGATTGTGATTATTGCTTTTCAGACGTTGTACGGATATGCGTATTACAAAATTGGATTAATTGTGTCTGCGTTTATGTTGGGTTTAGTGTTAGGAAGTTTGGTTGCTGGACAGATTTTGCGGAAGAGCAGAAATGTTTTTAGGATTTACAAAACGGCACAGTTAGGAATTACCGTGTACCCACTTCTTTTACCGGTAGTATTTATTGTATTTCGCGACGCAGTGATCGCTCCAAATTTAACCAGCGTATTCGCCACCACCTTTGCCCTTTTACCCGTCATCGCCGGATTCTTAGGCGGCCTGCAGTATCCGTTGGCAACCCATTTAACCGCTACACACACCCCAGAGGTCTGTGTAGGGTCAAAAGTAAACAATACAGCCCAAGCAGCCGGATTCCTGTACGCCTTCGACGTTCTCGGCGCTGCCATCGGAGCCCTCGTCACCGGCGCCATCCTCATCCCCCTCTACGGCATCACCGTCGTCGCCATCCTTTGCGCTGTCCTCAACATGGCAGTGTTTGTATTGCTTACCCTCACGCCTATGCCCAGGCTGGAAGCGGAAAATTAAAAAGATAAAGGTTAAAGGAGATTCATTTTTTGAAACGGTTGTTAAGAGCAGGTCAGGAAATTACGCGGATTACAGATTTCTTCCGGAAGTAAATTTTAAAAGATTTAGACATTTGTGATTATCCTGCCAGCTCATCATTTGATGGACCGTAGTATTTGGCTTCTTTTGGTTTTACAGTGGTGTTCGGTGTAGTTTTGTTTTCTTGAAAGAGTCGTGTTAGAGGCAAAAGGATGGCGCCGGTAAGCATGCCATTTAAGTATTTTAAAAAGGTTCGACGGTTGAGTTGTTTATTAGTCATTCTGTCTCCTTAGCTCCATATCCCTAGGATTTCTGTTTTACAAAATTCACACTTTCCATCCACCACATGGTTTTCCAATATTTGATACCCGATGCGCTTAATTAAAAGTTTGCCGTCGTTGGGGCAGAAGGTGCTATTGCCGTCATGGCCGGGGACGTTGCCGACGTAAGCGTAATGGAGGCCTTCGGATTTGGCAATGTTCCAGGCTAGCTCCATGGTTTCGACTGGCGTCGGGGGTAAGTTTTTGAGTAAGTGGCGTGGCCAGAAACGGGAAAAATGTAGCGGTACATCCGGGCCTACGGTGTCTTTTACCCAGCGGCACAAGGTGCGAATATCTTTTTCGCTGTCATTCCACGTTGGAATAATTAGATTTGTTAATTCCACCCACACCCCATTCTTTTTCATCGTTTCGATGGCATGTAAAACTGGAGCCAGTTCTGAGGAACACATTTTTTGGTAATACTCTTCGGTAATTCCTTTTAAATCAACGTTAGCGGCATCAATGTGTGGGCATAAATCTAATAGAGGTTTTTCTTCAATGAATCCGGCGGTAATCATTAAATTAAGCAAATTGTGTTTGTGTGCGATTTCGGCGGTGTCGTACATGTATTCGTAAAAAATAATCGGATCAGAATAGGTGTAGGCAATGCTTTTGCAATTTGCTTTGAGGGTTTCGGCGACCACGCGGTCTGGCGGCAGGTCGTAGTTGTGTGTTTCCTCCGGCGGACGCTGGGAGATCTGCCAGTTTTGGCAATATTTGCAATGCATGTTGCAGCCAGCCGTGGCAATCGAAAAGGCGCCAGTGGCCGGGAGAACATGAAACAGAGGTTTTTTTTCGATCGGGTCAATATGCACCGAACAGGGGTTGCCGTAGACCAGCGTTTGCAATTTTCCATCCAAATGCAGGCGCACACGACAATCGCCACGTTGTCCCTCGATGAGGTTACATTTACGTTTACAGAGCTGGCATTCTATTATTTTCATTTTTAATAGAAATAGAGAATTAAGAGGCAAGAAGTAGAGATTTAAAATAAGAGGCAAAGAAGTAAGTTTTAAGAAATAGAGATTTTCAACATTTGAATATGTATGTTTTCTTACGGATTAGTCTCTGATTCTTACCTCTTTGCTTCTTTACTTCTAATCTCTGCTTCTTGATTCTCTGTTTCTCTGTATCTTTTACCTTACTTTTTTCCAATGCTTAGCCTCACGCGTCACAATACCTGCTTGACTAAGCTTTTGTTTGACTTTTTCAACATCAATGTTCAATCGAACTGTTTTAGGCAGTATGACTGAAACAATATTTTCCGCAACAATGCCAACGAGTAGGGCTGCCGCGATGATGAGCATTAAAATAAAATATTTATTTTCTTTTTTCATGTATTGAGCCATAAACAGACCCCCGGGGTGTGTTTACGGTTTTATTTTTAATGTATCCTTTGGGCATTTTTCAATACATTTGCCGCAGAGGATGCATTCAGGGTAATTGATCACGGGAGTTTTGGTGTCATCCATCTTAATTGCACGTGTTGGGCAAACGCGATCACAGATGTCGCAGCTAATACATTCTTTGCCGAGGCGAATTTTAAATGGACTTTTGTTGGCGATTAATCCTAGACAAGCTCCTACAGGGCAAAGGTATTTGCACCAAAAGCGAAAATGAAAAAGAGCAGCGACACACATTAATCCTAAAAGTATCCAGGCCAAGGTGGTCCCGTTTCGTGCAAATAAAGTAAGGAACGGTTCAATGCTGGCCGCACTGGCATTGCCCAAAATAATACTCACGACAATGGCTGCCCACAAAAAGATGTGTTTGCCGTAACGGGCACGTTGATCCAAACTGTACGAAAGATCGGGTCGTTTAATTTTCTTTTTTTTGAATCTGACGACATTGTACAGCAATTCCTGTACGGTGGCAAACGGGCAAAGGCTGCCGCAGTAGACCATACCAAAAAGCAAAGTTGTGAGTAAGGTCAAGCCGATGAGCATGTACCACAAAGGGCTTTGGGAAAAACTAGGGAATTTTAAAAGGGCGATGTTAGCAATCTGTACGGTGGAGACAAGGGTGCTTTTGATTAATCCGAAATAAATAAGTCCAACCAAAAGGGATGCCCAACGAAGTTTTTTGTTGTAGGTTAAAATTCCGGTTACAGCCATGCCGAATAAAATAAGCGGAATGATTATTTCATCCCAGGGGAAATTTTTGCGTGTTGCGCTCATGCCTGTCGGTTCCAATCCCAGGCGTTGACGAGCCATTTTTTTTAGGCTTTTTTCAACAGCACGCGTAATAGCTTCGCATGTAATGGTGGCACGGGAAATTCCGTCGAGATCCTGCCCGAGGTGAAAGGTATTTTTAATCCCGAGGCTGGAAAATTGATCAAGAAAAGAAGGAATGTCAACAACGTAAGAAGGAGTCTCGGAATGTTTTAGGATGAGGGTGTTTGTTATTTTGCCTTTGAGGTCCGTGCCGACTAGCATTTTGATTGGACCTGCGTAACCAAGAATTTTCGGGGCAATGTCTGTTGTGACAAAGGCCAGTCCTAATAGTACTTCTTCCCCAGTAGTAGGGTGGGGGCCAAAGGCCTCGAAATGGGGTGGTTGGCCAATTTTTTTAGAAAATCGTTGAGCCTTCGGCAGGACCAACGACAAGGATTCAATTTCTTTTGGTGTATCTTCGGATTGCCATTGCCGGGCAAGGTTAATCCCCATTCCGCCAAAAAATAGAAAGAGAAAAATACAACTTAAGACGAAGTTCTTTTTCATGACAAGCGCATTGTACCGCTGATTTAGGCCCAAACGCAATAAGTTTGTAAAATTTAGAGTAATGTGATGTGTGTTAAAAATGTATTTTAAATATTTTGTAAGTTGTATTTTTGCCCCGTGGGGCAAAAACATAACTTAAAACGGAGCTTTTAATTTATTTGTATTATTTTATCGACGGATATGCTGGAGTTTTAAAAAGCATGTACGTGCGTACGTATTTTTAATATTTGACTAATTATTTTGACTTGTAAAGTTGCCCCGCGGGGCAATTTCACAACTGAAGACTGATGTAAGATGTGAAAAGTTATTACAAAGATAAAGAATTTCTTCTTTATTTCTATTAAATTATTTGTTATTTTACTACTTAGTTCTTACCTAAGCAGATTCATTAGCAATAAGGAGTTTAGTCGCATGTCTCCAGAAATATCCTTACTAGTTCTCACCACAAGCGCAGTTGCTTTTTTTCATGTTCTCCTTGGCCCTGACCATTATTTGCCGATTGTCATGATGGCAAAAAGCCGACAGTGGCGGTTTGCGCGTATTTTAAAATTTGTTTTTCTTTGTGGTCTTGGTCATTTGCTTGCCGCATTTGTGTTAGGAGCCGTAGGTGTTAGCTTGGGACTTACAATCAATAAAATTGCGTGGTTAGAATCTATTCGTGGACAGGGTGCTGCGTGGGCGTTGATGGCTTTTGGGCTTGTTTATTTTGCGTACAGTTTACGTAGGCGGGCGAGGGATAGTCAAGGGCATGGTTTCTTTTTACAACAGGCGCCTAAAACATTGTTCATGATTTTTATGTTAGGCCCATGCGAGCCTTTGATTCCTTTATTAATGTACCCTGCGGTAAAAGGGAATATGTGGGGAGCCGTTTTAGTAATTGGTATTTTTAGTAGCGTAACTTTGCTGACCATGGTGACGGCCACAGCGGTTTTGTCTTGTGGGGCAAGGTATGTGGTTAAAGAAACATTTGGGCGTTACGCGCATGCTTTAACCGGGGGTGTGATTTTTTTCTCTGGAGCGGGTATGAAATTTTTAGGGTGGTAAAATGCAAATCATTGAGCGGGAAAATTTAACAGCACTGTTTGAATCCCTTAAAAAGCACGGGTATGAAATTGTTGGCCCAACCGTGCGTGACGAGGTCGTGATTTACGACACGTTAAATGCCGTTGAAGATTTGCCCAAAGGCTGGACAGATGAACAGGAGAAGGGCATTTACCGTCTTAAAAAGCGGGATGATGAGGCGTTATTTGGTTACGTGCTGAGTCCGCATACGTGGAAGAAATTTCTTTACCCTCCGAAGGTTAAACTCTGGGAAGCCAAACGTCAGGAAAAATCTTTTACAATTACGGAACCTCAAGGCGATGGGCCTAAGTATGCCTTTTTAGGTGTACGCGCGTGTGAATTGGCGGCGATTGCCATGCAGGATAAAATATTTTTAGAAGGGGCTCACATTGATCCAATTTACAAAGAGCGGCGAGAAAAATCCCTCATTATTGCGGTTAATTGTGGGCAGGCCGCTAAAACATGTTTTTGTCCATCCATGAATTCAGGGCCTAAGGTAACGAGTGGATTTGATCTTGCGTTAACTGAGGTTTGCACCCCGTATCATCATTATTTTGTTGTTGAGACGGGAACGGCAAAAGGAAAGGATGTTTTAAAAGATCTTTCGTTGCATCCTGCTGAAGAGTCTGCCAAAGAATCTGCCCGACAAGTCGTGAAGAATGCTGAGGATCAAATCGAACGTACTTTGAAAACTGAAGGGCTTAAAGAAAATTTGCAGGCTAATGCCGAACATCCGCGCTGGAATGATGTGGCGGATCGGTGTCTTTCTTGTGCTAATTGCACCATGGTCTGCCCGACATGTTTTTGCTCGACCGTTGAAGATGTTACAGATTTAACAGGCGATCATGCTGAACGGTGGCGTTTGTGGGATTCATGTTTTACCATGGATTTTTCACATATTCATGGGGGGAATATCCGCAGTTCGACAAAGGGACGTTACCGTCAATGGATGACGCACAAACTCGCTAGCTGGGTTGATCAGTTTGGAGTTTCGGGTTGCACGGGTTGCGGGCGATGTATTACTTGGTGTCCCGTGGGGATTGACATTACAGAAGAAGTCGCTGTTATTCAAAAACAGGAGTAAGATCATGAAAGACATTAAGGCTTTATTAACTGAACATGCATTTTTTCGAAATTTAAAAGAGAAACAGATTGAGACGATTGCCGGCTGTGGAAAGAATGTACATTTTTCTAAAGGAGATGTTGTTTTTCGTCAGGGTGAAGAAGCTAATGCTTTTTACATTGTGAAGAAGGGCGCGGTTTCGATTGAGGTTGATGGTGCAGAGCGGGGCACGATTATTATTCAAACCGTTGAGGCAGGAGATATTCTTGGGTGGTCTTGGTTGATTCCACCGCATGAATGGCGGTTTACGGCTAATGCTGTGGAGGAGACAAGCGCGGTTGCTTTGGATGGGCGATGTCTTCGAGGAAAGTGCGGAGGCGATGATGCATTGGCGCACACATTGTTAGAAAAATTTGCCGGTGTCCTTGCTCAGCGTCTTGAGAAAACAAGGATGCAGTTGTTGGATGTTTATGGGAAGTGAAGGGCATGATGAATCATGCCCGTACAGGAATGGGGATGTTTTGTGTGTAGGGGCATGATTCATCATGCCTTTTGAAGCGAGGCTTAATTAATGATTCCACAACAATTTCGTATTCAAAAACTTAAATCCGAAACGTACGACACGTTTACGATGGAACTTGTCTCTGAAAAAAAGAAGGACGGTTTTTCATTTTTACCCGGGCAATTTAATATGTTGTATGTTTTTGGCGTCGGGGAAGTTCCTATTTCGATTAGCGGGGATCCAACGAAGCAAGAAAATTTGATGCATACCATCAGAGATGTGGGAAGTGTGACAGGGGCTTTACGCAAGTTAGAAGAAGGGGACTCAGTGGGTGTTCGTGGTCCTTTTGGAAGTGCTTGGCCTGTCGAAGCAGCGGAAGGTAAGGATGTGGTGATTGTGACCGGAGGGATTGGTTTGGCGCCTTTGCGGCCGGCGTTTTACCACATTTTGGCTAATCGTAAAAAGTACGGTAAGGTTGCTATTTTGTACGGGGCACGGACGCCGGAAGATATTCTTTACCCGGAAGATCTTCAAGAATGGCGTTCGAAATTTGATTTACAGGTGCGTGTTACAGTCGATCGAGCTGGAAAAGATTGGCATGGAACCGTTGGGGTTGTGCCTTCACTTATTTCTAAAGTGCGGTTTGATCCGAAAAATACTTTGGCCATGGTCTGTGGGCCGGAGATCATGATGAGGTTTACCGTGCAGGAGCTTGAAAAATGTGGTCTCATGACCGAACAAATTTATGTGTCCATGGAGCGGAATATGAAATGTGCTATTGGATTTTGTGGACACTGTCAGTACGGACCAAAGTTTATTTGTAAGGACGGGCCTGTTTTTCGGTTTGATGAAATTGAAGAGTTGTTTGCTGTGAGGGAAGTTTGAGAAAAGAAGTAAAGGTGTAAGGTTTAAGAAGCAGAGAATCAAGAGGTAAAGAAGTAAAGAGTAAAGATGTAAGAAATAAGAAGTAGAGAAATTTAATAATTGATTAGTTTTTGTGTTTTATTGTATTTAATCTCTACATCTTGCTTCTTAATTCTCTGTTTCTAAAAATAGAATATTAACAATGTCTAAAAAACCAAAACTAGCTGTTTACAAATTTGCGTCTTGCGATGGGTGTCAACTTAGTTTACTTGACTGTGAAGATGAATTGTTGGCTATTGCCGGCGAAGTAGAAATTGCTAATTTTCCGGAGGCTTCACGGGCTGTGCAAGAGGGGCCGTACGATGTTACTTTGGTGGAAGGTTCTGTGACGACGCCGCATGATGCCGAGCGTATTAAGGAAGTCCGGCAGCAATCCAAGGTATTGATTACAATTGGAGCTTGTGCCACGGCTGGAGGCATTCAGGCCTTACGCAATTTTAGTGATGTGAAAGAGTTTACGTCGATTGTCTACGCTAAGCCGCAATACATTTCAACATTGGCGACTTCAACTCCCATCTCTGATCACGTTCCGGTTGACTTTGAATTGCGTGGATGTCCGGTTAACAAATACCAGTTGATTGAATTGATCTGTGCTTATTTGAATGGACGTAAACCGAATATTCCAACATACAGTGTGTGTGTAGAATGTAAGCGCAGAATGACGCCATGTGTTGCGGTATCCAAAGGAGAGATGTGTCTTGGCCCGGTTACACAAGCAGGCTGCGGAGCTTTGTGCCCGGCGTACACACGCGGTTGTTACGGATGTTTTGGCCCGAATGAAACACCGAATACATCGGCATTGAGTGAATGGTGGACGGAACACGGAAGAGATAAAGCTGAATTAGTCCGCGCCTTTCGCGGCTTTAACGCCTGGGCCGAACCGTTTCGCAAGGAGAGTGAACGTCATGAGTAGTAAACGAACAATCAAAGTCGATTACCTTGCCCGTGTCGAGGGGGAAGGGGCGATGCATGTGGATATTAAGGATGGTAAGGTTGAAGACGTTAAGTTGAAAATTTTTGAGCCACCACGATTTTTTGAGGCATTTTTGCGGGGCCGTGATTTTCGTGAGGTGCCGGATATTACAGCACGTATTTGTGGTATTTGTCCGATTGCTTACGAACTGGGCGCTTCTTACGCCATGGAAGATTTATGTGGCGTTAAGGTGGAAGGACCTTTGCGCGCATTACGGCGATTGATTTACAATGGCGAGTGGATTGAGAGTCATGTGTTGCATTTGGCGATGCTGCATGCTCCAGATTTTTTAGGGTACGAAGATGCGATTGCCATGGCCAAGGATCATCCGGATGTGGTGAAGAGTGCTTTGCGATTAAAGAAGATTGGTAATGACATCATGGTGCTGTTGGGCGGACGAGAAATTCATCCGATTAATCTTAAGGTCGGGGGTTTTTACAAAGTTCCGACAAAGAAAGAATTGAGAACACTCCTCGACGATTTGAAATGGGGGCGGGATGCCGCTATTGAAATTGGTAAATTGGTTTCAACGTTTACATTCCCCGAATTAGAATTGGATTACGAATTTATTGCCATGTCGCATCTGGACGAGTATGCCATTATTGAAGGACAATTAATTTCAAATAAGGGGCTGGATATTCCTATTCGGGAATACGACAATCATTTAGTGGAGTCACACGTCGAGCATTCAACGTCATTACATACGAATGTTAAAGGACGGGGCACAGCGCATGTTGGTCCTTTGGCCCGGTTCAATTTAAATTTTGAACAATTGCCCGAGTTGGCTAAAAATGTTAGCCAAGAAATTGGATTGGGAAGGCATTGTAACAATCCATTTAAAAGCATCATGATTCGTGCGGTGGAGGTTGTGGCTGCGTTTGATGAATCGATTAAAATTATTGAAGACTACGAAGAGCCGGATAGGCCTTCGGTGGATGTTCATCCAAGAGCTGGAACAGGGTACGGCTGCACGGAAGCCCCACGGGGTATTTGTTACCATCGTTACACAATTGATGATGCTGGTATTGTTCAGGATGCCAAGATTGTTTCTCCGACAGCCGTGAATCAGCCCACGATTGAAAAAGACTTGTGGCATTTTGTTCAATCGAATATTGATCTTCCCGATGAAAAGCTTCAGTGGCATTGCGAACAAGCGATTCGCAACTACGATCCATGCATTTCATGTTCTTGTCATTTCCTTAAATTAACAGTCAATCGTAGATAGATGAAAAAAGTCATCGGCATAGGTAATGTATTTCGTCAGGATGATGGTGTTGGTCCTTTTGTGATTCAGCGACTGAAAGAGCGTGGTGGTTTTGCCGGTGTCGAATTAATCCAGGATTCGGGTGAAAGTTTTCGTTTGTTGGAGGCGTGGAAGGATGCTTCTTTAGTTATTTTAGTTGATGCTGTTTTATCCGGGCGTTCGTCGGGCGACATTGTTCGCTTAGATGTCGGCGTTGACCCAATTCCAAAAGAACTTTTTCCGTGTTCGACGCATGCTTTTAGTTTAGCCGAAACCATTGAACTCGCCCGTTCATTGGACCAGCTTCCTGCCAAAATGATTGTGTACGGCATTGAAGGAAAAAATTTTGAGCCAGGCGAGGGTCTATCTTCGGAGGTTGAGACAGTTGTAGAAAACGTAATAGAATTAATTTTAGAGGATGTTTAACCGTAAACGAACCTCGTAGGTTCGGGATTCCGAACCTACGAGGTTCGTTTACGGTTATGTTTGAAAGGAGGTCGGTAATGACGCATGAATTGTCTTTGATTAGTAATTTGTTAAGCAAAATTGAAACGATTGCGCGTGAGCAAAATGCAGAGCGGGTTACGCAGGTTAAGGTGAAACTTGGGGCTTTGAGTCATATTTCGGCAGATCATTTTCGTGGGCATTTTGTTGATGGGGTTGTTGGCAGTATTGCCGAAGGCGCTCAGTTGGACATTGTCACTAACGACGATACATCCGACCCACAAGCGCAGAGTATTTTGTTAGAAAGTATTGAAGTCGAACCGTAAATACGCACCTCGTAGGTGTAAGCGCACCTACGAGGTGCGCTTACACCTACGAGGTGCGTATGCAACGTCTCCGATTAGACATTAGTGGCATTGTTCAAGGGGTAGGGTTTCGTCCTTTTGTTTACAGATTGGCTCAAGAGTTGAAATTAACTGGGTGGGTACAAAATTCTTCTGCAGGAGTATCCATCGAAGTGGAGGGCTCTGCGCGATCTCTGGGAGCCTTTTCTTCCCGTCTTAAAAAAGAGGTTCCGCCGTATTCTTCCATTCATGATTTACGAAGCCATTCATTAGAACCAACCGGGTTTTCAGAATTTACCATTCGTTCCAGTAATTCTTCTCAGGAAAAATTAGCGCTTGTATTACCAGATATGGCTACGTGTCATTTATGTATTAAAGAAATTTTTGATTCTTCAGATCGCCACTATTTGTACCCTTTTACTAATTGTACCCATTGTGGTCCGCGGTATTCGATTGTTGAGGCTTTACCTTATGACCGTGCCAATACATCGATGAACAATTTTACCATGTGCGCGGATTGTCGTGAAGAATACGAAGACCCTTTTAATCGGCGTTTCCATGCGCAGCCCAATGCCTGTTCAGCGTGTGGCCCACATATGGCTTTGTGGGACGAGAAGGGGGGGTGTTTGTCGGTACAGCATGAGGCTGTTCTACAAGCCGTGGCCGCCATTGAAAATGGCCGCATTGTCGCAGTGAAGGGGTTGGGGGGATTTCATTTAATGGTGGATGCGCAGACTGAGGAAAGTGTTCGTCAGTTAAGGAGGCGCAAGCATCGTGAGGAAAAACCATTTGCTGTGATGGCACCGTCGTTAGATGCTGTTACATCGTATTGTCATGTTTCCGCAGTGGAAGAGCAACTCCTTTTGTCGCCGGAAGCGCCCATTGTACTTTTAGAGAAAAAACCAGGGCGGCAAGGTGTGAGCTTTTCCGTAGCCCCGAATAATCCCTATCTTGGGGTGATGTTGCCGTACACACCGCTGCATCATATTTTGATGAAAGAATTAGGTTGTTCGATTGTAGCTACGAGTGCCAATCTGTCAGACGAGCCGATGTGTATTGATGAGCATGAGGCTTTAGAAAGATTGACAGGTATTGCCGATGTCTTTTTAGTGCATAATCGTCCTATTGTTCGGCATGTTGATGATTCGGTTGTCCGCGTGATGGCTGCTAATCCCATGATGTTACGTCGGGCGCGCGGTTATGCACCTTTACCTGTGCGTATTAAGAATCAAAGCGTAACCACTCTTGCTGTCGGCGGACATTTAAAAAATACAGTGGCATTGGCGGTGAAGGATCAAGTTTTTGTGAGCCAGCATATTGGAGACCTCGAAACTCCGCAATCTTTGACGGCATTTCGTCACACGATTGAGACATTGCAGAGCATTTATGATGAGCCTGTGAAGCAGATTGTTTGCGATCAACATCCGGATTATTTGTCAACACAAGAGGCTAAAGCCAAAAATTTTCCGCTTACCATGGTTCAGCACCATCATGCGCATGTTGTGGCATGCATGGCCGAACATGGTCTGGAGGAATCTGTTTTCGGGATTGTTTGGGATGGAACGGGATACGGTTCCGACGGTAGCGTGTGGGGCGGTGAATTTCTTTCGGCAACATTAACCGATTTTCAACGGTTCGGCCATTTTCGTCAATTCCCTCTTCCTGGTGGAGAAGCGGCCATCAAAGAACCTTGGCGCGCGGCAGCAGGTTTGTTGTATTCGGTTTTTGGTGATGAGCAAGGAAATCCTCAGAGTTTCACTCGCGGGCCCCTCCGCCCGGCGTGGATCCTCCCGCTCATTGAAACTCTGAGGCTTTCTGCTGAGGAAAAGTCCGAGTTTCAGGAAATTGGATCTCGCCAAATGAACGTAGTGCAGCAAATGTTAATAAAGGGTATTAATTCTCCTCTGACGTCGAGCGTGGGGCGTTTGTTTGATGCTGTGGCCGCTTTAGTTGGTTTACGAACATATGTTGTATTTGAAGGACAAGCTGCGTGTATGTTAGAATATGTTGCCATTAAAGAGAAAACAAACGAAACGTACGATTACACAATCATCGATCCATCTGAAAGTGCGAGCGAGGCGGTGATTGTTGATTGGCAGTTGATGATCGAGGCTGTTCTGGTTGATGTGCAGGCCAAGATACCTGTTAGTGGTATCTCCGCTAAGTTTCACAATACCCTCATTGAAATTGCAGTTGACATGGCGCGTCGTGCCGGCGAGAATAATGTTGTTTTAAGTGGCGGTTGTTTTCAGAATAAATATTTAACCGAAGGTCTTATTCGACGATTAAGGGAAGAAGGCTTTTCTCCATATTGGCCTCAACGCTTTCCACCGAATGATGGTAGTATTTCTCTTGGACAGGCGGTGGTCGCAATTAATAAATTAATTTAAGGTAACTGTAAACATACCTCGGGGGATTGCCTGGTTTTTTTGAATGCAAACCCCCGAGGAATGTTTACACAAGAGATGAAATATGTGTTTAGCCATTCCCGGAAAAATTATTAGCATCAACGACAATGAAGATCCTATTTTCAAAACATCACGTGTAAGTTTTGGAGGGATTGTAAAAGAGGTGTCCCTAGCTTATGTACCGGATGCGCAGGTAGGGGAATATGTCATTGTGCATGTCGGGTTTGCTTTGAATAAAGTCGACGAGCAAGAGGCATTAAAAGTGTTTGAGTATTTGGAAGAGATGGGGGAGATGGAGGAATTGGAATCATGAAATTTCTTGATGAATACCGCGATGCCGATTTAGCTAAAAAACTTTCTCAGGAAATACATCGTATTACGACGCGACCTCATGTCATCATGGAAATTTGTGGAGGGCAGACGCATGCGATTGTGAAATTTGGAATTGATCAGTTGTTGCCTAAGGATATTGAATTGGTGCATGGGCCGGGGTGTCCTGTGTGTGTGACGCCGATGGAGCTGATTGACAAGGCGATGATTATTGCATCGCAGTCGCACGTTATTTTTTGTTCTTTTGGAGATATGTTGCGTGTCCCGGGGTCGCACAAGGATTTATTGGCGGTTAAGGCGGAAGGTGGCGATGTGCGCATGGTGTATTCTCCATTGGATGCGCTTAAGATTGCGCAGGAGAATCCAGAGAAAGAGATTGTTTTTTTTGCGGTGGGGTTTGAAACCACCGCCCCGGCCAATGCCATGGCCGTGTATCAAGCGAAGAGGCAGAGTATCAAAAACTTTTCACTGCTTGTCTCTCATGTTTTAGTACCTCCGGCCATGGAAGCTATTCTTTCTTCACCCAATAATCGTGTGCAAGGATTTTTAGCAGCTGGTCATGTATGCGCGGTCATGGGGTATGAAGAATACTTTCCGATTGCGCCAAAATACAAAGTGCCGATTGTTGTGACAGGTTTTGAGCCGTTGGATATTTTACAAGGCATAGCCATGTGTGTTGCTCAGCTTGAAGAAGGTCGCGCTGAAGTTGAAAATCAATACACGCGTGTGGTGCAGGAGCGGGGGAATACAGAGGCGCAGCGAATAGTCATGGAAGTTTTTTGTGTTCGTGCACGCAAGTGGCGCGGTATTGGAGAGATTCCACAGAGTGGTTTAGGTTTGCAAGAGGAATACAAATCATTCGATGCCGAACAACGTTTTGCCATTGAAGAATTGAATGTTAACGAAAGTTCTCTATGTGTGAGTGGCGAAATTCTTCAGGGCATTAAAAAACCAAATGAATGTTCTGCGTTTGGAGTACAATGCACCCCTGAACATCCTCTGGGCGCAACCATGGTTTCTACAGAAGGCGCGTGCGCAGCGTATTACCGGTATCGGAAATAATGTTTAACGATTAAGAAGTAAGAATCAAGTTGTAAGAAACAAGAAGCAAGATACAAACAAATTTCAAAATTTAAATTTAGATATTGAATATTATTTGTTCTTGCTTCTTGTGCCTTGCACCTTGTTTCTTTTAGAAAAATATGTCTACCAATTTTTCCACATCTTGCCCCATCCCTATTACACAATATCCTAAAGTCCTTCTTGCCCATGGCGGCGGAGGAAAGTTGATGCATCAATTGATTGAAAAGATGTTTGTGGGTGCTTTTGGTAATTCTCTTTTAGATCAAGGGCATGATGCGGTTGTTTTTGAAGGTGAATCAGAAAAGATGGCGTTTACCACGGATTCTTATGTGGTTCAGCCCTTAATATTTCCAGGAGGGAATATTGGAACATTAGCGATTAATGGCACCGTAAATGATTTAGCTATGTCTGGGGCGTGTCCACACTATTTGAGTGTGGGTTTTATTATTGAAGAAGGGTTGTCCATGGAAACGTTGTGGACCATTGTTCAATCTATGAAGAGGGCTGCGGATGAAGCCGGCGTTCAAATTGTTACCGGAGATACAAAGGTTGTAGATAAAGGAAAGGGAGATGGTTTGTTTATTAATACATCGGGCATTGGTTTTGTTGGGCATTCACAGCAAATTCATCCCAGCCAGGTTAGGCCGGGAGATGCCGTGATTGTCAATGGGGATATTGGTCGCCATGGCATGGCCATCATGGCACAGCGCGAAGGTTTGTCTTTTGAAAATAATATTGAAAGCGACACCGCTCCGTTAGCAGGTTTAATAAATAATCTTGTATCAGAAGAGATGGATGTTCATTGTTTGCGTGATTTAACAAGAGGCGGCATGGCGAGCACGCTTAATGAGATTGCTTCAGTTGCAAGGGTAAGTATTCATATTGATGAAAGAAGTGTTCCTGTCCGTGAAGATGTCGCAGGAGCCTGTGAAATGTTAGGTTTTGATCCTTTGTATGTAGCGTGTGAAGGCCGATTTGTCGCCTTTATTCCACACAATCATGCAGGGGCCGCTCTTAAAATTATGCAGGCACATCCTTATGGAAAGGGGGCAAGGCTTGTTGGTCAGGTGAAGGCGAGATCTTCTGCACCAGTCATCATGAAAAGTAAAATTGGTGTCGAACGTATTGTTGATATGATCAGCGGCGAACAATTACCGCGAATATGCTAAAAAAAGTGACCGTCATCTTTTTTTATGTTAAAATATGTTCATATGAAAGAGCAAAAATCTAAAAAAACAAGCAAACAGCAGTTAGAGCGGCTTAAGATGTTGGCTGTTGCTGTGGAGCAGACCGCCGAGCATATTGTCATTACGGATAAAGATGGCCATATCGAATATGTTAATCCTGCCTTTGAAAACACGACCGGATATGCCAGAGATGAAGTTTTGGGTAAAACACCACGCGTTTTAAAGTCAGGCAAGCATCCTGATGAATTCTACGTTGCGATGTGGAATGAAATTCTTTCCGGAAAGACCTTTCGAGCCAATATTACCAATAAAAAGAAAGACGGTACGTTTTATTATGCAGATCAAACAGTCACACCTATTAAGGATGTTTCTGGAGAAATTACTCATTTTGTTTCCGTTTGGAAAGATGTTACTGAACAAGTTGAGTCGCGCAATAAGCTTAAAGCAATAAATAAAAGCTTGGCTTTTGAAAAACATAAATTTGAACAAATTTTAAATTTTGACGAGAAAATTGGCACGATTAATAAATTAAACGATTTAATAGATTTTGTTGTTAAGCAAATTGCAGCTATTTTAGAATCGGATCGTTGTTCTTTGATGTTGTTGGATGAAAGTACGGGAACGTTGTGCATTAAAGGCGCCGTGGGGCTGGATGAAAAAATTATTAAGGAAACAAAGTTAAGTTTAGGTCATGGTATTGCCGGTGTGGTGGCTAAAGAAAAGAAGCTTCTTTTGGTGAAGCTTATCGACACGGATAGACGTGTTGGGCGAAAGAATTATTCTGCTTACCATACGAAATCTTTTTTGAGTGTGCCCATTATGTTAGATCAAAAACTTATTGGAGTAGTTAATGTTACAGAGAAAAAAGGCGAAGATCACAATGTTTACACGGAGCTTGATTTAAGGCTTCTTTTAGCCTTGGTTCGTCAGTCTGCCGTAGCGATTGAGAATGCACGGCTGTACAAGGAATTGAAATATTTAACAATCACCGACCCTTTAACTAATTTGTACAATTTTCGTTATTTAATGCAAAGTTTAGATCAAGAAATTAATCGATTTCATAGATTCGGGCACCCGTTATGTTTTTTGATGATGGATATTGATAATTTTAAATCGTACAATGATTCTTTTGGTCATTTGGAGGGAGATGGTTTATTAAAGAAAATAGGAGAAGTATTACATTCCAGTTTGAGAGAAGTAGATATTATCTGTCGGTATGCGGGCGATGAATTTGTTGTCATATTGCCGGAAACAAGAATATCAGAAGCTAAAGTTGTAGCTGAAAAAATTAGAGGCAGTGTTGAAAGCCTTAAAGTTAAAAAAAAGGTGACTGTCAGCATAGGTGTGGTTAAAGCTGTTAAACAAATGACAAGGCACGATTTGATTCTTAAAGCAGATGCAAATTTGTATCATGCAAAGAAGAAGGGTAAGAATAGTGTATTTTGTCAGGAAAATAAAACAAAACAGTAAGGGCTTAGTTAGGCTTGTCCTACAGGAGAGAAAATGCAAAATTTGTATGAGAAAGTAAAGAGTGATTGGACAAATGAACATAAAGCCATGACGAAACGTGGTATTAAATTATCTTTTCATATTAATCGCGAGTACACTTTGGCTAAAGATATTTATTCCGCAACACCCTACGATAATTTTATGTCGCTCTCTTTGGCGACGCGAGATCGCATTGTGGAAAGGTGGATCACTACACAACAGAGGTACCACAAAGAAAATTCTAAGAGAGTGTATTATTTGTCGATGGAATTTCTTATTGGTCGGTTGCTCGGTAATTTCATTGTTAACCTTGGATTAGATCGGTCCGTCAAGGCTGCTCTTGAGGATTTAAATTTGGATTTTGATCGGTTGCGTGATCAGGAAGCGGATGCAGGATTGGGTAATGGCGGTTTGGGACGGCTGGCGGCTTGTTTCATAGAGTCCATGGCGACTCTTCAAATTCCCGCTCATGGGTATGGCATACGTTATGATTACGGGATATTTCATCAAAAAATTCAAAATGGATATCAGCTAGAGCTTCCAGACGAATGGTTGAGGTTAGGGTGTCCGTGGGAATTTGCCCGTCCGGAGTACACGGTAAAAATACGATTTTACGGTAAGACAGAAGAGGTTCGAGATGAGAATAACAATGTTAAGGTGAAGTGGGTTGATACGCATGATGTTTTAGCGGTCCCGTATGATACGCCGGTTGTCGGATACAAAAATGATGTTGTTAATACTTTGCGCCTTTGGTCGGCAAGAAGCACGGAAGAATTTGATTTAGATTATTTTAATGATGGCGATTATGAAAAGGCTGTGTATCAAAAGATTTTTTCAGAAAATATTTCTAAAATTCTTTACCCGAATGACAATGTTCGAGAAGGAAGGGAACTTCGTCTGAAACAGGAATATTTTTTTACGGCAGCCTCTATTGCCGATATTCTTCGACGGTTTAAAACGGAAAATTCAAACTTGAAAAATTTACCGGATAAGGCGGCCATACAGCTTAACGATACCCATCCTGCATTAGGTATTGTTGAATTGATGCGCGTTTTGATTGACGAAGAGAAGTTGGGTTGGGAGTCTGCCTGGGACATCACTAAACGGACTTTTGCATACACCAATCATACGCTCATGCCGGAGGCCTTGGAATGTTGGTCCACGGAACTCTTTGAAAAACTTCTACCGCGGCATTTGCAGATCGTTTATGAAATTAATGATTATTTTTTAAATGAGGTAAGAGACCGATTTCCCAAGGATGGAGATCTGAGCCGGCGAATGTCTATTATTGAGAATGGCGAAGTCAAACGTGTACGGATGGCGCATTTAAGTATTGTAGGAAGTCATTCAGTTAACGGGGTATCGGCTTTACATACAGATCTCATCAAGACGCGGTTGTTTCAGGATTTTGATAAATTTTATCCCGGAAAGTTTAATAATAAGACAAACGGAATTACTCAGCGTCAGTGGCTTTTGAAATCTAATAGAGGTCTCTCAGAATTAATTAATCATACCATTGGAGAGGAATGGGTCACAGACCTCGAGAAGCTTAAGGGCATAGAGTCGTTTAAAGAAAAGGGTGTTTTTAGGAAAAAATGGCAACAGATCAAAACAAGTAATAAAGAAAATTTAGCCGAGTACATTCTTAAAACCATGGATATTAAAGTTGATCCGCAATCGTTATTTGATGTGCAAATTAAACGTATGCATGAATACAAGCGTCAGCTGTTGTTTGCTTTTTACATGATTGCACAGTACTTGCAGATTAAAAATGATCCGAGTAAATTTATTCAGCCCAGAACATTTATTGTCGGTGGTAAATCAGCGCCAGGATATTTTATGGCTAAGCTGACGATTAAATTTATTAATAGCATCGCGGATGTGATTAATCGGGATAAAGATGTTTGCGATAAAATTCAAACGGTATTCTTGGAAAATTACCGGGTTTCATTGGCTGAAAAAATTTTTCCCGCCAGTGATCTTTCCGAGCAAATTTCGACGGCTGGTACAGAAGCCTCAGGCACCGGCAATATGAAATTTATGTTGAACGGTGCTTTGACGATTGGGACGTATGATGGGGCCAATGTTGAAATTGCAGAGGCTGTGGAAGAGAATAATATTTTTATTTTTGGGCTTAAGACGCCTCAGGTGGAAGAGTTAAGAAAACAAGGATATCAGCCGGCAGGATATGTGGAGCAGTCTGCCAAGCTTAAAGAAATCCACGCTTTATTGAAAAAAGATTTCTTTTGCAAAAAAGAGCCAGGTATTTTTGACCCCATCATCGAATCCGTTTTTCAACATGATCCTTATTTAATTTGTGCAGATTTTGAATCTTATTGTCAGGCACAAGACGACGTTTCGGTGATGTATCAAAATAAAGAAGAGTGGACCAAAAAATCTATCATCAATGTCGCCAGGTCCGGCCGTTTTTCCAGTGATCGGACTATTCGTCAATATGCCCAGGAAATTTGGGGTGTTCCTTGTGGCCAGCTGAAGGCCTAAAAAAACTATTTATTAATTATCAATTTGTGGTAAAGTATTTAAAATTAATACGTTAAATTCGTCATTAAGGAAAAATTCATTGCGTATTGCTATTCTTTCTTGGGAATCAGCTCACTCCATTTATGTCGGTGGCGTTGCCGCTCATGTTACTGATCTTGCTTGTGCCTTAGCACGCAAAGGACAGGATATTCATGTTTTTACACGTATGGGGCATGCCAACCATTCTTTGTATGAATGCATCGATGGTGTTCATTACCACCGATGTCCCTTTGATCTCCATTCTGATTTTGTTGAAGAAATAAATAATATGTGCCGTGCTTTTGTTGAAGCCCTTTTTGTTGAGGAAGATACCTGGGGTGCTTTTGATATTGTTCACGGGCATGATTGGCTAACCGCGAATGCCCTTGCTTGGGTTAAAGATGGACGTGGTCGTAAAACAGTTTTTACAATGCATTCGACAGAGTACGGACGTTGTGGTAACAATTTTCTTGGCGGCATTTCTGAAAGGATTAGTCATATTGAATGGAAAGGAATGTATTGCGCGGATAAGGTGATTTCTGTTTCTCAAACACTGCGGCGGGAAGTGGATTGGATTTACAGTTTGCCGGAAGATAAGTCCAAGGTTATTTACAATGGTGTTAATTGTCATGATTATGACGGTTGGATTGACCCAGCTTCTGTTAAACGTTTGTATGAAATATCGCCATTAGATCCCATGGTTTTATTTGCAGGGCGTATGGTGGGGCAGAAAGGCCCCGATGTTTTAATGGAAGCGGTTCCTCGGATTTTAAAAGAGCATCCACATGCTAAATTTGTTTTTGTCGGCGACGGAGGTATGAAACAACAAGTTCAGGATATGGCTCACTGGATGGGCGTAGGGCATGCAACTCGATTTTTAGGGCATTTACGAGGGTGGCAGTTAAGAGATTTGTTTAAAGCTGCTGACTGTATTTGTGTGCCGAGTCGGAATGAACCATTTGGGATTGTAATTCTTGAGGCCTGGAGTGCAGGAAAACCTGTGGTTGCCAGCGTTAACGGAGGGCCTTCAGAAATTGTTTGGCATGATGTTAATGGATTAAAAATTCAAGCAGCCCCGGATTCTACGGAATGGGGTGTAAACACGTTGTTTTCTGATTTTGACCATGCTCAGTGGATGGGGCGCAACGGGCGGATGGCAACAGAAACTATTTTTTCATGGGACAGCATTGCGGATGACGTGATGGCTGTTTATCAAAATTGAAAAATACCATCAAAAAACAAATATTTCTCGACAACGAAGAACTTCCAGGCCGATATGATACGACCGGTATCACATTGGTAACTTGTGAGCCTCATTTGCTCTATGCCTATTGGGAAATTGACGGCAATACGATTGCAAAGGTAAAAGAAAAAATTACAGAACCATGGGAACAAATAACAAATGTCATACGTATGTATGATGTGACATGTATTGATTTTAACGGGATGAATGCTAATCATTGGTTTGATATTGAAGTGGAGCCTTTTGCAAAACATAAATACATTAGCATGGGCAATGAAAATACATCATACTGCTGTGATCTTGGGCTACGTACATCGAGTGGAGAGTTTTTTTCGTTGGCACGGTCTAATTTTATTACGACGCAGAAAAGTAGTATGACGCCTCACGAAGATTTTATTTGGAAAAATGTTGAAGAGAATAATGAAGCAGCGCTTCCTTTTGTAAAATACGGGGATCCGGTAAGAAATAATAAGAATTTTTTTAATGTAACAAAATGTCAATTTGCGACGCCGGTTAAAATGAACCTTACGCATGACGATATTCGGTCGTATTATTTGGGGGGCGTGTCACCTAAGCAAAAAGATTCAGGCGAAGGTGCACCGGTTGCGGAGCCTATTAAGGAAAGTATCCAGGTCAGTGAATGGCGCGCTCCTGTATTAGAATCGGGTAAAGCAGGCGTTTTTGAAGACACCATTCAGCAGGGGTTATTTGAAAAAGGTTATTTTAAAAGTCCTTTATTGGGATCGTCCGGCGGTATTGGATGGTCAGGAGAGATTAGTCAGCCGGAAATAAAAGAACGTAAAGAACAAAAAGATTTTTTCTTTGAACTTGAAACAGAATTAATTGTCCGAGGACGTACACAACCCGGAGCAAAAGTTACTTTAGAGGGAAAAAATATTCCGTTGGCTCCTGACGGCACGTTTGCTTTGAAATATTTTCTTCCGGATGGAAAAATTCCACTTAATTTTAAGGCTAAGTCGCAAGACAAACAGCACGAAAAGTTCATATCGACGAGTGTTGAGAGAAATAAAACGAAATACGATTAGGAAAAATTATGTCCCAAGGTTACCTTTGTTTGATGCTGCATGCCCATTTGCCTTTTGTTCGTCACCCTGAGGCAGAAGATCTTTTAGAAGAAAATTGGCTGTATGAAGCCATTACGGAAACGTACATCCCCCTTATTCAAATTTATGAAGGTCTTATTGCTGATGGTATCGGTTTTCGCGTTACTATGTCCCTAACCCCTCCTTTGGTTGCCATGTTGCGTGATCCACTTTTGCAAGATCGTTATGTGAAACATTTGGATAAATTAATTGAGCTTTCTGAGAAAGAAATGGATCGCACAGGGGATCAGCCACATTTCCATGGGTTGGCATTGATGTACAATAAACGATTCCATGACTCCAAGAAAATCTTTGTCGATCAATATCAAAAAGATCTTGTTTTGGCTTTTAAAAAATTTCAGGATATTGGATGTCTGGAAATTGTTACCTCATGTGCGACGCATGGATATTTACCCATTTTAAATGTGAACCCTTCTTCAGCGAGGGCGCAGGTCAAAACAGGTGTGGAGTTTTATGAGAAGACATTTGGGCGTTCGCCTAAAGGCATTTGGTTGCCGGAATGTGCGTATGCATCCGGCGTAGATGAAATTCTTAAAGAATTTGGCATTCGGTATTTTTTTGTGGATACGCATGGCATTGTTAATGCTACGCCGGCACCACGTTACAGTGTGTATGCTCCGCTTTATTCTCCATCGGGTGTTGCTGCTTTTGGGCGTGATACGGAGTCGTCAAAGCAGGTGTGGAGTTCTAAGGAAGGATATCCCGGAGATCCGGATTATCGTGAGTATTACAAGGATATCGGGTATGAACTTGATTTTGATTACATTAAGCCGTACATTCATCCTGAAGGTATTCGTATTAATACGGGGATGAAGTATTGGAAAATTACAGGGGACTTTGACTACAAAGAGGCTTATCGACCGGACTGGGCACGTGAAAAAGCAGCCATCCATGCGGGGAATTTTTTATTTAATCGTCAGAAACAAATTGAGCATTTGTCTGCACATATGGATCGTAAGCCGATTATTGTTTCTCCTTATGATGCGGAGCTTTTTGGGCATTGGTGGTTTGAAGGGCCTATGTGGATTGATTTTCTTATTAGAAAAACAGCGTATGATCAAAACACTGTTGAGATGATTACACCATCGGAATATTTATTTGAATACCCTACAAATCAAATGGCACAGCCCGCCGCGTCCAGTTGGGGGCATAAGGGTTTTAGTGAGTATTGGTTGAATGAAACGAATGATTGGATTTATCCGCATTTGCATAAAGCAGGTCAGAGGATGTTAGAATTGGCCGAGAAATTTTCTATGTATTTAGAGGAAGGTTTTCAGGGCGATCTTAAGCGGCGCGCGTTAAATCAAGCTGCCCGGGAATTACTTTTGGCCGAATCCAGCGACTGGCCGTTTATTATGAAAACCGGAACCATGGTTCCTTACGCCGAGAAACGTGTTAAACAGCATGTTCATCGTTTTACCCGTCTTTACAATGATCTTAATAATGACACCGTTGACGAAGATTGGCTCGCCGAAGTCGAACGTCGCGATAATATCTTTTACGATATGGATTGTGCAGCCTATTACCTGTCGAAAAAACTTAAGGCCTCAGACATCCCTGCAACAGCATCTTCCGCTGTAAAAACCCACACCGCGTAGTAGACAAAAAATGTTTAAATTATAGGTTAGCGCCTTAAATGCCTACTTAATCTTAAGGAGACAATCCGTAAATCAAATGTGGTTTGTCTACTAGTATGTTAAATATTTTTTAAAACTATGTTTAATAATTCTTCTGGATTGTGTATGAGGTAGTCAGGGTTGTGTTTTTTGAGGACGTCTTTGGTGTTGTAGCCCCACGTGACAGCGGCAACTTGGATCTTGACTTTTTGGGCGGCCTCAATGTCGCGGGTTTCATCGCCGATAAAAAGAATTTTCTCGGGAAGAAATTTATTTTGTTTGATAATTTTCTTTAATGCGTGGTTTTTACCCCAAGGCCTTGCTGAGGTGTGAATAAAATCAAAAATATCCAGGTTATGTCGTTTTAAAAATGTGGTCACGTTTTTTGTGGAATTGGTGCTGAGAATGCCAAGTTGATGGCCCTTAGATTTTAGGTTATGGAGGATCTGTCGAATGCCTTGGATCGGTTGGATTAAAGGTATTTCTTTATGCATTTCTTTTTTTGCTTTGTCCAGGATGCGCGGAATTTTGAGAATAGGAATGTTAAGGTGTTTAAGGATTTTTTGTGAAGTCATTGCCTGCAAGTCGGACATATGATGAGGTTCAATTTTTTTAAAATTAAATTCGACAGCTAAGCGATTGCTGATTTTGACAAGATGGGAAAGCGTATCGGCCAAGGTTCCGTCGAAGTCGAATATTAAAATATTATTTTTCATTTTTTAGTAGGTTTTTTATTCGTTTGCGGGCAGAGTCAGGCAAAGCTTCTTTAGAAGGTGAAATAGGGCTTTTTCCAGATGAAATATATTCAAACATTAGGGTTTGAATTCCTTTAAGTTGACGGCCTACGTTAGCACACGCTGTACACATGGCTAAATGCATTTTAAGTAAAATGCGGCGACCTAAAGGGAGCCGGTGTTCTAGTGCCTCTGAAATAAGTTCGGAGGCTTCTTTACAGTTGAGCATAAGTTTCATATTAATAAGTCGTTAGAAAAAAGACATCCTTACAGGTTTTTTTCAAACCAATTCATCTCTAAACATTGTCGAAGGTGTAATCTGGCACGATGTAAAAGGACCCAAAAATTAGCAGAGCTGATATTGAGTGTTTTACAAATTTTTTTGCCATCCATTTTTTCGATTTCTTTTAACAGGAAAGCATCCCTTGCTGTCGAGGGAAGTTTTTCCTGGCATTGTTGAAATATTTGCCAAAATTCTTTATTTTCCAAAAGTTCCTTGGGATTAAGATTCCAGTTAGAAGGTGTTTTTTTTAGATGGTGAGAATGGTCGAAAAAATGATCTATTGAAGCCTCATCATTCTGGAGATCCGTAACAGGTTTTTCACGGTATTTTTTACGAAAAGTATCAATGATTTTATGTTTTAGAATTCCGGTCAGCCATGTGCGTTCTGTAGCTTTGCCGGCAAAGTTATTTATTCCTTTTAGGGCTGCTAGAAAAGTTTCTTGGACTGCATTTTCAGCTTCATTGGGGTTGCGTAGACGTCCTAGGGCAAAACGATAAAGATAATCGCCATATTGGTCAACCCATGTTTCAGGATTTAGATGTGCCATAAAAAATAATTTAACAAATAAAAAAGATTTAATCAATGTTATTTATTGTTGTAAAAAAGAATTGATTTGCAGGATAAGAAAAGATACTATATGTGGAATCTTGAACAATAATAGTGAGGAGAACATATATGAAGAAATCCTGGTTCTTGTGGGTTTTTATTGTTGGTATTGCCATTGCCGTTTTTGTAGCTTTTAATTTACAGAACGGAGACGACGTTGTTCCTTTAAGCGAGATTTTTCCTGAAGAGGAATCATATCCTATTGATGTAGAATATGAATTCATTGAAGAAGAACCAGTCCCACTGGCTGTACCCAAAAAAAATATTGTGTCGGAAAAAATCGAAGTTCTTGAAGTAAAACCAAAAGAAATGGCCAAGCCTGTTCCAGAAAAAGTTATTCCTACAGCATCACCACTTACAGGTGTGAAATATACCATACAAATAGCCTCTTTTAAGAAGGAAAGTAAGGCAAAAAAAGTTCTTGAGAATTTGAAAGAAAAAAAAATAGATGCGTTTATTGTGAAAAGGAATTTAGGAGAAAGAGGTATTTGGTACAGGGTTTACGTAGGGACGTTTGATACGATGAGACAGGCAAAAGATCTCTTAACCGATGTAAGGAAGCTTTACAGAGAAAGTTTTATTATTTCTCCAAAGAAGTAGAATGATGTTTAGATTTAATAATACCCTTATTTGCGTTCTTTTATTCATAGCTAGTTTTTTTGTTTTTGTACAAGGGCTAAATGTTCATGGTCCTGAATACAGAGACGATGAAATTTTTTATTTTAAAAGTACTCAAGATATGTTGGCGACAGGCAATGTGATGTCTCCTAAATATTTTGGGGAAGACCGTTTTCAGAAACCCATCCTTTTTTACTGGCTCATTTTAATTTCATATAAAATTTTTGGGGTTAATTGGTTTGCGGCGCGTTGTGTTTCTGCTCTGTTTGCCGGTTTGGCTGTTTGTTTGACGTGGTTAATCGCGAATGACCTTTTTGGACGTCGTCGTATGGCCACGCTGAGCGCTGTTATTGTTATGACCGTGCCTTTGTTTTTTCGTCATGCCAAAAATGCTGTTCCTGATATGGCGTTAAATTTTTTCATTGTTATGGCGATTTATTATGGGTTTAAATGTATTAAGAACCCGGAAAAATTAAAACATAGTGTACTGTTTTTCGTTGCTTGCGGTTTGGGTTTTATGATTAAAGGGTTTGCTGCTTTCATAGCGCCAATGGGAACGATTCTTCTTTATGCTCTTTTTACAAGAAATTTTAAAGTACTTTCTTTTATGAGATTCGGGCGCGGGTTTTTTATTTTGGCAGCCATTATTTTACCTTGGTTTTTATTTATGATCAAAACGCATGGGGCCTCTTATGTTGAATACATGCTGGTCACCGAAACAAAGAGTCGTTTGGTTGGAGGTGCAGCAGAAGGGGCTTTTGTTGCAAGGGTAAAAATGTTTTTAGATCATTCCTTGTTTTATTTAAAAACTATATTTAATTATTTTGCCCCATGGAGTTTGTTTTTTTTCGCAGCGATTCCGTTAACTTTGAAGCGAGTGTTGGAAAAGAGAAAAGGTGAGTCAGAAGCGTTATTGTTTCTTTTAAGTTGGGTAGGAGTTGTTTTTTTCTTTTTTTCAAATATGTATTTTATTATCAGTCATTACATGTTAGTTTTATCGACACCGTTTGCTATTTTAACGAGTTATTTTCTTTTAGAAAGCTTGCCGCAAAAAGATTTTATTGGGAAGGCTAAAGATATATTACAAAAAAATATTTTGATGGTGATTTTTAGTGTCGGGTTTTTTGTTTATTGTTTTATTGGCATTTTTCTCGCAGGATTTCATAAAGCCTGGTTGTTACCTTTTGCGATTGCTTATGTTTTTAGTATGCGGACTATTTTTAGGAGTCAAAGAATCGCCACGGCACCGTTAGCTTTAGGGATTCTTATGTTGTTTGTTTTTGCACAATCGACATTAATAGGGAAAGCTGGGATGACGTCACATGCCGCCTTGCAGAAGTTTGCCCATACTATTAAGGAAGATACCAGCACTGATGTTGTTATTGGTGTGGGAAGTCATGATATTCATGAAAAAGAGTTTCAGGTGTATTTTGATCAACAAGTGAAGAAGTCTGCAACAAGCGAAGATCAGGAGACAAAAGAACGATTAGTCAGCCTTCTTAATGAAAAACAAAAGGTGTATTGTCTACTAACAGAGAAGGATTTTAATAATCATTTGATAAATTTTTCTACGGCAAATTTAGATATTCTTCAAGAAGACTACATGCTACGCAAGCATCTGCATATTGATAAAAATTTTTTTGCAGCATTATTAAAGTTAGATAAACAAAAAGTTCATGATTATTTTATGGAGAAAATTATCCTTGTCCGAAAAGATAAAAATGTCTGAGGGGGCGATAAAATGCTCTGTGGTTGTTCCTGTTTTTAATGAAGAGGAATCTCTCGAGCCTCTATTTTCTGAGCTTTTACAGACGATGAAGGGGCTAATGCCTTATGAAATTGTTTTTGTTGATGATTGCTCATCCGATAAGACGCCGGCTATTTTAAAAGAATTTAAAAGTCATCTTCCTCAAGTTGTTAAAGTTGTATCTCTTCCGCAAAGAAGCGGACAAACTTACGCTATGCGAAAAGGTCTGGATGCGACGCGAGGTGAGGTTGCTGTCACTTTGGATGCAGACTTGCAGAATGATCCGGCGGATATTCCAAGGTTATTAGAGAAAATGGATGAAGGATATAATTGCGTATGTGGGTGGCGTAAATCCAGGCAAGATACTCTTCTTAAGGCAGGGTTATCAAAATCCGGCAATGTTCTGCAACGTTTATTTACGGGTATGAAAATTCATGACGTATCGTGTACTTTGCGGGCGTACAAAAAAGAATGTGTCGATAAGATTGCTTTGAATTGGGAAGGGCAACATCGGTTTATTCCTTTGAGTTTATCTTTGCAAGGTTACAAAGTGGGAGAGATTGTCTCGAATCATCGGCTGCGTAAATTTGGACATACGAAATACAATCATCGGAGAATTTTTCGTGTGATTGTTGATTTTTTTAGGATTTTAATCGCTCGAGGGAAAAAATGAATAAGTGGCTTATTGTAGGGTTCACAGGGCAGCTATTTTTTAGTTTGAGATTTGTTGTTCAATGGGTCTGTTCAGAAATCAAACGGGAAAGCCATATTCCTTTAGCGTTTTGGTATTTTAGTCTTTTTGGTGGAGTAACGCTTCTTATTTATGCGATTTATCGAAAAGACCCTGTTTTTATCGTTGGTCAAGGGACAGGTCTTATCGTGTATGTTCGGAATCTTAGGCTGATTTATAAAAAGAAAGGCAAAGAGGCTGTATAAAATGGAATTAATGGAATTTATAAATAATATTTCTTTTCGATTTATTCAGCCTGATCAGGTTATGACGCCTTCTCAACGAAAATGGCAAAAGCGATTTCAGAAGATGGGCCTATGCCTTGATATCGTGAATGCCAGATTGCCGGAAGACGATAAAGTGTTTAAGAAAGTGTTTGGAAAGATTAATAAAATTCAGCGCATGTCTACTTTTGCTATTGGAGCGATAATTAATAAAATTGTTAAAAATTTACCGGATAATGAAGTGTATGTAAATGTTGGTGTTTGGAAAGGGTATACATTTTTTTCAGGATTGTTAAATAATAGTGATAAGGCGTGCATTGGCGTAGATAATTTTTCGCAATTTAAGGGAGTTTATGAGGATTTTAATGAATATTTTAAAGTCTTAAAGAGTGATAATCATCATTTTTACATGATGGATTATGAAGAATATTTTCAGAAAAAGCATAAAGAGGCAATAGGTTTGTATTATTATGATGGAGAGCATAGTTATAAAAATCAGTTAAAAGGGCTTCAAGTGGCCGAACCTTATTTTTCCGACAAATGTATTATTTTAGTTGATAATACGAATTTGTCTGATGCGAAAAATGCTACTTTAGATTTTATAAAAAATAGTTCTCATCGGTACGAAGTTCTTTTTGATAAAAATACGGCTGAAAATATGCATCCAACTTTTTGGGGTGGATTAATGATATTAAGAAAGGTTAGCTGAGGAGGGCGTTATGTTAAAAAATAAAATATTAATTCTTGGCTGTGCTGTGATTGGGGCGGGAATGTTGAGTGGATGCACTTCAACTAAAGTTACGCGCGTTGAGGTGGATGAGAAAATCGATTTAAGTGGAAAATGGAATGATTATGATGCGATGTTGGTCTCAGAAGAAATGGTTTCGGATTGTTTGAATAAACCATGGGTTGGGCGCTTTGCGGATAACCAAGGTAAAAGTCCTGTTGTAATTGTCGGACACATTGTTAACCGCAGTGCAGAACATATCAATGCGCAAGTTTTTGTAAAGTATTTAGAAAAAGAGCTTCTTAATTCCGGCAAGGTGACATTTGTGGCTTCTCCTGTTGAACGTGAAGGTGTGCGTGCTGAACGAGAAGATATGCAAAAAGGGAATACTTCTCCGGAAACTATTAAAGCTATCGGCAAAGAACGCGGTGCCGATTTTATGTTGATTGGCAGTATTAATTCTGTGGAAGATGCCGTTAAGGGTAAATCAGCTGTCCTGTATCAAGTCAACCTTGAGCTTATCAATTTGACAACCAATGAAAAAGTTTGGATCGGACAAAAACATATTAAGAAAATGGTAAAACGGCCCCGGTTTTCTTTGTGATGATTTTTCGTTGTTTGGGTTATTTAATTCTTCCGCTGCTCCTTATTTCCTGTGCCTCCTCTCCGATGATTCAACCCCAAATTAACAGCCTTACAGTCGCGCAGCAGTTTGATCAGGCGATTCAATTGATGGAAAACAATATAGCAAGTTATGGTGAAAACAATAGCCTTCTTTATTATTTAGATTATGCCATGGTTTTGCATTTAGCAGAACGGTATGAGGAAAGTGTAGATGTTTTTGAGAAAGCGAAGAGCATTTATGATCAGCTGTATACGCGCTCGCTTTCAAAGCAGGCGGGCACATGGCTTATTAATGACAATACGGAGCCTTATCGTGGGGAAGACTTTGAGCGTGTGATGCTGAATATTTTTCAATCTTTAAATTTTATCGCGTTAGGAAATTTTGAAGAAGCCTTGGTTGAAGCCAGAGATGCGGACAATACACTCGCCATGATTAATAGCAAGTATGCTGTTGATCAGAAAAATGTTTACAAAGAGGACGCTTTCGCACGCTTTCTTATGGGGATCCTTTATGAGGCCAACGGCACGTACGAAGATAAGAATAATGCCTTTATTGCGTATGCAAAAGCGGTGGATATTTATGAAAAAGATTATGTTTCAAATTATGATTTTCAGATGCCACAGGTTCTTAAGGAAAATATTTTAGCGGCAGCTCAATGGATGGGCCCAGATGTCTTTGAAACATATCGAAGGAAATTCGCAGCCGTTCCTTTTCAGAGTTGGAAGGAAAGGCAAGGTAAGGGGGAGATTTATTTCATCCAGTATCACGGGTTATCGCCGATCAAACATCAAGGCACACTGCCAATACCATTGCCCGATGGACATATTGTGAAGTTTGTTTTTCCTAAATATGATGTGCGCCAATCATTGAATGATTTTGGTGTATTTAAAATTGAACAGAAAAGTAATAAAGGAGAACGAAAACATTGGCAGGTACATACACAATTAGGAGAGGACATCAACGCGATTGCTAAAAATAATTTAAAAAATAGAGCAAAGCGTATTATGGCTAAGACGGCTTTACGTGCAGGAGGAAAATATTTGGCGGAACGGTCTATAGAAAAAAGTATTGAACGTAAGCATGGCAAAAATAATTCACAATGGGTAAAGTACATTGCAAATTTATACAATATCGGTTCCGAACAGGCGGACCTTCGTAGTTGGCAAACTTTGCCAGCCGAAATTCGCATAGCACGGCTTATTTTAGAAGAAGATGAGTATGTGTTGTCTTTGAATGGCAAATATTTGAAGGAAATTAAGCTAAAGGCAGGAGAAAAATTATTTTTTATTGTTCAGACGCGATAAATTTAAAAAAGATTGCGCGGTGCCCTTGAAATTTATCAAAATATATTGTATCCTTAAACTAAAGAAACAAACACTTCAGTATTGAATTATAAAACAAACGGGCGGTAACTATGATTAATAAACGAAAGAGTAAACGTGTTAACTGCGGAGTGCCGGTTGATGGAAGTAAAGACAGTTTATTTGATCAGACTAAAATAGTTGATTTTAGTGAAGAAGGGATAGGGTGTGTTTCTACTCATGCCATTCCAATTTCAAAAGAAATAACAGTTGAATTGGACCTTAATGAAAAGCAAGAGCCTGTTTTTGCTGTTGGACAAGTCAAATGGGTCCGACATGTTTCTAATTCAGATAATTTTAGAATCGGCATGTCTTTCAAGAAAATGTTAAAAGGGACAAAGTCCCGTCTTGTCCGGTTTTGCTCCACAAAAACAGGATAAAAAATTATGCCAACAGATACAGATTCTATAGAAGATAAGCGTTCCTTTGATCGGTTTTCTGCTAAATTCCCGGCCAAATATTCTTATATATTTAAAGGTTATTCTGAAGAATTTGGAAGCCGTGTTCATATGTGCGATGCTTCGGCAGAAGGTGTTGGATTGGTGTCCAAAGAGGCTAAGCATCCTGAGGAGTTGGTTGCTTTTGAAGTCAAATTGCCCGATGGAAAGAGTCCGATGAAACTCAATGGTAATGTGAAGTGGTGTCAGCGCAGGCAAGATAAATCTTGGGATTTAGGGCTTAAGTTTTGTGAAATAAGTTTTATGCAGATGTCAAGATTGTATACTGCCGCAACAGAAAACCCATAACCTTTCTAATATTAGTACGTTATATCCCTCATAAAATTCTTGACCACATTCTTTTCCCATGGTACACTTACGGACTTTTTATTTATATTAAACAAATACATAAGAGGATGTTTTATGAAATATGGCCATTTTTCAGATGATGGATTAGAATATATTGTTACCAATCCCAACACCCCCCGCCCCTGGATTAACTACTTAACAAATAAAAATTATTGTTCGATCATTTCTCAAAGCGCCGGTGGGTACAGTTTTTACAAAGATTGCCGGGCAAACAGGCTTACACGGTGGCTTCCGGAAAATTGGCATTCTGATCGTCCAGGGAAATATGTTTTTGTTAGAGAACAAAACAAATCCTGGTCAATCACGTATCAACCTTTGCGCGTTAAACCACAATCGTATGCCTGTCACCATGGGTTAGGATATACAACCATTAAGTCAGTTAATAATGCCGTTTCTTCTGAAGTGACTTATTTTGTTCCGGAAAATGATGATTGCGAAGTCTGGATTGTTGAGTTAAAAAATCAATCTAAAAAAGAAAAGAAATTGGAAGTGTTTCCTTATGTTGAATTTTTAGTTGGGGATTATCATGAAGAGTTGCGTTACAGAAATATTATGATTTTATATAATCGTGTTTGGTATGATAAGGCGCAAAAAGCTGTTCTTGCTAAAAAGACAGCTGAATGGGGAGGCATGAATATTCAGCCGTTTGAAACGCATATCTTTTTTGGGACTTCATTGCCTGTTTCCGGCTGTTGCACACGAAAAGATACGTTTTTGGGGAGGTATAATACAGAAGAAAACCCCGAGGCTGTTGTGGATGGAAAATTTCAGAATGTGCATTTTTGTTCGGGCGAAGATTCTATCGGAGCCTTTAAACATAAGGTAACCTTAAAACCCGGACAGACGAAGACATTTACTATTGTTTTAGGCCAGACAAAAGGCATAGGAAATGTTTCTAAAATTTTGAAAAAGTATAAAGATGTTAAAGTCGCAAAAAAAGAACTTCGGGCAACACAACAAATATGGAAAGACCGCATTGTCGACAACATTGTTATTAAGACGCCGGATAAAGATTTTGATACGATTTATAATATTTGGGTAAAATATCAAGTATACATATGTAACTTTTGGTCACGCTCGCCGAGTTTTTATCATGAAGGTTCCGGAGGGCGGGGGTATAGAGATTCTTGTCAAGATTCTGAAGCGGTTGTTTCTATTAATCCTCAGTTGACAAAAGAAAAGATTTTGAAACTGGCCACGCTTATTCGTCGAGACGGAACCTGTGCGCCTGGATGGTCTGACACTAAAGGTCCTCATAAATTTCTTCCTAATAAAGATCACCCCATTTGGTTGACAGCAACGGTCAGTGCTTATATTAAGGAAACAGGGGATAAAGATATTTTGAAGGCGTACACGCCATATTTAAAAGACAAATGGATTGGTGGATGGGAAGTTGATAAAAATTTTAAAGGTTCTGCGCAAACAGATGGAGAAGGAACCTTATTGGAGCATATTGAGGGGAATCTTCGATTTTGCTTTAATGATGTAGGAGAAAAAGGTTTTCCTCGTATAGGACATGCAGATTGGAATGATGCTATTGATGCGGCAGGTATTAAGCACCGTGGAGAAAGTGTATGGTTGGCCCAGGCTTTAGTGCGATCATTAAAGTTATTGGCGGAATTATTAGAGTTGGTCGGTGATGAAGCCAAGCAAACAGAAATTTTGCAGATGACCAAAACCATGGAAGATCGTATTAATTCTGTGGGATGGGATGGTTCCTGGTATTCTCGAGGTTTCGATGATCAGGGTGATGTTTATGGAAGTAAGCAAGATAAAGAGGGAAAGATATTTTTAAATTCGCAGGCATGGGCTATTCTGTCGGGAGCGGCGCAAGGGAAACGTTTAAAACAAGTTGTTAGCTCTGTTGAGAAACATTTGAATGGTAAGCATGGGTTGGCTCTTTTTCATCCTGCTTATTCCGATTGGGTGAAGCGATTGGGGCGTATTAGTATGTTTACTGAAGGCACAAAAGAAAATGCAGCGGTTTTTTGTCATGCCGCAACTTTTATGGCTGTCGCTTACGCCATGACGGGCTACGGTGACAAAGCTTATGAAGCCGCCAGAAAAATTATGCCGAATGCTCAAAAAAATATGGATGTTTATAAGGCGGAACCTTATGTTTTTGCCGAATATCTTATTGGGCCGCAGCATCCGTATCTTTATGGTGAAGGGGCTTTTACATGGATTACCGGTTCCTCCGGATGGAATTTTATGTTGGCTACAGAATGGATTATGGGGGTACGGCGAGAATTTGACGGTTTAAGGATTGACCCATGCATCCCTAAGAAATGGAAAAAATTCAGTGTCCGCCGGCCGTTTCGAGGCGACATTTATGATATTGAAATACGTAATCCCGAGGGCAAAGAAAAAGGCGTGAAGAAAGTTGTTGTCGATGGGATAGAACTTCCGGATAATTTAATTAGACCGTTTGCCGATGGAAAAGTTCATCAGGTGAAGGTTTTGATGGGTTAGGAGATAGAATGAGAAAATTATTGGGTGTTATTTTATGTTTGTTTTTAGTCGTTGGATGTGCCAAAAAAAAGCAGGATATGAACACGATTTCTATCTGGCATTGGATGACAGATCGTCATGAAGCTTTTGAACAATTGGCTGTGAAATATGAAGAACAAACAGGTGTTAAGATTAAATTTGATCTTTATGCCCCCTCCGATGCGTATACCCAAAAAATTATTGCCTCGGCCCAAGCCAAGGTTTTGCCGGACGTTTATGGTGTTTTAGATAAAAAAGAAATATTTGCTTCCTTTATTAATAGTGGTTTTATAACTGATCTTACCGAAGAATTTCAAAAAAATAATGGAGAATGGGAAAAGAGTCTTTTTGCTAAAGCGCTTAATGTAAATCGTTTTAAAGAAGGTAATATTTATGACGTAAAACCCGGTGTTTATGGGGTTCCGCTAGATGTAACCAATATCCAGATGCTTTATAATAAAAAACTTTTGGCCAAGGCTGGTATTATGGCTCCGCCAAAGACCTTTGAAGGTTTTTTGGCCGCGATTGCGGCTTTAAAGCGCGTCGGTATATCAGGTCTGGTTTCCGGATGGGGTGAAATGTGGATGGCCGATTGTTTTGCTTCGAATTACGCTTTTAATATTATGGGAGAAGAAAAAATTATGGCCACGTACCGGGGAGAAATCTCATATACAGACCCGGATTGGATTAAGGTTTTTACTATTTTTAAAACATTGAGTGAAAGTGGAGCTTTTGCCGAGGGAATTGTAACAAAACTTAACAAGTTAGCCGAACAAGATTTTGCCCTTGAACGGGCGGCTTTTTCTTTTAATGGTTCTTGGAGTGTTAATATCTATCATGACATGAATCCTGATTTAGAATATGGAGCGATGCTTCCCCCAGTATTTAATAAGAATCGACCGATGAGCATTTGGGGTGGCGCAGGATCTTCGTTGGTCATCAATAATAGTTCACCTAGAAGAGATAAAACAATTGCCTTTTTGAAATGGCTAACAGCAAAAGAGCAGCAGGCCTTTTTAGCAAAAGAAACACGTAATTTGCCATCTAACCGCGAAGCTTTATCGGCTATTCCTCCCATTTTATCTCAATTTGCTGAAGTTATGGATAATACGACGCATCCAACAATTTGGATGCAAAATGAATTTCCCTTGGTTTTAGAACGTATGGATAAAGGGATTCAGTCTATTATCATTGGTGAAAAAACACCAGAACAAGTAGCGCGTGAAGTTCAAGAAGTTAAAGAGAAAGAGTTAAAAAAATCAAGAAGAGGAAGATAAAATTAATATGATTTCTAATAAACGACTCACCGCCACAAAAAGCAATGCTCAGTCTTTTGCTTTTGCCTTGCCTGCCATCGCGATATTTTCAGTGTTTTATATTTATCCTTTTTTTGATATTTTTCGTCTTTCATTTCACCAGTGGAATGGGATAAGTTCTCAAAAAATTTTTGTAGGATTTGAGAATTTTTCAGATTTAATGCAAGATGGTATTTGGTGGAAATCTATGTGGAATGCGGGATTTATTACGCTCGTGGCCCTTACATTTCAGAATTGTTTGGCGTTTGCCTTGGCTTTAGCGTGTGATCGAGAAATTCGATTAAAACGATTTTATCGGGTACTCTTTTTTATCCCTCCGGTTCTATCGGAAATAGTTGTGGGGCTTATTTGGTCATGGATTTTGTATTCAGGAATGCAAAATGGCCAGCATATTGGGTTATTTAATCATTTTTTAGATAAAATTGGTTTGCACCATTTAGTGAATAATTGGTTGTCTGATCCCAAAACGGCGTTGCCGTGTATTGCTATTGTGCATAGTTGGAAGGGGTTTGGTTGGGGTTTTATTATGCTTTTGGCTGGGTTGCAGACTATTGATCGACAGCTGTATGAAGCTGCTAAAGTAGATGGAGCTGGTTGGTGGAGTGTTTTAAAGAATGTTACGATTCCGATGATGGTGCCGGTTATTTTGGTTGTTGTTATTTTGACCGTTTTAGGATCTATGCAAGCTTTTGTATTGATATTGTCTATGGTCGGACAGGGGCTCGTTTACCATACAGACGTTCCTGTAACACGTATTCTTTCAGCGATGACAGGGACAAATCGTTTTGGGTATGCGTGTTCGATGGGGGTTGTGTTTGGTCTTATTCTAGTTGGCGTGTCCCTGGGTTTTAAAATGATATCTGATAGAACAAAGCAGGCTTAATTTTATGAATTATTATAAAGTCAAATCTATATTAAAATCATCTTTTCTGCATATCTTTCTTATGACAGTGGCTATGGCGTGTTTGTTTCCGCTTTTTTGGATGTTGCGGTCAGCTTTAATGACGAATGAAACAGTGTTTGTTGATAAATCGTTCATCCCACAAACCTTACATTTTGAGAATTTTATTCATGCGTGGGAGCAGGGTAATTTTGGAACATATTTTTTAAATAGTATCATTTATACAACTTCCGTTGTTTTTTGTATTGTTATTATTGCGTCATTAGCCGCATATGCTTTTTCTCGTCTTAAATTTCCAGGGAAGAATCTTTTCTTTTATATGTTTGTTTTGGCTTTGATGATTCCTTTGCCGGGAAGTTTTGTTCCTTTGGTTGTTCTTATGAATAAACTTGGTTTAGCAAATACGAAATTAGGATATATTTTGTGTATGGTTAATGTCGGGCTATCCATGAGCATTCTTTTATTGAAAACTTTTTTTGATAAAATGTCTCCGGATTTGGAAGATGCTGCGCGGATTGATGGTTGTGGGAAAATGAGAATTTGGTGGCATATTGCCCTACCATTGGCCAGGCCGGCAATAGCCGTAATTGTTATTTTTAATTCTCTTAATGTCTGGAACGAATATATTCTTGCACAGCTTTTATTAAATGATAAAGATCTTATGCCTTTGCAGAGAGGTATTATGGTGTTCCAAGGGGCGCATAGCGTAGATTATCCTGTATTAATGGCGGGGTTAACCATATCGGTTATTCCTATTATTATAGTTTATTTGGCTATGCAAAAACATATTATCAAAGGACTTTCTTCAGGAGCGGTTGTGGGATGAAAAAACAAATGTACAAAATTTTTATTTTCATATTTTTTATTGGCATAATTTTTGTGCCACAACAAGCAACCTCCAATGAGCAGGTTGAAAATAAGAAAGTCGAAAGTTCTTCTATAGAAGCCAAAACTTCCGAAGAATTTGTGCAGCTGTCTTGGGAAGCGTCTAGCCAGAATAATTGGGAGCGTTTAGAGGCTTTGATAAAAAAATGTTTAGAGTTGTTTGGAGCTGAGGCGGATCGATTTAATAAACAATTAAAAGGTTTTCCTGAGCGTGGCGAAGAAAAAAAATATCAAGCCATGAATGATATTGGAACATGTCTTTTTATTCGGGCTGAATATTTAATGAATCATGGGAAAACGCAAGAATCTATAACACAATTTCAAAGTCTTATTGATCAATATCCATGGGCGCAAGCCTGGGACCCGCGAGGGTGGTATTGGTCTGTTAAAGAAAAAAGTTTGGCGAGTATCAAAATTTTAACGGGAGAATATGAAGAAGAAATTGAAAAAAAACGTGAAAAGACGGTTAGAACTAGGCCAAAACTTCATACAAAAGGTAAGGCACAAATAATAGATTACACAAAATACGGAAAATTTCTTAATGTAGGGACATCACGGTATTATTATTCTATTTTGGATGTAAAAGGGTTGTCAGAAGCTATTGGGGAGGGGATTTATCCTAATACAGGAGATATTTATAATAATCCGGCATACAAAAAACTTAAAAAAGAAGGCCGTCTTAAAGGCAGCCATTGGGATTTTGTGCATGTGGATGATTTAGAGGCTGCGTATTTTAAATGGGTTACAGCTCCGGAGCCTTGGGGGGTTAGGCTTTTTTATTTAGGCATGATTTTTGAAAAATCGCAAATGTATTATGAAGCGCTTAGAGCCTATCACGCAATTGTAGTTCATTATCCTAAAACCGTTGGTTGGACTTATTGGCAGACACCCTGGTATCCCGGACAAGCGGCCATTGCTAAGATTCGTCATATCATACGTTTTCATCCAGAGTTAAATTTGGACTATAAATGGATGAAAATTGAAGTTCAAAATGGATATGATAATGATGCGGATAACGATACTATTGTTACCTACCCCGGAAAAATTATTGAAAAAAGTTTGGTTGATAAGGTAAAAAAGAGACTGCAGTTGGATAAGATAGAGCTAGGAAAGGTAAAGAAAAAAGTTGGTAACGGAAAGGTTCGTTTAGTTCAGTATGAAAATGATCACTGGCAGCTTTTGGTGAATAATAAGCCTTATGTTATTAAAGGGATAACGTATGCCCCTACTAAAATTGGTCAGAGTCCAGATAAGGGAACATTAAAAAATTGGATGGAAGAAGATACAAATGAAAATGGGAAAATTGATGGTCCGTATGATTCGTGGGTAGATAAGAATGGAAACAACAAACAGGATAAAGATGAACCTACTGTCGGTGACTTTCAACTGATGAAGGATATGGGTGCGAATACGATACGTATATATCATGTTCCAGAAAAACCAAATAAAAAACTTTTACGGAAAATGTTTAAGGAATATGGGATTCGCGTTATTATCGGAGATTTCTTAGGAAAATATGCCATCGGTTCAGGCGCCACATGGATGGAAGGATCTGATTATGAAAACGAAGAGCATAAAAAAAATATGTTGGAATCAGTTAAAAAGATGGTGATGGAATATAAAGATGAACCGTATGTTCTTATGTGGCTCTTAGGTAACGAAAATAATTATGGGGTAGCTTGTAATGCGGACAGAAAACCTAAGGCCTATTTTCAGTTTGCTGATGAGGTGGCGCAATGGATAAAATCTGTCGATAAGAATCATCCTGTCGCCGTCGGTAATGGAGATACACTTTTCTTAGATATTTTTGCAGAGAATAGTCCGAATGTGGATATTTTTGCTGCGAATGTTTACCGTGGTGATTATGGTTTTGGATCTTTTTGGGAACAGGTTTTTGATGCCAGTGGAAAGCCGGCTTTTATTACAGAATATGGTAGTCCTTCTTATGCAGATCATTTAACGCTTGAAGAAGGTGAAGAGGCTCAAGCAGAATATCATCGAGGTAACTGGGTTGATATTCAGGAAAATTTTGCCGGAAATCCTAGAGGAATCGGCAACTCCTTAGGAGGAGTTGTATTTGAGTGGTTAGATGAATGGTGGAAAAATTATGAACCGTTTTTGCATGATCGTAAATCAGATGCCATTGGTCCATTTCCTGGCGGATATTACTTTGAAGAGTGGTTTGGTATTGTTGGTCAAGGCAATGGAACGCACAGTCCATTTTTAAGGCAATTAAAAGAGACTTATTTCGCTTATAAAGAAATGTGGCAACTCTAAAATAGGGGCATTTTTTTCCAGTTGGCATTTGTTGAAAAAATAGTGTATACTTACACTATCTCAATAGGATAAAAATTTAAGAAATAACAAAAGAGGTAACAAGAAGGAGGGGGTAGTAGTATGAAAAGGATTTTTTCCACACTAGTAGTTCTCGCAGTAACCATGGGGTTTATTTTCCCAAAAGCGGCAGAAGCGTATAATTTTGGCGATTATCGTTCTGAAACTTTAGCATCAAAGGCATGGGTGGCCTTAAATGAAGGCGACATTGAGGCTGTATTAGCGTACACGAATAAATGTATTGAGCTTTATGCTGCTGAAGCAAAGAAAATGCAGGCGGGCCTTACTGATTATGTGAATGCCTCAAAAGAAGAAGTTTTTAGCTTTTGGGCGTTAAATGATGTAGCGACAAGTCTTTTCATTCAAGGGGAAGCTTACCGTAGAGCAAAAATGCCAGATGAAGCTATGGAAGCGTACAAAAAAGTTATTGATGAGTATTCTTTTGGTCAAGCTTGGGATCCTAACGGGTGGTTCTGGAAGCCTGCTGACGCTGCAAAAGATAAAATTAAAATTATTGAGTCTGGATCAGATATCGATTTTGGAGATTACACTTCGGCATTTTTAACAACACAAGCTTGGAAAGCTTTAGCAGATAGTGATGTTGAATCTGTTATGGTATACACAAATAAAAATATGGAAATGTATGCCGAAAAAGCTAAGGAAATGCAAGATTCATTATCTGAGTACCCATGGCAATCTAAAGATAAAATTTTTAGTTATTGGGCCTTAAATGATGTAGGAACATCTTTGTATATTCAAGGCGAAGCCTTACGTAAAGAAGGTAAAAATAAAGAAGCAAAAGAAGTTTATCAAAAATTGGTGAGTGAGTTTTATTATGCTCAGTGCTGGGATCCTAATGGATGGTTTTGGAAGCCTGCTGAAGCGGCTCAAAAAGCCATTGAAGATCTTGGTGAAGTATAATTCAATAGTTGAGCTTAAGTAAAGTCTGCCCCTGCCTTTCTAAAGAGAGTCGGGGGCTGACTTTTTGTAGGAAAAATAATTTTATAAAAAAATATGTACATTTTTGAAACCTGCGATAAAATTATTTTCTTCTGGGATGTTGGGTTGTGGCAATACCAATTCCATTAAATAATGATCAGCAATTCATTCGGCTTTTCTCGAACACTTCTACGAGAATAGCCACTACCAAAAGGAAAAATTATTTAATGGGTTTGGTATAATTTAAATTTATATTTTTAGAGAAAAAGGGGATTGAAAAAAATGAAAATATTCGGAATCATATTTATGCTTTTTTTAAGCGCAACTTTAGGTTGTGAAAAAGCGCCTTCCGTCGATCAATCAGGTTCTAAAGAAGGTGAAAAGAAAAATATTCAAATATCAAAAAAAGATAATCAATCCGACGGGGTCGGCGAGGTGAGATCTTTTCAGCCTTTTTATATTTATTCCGACAAGGGTTCCCGCGATAATCATTATGTTCCTTCCGGATTTATGCCAAACGGAAAATGTATTGCATTTAATGATGCCTGGATGGAAAATTGTTATGAAGGTAAATCCTGTATGAAGACGACCTATGATGTAGAATGTTCGAGGAAAGATCAAAAGTGGGCCGGGGTTTATTGGTTAAATCCTGCGAACAATTGGGGGAAAAGAAAAGGTGGTTATAATTTAACCGGTGCCAAGAAATTAACGTTTTGGGCAAAGGGGCATCGAGGGGGCGAACAAATTCAGGAGTTGACCGTCGGAGGAATATCAGGAGATTATCCGGATTCTGATATTAGTGTAATCGGCCCAATTATATTATCTGCCGAATGGCGAGAGTATACGATTGATTTGAGAGGAAAAGATTTGTCGTATATTAGCGGTGGTTTTGCCTGGACAACAAGCGAAGAAGTTAATCCCGAGACGTGTACATTTTATATTGATGAAATTAAGTTTGAATAGATCCTAGGGCGAGATAACTATATGAAAAAAAACAATTTGTGCTTGTAATAGAATTAATAGTTTGTTATATTCAGGTTAACTTACAAACGTTAAATATTTATAAACTAATTTTTAGCCAATAAAATATTATACCGACGAGGGTAGTAAGGTAACTTTATGTCAAAGGCAGCAAAGCTAAGCATTTTTATTTTAATATTTTTGGTAGTAGGTAGTCTCGCTTTTGGAGGGTATATACTTTTTGAAAAGCAAAAATTAGAACAAGTAAAAGCACAGGTAGAAGAAAATCTTCAGCAAGTACAGCAGCAAGATCGAAAAAAGGCCAAAGAAATTAAAAAATTAAACGGCCAAGTTAAAGAATCTGCGCAGCAAAATACCAACCTTCAAGAACAAGTTTCCAACACAAAACAACAAGTTGAAAATCTTAATTCAGAACTTGGCGAAGTAAAAAATGATAGGGATAGATGGAAAAATCGTATTGATGAAATCAAGCAAGAGAGAGACAGATTAACTCAGCGCATTCAAAGCACCCAAAAAGATTTTAATGATTATCAACGGAAAGAGCGAGAGCGGGAAGAAGAATGGAAAGAAAAATATGCTTCTCAAGCCTCACCGGTTTTAGATCCTTCAACGGTCGTACAACATTCCACCGAAAAATCTTTAGTGCAGCCTTCTAACAACGAAGATTATTGGGCTTCTATTTTGAGAGAAAAGGCTTCTCTTGAAATTCAGATTAAAAAGTTGAAAGGAGATTTGTCCGCAGATTCCACCGATATTGTTGATTTAAAACAAAAGAATGCAGATATGCAAATAGAGATTGACGCTTTTAAGGGGGAAATGGATTCTATGCAGCATGCTAAGATGGAGCTTGATAGGGAGGTTGAAGGGAAGGAAGACATGATTAATAGTCTTTCTTTAGAGCTTGCTAGAGCAAAAAATGATAAGAAATTTGTTTCAGATAGGGTTAGCAAATTAAATGAAGAGAATCAGGAGTTAAGACAACAGTTAAAGCGACTGTTTAGTTCAAAAAGTGCTTTAGAAAAGAAAATTGTTCAGTTAAGTCGAGATAAAGATAAATTATCGAATGAGCTTGGGCAAACAGAGACGCTAATTCAAAGTAAAATTGACGAAATTTGGGAAATAAAAGATAGTATTGATAAAACGATTAAGACGACCAGGGCTTCTTCTCAAAATGAAGTAGAGCTGACGCCGATTGTTGTTAACTCTAGGGGGCAGGGACAAGCAAAAGAGTTGGATCGGGACGTTAAAAATCCTGGGTTGAATGGTAAGATAGTAAGTATTAATAATGATAATAATTTTGTCATCGTAGATGTGGGCGAGTCAGCTGGGGTTCATGCTGGTGATATTTTAAGTGTTTATCGGAATTCAGAATACATCGCGCGTTTAGAAGTTATTCAAGTTAGAAAAAATATTTCTGCGGCTGATTTGAAAGATCAATGGTCTAAGATTCAAGTTGGAGATGTTATTCGGTGAAAAAAGCTAGTATAACTGATGTAGCCCGTCGCGCAAAATTATCCATTTCTACCGTTTCCCGTGTTATTAATAACCTTTCCACTGTTTCCCCTGAAAATCGTGCTAAAGTCGAAGAGGCTGTGGCGCATCTTAAATTTAAACCTAATGTGAGTGCTCAGCGGCTTGCCCGTGGGGTTAATAACTCAATCGGGTTTGTTATTCCCGGATATCCGGGAATTTTTTATTCCTTTTATGCTATTGAACTCATTCGTGGTGTTGGGCATGCATGCGAGTCTTTAAATCTTGATTTAGTGTTTCATATTACGAATGGATTTAATCCTATTAATTTTAATACGGTTGGAGGCATTGTCTTTGCAGACATCATTGAAAATCGTCGACAAGTTGAAGCCGCTGTAGCTACGGGAACGCCATGTTTTGTGATTAATAATAAGGTGGATGATTTAGACGTTGGATACATTGCTGTAAATAATCATCTCGGAGGCAAGATTGCAGCCGATTACCTTTTAAGTTTAGGGCATAAGAAAATTGCCACTGTTACGGGCAATTTAACCACTCAGTCAGGCGCGCAGCGTTATGAAGGGTTTAAGGAAATGTTAGAAAAAAAGAAAGTCACTCTTCCAAAAGAATATGTGCATCAAGGTGACTATTCTAGGCAATCAGCGCGATATGCAGCCGAACGATTTTTGGATTTAAAAAATCCGCCCACCGCTATTTTTGCGGCGAGTGATGAGATGGCTTTGGAAATTATATCCATGATACATGAAAAAGGAATGAAGGTGCCTGATGATATTTCGGTTATAGGCTATGATGATAATCCTGCTTGTTTGTATGGGGCCGTTGCTGTAACCACCATCAAACAGCCACTTTTTCAAATGGCAGAGAAAGCGGTGCGCTGTTTGAATAGTATTGTTTCAGGAAAAAAGACAAAGAACGAAAAAATTTATCTTGATCCGGAATTAGTTGTCAGAGATTCCTGCGCCTCCCCAAAACGAGGATAATTTCCTCTTTCCCATAATAGAAAAATTGGACTCTTCAGATTTGTTTAGAGGTGCTTTGTCTTGCCACGAGGGGTGTTGCCCGGCACCGAGGTGAGCAAACGAGCCAATCGAGTACGTCGAAGGTCTTGACAATACTTGGTGTTCACGATAGGGTATGGCCCATGAAAAATCAATATGAGTGTATAGTTATTGGCGGTGGACATGCTGGTATTGAAGCGGCTCTTGCGGCTAGCCGTATGGGGTGTTCAACGCTTATGGTGACATTATTTTTTGACACCATCGGGCAGATGAGTTGCAACCCTGCTATTGGAGGCGTTGGCAAAGGTCAGCTTGTGAAAGAAATTGATGCTTTAGGCGGTGAAATGGGGCTGGCCGCCGATAAAACAGGCATACAATTTCGTCGATTAAATACTTCCAAAGGCGCGGCTGTGCATTCATCTCGATGTCAGTCAGACCCGATACAGTATAAGAAATACATGCAGGTCGTCGTTAGAGATCAGGATAATCTGGATGTCCTTGAAGATACGGTCGATGAATTATTGGTGAAGAATAATAGCATTACAGGGATAACAACGGCTAAAGGAATGACGATTTCTGCCCCTACGGTTGTTATTACTGCAGGCACTTTTCTTAAAGGGCAGATTCATATTGGGTCAAAGGTTACTCCTGGTGGGCGCGTCAATGAGCCGAATGCAACACGTTTAGCCGATAATTTGAATGCTTTAGGCTTTCCAACAGTATTTTTTAAAACAGGCACGCCCCCGCGGATTGATGGCGACACTATTGATTTTTCTCAATTGATCCCGCAGCATTCAGATAATCCTCCGCAGCCTTTTTCGTTTCGTACATCGAGCATTCCGCAGTCACAAAAATTATATCCGTGTTACATTACGCATACAAATGAACAAACCCATGCCGTTATTCAGGAAAATATGCATTTGTCACCGATGTATTCTGGGCAAATTCAGGCGACGGGTGTGCGGTACTGTCCGTCTATTGAAGATAAGTTGAAAAAATTTGCAGGCCGTGGAAGCCATCAAATTTTTCTTGAACCGGAGGAATTAGAGAGTAATCAATATTATCCTAACGGGATATCTACAGGGTTGCCGGCGGACGTGCAGGAAAAATTTGTGCGCACCATTAAAGGATTGGAAAATGTTAGGATAGTTCGTCCTGGTTATGCGATTGAATATATTATGGTGCCCCCGACGGAATTGACGGCTTCTCTTGAAACAAAACGCATTAAAGGTTTGTTTTTGGCTGGCCAAATTAATGGAACCACTGGTTATGAAGAGGCTGCTGCGCAAGGGCTTGTCGCCGGCATTAATGCGGCTTTAAAGGTTCAAAACAAGGTGTCATTTATTTTATCCCGAGATGAAGCTTACATTGGTGTTCTTATTGATGATTTAGTAACTAAAGGAACGGATGAGCCGTATCGCATGTTTACTTCACGTGTGGAGTATCGTTTAACGATTCGGGAAGATAATGCTGATCAGCGTTTGTCTAAGTATGCCTATCAGTTTGGATTATTAAATAAAAATGAGTACACTCGTGTCGAAGAAAAATATGCGCATATTGATGCAGAAATTAAAATTCTTAAAACCATACGCGTGTATCCTGGGGGAGAAATTGATAATGCGCTTAAGAAATGCAATACAGCCCTTTTACGTCAACCTGCTTTGTTAAGTGATATTTTGAGGCGTCCTGAAGTGGGTTATCATGTTATTGCTCCATTTAACGGAAAAGATAACGATTTTTCACAGGAGGTGATTAACACAATAGAATATGCCATTAAATACGAAGGGTTTATCTCTAGGCAAAAAAAAGATATTGAAAAATTTCGTCATATTGAAAATATTCGTGTTCCGGAAGGTATTGTTTATGATGATATTCCAGGTCTTTCTATTGAAGTCTGCCAAAAGTTAAAACGTTTTTCTCCCGCCAATTTAGGCCAAGCCAACCGCATTTCCGGCATCACCCCTGCTGCCATTTCTCTTTTGATGGTGTATTTAAAAAAAAGAGTAAAATAGGGGCTTTGGGCGAAAATGTGGGTAATTTTTAGATTTTTTTGAAAATATTTATAAGTTGTTTAAAACAAGTGTGTTACACTCCTAGTTTTTTTGCCCTCCCCTTGAAATATTCTCCTTTAATATGTTATACTTTAAATATAGATAAAGAAACCGCTTTTTATAGCGAATTTTAATAATAGTTGTCAATATTTCCTGCCTGTCGGAAGGAATCCTGCCACGGATTGACCAATCAACCTATATTTCTAGAAAATGGAGGATGTTTTTATGATTTCCCTACAGAAAAATCGTGCAGGTTTAGCTTACCGTGTTTTATCTTCATTTATGGTTATATCATTTGTTTTAACTACAGTAATTCCGCCAAGTCATGGGCAAATGGTGACTCAAACGTTATTAAATATGCCGATTCCAGGGACAATGGTTTCAGTTAGTGAAGGTTTTACGCCGGCGATTATTCGGGGCATGAGCATTTATCCGGACAACCCGCTGATGTTTGATTTTATTGTGGATCGAGGGGATTCCGGCTTATCGGGTGTTGCCCTTAAGGATGAAGCCTCAGATATGATCAAATATTTTCTCGCATCGTTAACTGTCCCCGAAGATGAGCTCTGGGTTAACTTGAGTCCGTATGAGAAAGATCGTATTTTGGGTGAGGGCCTTGGGCGGACAGCCATGGGACGCGATCTTTTGGCACAGGACTATGTTCTTAAACAAGTGACGGCATCTTTGATGTATCCGGAAGACGAATTAGGCGAAACCTTTTGGGAGCGCGTGTATGAAAAAGCTTACGAAGAACATGGAATCACGGATATCCCGGTTGACACATTTAATAAGGTCTGGATCATTCCGGAGGAAGCGATTGTGTACGAACACGAGTCCAGCGCGTACGTGCTGGGGAGTCATTTGAAGGTGATGTTGGAGGAGGATTATATTGCGATGGAACATGCGGATCGTAGGGGTTTGATTCATCAAACCCAAGACAAGGGCATGATAAATCATGCCCCTACGCATTCAAATATTACAACGTCTGTCATTCGCGATATTTTGTTACCCGCCATCGAACGCGAAGTCAACGAAGGCAAAAACTTCGCCAAACTCCGCCAAGTCTACAATGCCATGATCCTCGCCGCGTGGTACAAGCGAAACCTTCGCGAGAGTCTGTTAGGCCAAGTCTACATGGACCAAAACAAAACC
>JAJDCA010000038.1 GCA_029261055.1 Candidatus Omnitrophota bacterium | reverse complement strand
ATCACGCCATTACAGAGCGTTTGAAGTGGGACAACATGTTATTATCTACAAGGTTGATGTAAACGTGGTTTTTATTTCTCGAATTCTTCATCAGAAAATGAATATTTCCAATTTTATTTTGGAGTAGATCAAAAGAGGGTTAAAGATTACGGTTTGGTTTTATGCGGATGATTAATGAATTGATTAGGGGCATTATAAATCAATAAGGGGCATGATGAATCGATTAGGGGCATGATTCATCATGCCCTTTATTAATTTATATGCCCGTTTAAATTCAATGAAAAAAAATCGTAAAAGATTAAGGTTAAAGGATTATGATTATGCGCAAGGCGGGTATTATTTTGTGACGGTTTGTGCGAAGGATGGGCGGTGTCTTTTTGGGGAGGTTGTTTGTGATAAAATGGAATTGAATGAAACGGGAGAAATTGTTGAGCAATGTTGGATTAATATCGTGGATTATTTTCAAAATATTATGATAGATGAATATGTCGTCATGCCGAATCATTTTCATGGGATTGTTGGGATAGAATCAATATCAATAAAGGGCATGATGAATCATGCCCGTACGGGTTTTATGCGGATGATTAATCGTGGACACACCCGCGGGACTTTTTTAATTTCGACTAAAGTAAGATGTTATCTTATTTTAGTCTTGACGGTTCTATATATTACTTTTAGAATATTATTATGAAAAATCGATATCTTATTCCTATTATTCAAGAAATATGTTTTCCCTTGCACAAAATGGCTTTTATATCGGGCCCTCGGCAATGTGGAAAAACTACGATGGCTAAAATGATGTTGAAAGACAGGAATCAGGGGGATTATGGTAATTGGGATGATGTTGAGTTCAGACGGTTATGGACAAAAAATCCTTCAGATTTTATTTTTTATAAAAAGGGAGTCATTCCTCTTGTTATTTTTGATGAAATTCATAAGGCTAAGTTTTGGAAGCGGAATTTAAAAGGGGTTTATGATACTTTGAAGAGTCCAGTGGATATTCTTGTGACAGGAAGTGCACGGTTAAATGTATATAAAAAAGGAAGTGATAGTTTGGTAGGCCGGTATTTTCATTTTAGGTTACACCCCTTTACTTTAGCGGAAATTCAAAAAATAGAGCCAATATCCCCGGATAAAATGATTGATCAAATTTTTTCAAGAGCCCTTTCTAAAAAAAGTAGTCAACAGAAGTGTTTTGAAGGATTAAACAAATTTGGCGGATTTCCAGAGCCATTTTTGATGCAAAAAGAGCGTCAGGCTAAATTATGGCGGAAGACCCGTTTAGAAAGGGTGATCCGGGAAGATCTGAGGGATCTGACTCGTCTTCCTGAATTGAGCCAGATTGAAATGTTAGCCTCTTTAATTCCTGAGAGGGTCGGCTCATTTTTGAGCCGGGCGCGTATGCGTGAGATGCTTGAAGTAAGTTTTGATACGATCAGTCGATGGATTAATTATTTAAGGGAACTGTATTATATTTTTGAAATTAAGCCTTATCAGCACTCTATTGCAAGAAGTCTTAAAAAGGAAGGTAAAATTTATTTGTGGGATTACAGTGAGGTTGTCGATCCAGCAGCCCGTTTTGAGAATTTAATTGCGTGTCATTTATTAAAATTTTGTCATTATTGGACAGATTATGGGGAAGGCGATTTTGAATTGTACTGTTTGCGAAATAAGGATCATGAAGAAATTGATTTTTTGATTTGTCGAAATAAAAAGCCATGGCTGCCTATAGAGGTAAAATTAAATGACGATAGACCATCTGTACAGTGGGCAAAATTCTTGAAACAATTACCCTGCCGAAAAGCTTTGCAGATTGTTTTTAAATCTAACTGTTGGAAAAAATATGAAGTAATCAATCGAGAGATATTAGTGGGTAGCGCGGCTGAAGTTCTTGCCTATTTTGTATGATGGATGGTTTGGTTTTATGTGGATGATTGATGAACGGCAGGCAGGTCATGTCCGTACGGTGATTAATCGTGAAAATAGTAAGAAAGTTATAGTATTTTCACTGTTTAGTTGACATAACAGTGAAACAATGGTAGATTTGCATTATGGCAAAAACATTAAATATATTCAAAAAAATACATTTTTTGCGAGAACGATATTATAAAGCAGCCTTAAATAAAGGGTCGCTTTTGAATATTTTGAGTGAAGCAGAAGTTGCAGAGCAAGTCTATAATTCAAATGCGATTGAAAATAGCACGCTAACTCTCGAAGAAACAGAAAAAATATTGTTGCAAATCGACTTGGATAGATATATTTCCGAAAGGGAGCTATTTGAAGCAAAGAATTTAGCGCGAGTTGTTTCTTATATTAACACTAAGGCCAAAGAACAAGAATTAAGCCTTGAGCTAATTTTGTTTTTACACAAAATGTTTCTTTCCAATATTCGTGATGATGTGGCTGGTCGATTTCGACATGACGATGAATGGGTGCGTGTTGGAAGCCATATTGCTTTAGATCCAAAACAAGTGGTTGGAAAACTTGAAGAAATGCTAGTGCAGTATTATTCAACGCCCAATGAAAATATTATAAAAAGAATAGCCCGGATACACTTAGTTTTTGAACATATTCATCCATTTGTAGATGGAAATGGCCGTATTGGAAGAGTGATAAACAGTTATCTTATTATTAGAGAAGGGTTTGTGCCAATAAATATTAAGTTTATTGATCGAAAATTATATTACACTGCATTTGAAGAATTTGATAATAAAGGAAAAACTTCTATTATGGAAGAGATTGTTGGAAAGGCGATGACGAATAGTTATCACAAAAGGTTAGCTTATCTTGAGGGAATGGAAATAGTAACACTTGCGGAGTATGCCAAAAGAAAGAAAATTTCGCATTCTAATCTAATTAATAAAGCTCATCGTCAAACTATTGAGGCTTTTTTAGAAAAAGGCGTATGGAAAATTGGTATTTCATAATTTATAGTTGATAGTTTATAATAAACTATCAACTATAAAAATATTAGGAATAAATAGTGAAGACAGACACTGCAAATAAAATTATTAAATTTATACAAGATAACGGAAAAACGACTGCAAAACAGCTCTATGACCACCTTGAGATTTCTCCACAAGCCGTATTTAAACAATTAAAAAAGTTGCTGGATGCCAAACAGTTAATCAAACAAGGTAAGCCGCCTAAAGTGTTTTATAGCATTATTGAAGCTGAAACTATTACGCGGGCTTATTATTTTTCTGAAGAAATCAGTGACATAATTAATCATAATTTTTATTCTGTAACCCCTTCAGGGGAGGAGAAGCGCGGTAGTGATGGGTTTATATATTGGTGTGAAAAACGAAAATTAAATGTTGAGTCCTCAGCCAAAGACTACATGTCCATTTTAAAAAAATGCGATACGTACAAAAAGGATGGACTCATTGATGGATTATCTAAAATGAATTCAACATTTAAAAAAGTTTTTCTTGATGCGCTATATTATCAAGATTTTTATGCTATTGAACGTTTTGGCAAGACAAGATTGGGACAAATCCTGCTGTACGCAAAACAAAGCCAGAGTAAAGAGCAGATGCGTTTTCTTATTAAAGAAATTAAACCTTCTGTTGATTATTTAATTCGGAAGTATTCAATTAACGGTATCGGTTTTATTCCGCCTACGGTTAAAAGACATGTTCAATTAATGACTGAAATTGAGCGCGGTCTTCACTTAACAGTGCCAAGAATATCACTCATTAAACTTAAAACAAAAATTATTGTTCCTCAAAAAACATTAAATAAATTAGAAGACAGAATTGAAAATGCCATAAATACAATTTTGGTTGATGAAGTGAAGACATTTGACAATGTTTTATTAATTGATGACGCTGTGGGATCAGGGGCAACATTAAATGAAACAGCGCATCACTTACGAAAAAAAGGAATAGTTAGGGGTAAGATTGTTGCACTAGCTGTTACAGGAAGTTTTAAGGGTTTTGATGTTATTAGCGAGGTTTGAGGTTTGGTTTTATGTGGATGATTAGGATTAGGGGCATGATAAATCATGCCCGTACGGGAGCACGGGGGCTCGGGTCGTTCGTAGGGGCATAATTTATTATGCCCAATATTATTTTTATAATGTTAATCATATATAAAATATTAACATCTGCAATGTCAATAAATAAATATTAAAGAAATTGAAAATTAAATCTACACACATTCTTTTTTTTCTTTCCTTTATTCTTTGGGTATTTTCTTTTCGTGGCTTTCTCTTCGGGGAGCTTTCGCTGCGGGATGATGCTATTCCCTATTATGATCATATTAAATTTTTTGTCGATAATTTGATGCACGGGGTGTATCCGTTATGGGATCCGACGTGGCGGTGCGGGGTGCCGAATGAGTTTTTTCTTCGTCGGATGGGGGAGTTTAATCCGTTTTTTTGGGGAATATTTTTTCTTAATAAATTAGGGTTTTCGCATTATATTTCTTATTTTATATTTGTGACCAGTTATTATTTTCTTGGGTTGTTTGGGTTTTACAGGCTTACCAAAATGATGTTTCGGGGCTCGAATTTTAGGGCCGCTCTACAGGTTGGGGAGGGTATGCCGTGCTCAAACAACCGAGCTTCGCTCGAAACTGCGCGCGGCACACCCTCCCCAACCTGCTTAACGAGCGACCCTAAAACCAAAGGGTCTTCTAAAAGCTATGGTAAAAATTCAGTTGTGTCTAGCGGGTGGCGCGGCCAATCCAGTGATTGGACGCGACAGGACCCGCGAATCAATCGTGGTATTGGTATGGCCCCAAATGCCGCAGCTTTTGCGGCGTTTTTGTTGATGGCATTTTCGTCGTTTATTGTGTTGTTGTTTAATTCGTTTATTGTGTTGATTTTTACGCCGATGGTGTGGTTTTTTTATTTTCTAACGGATTTTACGCAACGGCCGCGGAAGCATAGTTTTTTGGGGATTGTTTTTACGTTGATGCTACCGGCGATTACGTATTTGCCGTTTTATTTTTTAACGATTGTCGGGGTGTATCTTTTGTGTTTTGTGGGGATTTACTGGAAGAATTTTAAAGAAATTCTTTTGCGGTATGTCGATTTTTTTCGCACAAATCATGTATTTGTTTGCATATGTTTTTTGCTTTTGTTTATGGCATTGCTACCGGGGTTGATGTATTTTCAGGATGCGGCGGCTGGTGAGTTTGTACTGCCTCGTCGGCATCATCAGACGGCCGATGCGAATGCTTTTGCGGTTAATGCGCAGTCGCATGTGGCCGGCGGGATTGTGCCGATTGTGATTTATGAGCGGCTTTTTTCCAATTTGCAGAAATTTGAATTGGGTGTTTTTTATGTGCCGGTGTTTGCGTTTATTTGTTTTTTATTCGGCCTTGTTACAAAGTTAAATAAGCGGTTGGTTTTGTTTGCCTTGATGGGTTTTTTGATGTATTTGATCGGGGTGTATGATTCCGGACCGTTTTATCAGTTTTTATATAAGCATATTTTCTTTTTTAAATACTTCCGTAATTTTCAATTCTTTTTGTGGCTAGTGATTTTGCCGGCGTTTATACTTTTGAGTGCAGAGCAATTAAGTATTATGCTTCAATATAAACCTCGTCGTGGAAAAGAGCGAGCGGCGCTTTTGATTTTTTTATCGATTGTGCATATGGGGTTTTTGGTTTTTTTATTTTTGCAAAAAAAAGTTATTATTTCTTCTCATATTGTTGTCATTCTTAGTTGGATATTTTTTATGGTTTATTTTTTAGATTTACCGCGCAAGAAACCTTTGCGTGAATCGCAATCTTTTGTGTTGGGATGTTTGTTGGTGCTTATTTTGGCTCAGCCGTTAATGGTTTATCATTATCTCGGTAAAAATTCGCAAAAGGCGCCGGAGTATTACATATATGACAAGCCGTATATGGATTTTCGTTTTACGCGCGGGGAGCCGCCGCAAGATGTGTTGGCATCGGGTGTTATCGCCCGAAAGCCGCCGATGATTTATTATGCGACAAGTTGGTACCATTTTTTACAAAAGGGATTGGATTACAATGTGTTTGAAAAATATATCCATCATAAGTGGATGGCGTATGACCGTGTTGAACGGTTGGATGATGCAGAGTTTTTGGGCGGTTCGCGAACCGCCCCTACTGATTTGCGTGTTGTGAGATCATTGGAGAGAGTGGAGGCAGCGTTTAGGGAAAATCGAAATGTGGCGTTTATTCCATTGGATGCTGTAGGGGAGGGCTTCATGCCCACGCGTATGGCTGCGCAAGCGCAGATCATTAAGGACAATTCAAAACAGTTTCAGGTTTTGGATTATGATATGAATTCGATTAAGGTGAAGACGAATTTTGATACGCCAAAATTTTTGGTCTACAATGATTCTTTTCATAGTCGCTGGCAGGCATTTATGGATGGTAAGCCGGTGGATTTATGGCGGGCGAATATGGCGTTTAAAGGGCTGTGGGTTCCCGCCGGCGAGCATACGGTTTTTTTGCGTTATGGTTCTGTTGCACGGTATGGGTTTAAATGGGGGATGATGGTGTTGTTTGTGGGGACGTTCGGGTGGTTAATATGGTTGATACGACGGAGAGACACGAAATCGCTCTCGAGCAAAGATTAACGCAGTCGGTTCAGAGGAGGTCTCGTTCTGCTCGACCTCCAATTCACCGACTGCATTAATTTTTGCTCTACGCGATTACGATTTTGTACGAATAAAATACGTAGTAGGGGCGGCCCCCTGTGGCCGCCCGGTTGTAATCGGACGGTAATGTTCGCCCAGTTGCGACCGGGCGGGCACAGGGGCCCGCCCCTACAATAAGGTTTTGAAATGAAATTTGTAAAATTTCTGAAATGGTTGTTCCAACGTGCCGCTATTTTTTATCTCATTCTTTGGGCGATTAATGTGTCGCTTGTGGATTATGACAAGGTGCGGAGTGAATTTAAGATTCGGACATTGAATTTTATTCGGCCGGATTTTACAGAGTTGATCAAATCGGCGGAGTATTATAAGAAAATTAAAGGCAAGCACCTTAAGAGATATATTCAATATTATAAAAAAATTGTGGAATTTATTCCGGGCCGTTCTGATGCCTTGGGAATGTTGGGGTATTGTTATTATCAGGCCGGGCATTATAAAGAGGCGGCGCAATTTTATCAAAAAGCGATTGATCTTCACCCTCCCATTTTTTGGTTTCATTATAATTTAGGTATGGCCCATTTCCGGCAAGGGAAATTTAAAGAGGCTATTGCTGCTTTTGAAACAGCGAAAACAAAAAGAGCAGACACAACGGTGAAATATCTCCATGCGTCTAAAGTATATAAACAGATTGGTGATAAAATTAAGAATTTTAAGGAAAAAACGGCGATTAATATTCAAAAAGGATATCGGGATTGTTACATATTTCTTATTTTAGCGTATCATCAGGGGAAAGATTTTGCGGCTGTTGAGCAAACAGCCAAGCAAGCTTTGACGGCTAAACTTAAAGATCCGGCCTTTTTTTATTATTATGCCGGTTTAGCGGCGTATGATCTTAAGCATTATGAAGATGCCGTAGCTTATTTTAATAACTGCATTAAATCCAATCCGCAGTATATAGGAGCCTTTCACTATCTTGGCTTAAGCCTTCAAGCCGTTGGCCGCAATGCCTTGGCTGAGGCGGTTTTACAAAAAAGCGAAGAGCTTAAAAAAGCCGGCCAAAAACATCCTCCCATTCGTGGTTCTGTTTATTTATTTTAGATTAGGGCATGATGAATCATGCCCGTACGGAAACGCGGGGACACGGGGCTCGTGTCGTCCGTAGGGGCATAATTTATTATGCCCAATATAAAAATCATGCCCGATACATTTTAAAAATATTTTTTTAATTTATCAACATGGCACCTTTTTATATATAAGAACCAGCTTCTTTAGTATATAAAATGTAGCGCGTTCTTATTGACATATAAGTGCCATGTTGATAAAATCTTAACATGCCGCGTTCTTTGCGTATACAAACTGCAGGATATTTGCATCATGTCGTCTGTCGTGGAAATGACCAGTTGGTTCTGTTCAAGTCCACAGAAGATTCTCATAAATATATTGATCTTCTTGAAAGCGCCAGAAAGACTTATCCTTTAAGAATTTATAACTATTGTTTAATAGATAGTAGTATTCACTTACTCCTTAAGCCTGAGGAAGACGGAAATCTTTCGAAGGTTATGGAAGAGGTATCGAAGGGGTATGCGAAATATTTTAATAAAAAATACAATCGAACAGGGCACGTATTTCAGGGGCGTTTTAAGAGTTTTCTTGTTCAAGACGACCGATACTATTTTGCTTGTTCGCGATATATAGATTTAAATCCTGTTAATGCCGGAGTAATCGATGATCCGAAGAAGTATGCGTGGTCAGGGTATTCTGCTTTAGCAGGTAATAGTAAGCCAGAGGTAAAATTAGATCGCCATCCGCTGTATACGCAACTTGGTGAAACGGATCTTGAACGGCAAATTGCGTATCGCACGCTTGTTCATAATCACCAAGGCGATGATCTTGATTTATTAAATAAACGCGCCGGCGTGTTGGGTGATTCTGCGTTTAAGAAAAAATTCAAGAAGATCGTTGCGATGATCGGAATATTGGCAGCATCACTTTTTGGCGCCATGGCACCGCAATCCGCGCATGCGCAAGGGTTGACAATTCCACTTGGTTCCACAGTAGATATTGCGGACGGTACATTGAATGTACCTGGTGATCTTACGATTGAAGGAACGTTACGTGCTTCAAGTGGAACGATTACGTTAACCGGGGATTGGATTAACAGCACAGGGACATTTGTTTCGGGGACGGGTACGGTTGATTTTACGGGAACGGATCAGTCAATCTTGGGCAGTACGAATGATTTTTACAATTTACGAAAAGTGACGGGATTAGCCACATTGACTTTTGAGCAAGGTCTTGAGCAGTTTGTTGAAGGAACATTAACATTACAGGGGACAAGTATTGCAACAATGTTAACCCTTAACAGCAGTGGGGGCGCACAGTTTGATTTGAATCTTAAAGCGGGTGGTTCGCAATCCTTGCAGTATTTGAATGTTAATAATTCCGATGCCACGGGGCTTGATCTTACGACCACGGATTCCTTTGGTGTCGGACAGGGGAATGATAATCTTGACCCATCCCCGCATTGGGTATTCGGTCAAATCACGATTACTTGGGAAGGGGATATATCGAGCGATTGGGCGGTGGATGGTAACTGGAATGTCGGCATTGCGCCAACGGCTATTGATAATGCTTTAATTCCAAGTGCTATATGTGGGGGCTGTGTCATGCCGGTACTTACAGCTCCTGTCGCCGTGGATATGGTAACGATTCAATCCGGGGCTTCGCTTACGCTTGATGGTAATGATTTAACCGTGACCGATAGTGCCGGTGCAGCAAATTCTGGAACGTTAGATAATGATGGTACGCTTATTTTGCAAGGTTCAGAAACGCTTACGATTGACACGGTAGATCAGACCGCTGGAACTTTTAGATATATCGGTACGAATACGGCGGCCACACATACGATCGTTGATTTTGGCGGTACGGATTATTACAATTTGGAAATTGATGATACGAACGCCAACTTAGATACGTTCTTAACTAGCGGTGCATTAACGGCCGCTAATACGTTAACCGTCAGCGGTGGAACCATGGATATTTCGGTCAATAGTAATGATTTGGTTGTGGGTGGAGGCCTGACGGTTAGTGGTGGAATTTTGACAGCTACCAATGGAACTATTGATGCCAATAGTAGCGTTACGGCTAGCAGCGGAACTTTAACGGCCCCAACCAGTGGTGCATTTACCGTAGCGGGTGATTGGACCGGAGGCGCCTCTTTTGCTGCCAACAGTGGTACGGTTACATTCGATACAACAACGACGTCAAGTATCACTGGGGATACAACGTTCTGGAATTTGACATCAACCACAGCTGGCAAGACCATGGCATTTGCTGATACTTCAACGCAGACAGTTAATAATACGCTTACGCTTACCGGTGAGAGCGCCAATAAAATTACGCTTGATGTTTCCGGTGGAGTGGGGACATGGAATATTATTGTGGCCACAGCACAAAATGTTGATTTCTTGAACGTGAGCAATTCTGAAGTTCTTGGAGTAGCCGGAGATGATATTTTCTGTGAAGGGTGTATTGGTCTCGCTCAGGGCAATGATGATACCGATGTCAGTCCGCACTGGATTTTCCTTAGTCAAATAAGTGGGGTTGTTTTTGAGGCCCAAGAAAACTTTACGATTAACGAAGCTGAGGTAACGATTTTCCGTGGCGGAACAACGACGGCTGCGGTTCCTGGTATAGATCTGCAAGCGAGTGATACTAACCCATTTACCACAACGTTTGATGGGGCCTATAATTTCCGTCTGAAAGCCGGTGATTTTTATGTGAGTATTAATGCGGCAGGACATGATTATCCATCAACACAAACAACCTTCCCGGATGGACGTGTTGTGATTACAGGATCGAAGGGCGAAGTCTTTACTATGCCGGATACAGAGGACATAGCGATGGATCATCCTGTTGATTTTAATGGTCAGCTTTTAAGGATTGAGAAAGATGCCAATAAAGCTGAGGCACACATTGCGGAGGTGGTTACTTACAGTCTGCTCATCGAAAATATTGGAACCGTTTCTTTATCCAATGTCTTGTTAGAAGATTTGATTCCTCCTGGATTTAAGTATCTGGATAACCGTGTGACATTAGACGGCGTCCCCATTGCTAATCCAACAGGCAATCGGCCGTTAGTTTTTGACATTGGTGATTTTGCGTTGGCGGCTAAGAAGACATTAAAATATCAGTTGATCATCGGTTCCGGTGTAACGCTTGGGGAATATGAAAACGCCGCCCGTGCGCGTTATGCCAGCGGGCAGTATCTCTCTAACCGGGCAACGGAAACGGTTAAGATCATTCTTGATCCATTGTTTGATTTAGGCACGATTATGGGTAAGGTCTTCTTTGATAAGAATGCGAATGGTATTCAGGATGCGCCGAAATATTCGCCTATGGATCGTGAGATCTCCCTCGAAGAACCTGTGCCGAATGTCAGGATCGTTATGGAAGACGGGACTGTGATTACAACAGATCAATATGGACGATTCAGCGTGCCGGGTATTCTACCGGGACGACATTTATTCCGTCTGGATGAGCGTACGCTGCCGGAAGACAGTTTCCTCACGACAGATAAGGTGGTCATTGTGGATGTCACGCAAGGTTCAAGCAATAAAGTTAACTTTGGGGTGAATATGGATGCCGATAAGTTTATCCATGCTGATCATGATCTCTTCGTGCAAAATGTTTCGATTACGCAAGATAAGTCTATGCCGCAACCGCGCTTGAATGTAAGTCTCTTTGGTGAAGAGATCGCCATTTATAATGATGTGTTTGTTGAGAACGCAGAAATGAGGATTTTTACCAACTACGCACCATTTATTGAATACTGGCGTGTTGAGATTTTTGATGAGGATACCAATCGTATTATCAAACAATTTGAAGGGGATAGTTTGAAAATTCATGATCCTATTTTCTGGAATGGCAAAGATGGCAGGGGTAGCTATGTGCCGACAGATCGTAATTATGCTTATAGGGTTTATGTGTTAGACAAACATGGAAGGTTTGATGAAACCAAATCACGACCGATAGAGTTTAAATTCATTGCCGACGAAGAGGCGCTGGAGAATTATCATCAGCGTTGGTTGACAGCGGCTTCAGAAGAAGAGGAAGAAGATCAGGGAAAATCCTTTGTGCCGGATATGACGCTTTTTGAAGATCAGGCAGAAAAGGAAGAGGCTGAGGATAAGGCCAAAGCGGAAGAAGAAAAACTTGAAACCAAAGAAAAAGAATACCGCAAATGGATTGAGGCTGAACGCATCAAGAGTAATTTCCTCATTCAAACAATCCTTGTCGATGGGGAGACAGTATTTATTGATCGTCGTTCGTCACAGATCCAAAGTGTGCAGATTGTCAGTTCTGGGAAGTTAGTCACAGATGTTCCAATTCCTGAACAAGACGGCCTGACGGCACGCGAATTACTCGAGGGTAAACCAAGGGCGGCCGATGAAAAAATGCCGGTCCTGGATGTTATTTTGCCTAAGGGTAATTATGAAATTATGGTGCAGGAAGGTGATGTTGCCACAGGCATTGCTGATGTGGACGCGGGGATAGCTGTTGACGCTGGTGTTACCACAGAAGGGAAGCCAACAATACAGCCATCCGGTGAAGTTCATCGGTACACCAAACCGCTTCAAATCGGTGAAGACTTTATGTTCTTTGTTGGATTAGGTGATGCCAAAATAGGATATGGTTTTGTGAAGGGGGCTCTTGAACCAATTGCCCATGATGATCAGTTTAACGGCGGGTATTGGTCAAAAGGTAAAGCGGCTTACTTCCTCAAAGGTAAGGTTAAAGGGAAGTATCTCATTACGTCGAGTTTTGATACTGACAGGAATCGAAAAGAACTCTTTAGGAGTATCAATAAAGAGGAATATTATCCGGTGTACGGTGATTCTTCGACGATTGATTATACAGCAGCGGATACGCAAGGTAATCTGTATCTGTTGATTGAATGGAATAAATCTTCTGTCTTGTGGGGTAATTACAGTGTTGGGTTTAATGAGACGGAATATGCAAATTATGAACGTACACTGTATGGTGGCAAACTTGATTTTGAATCCTTGAGTGCAACGCCCTATGGTGAATCGCGTTCTAAGATTATTATTTTCCACGCCCGGGCGCAACAGAAACCGGCCCACAATGAATTCCTGGCTACCGGTGGATCGCTCTACTTCTTTAAACACAAGGATGTTGTGGAAGGTTCCGATATTGTTAAAATTGAGGTGCGCGATAAGATTACCGGATTGGTTATTTCTGAGAGGGTAATGGTTGAAGGCGCGGATTATGAAATGGATTATAAGAGTGGGCGTATGTTGTTCTGGCGTCCTGTGCCAATGTTGGTGACATCTTATTCAATTATTTCCAGTGAACTTCTGGACGGTAATCTGGTGTATGTGGTGACGGATTACGAATATTCTCTCAAAGATAAATTTGATGAATCATCTGTTGGTGCCCGTGCGCGGCAGGCGGTGGGTGATCATGTGGTTGTCGGAGGCACGTATGTTAAGGATAATCAGGAAACCACCGATTATCAATTAATCGGAACGGATGTCACGGTGCATCTCGGTAAAGATGCTACGGTTGTTGCTGAATATGCTGAGTCAGATGCTGAGCCGCAAGGGACCTTTGTTTCGACGGATGGCGGTATTACCTTTACGGAATTAGCGACATCCGATAGCGGCACAGGTCGAGCTTTTGGCATTAAGGGAAATGCGAAACTCTTTAATCGATTAGGTGTGTCGAGTTTCTACAAATGGGTTGATAATGATTTCTCAACATCTGCCACAACAGCACAGCAGGGTAAAGAACTTATCGGGTTTGAGGCGGTGTATGACTTTACTGAAAAATCACGCATCCGTGTACGGCATGATATTCAAACACTTATCGAGGATGGTAATTTACAAACACAGCTTCAGGTTGGCGCAACACGCACGGCCACTACGCTGATTCAAATGGTCCATGAAGCGCGTAAATTGAGGTTAACAGGTGAATATCGTCGGCAGGTTGTGGATGAGCGACTTGATCAGTTTGATTCACAAACAAATAAAGAGTCAGATACGTTAGCCTTTAGGGCAGACTATCAGCTTCACGATAAAGTTGCTTTATCTTTAGAGCATCAGGCAACCCTTACCGAGGAAGGCGAAAAAGATCAACAGACTACGTTGGGTGCCGTTGTTCAACCGACGGATAAGATAACCATTAAGGCTGAAAAGACGATTGGTGAGAAGGGTGTAGCTACGAACATGGATGTGGTGATTGATGTGAAGAAAGGCGTTGCTCTTACCGGAGGGTATTCTGTCGGGCGTGACCGTGAAGGAAATATTACTAACGACGGTACCGCTACGGCTTCTGTTGGGGCAGAGGTGGATGTTACGGATAAAGTTACGATTAAAGCCGGGGCCAGTGTTGCCGATGTTTTTGAAGCAGAACCGAAAACCACGATGACACTCGGAGGTACATCACAAGTGACGGATGCAATAACGTTGGCCGGTCAGTTTGAGGTTTCGGATGCTCTTGGGGCACAAAGCAGTACGAAGGTGACTGTCGGAGGAACGTCGCAAGTGACGGATGCAACGACGCTTACAAGCCAGTTGGAAGTATCTGATGCATTTGGTACACAAAAAGGCACTAAGGTAACGCTCGGCGGGGCATCGCAATTAACAGAATCTATCAAACTTGACAGCACGGTTGAAATTGACAAAGCCGCCGGTACCTTAGCGCCAACGACGTCCGCATCTGTGAACTTAGGCGGGATAACGAAATTGTCAGAGACGACAGAGGTTGGAGGTAAAGTCGGGTTGCTCGCAAGTACCGGTGCAGATATGACGAGCACGGTTACACTCGGTGGACGATCACAATTAACGGAAGATACGGAAGTCGGTGGTGAGTTTGGTGTGACTGGGACCGCCAAGGATCGGGTTAGTACTGTACGGTTTGGAGGTAAATCTAAGATTGATGATACCACGCAGGTGGAAGGGTCTATCGGGATGACCGGTTCGGCGGCTGATCAAACGCGCACCATGACGGTGGGGGGTAAATCGCAGATTGATGAAAAGACACAGACGGAAACTCAAATTGCTTTAACAGATTCATTGACGGGTGGACAGACTAAATCCTTCACCTTTGGAACTAAGAGAAGGCTGACAGATGATATTTCTGTTGAGTCTAAGCGTATCTTTGGATCAACTCCGGATTCACAAACGACGGATCAGACATACAGTTTGGTACGCGAAAAGAATGGCCGCAAACTGGAAGGCTCGTTAGCACGTCGATATTCATCGGATGCCACAGCGATTACGCGGTCCAATATTTTTGGATTAACAGGAGATATTAATGACCGATGGGCCTTTACAGGATCTTTTGAGCGCGGTGACGTGCAAAATCTTGATGGAACGAAGACTGAGCGTAGTGCCTTATCGGTTGGCATTGGTTATGCCAAAAAGGATGCAGAAACCGGTGAGTCGTTGACCAGTTCTACAAAATTTGAAATGCGGGATGATCAAGGGGATGTCGATAGACGGCAATATCTCTTCTATCATACGACGGATGGTAAAATAACGCAGGAGGTATCGGTTTACACAAAATTAGAATATTCCAGGACGGATAATTTGACGGCAGATACTGTTGAAGCCGAGCATAAAGAGTTTATTGTCGGTGGTGCGTATAGACCGTTGTATCATGATCGTCTCAACCTTCTCGGACGGTATACTTACCTGGAAGAAAAATCGCCGGAAGGACAGGAAGATAATGCGGATATTGAAGAAGAAAAAACGCATGTGATAGCGGCGGAGGGTATTTATGATGTGACAGAAAAATGGCAAGTGGCTGAGAAATTTGTTTATCGTATCGCCGAAGAAAAGGTTACGGGATTTGATTTTAATAAAACACATACATGGTTGATGATTCATCGGTTGAATTATAAGCTGGCTGAGGATTGGAGCATCGGCGGTGAATTCCGTACATTGGCACAGGAAGAGGCTAAGGACGTCAAACGCGGCTTCTTGTTTGAGGCGTCACGTAATATTGGTGAGTATGCCCAATTGGGTGTTGGTTATAATCTAACTGATTTTGATGATGATATTACTTCCTTGGATTACACCGCGCATGGTCCATTTATTCGATTGACCGGAAAGTTGTATGATCAAACGCCGGAAGAGATTGAACGGGCTAAAGCTAAATGGATTGATGCTAAGGTCGAACGATGGGCCTGGATTATGGTGCAGGACGAATTAACGAATGAAAAGAGTCCGATTCTAGACGAGCTTAATCAATATTTCTTGATGGCTCAAAAGGCTTATGAAGAAGGAGAAATTGAAGAGTCACGTAATTTTTATAAAGATATTATCGTATCTGGGGAAATGATGTTTGAAGAAGCCTCTGCCTATATACGTGGACGCATTGATCGGGAAAAAGGCCTGAAGGATATGAGTAAGCTCGCAGACCAATATTATAAGAACGGGCAGTATGAAAAAGCCAAGAAAATACTCGAGAAAATCCTGGAAGAGGTTCAAAGGGGTGTGGTAGAATAATTTAATTAGGGGCATGATAAGTCAATTATGGGCATGATGAATCATGCCCGTACGTCGAGGGACGTGTTGTTCGTAGGGGCATAATTTATTATGCCCAATATAAAATTTATTTAATATATCTATGTCAAAACATCGTTTTATAAAATTTTTATTATTTTTATTTCTTATTTCTATTCCTATTAGATCTGCAGAAGCTTTTTTTCCTAGCAATGAGCCTCCTACTTTAAAAGAAGAAAAGAATTCAGAAGGTTATATTATTAATCTTAAACAACTTATCAAACGTTCTAAGAATCGGATAGAGCAGGTTGATGGTAAGATGAAGGAGCAGGCCAGGACGCGACGTAATCAACAACGTGAGTCCAAGGCTAGAGAATATTATCAACAAGCTATGCGGCATTTTGATGATAATAGACTTAAAGAGGCTCAGGAATTGTGGGACAAAGCGATTAAGATTACAGAGCATCCGGAAATGAAAGGCTATATTAGTGAAAGTGTACGTAAAAGTAAGAAGCAGGATAATGCTATGCGCAAGCAAGAATCGCAACGACTTAAGAGATTGGAAATCGTGCGAGGATACAGTGTTAAGGAAGTTGAGGCTGCTTACCAGACAGCGGTAAAGCTATTTAAGCAAAAAAAATATTTGGCTTCGCAAGAAGAGTTTGAACAAGTCGAAGAAATGTTTCCGGATCATAAGGCCACACGAAGTTATTTGATGATTATTGAGCAAGCTATTCAAAAGGAACAACAGCATCTTATCCAGAAAAAATTAAAAGAAGAATCTATTACGAAGCGAAAAGAAAAAGATGCATGGCGGAAAAAGTTGGAAAACGAACGAAAGGAGCGCGATGACAAATTAAAAGAGCAGACCGACTCTATTTATGATGTGGCTGTGAAATTGTATAAAGCGCGGAAGTTTAAAGAAGCTAAAGAGAAATTTTTGGAAGTTGAATGGATGACCCCGGAATTTAAATCTACAGTGAAATATCTTTCCCGGATTAATAAGGATATTGCAGGGGAAGATACCTATCTTGAAAAAGAAAAAGAAAAAGAATATCAACGCCAGATGACAGAAGAAGCTTTAGCAAAAAAGAAAGAAACTCTTAAGGCGCAAAAAATTCGTTTGGAAAAAGAAAAGGAACGTCAGCAACGGTTGAGTGAAGAAGCTAGCTTTGTTTATAATGCGGCGCTTTCATTATATAAGAAAAAAATGTACGCTGAAGCACAGGGGAAATTTACGGAGGTGCAAGGTATCTTTGAGGGATATAAATCAACAAAAAAATATCTTTCGCGGATTGATAAAAAATTGGGAACTACGCGTCAACAGACGAAGAAAATTAAAGCTTTTGAAAATCAGATTAAACAAGAAAAACTTGCCCAGAAAAGATTGGAAGAGAAAAAAGAAGGTGGTCTACAGAAGAAAAAGATCACGAAAGTAAAGAAGCCAACAAAAGAAGTCAAAAAAATTAAAAAAGTTCAGAAAAGTAAAAAATCTGTCTCAGAATTATATAGCGAAGCCGTAGCTTTGTATCAAAAAAAGCGTTATCAGGAATCTCAAGAAATTTTTCTTAATTTAAACAAAAAACATTCAGCGTATCGATCAACAGAAAATTATCTTGCCCTTCTTGGTAAGGAGCTTTCTGTGGAAAGTAAGCCGAAGGCCAAAGGAGAGCTTCTTACTAAAGAGCAATCGGAGCTTGAGGAAATAAAAAAGGATGCGGACTTTATTTATGGATCAGCTGTTTATTTGTTTGAGAATACCCTTTATGTTCAGGCCAGAGAAAAGTTTTCTGAAATTGAGAAAAATTATCCCGGGTATAAATCAACCCGTAAATATCTTGCCAAAATTAATAAAAAATTAGGTTCTATGGATCATCGTGAGTGGAAGGAAGCAATCGCTAAAGTATCTGATAAATCTGATCATTCAGCGCCTGTACAGACAGGTAAGTCAGATCTGGAGCGGCTTTACACAAAGGCAGTATTTTTATACAAAAAAAAGCAGTACTTTCAGGCTGAGGTCATGTTTTCTGAGGTTAAGAAGATCAATTCAGAATATAAATCAACAACACAGTATTTAAGGCGGATTAACAAAAAAGTAGCCAAGGAACGTAAAAAACAAAAAGGCACAAAAAAGGTGAGGGCTAGGGCCGTTTCTCAAGCGAAAAAAGAAGGGAATGGTTTTGTTCAAAAGGCTGTCGAAGAGAGGCAACAACGGGTACTTGAACGTGCTGAGACAAAATATAATGAAGCGATGTCTTTTTATAAGTTCAAGAATTTTATCGAGGCAAAGCGTAAATTCATTGAAGTTGAGGCGATTGCACCAGGGTACAAATCGACGCTTAATTACTTAGCTCGCGTTGATGAAGACATTGCACGTATGCGTAAATCTGAAAATACCCCATTTGATTCTAATGTAAATTATTTTTCATCTTCCCAACAGGGGAAAAAAAGATTTGCCAGAAAGAAAAGTCAGCAGGAAGATTATAGGTCTCGTTTTCATGAAGAGGCTGAGGAAATTTATCAACAAGCATTGAGGTTTGCCAAAGCGAAACAGCTTAATAAGGCTAAAGAAGAATTTATCAAAGTTAACAGATTGAGCCCTAATTACAAAAAAACAAATCGTTATTTGGCTCGGATGGATAGGGATATAAAACGACAAGTAAAAAATAGTGGAAAAAATTTAAAGGAAAGGCAAAAGATAGCAAAAAAAGAAGATAAGAAAGCGCTTAAAAAACAAAAGTTTGATAAAAGGCGTGACCAAGTCGAAAATATTTATCAGCAAGCTATATCTCATTATGAAGAAGAAAGATTGATTGATGCTAAAAAGGCTTTGATACGGGTTGATTATCTTATGCCTGGATATAAGTCTGTTAAGCGGTATTTAGATCAGGTTAACCAAAGAATTAAAGGTGAAAGCGCTGTAAAAATTGAAAAAAAGAAAGTTGATCAAAGAATTGAACAGGCAAAAATTGTTAAGAGTAAGGATAAGGCGATTGATCAAAAAATAGGTGAAGAAAAAAAATTAGAATTTTTACCAGAAGAAAAACAACAGAACAATCAGTCAGGAGAATATACGCAGAAGCAGTATGAAAAAGATAGGAAAAGCGAAAAAAAACTTTTAAAAATAGAAAGAAAAAAAAGAAAAAAGCGTGATATTGAAAGACGTAAGGAAATTAAAGAAAAACTCCGTAAAGAGGCCTATGAAGAGAAGAGAGAAAAGGAAAGGCAAGCACATCTTACCCGTCAACGCTATCGCAAATTTAAAGGAAAGCAACTAGAAGTTCAAAAAGAACAAATCGCAGTTGGGGTGAGAGAAGATAAAGTTTTAGAAAATTATGAATATAAATCTCTGAAAGCTAAACTTGATAGGCAAAAAGCAAATAAAGAACTGAAGGAAATTCGTAAGGCCCAGTACAAGCTTACGGGAAAGCAACATAAAGATTTCTTACGCCGACAAAAAGATATCAAAAAATTGGAAGCTACTCAGAAAAAACAACAGCAGGAATTTCTTGAAGCACAAGCCCGCGCTATTTATAAGGAAGGTGTTGAATTATTTAAAAATGGAGATTTGTTAGAGGCGCGAAGAAAAATGATAGCTACAAAGAAGCTTATTCCGGGGTATAAACCTGCCCAGACTCTTTTGAGAAAAATTGACCACCGAATCAGACAAAAGAAATCATCTATTCCTCAGAAAGAAAAAGTAGTGGATGCTCAATCGGTTAAAGAAAAGCTGCGTAGATTAAAAATAGCACGGCGAGAGCGGCAGAAAATTCAAGTTGAGAAAAATAAAAAGTTAGAGCAATCCCAAAAACAAAAAGTTTCCAAATCCAAAGAAAAATTGGAAAGAGTATATGCAGAAGCTTTACATCTGTACGACGTGGAAGAATATGATCGTGCAGTCGTTAAATTTAGTGAATTTGATGCCTTGTTAGCGGACGGGCAATTTGGTAAATACTATTTGAATAAAATGCATAAGCGACTTGCTAAGGATAAGAAAAATATGCAGAAAACATTGATTAAAAAACAGAAAAAACAAATCGCTATGGCCCTTCCTAAAGAACAGGAGGAACCCGTTATTCTGAAGGAAAAAAAGGAAACTTATGAAGAATTCCGTGAGAAAGAGCTTCTTAATAGCGGGTTCAAACAGAAACAAACGCAAGAATTTGAGGAAGTGGTGCAAATAGAACATCAGAAAGTTGAAGTCGAGCAAAATAGAAACTTAAAACAAGAATTCGCTGAATCCAAAGCAGAAGTTGAAAGGGTTCATAAAGAGGCCTTACGGTTGTTCAAAGATGAAGAATATGCCCGTGCAAAAGCGAAATTTAGTAAATTTGAGCGATTATTAGACGAAGGGCAGTTTAGTAAAAATTATTTAAATAAAATGCGTCGACGGCTTACCAAGGACAGGATGCGTATGCAGAAAAAATTGAGCAAACCGCAGGAAAAATCAAAAGTTTCATTATTTGGTCGAAAGCCGAATGCGCCTGTTCAAAAAGAGGTAAAATTTGACCTTGCATCTTTACCGAGTCGGCCTGCTGATAAAAAACGATATGATTTATTACAGTTAGAAGAAAAAATTCGTGAAGAAGAGCAGCGGCTGGCGGAGCAAGAAGGTTCCTTGCAACATCTTGTACAAGGCCGTCAAGAGGACTTAAAAAATGCCCGTCAAAAAGTTCATAAAGAATTTCAAGATAGCTTAGCTGGTTTATACGCAAGGGCGATTAAATTATTTAAAAAGAAAGAATATCAGGAATCCAGGAGGGTGTTTTTAGAAATTGATGGTATGCAGCCGGGATACAAAAAGACAGCGCATTATTTGGAAAAAAGTTTAGAAGCAGCTTTAAAAAATACGAGCCGTAAGGCTGGTACGGTTAATAAAGTCAAATTGACAGAAACCACTAAATCTATCAAAACCTCACAAAAGCGATCTATCCGTGAATTATTTATGCCAGCGAAATTTCTGAATAAATCTTCAACCAAGTCTTTAAAAAAATTTCCGGAAAAATCTTCGATAAAACCCAGAGAACATGTAATTTCTAATGCGCTTGATATGTTTGAAGAAAGTTTGTAAAAAAAAGGTGACAGCCCCTTTTGTAAACAAAAAATATATACAAAAAAGTGGCTGTCACCTTTTTTGTCTTTTTTTAGTATTTCTTTTGTCAGCTTGCCAGAAATTAGAGCCAATGGACAAAACACAAAAACATCCTAAAGAATTAAGCAACAATAATTTGCCTAACGTAACTCCCAATCGTTTAATCAATGAAAAGAGTCCGTATCTTCTTCAGCATGCCGATAATCCTGTCGATTGGTATCCGTGGGGGGAAGAAGCTTTTGCCAAGGCGAAAAAAGAAAATAAACCTATTTTTTTGTCGATCGGATATTCAACGTGTCATTGGTGTCATGTGATGGAACATGAATCATTTGAGAATAAAGATATTGCGGCTAAGATGAATGAATATTTTGTGTCCATTAAAGTTGACCGTGAAGAACGTCCGGATATTGACAATATTTACATGACGGCTGTTCAGACGATGACCGGATCGGGAGGTTGGCCTTTAACCGTTCTTTTAACGCCGGATAAAAAGCCGTTTTTTGGCGGTACATATTTTTCACCTGTCGCTAAATGGGGACAGCCTGGTTTGATGGATATCATGGAATCTGTTCATGCTGCATGGGAAAAGGATCCCCAACAATTTTTGGAATCGAGTCAGAGTTTAACGAATGCTCTTAAAGAACGTACCCAGCAGAATGTGAAAAGGGAAGGGGAAAATGTTTTATTAGGAGAAGATGTTCTTACAAAAAGTTATTTTCAGTATCAGGATTCGTATGATTCTACATTTGGAGGTTTTGGCCATTCTCCGAAATTTCCAACGAGTCATAATTTATCTTTTTTATTACGGTATTGGAAGCGTACGGGTAGTAGTGAAGCCTTAGATATGGTTGAGCACACTTTAAAGAAGATGGCTGAGGGTGGGATGTATGATCATCTCGGAGGTGGTTTTCACCGGTATTCGACTGATCATGAATGGCAAGTACCGCATTTTGAGAAGATGCTTTATGATCAGGCTATTTTAGCCCGAACATATTTAGAGGCCTATCAAATTACCAAAAATGAATTTTATGCCGGAATAGCACGGGAAATTTTTGATTATGTCCTTAGAGATATGCAATACAAAGATGGAGGTTTTTTCTCTGCAGAAGACGCGGATAGTTATGATCCGGATGATGCGCAGGCAACAATCAAGAAAGAAGGGGCTTTTTATGTATGGCGGGATGAAGAAATTATTACTATATTAGGGGAGGACGCCGCCGCCATTTTTAATTACCACTTTGGGGTTGAGCCATCCGGTAATGCCCATTCTGATCCTCATGCGGAGTTTACGGGTAAAAATATTATTTATATTGAGAAAAATTTAGAGCAAACAGCTGAACATTTTCAGATGTCTTTGGCGGATACGCGTGCACGTATTAAAGAATCTAAACAAAAACTTTTTGAAGTTCGTAACAAGCGACCGCGCCCCTATTTAGATGATAAGATACTGGTTGATTGGAATGGTTTGATGATATCCAGTTTGGCTTTTGGATCCAAGGTTCTTCAGGATCCAAAATACAGCCAGGCTGCTGAGAAGGCTGCACAGTTTATTGAAAAACACCTTATTACCAAAGATGATCACCTAAAGCATCGTTACCGCGATGGCGATGGCAGTATTGAAGGAATGATTGAGGATTATGCTTTTTTTATTCATGGGCTGCTGGATCTTTATGAAACCACATTTGAAGTTAACTATTTAAAACAAGCCCTGCGATTAGCTACAAATATGATCGATCTTTTTTGGGATGAAGAAAATGGTGGTTTTTATTTTACAGCTGATGGAGCTGAGGAATTGTTATTCCGTTCTAAAGAAATTTATGATGGGGCGGTTCCATCAGGCAATTCTTTTGCAGCTCTTGACTTAGTCCGTTTGTATCACCTGACATTAGATGATCAATGGAAATCAAAATTTGATGCCTTATTTCAGGCATTTGCGAAAGAAATTGAAGCAAGGCCAAGCGTGTATGCGCAAATGATGATGGCCTTGGATTTTCACTTCGGACCATCGCAAGAGATTGTCATTGCCGGAGATCCACAAGATCAAATGACCAAAGACATGGTTAATAAAATTTACGAGTTTTTCCTTCCGAATAAAGTCCTCATTTTACGCCCTGCTGACACAACGGCTGCCAAAGCTATTATTGAAATTTCTCCTTATGTTGAGCATCAAGGGCCTTTGGGTGGTCCTACGGCTTATGTATGCGAGAATTTTATGTGCAAATTACCGGTTAAAGATGTACATCAATTAGAAAAACTTTTTTAATCATAGCAACTGTCAAGGCCAATAGCATCAAAATTATAAATATTTTATTTTAAAGGTGAGAGTAGAAATCTTTTAATTTATTATATTGCAGTAAGTTACAGTCTTATTGGCTTTTTTGTAGATAACGTTTTCTTAGACCCCTCCCAACCCCCCTCATTTCGTCATTTCATATGGTATACTTCCAGTAGATAAAATTACAAATTGAAAAAGGCAAAGCTATCGTGAGGTAGCGACGCAAAGCCGTGGGTCTTCTTCAGAGAAGAGTGTCAGGCTGCCGTTTGTTCATACGAACGAAGACCCAAGTCAGGTAAACACGAGATTAAATATTCATCTCCTTTTTACCCCACTTGGGTTTTTTTTTGAACAAGGAGAGTTTATTATGAAGAAGACCTTCTTCCTTACTATTTTAATATCGGTTTGTACATTAATGACATGGGTTCACCCCAATCTTGTTTGGGGAGAAAGTTCCTGTGATTATTATGCCTCTCCTGAAGGAGGGGGAGTCGGACTTTCCTCTTCAACAGCATTTAAAATAAATGATTTTTGGAATGTTGCCGGAGCGGGAGAGACTTTATGTCTCTTGGATGGAACATATACTGGGGCAGATTCCATGATAACTCCTCCAAAATATCTTGCGGGTACTGCAGAAAATCCGATAACCATTAAAGCTTTAAATGATGGAAACGTGACGATTGATGCCCAAAATAAGCGACGGCCGGTAAAGCTGTATTATAACGATTATTTTATTCTTGAAGGGTTTAACGCCCATAGCGCTTTTGCAAATGGAGAGGATAGTGCCAGTGTAGTGGAAGTATCGAGGGGAAATCATAATATTGTTCGCCGTGTTGTTGCCTGGGATGCGGAAGATGCTAATGCAAATATTTTTGGTACGCATCATGGGGACTATAATTTATTTGAAGATGTGGCCGGTTTTGGTATTGCACGAAAAATTTTTTCCAGTTCTTATGGAGGCAATCATACGACATTAAGGCGTACATGGGGGCGATGGGATGGATCTCACTATGCAGGGCCAAAGATGACGTACACGATGGCATACAATAACTATCATATGCTTGCAGAGAATGTGATTGGTACCTGGAGTGGAGAGAAAATGCAGTCGAGTTACACACTTAAATGTTCTTCCAATAATACGTATTCAAAATGCGGCAAAACCTTTAGCAATTATAAGGTAGATCAACCGTATAGCATATTTGGTCGAGATAGATTAGGTAAAGATCTCAATGCCAATAGTAAATTATTAGGAAGCATTGCTTATGTCACACAGAATGATAAATTTCCTCCACAAACACAATATTTAATTAATAAATTAGACTCCGTAGAATTGCATAACAACGTGGCTTGGTTTGAACCGGGAAGTTATTTAGGGAAAAATACATTCGGATTATATGGTCTAAGCGGGGGGGGTGGGACAAACCTTATAGCGGAAGATTTGACAGGTATTGGTGGGACAGGAATGAGCGTTGGGCAAGAATGGCAGACAAAGAATATTGTGGAAGGCGTGGATGTGTCTGGTGTGGGTAATATATTTACGGATCCATCAGGTGCTCAGATATGTAACCGTTACCAAGATGGTATTTTGACGAGTGAACCGCTTTGGCCATGGCCGATGAATCAACGGATTATAGATGGTATGGTAGAAGCTGGTCGGGATCCGGTGGATGTTACGGCCACGATTGAAGGTATGTTTGGTACTATTCCGGATGAATGCCGGTGGGATAAAACAGGAACGGCTATTCTTTCTCCCGATCCAACCCCAGATCCAATAACGTCAATTAACCGTACCACAACATCGTTCAAAACATTGGCGCCGATTACTCTTGATGGAAATCTTGCGGAGTCTGCATGGAGTCAGAGCAATGCGGTGACCTTTAGAAATACGGCCCGTAGTGATAATGAGACAACGGTACATACATTGTATGATGATACTAATCTTTACTTTGCTTTTGATGTAATCGATGCACAATTAGAAGCTACAGGACAAGCTTTATGGAAAGATGATGGGAATGAAATTTATATGGATGTGGGTCACAATGCAAGTGCAACGGTGGATGGGAATGATTATCATTTTATTATTAATAAGGATGATGTGAATTCCGGACTGGTGGTTATGAGCAAGACGGTTACTTCGGCGAAAGGATACATTATGGAAGTTGCCATACCGTGGAGCAGTCTTGGTATCAGCGCTCCGTCAGCGGATCAGGTTATGGGATTATTGTTAGCGAATAATGATATGGATAATGGGAAAATCACTCAATACGATTGGCAGGGCCTCATTGAAACAGGCGGATATAGACGACCTAATTTGTGGGGGGATTTAATTTTTTCAGCGTTTACCGTTGGAGCGCCTCCGATTGATTATTCACCACCAGTTCTAATTCCAGGACAAAGTTCTTGTGATTTTTATGCTGCACCGTTAGGAACAGGAAACGGTATTTTAGAAACAACGCCATTTAAGATCAGTGATTTTTGGAATGTGGCAGGAGCAGGTGCGACACTTTGTCTTTTGGATGGAACGTATACAGGAAAAAATTCTATGATTATTCCGCCATCGGGATTCACAGGTACGGAAGAGAATCCTATAACGGTACGGGCATTAAATGATGGAAAGGTATTGATTGATGGGCAGTTTGTTCGTCAGCCTGTTTGGATTTCAGGAGTGAAATGGTTTGTTGTAGAAGGGATCAATGCGGCTCATAGCGGGCCGAGTGGGGGCAGAAGTGTTGTTCTTGTCAGTGGAGGATCAGAAGATATTATTATTCGACGCGTTATTGCCTGGGATACTACCGCCACGGATAATGCACATGTCTTTGCGACGAATCGGGCCAAGAGGGTTCTTTTTGAAGATGTCGCTGGTTTTGGCATTGGACGAAAAATATTTGAACCGTACAAGTCGGATGGCGTCATATTCCGTCGTGCCTGGGGAAAATGGGAAGGGAGTTCTGCCATAGGACCTCGGCATACTTTTTCCATGTCGTATCATTCCGTGAATACCATTACGGAAAATGTGATTGGAACATGGGATGGTTCAGGATCGCAGTTAATAGGCGTTTTTGCCACAAACCGTTTAGATCCAAATGACCATCCGCAAGGGTTAAAAGCAAACAACAAACTTTTAGGCTCTATTGCCTATATTGATAGCGGGGCTACGTATAAGGCGATTGGGGTCACTTTTATCAATCCGGATACGATAAGAGATGGGGATAATTTTGATCATTTGGAACTTCGTGATTTGGTGTCTTATCTTCCCCCGGGTGAATTTCTTGATAAAAGAACTATTCACTTAGATAAATACACAGCAGGTATTCCTGAGAGTTTGATAGCTTCTAATTTGACCAGCATAGGAGGTTCAGGAACATTCATTGCCAATGGTTGGACAGCGAATAATATCGAAGAAGGTGCAACTGTGCAGGATGTTTCCAATATTTTTACAGGAACAACAGGGGCTAAGGTTTGTAACCAGTATGTGGATGGTGTATTAACAAGTGAAGCGCTTTGGCCATGGCCGATGAATCAGCGTATTATTGATGCAATGAAGCGATCTGGTCGGGATCCTGTGGATGTTACGTCTACGATCGAAAGTATGTTTGGTGCTATCCCGGATGAATGCCGGTGGGATGGAGCAGATCCAATTGATCCAATTGATCGTACCACAACTTCATTCAAGACTTTGGCACCGATTACTCTTGATGGTAATCTTGCAGAATCCGTGTGGAGTGAGAGCAGTGCGGTTACCTTTAGTAATGCTGCTCGTAGTGATAATCAAACAACAGTATACACATTGTATGATGATGCAAATCTTTATTTTGCCTTTGATGTGATGGATGGACAGTTAGAAGCCCCAGGCGTAGCTTTATGGAAAGATGATGGTAATGAAATCTATGTAGACGTAGGGCACAATGCAAGCACAATGATAGACGGAAATGATTATCATTTTATCATCACTAAAGGCGACAAAATTTCCGGGCCGGCAGTTATGAGCAAAACATCACCCACGGCGACCGGGTATATTATGGAAATTGCCATACCATGGAGTAGTCTTGGCACAAGTGCACCATCCGCAGGACAAGTTATGGGTTTATTGTTAAGTAACAATGATATGGATAATGGCAAAATTAAGCAATACGACTGGCAGGATCTCATCGAAACAGGTGGATATCGTCGACCGAATTTGTGGGGGGATCTAATTTTATCATCACAAAGTGTGGGTAATGTACCAACGGATGATGGAGGGATAGGTGTTCCTGTTCCTGATTTTACGGCGAATGTTACCTCTGGGGCAGCCCCATTAGCTGTTCAATTTACCGATACATCGAGTCATTCTCCTACGGCGTGGTGGTGGGAATTTGGAGATGGGGCCACAAGTCCTAAACAAAGCCCGTCACACATGTATCAGTCCGACGGTACTTACAGTATAAAATTTTGGGCTGCTAATGCTCACGGAGGAAATGGCGACAATGATTTTGTCCAGAAAACCGGATTCATTACGGTTAACTCAAGTGCTGGAAGTGGTGGCGGAGGCGATGGCGGAGGCGGTGTTCCTGTTCCTGATTTTACGGCGAATGTTACCTCTGGGGCAGCACCATTAGCTGTTCAATTTACCGATACATCAAGTAATTCTCCTACAACCTGGTGGTGGGAATTTGGAGATGGGGCAACAAGTGCTGAACAAAGCCCGTCACACGTGTATCAGGCCGACGGTACTTACAGTGTAAAACTTTGGGCGGCTAATGCCCATGGAGGAAATGGCGCCAATGATTTTGTTCAGAAAACTGGATTCATCACCGTCAGCCTAACAGGAGATGTTTATTACATCGCCCCTGATGGTGCAGACAACAACTTGGGGACGAGCACCACCTTACCATGGGGCACGTTTGCACATGCGATGAGTAAACTTCTGCCAGGAGATACATTGTATCTTATGGATGGAACATATACAGGCGCCAATAAAGGGACGGGAACTTCTGCGATTCTTCATATAACTGTTTCCGGCACGACCAATCAGCCGATCATCATTAAGGCAGTCAATGATGGTCAGGCCATTATTGATGGAAATAATATCCGAAAAACTTTATTAATTTCAAATCAGAGTAACCTTACCCTTGAAGGGCTTATTATTAAAAATTCAAGTTGGTCAAGTTTGGAGATAGGGGGTGTGTCTGATTTGGTTTTAAGACGTATATCAGCCTATAATGGGGTTGGAGGATTTAGTATTTTCGGTGGTTCAGATAATATTCTTATTGAAGATTGTATCGCCTCTGGGACAGGGAGACTCCAATATAATATACGTAAGTCAAAGAATGTGATCGTGCGGCGTTGTTGGGGGCGGTCACAATCTGAAGAGTTGGGCGGAGCTCCTTTTCAGATTTATGGATCAGATGACGGTATTATAGAGAACAGTATCGGCCTTGGCGATTCGACAAAGAAAAACGGTACAGGACTCATTGTATGGTGTAATAGCGATAATGTATCGGCGGATAGAAATAAAATCTACGGCAATGTTATGTATGGGATGAAAGGTAGTGGGTATAGCGACGCAAGTAAAAACCATCGGACAGAGGATAATACATTTTTGAATAACATCTCTATTAATAATAAATTCGGATTCAGCCACAGAGGGGATGCGAATTTACTGGTTGATAAAATGACATGGGCAGGTACAAAGAATGGTATTTTTGCGTTAAGTGAGTTTCCGTTTGATAAGCCGAAAGATTCAGATTATGAAATATATGGCAACATCAAAAATTCGGTTTTTTATTCAGGCACCTCAGGGATAAATTTTGTCGATTCTAGCGTTGTACGTGGGTTAGATCATGATTATAACAATTTTTATGATGTAACCACCAATTACATTAAAACTTCCCCTGGAGCACATGAGCGCTATATTCAGCCGCAATATGATGAGGCCACTTATGGTAAAGGTGCTTATTTAATGAGGTCGTCAAATTTAAAAGGTTTTGGTGAAAACGGATCAGATATCGGGGGGGAGGTCATTTATCGTTATGAAAATGGTGTTCTTACAGATAAACCTCTTTGGCCATGGCCGATGGAAGAACGGATTCAGAAAGAGACAAAGGAAATTTTGGGACAATGTATGAGTGCCACATGGGAAGATGCCGGCAACGGTTGTGTTGGTGGATTATGGAAAACATTAGACGGTGTGTATTCGGGTAATCCAACACCGGATCCTGATCCACAACCTGAACCTGAACCTGAACCACAACCGGAACCGACAGTTCCTTTGGATAAGTTCATAACGTCACTTAAAAGTTTATCTCTGATCAGTATAGATGGACATCTTGCAGAAGATGTTTGGAATCAGGCAAAAATGGTAAATTTTAGCAATGCATCCCGCAGTGATAATCAAACAACGGTGTACACATTGTATGATGACACAAATCTCTATTTTGCTTTTGATGTGATGGATGGACAGTTAGAAGCTCCAGGCGTCGCTTTATGGAAAGATGATGGTAATGAAATCTATATGGACGTAGGGCACAATGCAAGCGCAACGATGGACGGAAATGATTATCATTTTACCATCACTAAAGATGACCTAACTGCCGGGCCGGCGGTTATGAGTAAAACATCACCCACGGCAACCGGGTATATTATGGAAATTGCTATACCATGGAGTAGTCTTGGCACAAGCACGCCGTCAGCAGGACAAGTTATGGGTTTATTGTTGGATAACAATGATATGGATAATGGCAAAAGCAGGCAATACGATTGGCAAGATCTTATTGAATCGGGAGGGTATGGCCGACCAAATGTGTGGGGTGACTTGATTTTTTCCGCGCTGACAGTGGGAACACCTCCGGTTGTTGATCCAGAACCAACCCCTGAACCACAGCCAACTACCACTGGAAATCTTTTCCAAAAACATAGCACGTGGTACGAGAAAATCCCGGATAATCCAGTTTTAAATCCGAATTCTGCGAAATATATTGCACAGCAAAAATCTGTGAGCCGTTTTGATCGTTTTATCTTTAGTTATGGGGAATGGTCTATGCCTATTTATTACGCCAAAGAAAGTGATCCGCTTGTGACGGTTAATATTAAACCGTGTCCTGCTAGAAATGAATGGGCTGGTACGCAAAGATGTAAGAGAATAGAATATTTTGGTTGGAATTTAAAGGTTCCTATGAATAATACGTTCCGTCCTGCAGGCGATGGGGCAACTACTTTTCGTGATGGACATATAGCCATTATCAGTGCAGACAAAAAAACGTTGTATGAAATAGCTCAGTTCAAACCAAGTATAATGGAAGCAAAATTGGTAAAACAGTTTGATTTATTAAGCGACGGTATTCAACAACCTTTTAGTGCAGAATTTGACAATGCAAAGGGAGGTAATATTAATGTATCTCCTGTTGCCAGGATACATGGTTTAGTTACTTATGATGAAGTAGCCGCCGGTGTTATCCCCCATGCGGTTAGTATATCCTTAACAGGAATAGTTAATGCTCAGGATAACCGTCTAAACGACAATGTCTATCCTGCTAAAACAACCAATAGTGGCTGGACAGACAGTCAATGGTCACCTAGATTAGGTCATCGTTTCCAACTGGATCCTACTCTTGATTTAGACGATCCTAAGAATTTTGGTGGTAAGCCTTTATCTGTTGGGCAAAAAGTTATAGCCAAGGCTATGCAAGAATATGGTGGTATATTCATTATAAATGATGCACCTAATGGTTTTAATAATATTTATTTAGAAGATTTGGAGTTTGATAAAAGCAGGTCTTGGTCTGATAAAGACGTTAATATTTTCGGTGAAGGGAAGATGCTTTTAGATCATCTTAGAATCATCGAACCGCTTAAGCCACCGTTTGCTAATGTTCCAGAGCCAACGCCAACACCGGAGCCAGATCCGACACCAACACCCACTCCGACTCCAGAGCCAACGCCTGAACCGCAGCCATCTGCCACTGGAAATTTTTTCCAAAAACACAGCACGTGGTATGAGAAGATCCCGGCGAATCCTGTTTTAAACCCGGATTCTCAGAATTATGTGAGTCGTATAAATGAAACAGCCGCAGGTCGCCGTATGACATATAGCTATCGTGAATGGTCTGTTCCTATTTATTATGCAACCCAAGACGACCCAATCGTTGATTTTAGGTGCTTCGAAGTGGGGTCAAATATTTGTAATACTATGGCATATCATGATTGGAATTTAAATATTCCTTTGCCGTCAAATGCCAAACAAGCAGGATGGGGTGATACAGGTTACCGGGATGGACACATGGTTATTATAAGTCCTGATCGGCAATTTGCATGGCAGTTTTTTAGGGCAGATGTCGATAATTTGAAAACAAGCACAGTTAAAAAACTTGATTTATCCGGAGACGGTATTATGCAGCCATTGCCCGTCCCTTATGATTACACATCGCCTATGGTCGCCAATGCACGTGTGGGGAGGACGCCTCTGCTGCACGGTTTGGTTACTTATGATGAGGTTAAAACCGGAGTTATTGAGCATGCCATTGCTTATGCTTATGGCGGAATAGGTGATCAATATGCGCTAGGTCGCACTAATTCTGTATATCCTAGTGAACAGAATAGCGCGCTATATGCAAGCGGATGGCATGATGATCAATGGTCGCCTAAACTGGGGCATCGTTATCAACTAGATCCAACTCTAGACATAAACGATCCCGCAGACTGGGGAGGTTTGCCTTTATCTGCAGGGCAAAAGGTTATAGCTAAAGCCATGCAGGAATATGGAATAATATATGTGGAGAATGGCGGGCCAAGGACTAGCGCCGTTTATCTTGAGAATGTAGAATATGACGATACGAGAGATTGGAAGGCCCTTGATGTGAATATATTTGGTTCCGGTAAAATTTTAGCAAAATATTTCCGATTAATCGAACCGCTCAAACCACCGTTTGCTAACGCTCCAGAGCCAACACCGGAACCAACACCAAATCCGACACCGGAACCAACTCCTGAACCACAGCCATCTGCTACCGGAAATTTCTTTCAAAAACACAGCACGTGGTATGAGAAAATACCAGCGAATCCTGTTTTAGATCCGGATTCTCAAAAGTATATGGATCAAATGATGTCGGTAGTGCCGTATTCTGGTTTAGTGTATGTCTATAAAGATTGGTCTTCAACGCTCTATTATGCGAAAGAAAGTGATCCTCGTGTGACGATTAACGTCAAGCCTTGTCCGGATAAATATGAATGGTCTGGTGTTCAAAGGTGCAACAGGATTGAACACTTTGGTTGGAACTTGAACGTACCTATGCCAGCCGGAGCTGTACCGTCAGGATGGAACACAGGAAGTTTTAAAGATTGGCATATATTTATTATCAGTCCGGATAGAAAAACATTATATGACATGGCACAGTTTAAGCCTGAGAAAATGGAAGCAAAAGTTATAAAACAATTTGATTTGACCGGCGATGGCATTCAGCAGCCCATGGGAGACTGTCAGGATCCCACAAATCCTCACTGTACTAATGCCAGTGTATCTCCTGTAACCAGGTTACACGGGATGGTTACTTACGAGGAAGTTAAATCCGGAGTCATTAATCATGTTTTAGCGATGACGCTTACCGGAGATGTAAACAGTGGTAACGGCACAAACAGAAGTGTGTATCCCGCTGAAACAACCAATAGCGGTTGGACAGACAGCGTATGGTCACCTAAATTAGGTCATCGTTTCCAACTTGACCCCACGCTTGACTTGGATGATCCTAATAATTTTGGGGGAAAAGCCTTATCCATTGGAGAAAAAGTTATTGCCAAGGCTTTGCAAGTATATGGTGGCATATATATGGAAAGCGGAGGTGATCATAATATCAATTTAGAAGATCTGGAATTTGATTCAACCAGGTCTTGGTCTGATAAGGAGGTTGATATTTTTGGAGGAGGCAAAATTAGATTCAAAGATTTTAGTATTATCAAACCGCTTAAGCCTCCGTTTGTTAATACTCCATAGGAGGGGATACATTATAGGAAATAAAGAAATTTTTGGTGATAATAAAATAAAATTGGCACGATAATGACTTATATGTTATCTTTAAGCAAGTAATTATTATATAAAAACTAAAAAGGAGCCATATGAATAGAAAAATTTTAATACTTTTAACTTTTATCATTTTTACACATTCCGCAGTATCTTTATCTCAGACAACTACTACTCAAACTCTTATTCCGGTTGGGGATACATGGAAGTATTTAAAAGGGGAAGAGGTTGTTGATCCAGCCTGGAATGCGCTTGATTTTAACGATTCTACATGGTTAGAAGGACCAACGGGTATTGGTTACGGGGATAATGATGATGCTACGGTGTTATCCGATATGAAAGGGAATTATTTGACGGTGTATGCTCGTAAGGAATTTAGTGTTGAGGATGTAGATAATCTACAAAATATGGTGTTAAATATAAGATATGACGATGGTTTTATTGCGTATATTAATGGGCAAGAAGTGGCTCGTGGGAGTATGCCGGCAGGTGTAGCCAATTATTTGACACTAGCCATCCCTCATGAGGCTGGCAGGGTTGAAACTTATGATTTAAGTGAATATGCATCGCTTTTAAGGGAAGGCTCGAATGTTTTTGCCGTGGAAGGACATAATTGGAGTTTAACGGGATCTTCCGATTTTTCTATGATTCCTGAGCTGAACATAACACGAGAAGCTGCGGATAGAGGCACTCCTTTAGGTCAAACACCACCTAATTTTACGGTTGCTTTTATCGGTGATCAGGGGCTGCGTGGAAAGTATATAGGTAATGGCCGTGGTGGGGCTAAAGATGTTCTGCAGTTAATTAAAGATGAAGGGGCGGAAATGGTTATTCATTCCGGGGATTTTGCTTATGGAAAAGATGATAACCCCAAAAATCCTGATTTATGGGATGCGCAAATTACCAGTGTTTTGGGCGCAGATTTTCCTTATTTTATCAATATAGGTAACCATGACATACAGATGTGGCCGGGGTACAAAAAAAAGTTTGAACAAAGATTAGATCTGGTAAGCGACGAATTGTGTGTAGGGGATTTGGGGGTAAAATCGTATTGTTATTACAAGGGGTTGTTTTTTATTCTTTCAGGAGTGGGGACACCAAATATGGGTGGTTTTATCAACCAAAGCAAGGATGCGCGATTTTGTGAAGGAGAGAATCCGCATGAAGCCTGTATTAGTCAGGAAGAGCATATTGCTTATATTAAGGAACAATTAGAAAGGGATAAGTCTATTTGGCGGGTGTGTGCTTGGCATAAGAATCAAAGAGAAATGCAGGTAGGAGGAAAGCAAAGTGAGGTTGATTGGGGGGCTTATGAGGCGTGCCGGGAAGGCGGGGCTATGATTGTGACCGGGCATGAGCATTCTTACAGTCGGACCAAAACTTTGTCTAATTTTGAGAATTTAACAGTAGATGATTCTGTTCATCCAGTAATTAATGGAGTACCTGGTAATCCTGACCATTTAGTGATTAAACCTGGGGCTAGTTTTTCTGTGGTATCGGGGATACCTGGATTGGATCTTAGGAATCAAAATAGGTGTTTACCGTATAATTATCCCTATGGAGGAGACGAAGGGTGTAATTATATTTGGGGAAGTATTTATAGTCGGAATCAAGGTGAATTTCCCGGGGCATTTTTTGTGACCTATTATGTAGATGGTGATCCAAAAAAGGCGCGCGGGTATTTTAAAAATATTAATAATGAAATAGTAGATTCTTTTAAAATATACGTCGGTGAAAAAGGCGAAGATAGTGGTCCTAATAATTCAGTGAGCATTGATTTAAGGTTACAAGAGGGCAGCGATGATGCTGAACAGGCAGTGAATGGGCGGTTTTTCAGTATAAATAGTACAGATTTGGAATTAACGAACGATGGTGTGGCCCAGCGAGTGGGGTTACAGTGGGAAGATGTTCCTATACCGCAGGGAGCTGTTATTACTAAGGCGTATATTGAGTTTGTCTCAAAGGATAATTCCAGTGAGCCAACCACCAATGTCCAGTTTCGTGGGCATGCGATTGATAATGCGCCTACGTTCGTAGAAAGAAATATAAACAGCCGTTGGTCTGAACGAACCAGTGATAATTCTAAAGTAAGATGGAATGATTTGCCGGCATGGACAAAGGATCAGAAATATCAGACACCAGATATCAGCGGTATTGTGCAGGAGATTGTTGGCCGGCCGGGCTGGACAAATGGCAATAGTATGGTGATATTTCTTTATGGTGGTTCTGGTTTACGCCGCGCCTGGAGTCGTAATGGAGGAGGGGCGGAGAGGGCGCCTTTGCTTCATATTGAATATTCTGACTTACCTGAAGTATCCGAATGTCCTTGGTCAGAAGATCATTCACATTATTGCCGAGATTGTGGTCCCTGTGCTGAAGGTGTTGGGGATTGCGATTTTCATAGTGAATGCCAATCAGGGTTGGAATGTCATCAAAATGTTGGGGCTAAATATGGCAAGCGAACGGGCCTCGATGTTTGTGAAGCGCCGTAGAGGGGTATTTTACCAAGTTTAGCATAAAAAATAGTTTTTTATTTTTCAGGTTGATTTTAAATAACGCATAACTTATTATTTTATAATAAGTTATGCGTTTTTTAATTTTTTAGCGCAACCGTTTTCTTCTGTTTCCCCCAGACCTTGTTTTTCCGCATTTCAATATGTTATACTTTCAGTAGATAATAAAAAAATCGAAAAAGGCAAAGCTATCGTGAGGTAGCGACGCAAAGCCGTGGGTCTTCTTTTGAAGAGTGTCAGGCTGCCATATTTATTCAAATATGAAGACCCAAGTTCCGGTAAAACCGACTTGGGTCTTTTTTTTGAATTAGGAGGTCTTTTATGAAAAAGATACTTTTCCGTTGGATTCCTTTAGTATGTTTCACGTTTTTATTGATTTGTAGTTTTTCTTTTCAAGGTGCTATTTCAGCTTATGCAGCTGAATATTACATTGCTCCCAATGGTTCAGATAGTCAATCAGGAACTAATACTAGCGCACCATTAGCGACATTTTCCCATGCGATGACGAAATTGCAGCCAGGGGATACATTGTATCTGATGGATGGGACGTATTTTCAATCGCTTAAAATAACGGCATCCGGTATGCCGGGCAACCCTGTTAAGGTGAAAGCCCTAAATGACGGAAAAGCGATTATTGATGGACAAAAGCAGCGTATTTCTTGTCAGGTGCCCCGTATAGGAGAAGATAAAAGCCGTCATCAACGCCACGATATTGTTATAGAAGGGATCAGGTGTCAAAATTCAAGTAATACTGCAGTGATCATAGAGTATGCTGACCGTGTGACGTTAAGAAGGGTTTCGGCGTACAATGCCATGAATACGGGAGGTAATTATGTGGTTATGAGCATTAATTTTAGTGATGATGTCCTAGTGGAGGATTGTGTGGCCACAGGGACAGGACGAAAGCCTTTTAATATTTACGCATCCAATAACACTATTTTCAGACGGAGTTGGGGAAAATGGATGGGCTACAATGACCCTAATTTTACCTATTATGAAGGTTTGTCTGTTTATGGTTCATGGAATTCATTAATTGAAAATGTTATTTTAACGAAAGATCAAAATTCCGACAAAAAAGTGGCTGGCATGTTTGTTGGCGTTCAACCCTATAATGGAGACCTTGAGGCAGGGAATGACAATAAATTTTATGGTAATGTCGTTTATGGGATGTCAACGTGGGGGTATGGGGTTCAAAGTAATTTGCATGGTATTCACGGAAACAGATTTTATCATAATGCTGCAATTGATAATAAATATGGTTTTTTTCAAAGAGCAGATTCAGATTTTAAGGCAGAGAATTTTACGATTGTGGGAACGACAGAACAATCATTTTCAGTTAATGAACAAGCAACGGCAAGTGGTTACAGCAGTAAAGATAATGATTTTGCGTTAAAAGGGTCTCTGCGAAATTCTATTCTGGCCTACGCGACGCGCGGGCTCTCGGTGCAATCTTCGGAAAATTTTGTTTCTTTTGATCATCGGTATAATGATTTATTTAGCTTGGTCACGCCTTATTATGGAATAGCTCGAAAAAATACGGGGGAAATTAATACGTATCCCGGTTTTGATACGTCTAAATACGGAAAGGGTGGGTATCTATTTGTTCCAGAAAGTTCTGCCGTCAAAAATGCCGGAGAAAATGCCGGTCAGATGGGAGCTGAAGTTCTTTATCGTTACGAAAATGGTACCCTCACGAATCAACCTCTTTGGCCGTGGCCGATGGAGGCACGAGTCCAGGCAGAAACCAAGGAAGTATTAGGGGAATGTATGAGTGTGACTTGGGAAGATGCTGGCAATGGCTGCACGGGTGGATTGTGGAAGACATTAGACGAAGTGTATCCGGAGACACAATCAATATGTGGAGATGGGGCGTGTGGTGAGTTAGAAAGCTGTTCCACATGTGACTCTGATTGCGGAAGCTGTCCTTCGCAACCGTTCTGTGGTGATGAGGCTTGTAACGATCTTGAGTCTTGTTCAACGTGTAGTTCAGATTGTGGCAATTGTCTTTCGATAAATAATATCATAACAGCTTTTAATACTTTGGAGCCGATTACTCTTGATGGAAATCTTTCCGAACCTGTTTGGAATCAAGCCGATTATGTTATTTTTACCAATCCTGCTAAAAGTGACAATCAAGTTATGGTGTACATTTTGTATGATGATGTGAATTTGTATTTTGCTTATGAGGTCATAGATACTCACGTGGAGGCTATAGATGAAAAATTATATAAAGACGATGGCGTTGAGATTTATTTAGATACAGCGCACGATGCTACCATAAGTATGAATGGAGATGATTATCACTTTTTGGCAAATACTCATGATCAATTATCCGGTGGAAATTTTGGTGTGCATACTTCCGTCAACGCCAGTGGTTACATCATGGAGATGGCCATCCCCTGGACGGAAATGTCCATAACACCGACAGCAGATCAGGTGATGGGGATTCTTTTAGGGAATAATGACCAGGACCCTTCGACAAGCTCAGGGCAAGTAACCACTGCACAGTTTGACTGGAACGGTCTTGTCGACACAGGTTCATATGCTCGTCCTTATTTGTGGGGAGACTTAATTTTATCATCACAAAGTGTGGGTAATGTAGCAACGGATGCTGGTAGCGGGGATGATGGAGGGATAGGAGTTCCTGTTCCTGATTTTACAGCGGATATGAGTTCTGGTCCTGCGCCATTAGCAGTTCAATTTACCGATACATCGAGTAAATCTCCTACGGCGTGGTGGTGGGAGTTTGGAGATGGGGCCACAAGCCCTGAACAAAGTCCGTCACACGTGTATCAGGCCGATGGTACGTACAGTGTAAAACTTTGGGCCGCTAATATCCACGGAGGAAATGGCGCCAATGATTTTGTTCAGAAAACCGGATTTATTACGGTTAACTCAAGTACTGGAAGTGGTGGCGGAGGCGATGGCGGGGGTGGTGTTCCTGTTCCTAATTTTACGGCGAATGTTACCTCTGGGGCAGCCCCATTGGCTGTTCAATTTACTGATACATCGAGTCATTCTCCTACGGCGTGGTGGTGGGAATTTGGAGATGGGGCCACAAGTGCTGAACAAAGCCCGTCACACGTGTATCAGGCCGACGGTACGTACAGTGTAAAACTTTGGGCCGCTAATGCCCACGGCGGAAATGGTGCCAATGATTTTGCTCAGAAAACCGGATTTATTACGGTTAACTCAAGTACTGGAAGTGGTGGCGGAGGCGATGGCGGGGTCGGTGTTCCTGTTCCTAATTTTATAGTAGATAGTAGTTCAGGTCCTGCGCCCTTGGCTGTTCAATTTACCGATACGTCGAGTAATTCTCCTACAACCTGGTGGTGGGAATTTGGAGATGGGGCAACAAGTGTTAAACAAAGTCCGTCACATGTGTATCAGTCCGACGGTACTTACAGTGTAAAACTTTGGGCTGCTAATGCCCACGGAGGAAATGGCGCCAATGATTTTGTTGAGAAAACCGGCTTCATTACGGTTAACTCAAGTACAGGAAGTGGTGGCGGAGGTGATGGAGGGGCAGCTATTCCTGTTCCTGATTTTACGGTGAATATTAGTTCAGGTCCTGCGCCCTTGGCTGTTCAATTTAGCGATACATCGAGTCATTCTCCTACGGCGTGGTGGTGGGAATTTGGAGATGGGGCCACAAGTCCTAAACAAAATCCGTCACATGTGTATCAGGCCGACGGTACGTACAGTGTAAAATTTTGGGCTAGTAATGCCCACGGCGGAAATGTCGCCAATGATTTTGTTCAGAAAACCGGATTGATCACCGTCAGCTCAAGCGGTGGCGGAGGGGTGGTTCCTGCGCATTGTTCCGACGGTAAGGATAATGATGGCGATGGTAAAACTGATTTGGCGGATCCGGGTTGTGCATCGGTAGATGATAATGATGAATTTAATGTTCCAGCGAGTGGGAACGGAATCGTCTATTATGTAGATGTAAATAATGGTTCGGATGGGAATGATGGTAAAAATAATCCTTTTAAAACCATCCAGAAAGCAGCCAATGTCGCTAAGCCGGGAGATACAGTCATTGTCAAACCTGGTATTTACAAAGATACGAACAATGATAATTATGTCGTGCATGTAAAAGGAGGGACAGCGGATAAGTGGATAACATTTCGTTCAGAAGTTCCATGGGGGGCTGTTGTTGAAGCGCCCAAACTTGTTGATCGTCCCAACACCCATTCATATTGCTGGAATTTTACGACAGGGACAAGCTATGTGCTTGTTGAAGGGTTTGACGTGACGGGGTGTTCGACAGGGTTTAACGTCAATAACAGCAACACAAATATCATGATAAAAGGAAATCATATTCATGATATTGGACGGCGTATGACAGACACGAATAGTGGGCAGTCAGGCATTAGTTATGGTACGACAGCTTCAGACGTGACTATTGATGGGAATGTGTTTCATACCATAGGTCGTTTTCCTGGAGGGGTTCATCCACCAAATCATGATCACGGCATTTATGTGCGTGGAAATAATGCAAAGATTATGAACAATGTGTTTTATGATCATACATCTGGTTGGGCAATCCACATTTATAGTCCAGGAAACTGGAAGGAAAATATTGAGATTATTAATAATACATTTGCCGATCCGAATCCAGCTCGCGATGGGCACATTGTTATCACAGGAGAAACCCGCAATGTGCTTATTCAGAATAATATTTTTAGTAAACCTCGGGGAGCAATGGTTCGTATTAGCAAATGTTATCACGTTGAAGGTGTCACAATCCAGGATAATTTGACTGATGTTGGATCAGTTATTTCTGGAACGACGGCCAATGAGTGTGGGTGGACAAGTGTCAGGAATAAACTTTCGACTAAACCATTATTTCTAGATGCAGGCAAACGTGATTATCGTTTAAAATCCAGTTCACCTGCGATTGATTCTGGTTTAGCCACCAAAGCACCGGTAACAGATTATTCTGGTAACAGCCGTCCGCAAGGGGCTGGTTATGATATCGGGGCGTATGAATTTAGTGCAAATAATTTAATTGTTAATCTGCAAGGAACACCACCGGAAGAAATGAGTGTCCAGCTTAACGTGAATAAACCTGCATCGGTGACAGAATCTCAATTGACTCTTGCGGTGTATGATGCGGATTTCCCGGATGAAGGAGAATTGTATGTCAATGGAAACGGCCCGATTATTTTATTTGGCAGCGATGGCATAGATGCTCACGATGCCACGACAGTGCCGATTATCTTAAACATGCCGTCAGACTGGTGGGTCGACGGGGCTAACACGTTGCGGTTTGTGCATACGAAAACGTTTGGATATGATGTCGAACGTATGGATGTGGTTTTTCAAACAACTATCGCACGAACTCAATGTAATGATGGAATCGACAATGACGGGGATGGGGAAATTGATTTAGCAGACCTTGGTTGCACATCGGTAGACGATGATGATGAGTTTAATGCGCCGACAACCGGGAGTGGGGCCGTCTATTATGTTGATGCTAATAATGGTTCTGACACGAATGACGGCATTAACAGTCCTTTTAAGACAATTCAAAAAGCAGCCAATATTGTTAAGCCAGGGGATACGGTGATTGTTCGAGACGGGGTTTATAGTGAGTCTGCTGGCAGTGGTGAATTTTCTCAGGCATTGCGTATAACCAAAAGTGGAACATCGAATAGTTGGATTACATTTAAATCAGAAAACAAGTGGGGGGCTGTTTTAGACGGGAAGAATAATGCCATTGGTTTTGGGATTGTTTCCGGGAAGGATTTATCCTATGTGCGCATAGAAGGGTTTGAAATAAAGGGATATAAATACGGAGGAGTGCATCTTAATCAGCCTAACAATAAATATATTTATGTTTACAATAATCATATCCATCACATTGGGAGGTGGAATAGTACCGGTACAGGATTGGATGGCATAGATACGTTTGAAGGAATTGCACCAAATTATACACAACCATCTTCTTATATTACCATTGATAGCAATGTTATACATGACATTGGAAAGTTGGAAACGTCGACTAATTTTAAGTCTAATCATGACCATGGTGTTTATTTAAGGGGGCATCATCATACGCTTACAAATAATATATTTTATAATAATAGATCGGGCTGGTCTATTCTGCTTGCTCCTCAGGGATCGAATGATCTTTTTAATCGCGTAGCAAATAATACAATTTTTGCCGATAACGCTAATTGGAAACAAGGATCGAGTCATTTTGGAGGCATTATTATTAGAAGTAGCTCAAACTGGATTGAAAATAATATTATTATTGTGCCAGAGAATAAAAAAAGTATAGGCGGGGCTATTAACTATTATAGATCAGGAGTATGTGAGGATAATGTCTATATAAGAAATAATTTAACGAATGCGGATAAAATTTTGCAGGATGGCGCGGGCAATTGTGGGAATGCCGGTTTGATTATGTCAAACAATTTAATGGGCACGGATCCTTTATTGGCTGGGATAAATATGCCGTCAAGCAATCCAGCTGACTATCAATTATTGGTCAGCACTTCTCCCGCTATTGATGCCGGTTTGGCAGACAACGCACCTTCAACAGATTATGCTGGTAACAATCGTCCGCAAGGTTCGGGTGTTGACATTGGGGCTTATGAGTTTAGTTCGGGCGATTCAAACAATGTAATTGTCAATCTGCAGGGCACACCACCGGAAGAAATGAGTGTTCAAATGAACGTAATTAAACCTTTAGCCGTAACGGACGCTGAATTGACTCTGATGGTTTATGATGCCGATTTTCCGGAAGAAGGGGAATTGTATGTCAATGGCAACGGCCCGATTATTTTATTCGGAAGCGATGGCATAGATGCTCACGATGTCACGACAGTACCGATTATCTTAAGCATGCCGGCGGATTGGTGGGTGGATGGGGTCAACACGTTGCGGTTTGTTCATACAAAAACATTTGGATATGATGTTGAAAGTATGGATGTGGTTTTTAAAACAATAAATCCGGGAGTAAATACGAACAGTTATTATGTTTCTGTATTTGGAAATGACGCAGGCGACGGCAGCAGTGATAACCCCTGGAGGACACCCAATTATGCCATAGGACAGCTCAGCGCCGGGGATACGCTGCACATTAAATCCGGGACGTATGGACCTGTTAATATCAGTAACCTTAATGGGACAGTTGACAAACCGATAACCATTAAGAATTTCGGTAATGATGTGGTGACGGTGGATGCCTACCATAATCAGGCGATTGCTAATCATGCGATGGTTTTCAACACATCCTCTCACATAATTGTTGATGGTTTGAGACTCACGGATTCGGATCCTCAAGTTGATGCCATTGTAGGGTTGGATGTTTTGGCTAACTTTAATTTTCTGGATGCTGTCAAAAAAAAGACAGGAAATGGTATCAAATTTCATGATTCTCATCATATGACGATTCAGAATTCCGACATATTCCATACTGGCTCGCATGGAGTTAATACGACTTCAGATATTGTGTACAATATTAGTGTTCTTAATAATACAATTCACACAGGCTTTAAGGGACTTTCTTCTTACGGTGTATATTTGAAAGGTGATAATAATATCATTAAAGGTAACACAATTTACAATAATACCGGTTATGGTTTGCACTTGAACTCATCAAAAATACCCCTAACCAATAGCGTTATCGAGAATAATGTTATCTATGATAATGGGGGGGAAGCTTGGTTACATGTAACTAGCAAACAAAAAAAAGTCGGCGGAGGCGGTGCGATACTTTGGAATGGGACTGGGAACACTTTTCAAAATAATATTTTCTATTATACAAACGATTATAGAAATAATTTTCTTACCGACGAAGATACTGTTTCCGATAATTTAATTATTGCGGCAGACACAAATACAATTGTTAATAATACGATTTATGGAGCCATCGATGTGGGAACAAGATTTCATTCTACAAGGGCATTTGATAACATTTTTAGAAATAATATCATATGGAGGAGTGGTGGAAGTGCTATTGGATACACCGCAAGTGCAACACAAGGGAAGCAGACGTTAAGTAATAATTTGACCACAAAAGCACTTTTTGTTAATAACACGAAGTCCGATTTTCGTTTGCAGGAAACCAGCGATGCTATTGATGCCGGTACATCTCTTGATGCACCGTCTATGGATATTAATGGCAACAAACGTCCACAAGGTTCGGCTATTGACATCGGGGCGTATGAATTTGGCTCTGCAACTGGAGGCACGCCTACACCGGATTCAGAGCCAACTCCAGGGCCAACACCTGCTCCCATGCCTACACCAACGGGTAACGTTTATTATGTTTCCCCAAAGGGTTCGGATACAAATTCTGGTAAAGAATCTTTTCCATTTAAAACTATTCAAAAAGCCGCTACGGTTGTTCAGCCAGGCGGTACGGTGATTGTTAAGCCGGGGGTTTATAAAGATACAGATGGTGATAATTTTGTGGTACGTGTCGGCAAAGGTGGTACGTCGGATAAATGGGTAACATTTCGTTCAGAAATTCCTTGGAAGGCTGTTGTTGACGGGCCTAATCTTGTGAATAGTCCAAATAAAACTTCATGGTGCTGGAATTTTTCTACAGGCGTTAGTTATGTGCGTGTAGAAGGTTTTGATGTGACGGGTTGTTCAACGGCCTTTAATATCAATAATGAGAATAAACATATCACGATTCGAGGAAATCATATTCATGATGTCGGACGACGTATTGTAAGTATTAGTGGAGCTCAAAATGGCGTAACTATCGGTACATTATCAACGCATGTAATCGTTGACGGTAATGTATTGAACACCATAGGTCGTTTGCCCGGTAGCGTTCATGCAGAAAATCATGATCACATGATTTATTTGCGTGGCAAGAATGTCACCATCAGCAATAATGTTTTCTATAACCATAAGGCCGGTTGGGCCGTCCACATTTATCATCCGGGGACTTGGAAGGAAGACATTAAGATCGTTAATAATACATTTGCTGACCCCAACCCATCGCGTGATGGACATATTATTATCACGACAAAAACCCGAAACGTGCTTATCCAGAATAATATTTTTAGCAATCCTAAAGGGGCTATGATCAGAGCAAGTAACGGTTGTTACCAAGTTGAGAATATAACAGTTCAAGATAACTTAACCAATGCCGGAGCTATTTATTCTGGAGTTACAGCCGATCAGTGTGGCTGGAAACGTGCCAGGAACAAGCTATCAATTAAACCATTTTTTGTAGATGCAAGCAGGCGTGATTATCGTTTACAATCCAAATCACCTGCTATTGATTCTGGTTTAGCCACCAACGCCCCGGTAACAGATTATTTCGGCAACAGTCGACCGCAAGGTTCGGGTGTTGACATTGGGGCGTATGAGTTTGGCGGCAGTGTAAATCCTGTCCCAAAACCTGAGCCAACGCCTACGCCTGATTCCACAGGAAATCTGTATTCAATGATTGTCAATCCGAGTTTTGATTCAGCATCTCTTTCTCCAGAGATGAAAAAATGGTACGACCGGCTGTGGCAGGCCATTGGAAAATCTCGTCAGGAAAAGCTCAACAATGCGTCATCTGGTGATTTATATCAGTATGGGCGTACCATGAATGTGTATATCACAAGCTTGTTGACCGCTCTGCGCACTACAGGTGATCCCAAGTTGCTTGATGAGGTTTACTTATTTACAGAAAAAATGCGCAAAACACTAAAGGACTGGTCAATTCTAAGCAGAGGCGGTTCTACATTTGCAAAGGATGGATATCTCAATTGGACATTCAAACGGCAGGGGGAAGGGGATATTTATAAGGGAACAGATCTTCATGTGATGGAGGAATTTCTTACGCATGCGAATGTGGCTGGATTCACCTATGCTTTTCATCTTAATCAGAATGTTGATACCAAATATAAGGAAGCAAGAGATTTTTGGGTAGATTATCTTGTTAACCATTTTGAGGCCAAGTGGCGCAAGCGCAAAAATATTTCAACGGGGCCTTTTCTTCATTATTCTCTCGCGCACCCGTACACACAGTCGATTCGTTATTACTACTACATGTATAAAATGACGGGGACAGCTTGGTATTTGGAGGAGGCTGAGCGCAAAGCAGCTGTCATTGATGCACATATGCTGCGCGTTAAAACGCTCACCGGCACCGATGGTCTAATTTGGGATCACCGCGTGACGGGAGACAAATACGTATCAAACAAAAACTATTGGGGGTGTCAACCACAAACTTATACTGATTATACCATGCAAGCAGCGGGTGATCTTGCTTTTGAAGGGCTTGCTCCATTTTCACGGTCATTTATGGCACGTATGGCTAACACATTGAATGATAATCAATTGTTTGAGTATCCCAGTTGGTTTAAGGATGTTTGTGGTGGTGTAGCAACTGCAGGCTTAAACCCGTCACAATCCAGCCGTCCTCCATTTCCAAAAGGTACTTGTGGAACATGTGTGGTTGGCAAATTTACCGCAAGACCACATTCTCACGCTGCAGCTTGGGGTACAAGCACAGAAACAGTGGCAAAAAGTTTAGATATGTACAATATTATCGAGAGTGATAAAAATTCCCCTAGTAAGATATTCATACCAGTAGCGATGCTGCTTAGGGATGCGTTAGTTTCCTCAATAGGAGGTGAAATATTTACACCAGCTCCAACAGAATCCGGGCCATACACAGTGACGCACGTGCGAGGCACAGGACAGTTTGCGTATGATGCCGCTACGGGAAATGTCAAAGTATCAACCGGGGATAATGTTGGTCTGCAGTTTGCTAAAGAAGTAACGGCCACGCATAGCGGCACATTCAAGATGAATTTTAAGCCTACAGTGAAATATCCAAAAGGTGGCATAGTCATCATTCGTTTAAAACAGAATGCTAATAATTATTATGAAATTGAAAACACTGATGGTTATGGGGCCGGCTTTGTTAGGAAAGTCATTGGCGGACAGACGGTAGAAAATCGATCGTTTATTAAAGAATACGCACAAGGCAATAGTTATCCAGTTGTTATTGGATTCAGCCCGGCAGTCACAACGGTTAATGCCTTTGGCGACCAGGTTATATTGAATGCAGATAGTAATTCGATTATGGTCAACAGTTTTGAGGTGGCGATGTCTCAACAGGATGCTGATTTTTCTAATATAATTTTTTCAGATACGTTTACGCCTTTACCGATTCCAGCACCAACACAATGTTCTGATGGCATAGACAATGACGGCGATGGTTTGATTGATCATCCAGCCGACCCAGGATGCTTTTCCCTGACGGATGATGATGAATTTAATGCGCCAACAAGCGGGAGCGGGACCATCTATTATGTGGATGCGAACAATGGTTCTGACACGAATGACGGGATTAAGATGCCGTTTAAGACGATCCAAAAGGCGGCCAATATTGTGAAACCCGGCGATACAGTGATTGTCAGAGACGGGGTGTATACGGATACAGATAATGACAACAATGTAGTGAAAGTTAGAAGGGGAGGAACGGCGTCTAATTATGTAACATTAAAATCTGAAAATAAAAATGGAGCCATAATTGATGGTGAAGGCCGCACAACCTTATATGGATTTTTATTCGGGTCTAATGTTCATTATGTCAAAGTTGAAGGGTTTGAATTCAAAAATATGAAGGATACCGCCGTTGTAATTAATTCTGCCAATCATGATGTTATTATATCGAACAATACAATTCATCATATTGGCCAAGTGACAACATCTTTGAAGGGTGGACAGAATGGAATCTACAGTGGTTCAAATACCTACAATATAACAATTGATAGTAATTATATTTATGAAATAGGGAGGGATGGCACATCTACAAATCATGATCATGGTGTGTATATTAGTGGTAATCCTGCGGCGAGAGATATTTTGATCGTGAATAATATTTTTAGAAACCGGAGTTCCGGATGGCCTATCCATATCTATTCAGGCACAGGTGGAACGTTTTTGCGGATAAAAATATTGAACAATACCTTTTATGGACAAAACGTGACTAGAGATGGTCAGATTCTTATGGCTTCTTCTGCCAAGATAGAGGATCTATTGATTGAGAATAATATTTTTTCTCAATCCAGAGGGGCAGGAATAAGTTCCCCGAATTGTGCAGGGAAAAAGAATGTAACGATACGTAATAATCTTACTGATAATGCAAGAATTATTGGTACAGAAACGTGTGGTTTTACATATAGTAACAACATAACAAAGACTGACCCATTACTTATTAACCCGGATGATATTAATCCAAAAAATGCGAACTATCAGCTTAAAGGCTTTTCTTTCGCTATAGATGCTGGGCTTGCCGACAATGCCCCTTCGATAGATCATTCCGGCAATAATCGCCCACAAGGTTCGGGGATTGACATCGGGGCGTATGAGTTTATCGAAGGTAATGGAAGTAATTTAATTGTTAATTTGCAGGGTACACCACCGGAAGAAAAGAGTGTTCAGATCAATGCAAATAAACCTGCATCGGTGACAGAAGCTCAATTGACTCTTGCGGTTTATGATGCGGATTTTCCAGAAGAAGGGGAATTGTATGTTAATGGCAACGGTCCGATTATTTTATTCGGAAGCGATGGCATAGATGCTCACGATGTCACGACAGTACCGATTACCTTAAGCATGCCAGCCGATTGGTGGATTGATGGGGTCAACACGTTAAGGTTTGTGCATACGAAAACATTTGGATATGGTATTGAAAGTATAGATGTAATTTTTCAAACAACAAATCCGGAAATAAATACGAACAGTTATTATGTTTCTGTATTTGGAAGCGATACAAATAACGACGGTAGCAGTGATAACCCCTGGAGAACACCGAATTACGCCATAAGACAACTCAGCGCCGGGGATACGTTGTACATCAAGGCAGGGACGTATGGGTCTGTTTATGTTAGTAATATAAAAGGAACAGCTACCGACCCTATTACCATTAAGAATTTTGGCAATGATGTGGTTACTATTGATAGGTTCGCTACTTCAACAAGTAATAGAATCGCAATGGTTTTTAATAATTCTTCCTATGTCATAATTGACGGCCTTAACATTACAGATTCTGATCCTGATATTGATAAGGCTGTTGGTTTAGATCCCAATAACGCTGCCGATAAGAAATTTTTGAATGGTATTGGGTTAAACGGAATTAAATTTAGTGACGGTTGTCACCACATGACAGTTCAAAATTCTGACATATCGCATACAGGTTCGCACGGGATACTGGGCGTTAATACGCATAATCTCAGTATTATTAATAATTTGATTCATACAGGCATCAAGGCCGTTTCATCTTATGGAATTTATATCGTTGGTGAGGGTAATATTATTAGAGGAAATAAGGTCTATCAAAATACCGGATATGGATTGCATCTGGCGACTTCCAGCGCATATTTTAATAATAGCATAATTGAGAACAATGTTATTTATGATAACGGTGGTGACGCTTGGTTGCATGTGAGCAGTCAATCTAAACATGTTGGGGAAGGTAATTTGAGAATTAATTATGGGACGGGCAATACAATTCAGAACAATGTTTTATATTACTCATTAAGTTATCAATCAAAATATCCCAATGATAATGTTTCCGATAATTTAGTTATTGCAGCCAATAAAAATACGATTGTTAATAACACCATGTATAACGCCTTAGATGTGGGGGTAAGATTTCATAGCACAAGGGCGTTTGATAATATTTTTAGGAATAATATCATATGGAGAAGTCGTAATAGTGCCATTGGATACACCTCAAGCGCGATACAAGGGAAGCAAACGTTAAGCCATAATTTGACCACAAAAGCACTTTTTGTTAATAACACGAAGTCCGATTTTCGTTTGCAGTCAACCAGCGATGCTATTGATGCAGGGACATCGCTTGATGCGCCGTCTATGGATATTAATGGCAACAAACGTCCGCAAGGTTTAGGTGTTGACATAGGGGCGTATGAGTTTAGAGGTAGTATTAATCCTACACCGGATCCAGCTCCAACACCGGCCCCAACGCCTACGCCGACACCAACGGGTAACGTTTATTATGTTTCCCCAAAGGGCTCAAATACAAATTCTGGTAAAAAATCTTTTCCATTTAAAACTATTCAGAAGGCCGCTACGGTTGTTCGGCCAGGGGATACGGTGATTGTGAAGGATGGGGTTTATAAAGCATCTGCAGGTGCAAGCAATTTGCTCGAGATAAAGCGAGGAGGAAGCACAGCTAGTGGTCCTGTGGTCTTTCGTTCAGAAAATAAATGGGGCGCAAAAATGGATGCGAGTGGTGCAGTAAATCATGCCATAAATATCAATAAAGATGTTAGTTTTGTCCGTATCGAAGGCTTTGAGATTATGGATGCACCCAATGCAGCCATTAAGTTTCAGAATCGTAACAGGAAGATAGAAATTATTGGCAATAACATTCATGGCAGCCTCGGCGCGGCTGCGATTTCGGTTCATGGTGCGGGTACAGATCGTGCCAGCGAGTTGTTGGTTGATGGTAATTTTATTCATCATAACGGTGACTCACTTTTCCGTAAGCCAGGACAGCGTGGATATGATGATAATAATCAAAACAAAGATCACGGGATTTATATGAGCCCGGCGAGTGCTATTATTCGAAACAATGTTTTTACTCACCACGAACATGGCTGGGCGATTCAATTTTCCGAGGGGGCAGAAAACGTAAGCATTTATAATAATGTTTTTGCCCATCCCAACCCAAATAGGAATGGGTACATTATGTTTTGGCAAACGAATAAAAATATTTTTGTTAAGAATAATATCTTCTTTAAACCAAGAGGACATGCGATCGCAGACCATTCATTAACGGCTACTAATATTGTCATAAAGAATAATTTGACAACCGCTGCAAGTATGACAGATGGAGCCATGCCGTCAGGTGTTATTTTGGGCAATAATTTATTGAAGGCCGATCCAATGTTTATTGTACCAAAAGTGCCGACTGTTCCTGTTGATTTTCAGCTGCAGCGTTCTTCACCTGCTATTGATACAGGTGTTCCATTAACAGAAGTGCCTTGGGATTACAATCGCAATATTCGTCCACGGGGGGCTGGTTACGACATAGGGGCGTATGAGTTTTGATAAAGTTTTTTTGTGGAAGGATGTTTATTTTTTGGGACGAAAGATATGCGTGCTTTGGCCGAGGAAGGCTTCGGCAGATTCCATGAGGGTTTCTGAAAGGGTGGGATGAGGGTGAATAATCGACTGCAATTGATCGGCAGTTGTGCCCATCTCAATAGCGAGTACGCCTTCGGCAATTAATTCTCCAGCGCCTGGACCAACAATACCTACCCCTAAGATCTTTTGTGATTCAGGATCAATAATCAATTTTGTTACACCTTCATTGCGATTTAAGGTCAAGGCTCGTCCTGAAGCAGCCCAAGGAAATTTTGCTATTTTAACCGCTCGGTTTTCTTTGGTGGCTTGATTCTCGGTTAAACCGCAGGTGGCGATTTCCGGGTCGGTAAACACAACAGCCGGAATGGCTTTTGGCTCAAAAGATGTATTTTTTCCGTGAAGGGTTTCAACCGCTGTACGACCTTCATGCGCGGCTTTATGGGCCAGCATGGGTTCTCCGGTAATATCTCCGATGGCAAAGATGGCAGAATCAGCCGTTTGTCTTTGTGTAGTCACTTTCACAAATCCACGTTTATCTAATTTTATGTTTGTATTTTCTAATCCCATGTCAGCTGTATTGGGTTTGCGACCAATGGCAATGAGTACTTTTTCGTATTCTTGCGAATCACTTTTGCCTTTGGCATTTTCGGAGGTGACAAGGAGGCCTTGATTTGTTTCTTCGATATGGGTTACCTTGGTATTAAGAGAAGTTTTTTTAAGAATACGTTTGAGTCGTCGTTCCAAAGGTCTGACCAGATCACGATCCACGCCAGGAAGGAGTCCGTCCGTCATCTCTACCACAGAAACGTCACTGCCTAGGCCGGCATACACGCTACCTAACTCCAAACCGATGTAACCACCTCCGACGATTAGAAGAGATTTAGGGATGTTTTCAAGATTAAGAGCGGTTGTAGAATTTAGAATACGCGTGGAATCAGGGATATTGGGTAGTCGAACAGGGCTGGATCCTGTCGCCAGGATGGCTTTTTCAAATGTTAGTTTTTCTTTAGATTCATCCGGTCTGTGAATACAGACGGTATTGGAATTTTCAAATGTAGCTTTTCCTTGAATGGTATGGATTTTACGTTGTTTGCATAAGTGGTTAAGGCCGTTGGCAAGTTTTGTCGTGACGCTATTTTTCCAGTGGCGGAGTTTATCCAGGTCAATGTGTGTTTTATCAAACGTAATGCCAAAGGCTTCCGCTTCTTTAGATTCTGAAATAATGTTGGTGGCGTGAAGCAATGTTTTTGAAGGAATACAGCCATGATGGAGACAAACCCCACCGAGATGAGGTGAGGGGTCGACAAGCGTCACGTCCATTCCAAGATCCGCCGCCAAAAAAGCAGCTGTGTAACCGCCTGGGCCAGCGCCAATAATGAGAAGTTGTGTATTTGAAGTCATAGTTTACGAGTCACGCGTCACAAGTGACGAGCGACGAAAAAATGCCGAAGGAGAGACTCGAACTCTCATGGGATTACTCCCACAGCGTCCTGAACGCTGCGTGTCTACCAATTCCACCACTTCGGCAGAGATTTTATTTTTTAAAAAGTAAGTATACTTATTAATGACGGGAGTGTCAATGGGGTAGGTGGGATGTGGGCATAGGCAAAGTGTTAAAGGTATCCAGGCTCACAGGCTCCGCGGAGCCTGGATATTTTATTTTAAGGCTTTTTTTGTAGGATTTGTGGGGCTGTCTTGCCCTTTAAATCTATTGAAATGGCTTAGGTGATGTGCTATGCTGATTCGAAAATTTGACGGTTGGACTGGACTTTTCAGAAAACCTTTGCGGGCCCGTAGCTCAGTCGGTTAGAGCAGTTGACTCATAATCAATTGGTCCGGGGTTCAAGTCCTCGCGGGCCCATCAGTAAAAATGGGCGCATAGCTCAGCTGGTTAGAGTGTTGCCTTCACATGGCAAAGGTCGAAGGTTCGAGTCCTTCTGTGCCCACCAGGCTTCGTTCAATTGTTTTCGCGTTGAACTTCGCCTGGCTTCGCTAGAAGTCGAGCTAATAATGCGTATGTGTTAAAAAAATTAAATTAAATTTAAATAAACAAGACTAAGAGATTGCGCAACAATAAATTGTCTATTACTGTAGAAATATTTCGTCAGAAAGAAATAATGTTATCGGTAATGAATTTCTGCGCAACTCATAACTAAGGAATAATCGTGCCAGAAGTTTCTATTAAAGATCAGCTTCAAAAGCTTATTGAAATGCAAAAGATTGACGAGGAAATTTACAATTTTAAAAAAGATATTAAGGAACGGCCGCTTATTATTGCAAAATTGCAAGAGGAATTTGAAGAAACGAAAAGTGAGCTGAAGAGACTTGAAGAAAAATTTAAAGGTGTTCAGTTATCTCGGAAAGAATCTGAACTTGAGTTGAAAGAAAAAGAGAATACGGTTGCGAAATTTAATACACAGTTGTCTGAAATTAAAACAAATAAAGAATATCTAGCGAAAATTACAGAAATTGAACATTTAAAGGCCGATAAGTCGGTTGTTGAGGAAAAAATTCTTATTTCTTATGATGAAAGTGATGCGGTTGCTCAAGAAGTTGAAAAAGAAAAAGTATTAGTCGGAGAAAAAGAAAAAGAATTTTTAGCCAAGAAAAAAGAAATTGATGAGGAAGTGAAAGTTAAGCAAGAGCGCATTAATGTCCTCGATAGCCAGCGGCAACAAGCCCTGCCGGAAATTGATAAAAATTATTTAGCGCGATATGAAAGAATTTTAGAAAATAAAGAAGGCCTTGCCATTGTGCCTGTTCAAGGTAGTGTTTGCGGAGGATGTTTTATGAATATGAACCCACAAAAGATTAATGCCCTAAAAATGAATGATCAGATTGTTGAATGTGAAATGTGTTCACGGATTTTGTATCTTGAGGACGATAAGTGAGCAATAGTGGTTTAGAAATATTTATTGATGGCGCGTGTAGTGGAAATCCTGGTCCTGCCGGTGTAGGTGTTGTTATTAATCAAAATGGGCAGTGTGTAAAAGAAGTTTCTAAGGCTATCGGTCATGCCACCAATAATATTGCAGAGTACACCGCGTGTATTTATGCGCTTCAAGAGGCGCTAATTTTAAAAGCAGATAAGATTAAGATTTTTACAGATAGTGAATTACTTTTTAAGCAAGTTTCCGGCCAGTACAAGGTAAAGAATCCAAAGTTAAAAACACTTTTTGATCAGATTAAAACCCTTGTCCAAGGCTTCGCCAGTTTTGAAATTCAGCACGTTCCTAGAGAAAAAAATAAAGATGCCGATCGATTGGCATCCGGTTCATTGAGAAAAAAGCAAACCGAGATGGTTTCCCCGATGCTTGACTGCGTTGGGGAGGAAAGTCCGAGCTCCAAAGGATAATGCACCTTGATAATTCAGGGTTTTTTGGTTTCGACTATAAAAGATTAGAGCTACAGTGACGATGCTTTTGTTTAATCTTTGGTTAAACAGAGGAGTGAAACGAGCAATCTCTGCATGGAGCAAGGCCAAATAGGTGGAAATACTAATAGTCTTCAGCTTTCAGACATCAGTATTAGTTAAAGAAATTTAACTGAAGACTGAAAGCTAATGTCTGAGGACTATTAGAGCGAAGTGATCCGCTTCGTTTGTATTCACGGGTAGGCTGCAAGAGTTTAAAGAGAAATCTTTAAAGTAAGTTGAATAACCATCTAAGAGATTGCCTGAGAACATGATGGGCAATCTCCTTCATACAGAACTCGGCTTATTGGTTTGTTTTTTTAAAAAATTATTACAGGAGGATAATCATATGTCAGGGCATTCAAAGTGGGCTAGTATTAAACATAAGAAGGCAGCAACGGATTCTAAAAGAGGGGCCGCCTTTACGAAAATAATTAGGGAAATTACGGCTATTGCTAGATCCGGGGGCGGAAATCCGGAAAATAATCCATCTTTGCGTTCTGCTATTGATAGAGCCAGAGCCATCAATATGCCCTCCAGTAATGTTGATAATGCGATTAAAAAAGGGACAGGAGAGCTTCCTGGTGTTACGTATGAGGAGGTAACGTTTGATGCGTATGCACCTGGCGGTGTCGCTTTATTGATTATCGGTTTAACAGATAACAAAAATCGTACGACGGCAGAAGTTCGTAATAGTTTATCAAAAAAGAATGGTAGTCTTGCTGGTCCAGGAAGTACATCGTATTTATTTGCAAAAAAAGGATTTATTTCGATTGAAAAAGATAAGGTGAGTGAAGAAGATCTTATGGAAGTTGCGCTTGATGCTGGTGCTGAAGATATTAATTCTGAAGGGGAGTATCATGAAATTACGTGCGAAACGGCTGATTTTGAAGCTATTAAAAAAGCCATAAATGATAAAAATATTCCTGTTGTTACGGCGGAAATGACCATGATTCCAAGCACAACCGTTAAGGTTGAAGGCAATGCGGTTAAACAATTGTTGAGCTTGATGGAAGCTTTGGAAGATAATGAAGATGTTCAGCATGTGTATGCTAATTTTGATATTTCCGATGAAGAAATGGATAAAATTTCTGAATGAAGGTATTGGGTATTGATCCGGGCCTTAAGGCAACGGGTTATGGGCTTATTCAATATGAGTCATCAAAGGTTCAATTACTTGAAACAGGGACCATTGAGCCAAAGCAAAAAGATCTTATTCAAAATCGAATTCATAAGGTTCACAAATTATTAGATGAACTTATCCAGCAGTACAATCCTAATGTCCTTGTCCTTGAAAAATTGTACGCCCATTACAAGCATCCCATTACCGCCAGCATTCTGGGGCATGTCCGTGGGGTTATTTGTCTATTGTGTGCCCAAAGAAATCTTTTATTAGTAGAGTACAGTGTTAAACGCATACGTAAGGCCGTATTAGGAAATGGGAATGCTTCAAAGGTTCAAGTGAGGAAGGTTGTTGCGAATATTTTTAATGTGGATGAGAAGAAATTAGTTTTAGATGCTAGTGATGCTCTGGCCCTGGCCGTCGGATATGTGCGTATGCACAGAGGTTCTTTTACATGATCGTTCGTATTATTGGAAAACTCATTGAAAAAAAAGAGCAATCTTTAATTCTCAATGTCAATGGTTTGTGTTATGAAATTATTGTACCGGCTTCGGTTGCGCAGCGAGCTGAAGAAACACAGGACCATGATGGTAATATTTGTTTGATGACATACCATTATTTTCAAATAGGGCCTTCGCGAGGGAGTCCTATTCTTATTGGTTTTATTAATGAACTTGAACGAGATTTTTTTCAGCAATTTATCAAAGTTTCCGGTATTGGTCCTCGTGCTGCCGTGAGAGCCCTTAACCAGCCTATTTCTGAAATTACACGGGCTATTGATGAAGGGGACATTAAGTATCTTAAAACTTTGCCGGGGATTGGTGCTCAAAAAGCGAAAGAAATAGTGGCCAAACTTCAGGGGAAGATTGGGCGATTTGGTTTGATTCGGGATACATCGATTGTTACCCCTTCGCAGCAGGCCGCATCCCCTGTGTGGCAGGAAGAAGCTTTGGAAGTTCTTATGCAGTTGCAATACAAAAAGAATGAAGCCTTGGGTATGATTCAAAAAGCTTTGGAAAAGTCTAAAGAGATTCATACAACAGAAGATCTTTTAAATGAAATTTACAAACAAAAGGTGAAAAGATAATGGAAAATTCAACTACCCAGTCACCCGTTGTCACAGAAGATCAAGGTTCTATTGAAGAACAAGTCAATCCAGTCGTAGCACTGGCAGAAGAAGAACAACGTGAATCAGCAGAAAATAGTCCGACAGAAGGCATAACGACGCATATTCGAGGTGCTATTGAATCTTTATTATTTGTTAATGAACGCCCTGTGACATTAGACCAAATGAAAAAAGTGCTCAAAACGGTTTCCGCGTTAGATATTAAAAAAATAATACAAAATTTACAAAAAGAATATGAAGACAAAAATGGTGGCATGACGATTAAAGAGATTGCCGGTGGGTATCAAATGCTGAGCAACTCCAAGTATGTTTCTTACATTAGAGACTTTTACAAAACAAAACATAAAGAAAAATTATCGAAACCTGCTCTAGAATCTTTGGCGATTATTGCGTACAAACAGCCCGTTACGCGGGGTGATATCGAATTAATCCGTGGTGTTAATTCAGACGGGGTTGCCGCCCATCTTTTAAACAAAGAATTAATTAAAGTCGTTGGGCGTAAAGATGTTCCAGGGCGGCCTTATCTTTATGGCACGACCAAACAATTTTTAGAATATTTTGGGCTTAAAAGCGTTGACAATTTACCGAGGTTAGAAGAATTCCCAGCGTTATTAGAACCGGCTGAAACAGAAGTATCTTTAGAGAAAGAAAAAGACGGTGGAGAAGAAGTGTTAGAAAAAAAAGAATCTGAAAATTCCATTATTGAAGCACAAGTGGATGAAAGTTAACTTATACCAAATCCATTTATTAAAGTATTCTATTTGAATGGTGCATTTCTCGTTAAAGCGTCGAGAAATACGAAATTAAAATCGGTCATTATTTAATGGAATTGGTACTATTATGGATTTAAATCAATTACGAAAAAAAATCGATGCACTCGACACTAAAATTGTTTCAATTTTAAATGAGCGGGTTGAATTAAGCAGTGAAATAGGCGGCCTTAAAGCAAAGGATAAAAAAGGTATTTATTCTCCGGCCAGAGAAAAACAGGTTTTGAAAAGGATTGAAAGTTTGAATAAAGGGCCTATGCCGCCGGAAGCTTTTGAAGCTATTTATCGTGAAATTATGTCGGGTTCTTTAGCATTAGAAAAAATGCGGCATATTGCATATTTAGGAACAGAAGGTTCCTTTACTTTTTTAGCATCCAATAAAAAGTTTGGCTCATCGGTAGATTATGTTTCGTGTGTCAGCATTCAGGATGTTTTTCAAAAAGTTGAACGTGGTGAGTGTGATTACGGCGTTGTTCCGATTGAAAATTCAACCGAAGGCGCCGTAACCCATACGGTAGATTTACTTGTAGATTCTGATTTAAAAATTTGTTCGCAGGAATTATTAAAAATTTCACACAATTTGATGTCGACAACCTCATTGAGCAATATTAAGAAAATCTACTCTAATCCACAGGTTTTTGGTCAATGCCGGAATTGGTTATTACAAAATTTACCCAAAGCCGGACATATTTGGGTGGCATCGACAACAGAGGCGGCTAAAAAGGCCACAAAAGAAAAAAATTCTGCAGCTATTGCATCAACCGTTTCGGCTAAAATTCATCAATTAAAAATTGTTAAGCCAAATATTCAGGACATTGCACATAATACCACGCGGTTTTTGGTGTTATCTAAACAAGACGTTCCGCCAACGGGTAAAGATCGAACGTCGATTGTTTTTTCGATTAAAGATAAAGTGGGGGCGCTACATGCCATGTTGACCCCTTTCCGTAAAAACCATATTAATTTGACTAAAATAGAATCACGACCAGCAAAAAAACGCGCATGGGATTATTATTTCTTTGTTGATTTGGAAGGGCACCGTCAGGATAAAAATGTCAAAAAAGCCTTAGATCAGCTGGACGATATGTGTAAGTTTTTGAAAATTGTTGGTTCGTATCCTATACTCTAGTAGGTCATAAATTATAATTTTTTATCTCAAAAATGCTCAATGTATGACCTACTAGAGTATATTTTGTGAAAGTGTTGATGAAACATATTGCCAAGAAATCCATCCTTAATGTCAAACCTTATGTACCGGGTAAGCCAATTGAGGAGGTTAAAAGAAAGTTAGGGCTACAAGATGTTATTAAATTAGCCTCTAATGAAAATCCTTACGGTCCTTCGCCGCATGTCCTTGCCGCTATTTCTAAAGCCGCCCATAACCTAAATCGTTATCCTGATGGTGATTGTTATTATTTGCGTCAGGCATTAGCCCAACATTTAGACATAGAGCCGAATCAATTAATTTTTGGTAATGGTTCAGATGAATTGATTGTTATGGCTGTGAGAGCCTTTGTTAACGAAGGCGATGAGGTTGTTATGGCCACGCCGTCTTTTTTGGTTTATGACATTGCTTCCAAGATCGCCGGGGCGAATATTCATGCCGTTCCTTTAAAAAATTTTAGGTATGATTTGGAGGGGATGAAGGCCGCTATTACAGACAAAACTAAAATGGTCTTTTTAGGTAATCCGGATAATCCGGCGGGGACATATTTAAGTGAAGAAGATGTGCGACATTTTCTTAAAGGGTTGCGTAATGATATTTTAATTTTTATGGATGAAGCCTATTTTGAGTATGTGGAAGCCGAAGATTATGTCAATTCCATCAGGCTTTTAAGGACACATAAAAATATTTTTGTGACACGAACATTTTCCAAAATGTATGGTTTGGCAGGTTTGCGTATCGGTTATGGAATAGGGGGCCCTAGCCTGTGTGATGTGTTAAACCGTATCCGCGAACCGTTTAATGTTAATTCTTTAGCCCAGGTCGGTGCATTGGCCTGTTTAGAAGAACGGGCCTATTATCGGACCATAGCTAAAAAGATTTCAACACAGCGTCGATATCTTTATGAAAGTCTTTCGTCTATGGAGTTAGAGTATGTTGAAAGTTGTACAAATTTTATCCTGATTAAAGTTAAGGCAAAAGCTTCTAAAGTAGCTCAAAAACTTTTAGAAAAAGGTGTCATTATTCGGGATATGAGTTTTTGGGGTATGGATCATTACATCCGTGTCACGATTGGTACGGAACCTGAAAATCAAAAATTTATTCAAGTTTTAGAGGAAGTTTTATGATTGTTATTCTTAAATCTGATGTTACTGAAGAGCAAATTCAGCACATATTAAAGAAGACGGAAAATTTAGGGCTTAAGGCCAACATATCCCGTGGTGTTGAAAAAACGGTTATTGGTTTTATCGGTCCGGAAGATGTATTGCGTGTGACACCGCTTGAAATTTATCCTGGTGTTGAGCAAGTCATTCCTGTTTTAGCGCAATACAAGCTTGTTTCCCGTGAATTCAAGAAAGATAATTCGATTGTCACTGTTGGTGAAGGCATTCAAATCGGGGGTAATCAATTAGTCGTTATGGCTGGGCCGTGTTCTATTGAAGATTTGGAAAAGACACGATCAATTGCAGGCGCCATCAAAAAGGCCGGAGCCACGATTTTACGTGGAGGCGCCTTTAAGCCAAGGACGTCTCCGTATGAGTTTCAAGGATTAGGGGAGGAAGGTTTAAAGATTTTATCTGATGTAGGAAAAGAGTTTGGATTAGCCACCATTACCGAGGTGATGGATCCTCGAGATATTGATTTAGTTTGCCGGTATGCCGATATTTTGCAATTAGGGGCACGTAATATGCAGAATCATTCTTTATTAAAAGAAATCGGTAAAGTAAAAAAGCCGGTTATGCTCAAACGCGGCATCAGTGCAACCATTAATGAATGGTTGATGTCCGCCGAATACATTTTGGCAAATGGCAATTATGATGTCATCCTTTGTGAGCGAGGGATACGGACATTTGAAACGGCAACGCGTAATACATTAGATATTAATGCGGTAGCCCTTGTAAAGAAATTATCGCACCTGCCAATTATTGTCGATCCTAGTCATGGGACAGGTCGATGGGAATTGGTCGCTAGTGGTGCTAAGGCTGGCGTTGCTGCCGGCTGTGACGGATTAATGATTGAAGTACATGAAAATCCCGAAGAGGCTATTTCTGACGGCCAGCAATCTCTTCTTCCGGAAAAATTTCAGTCCATGATGGACGATGTAAAGAAAATTGCGCAAGCCGTATCGAGGACAATATGATTTTAAGATCACATACCTTTAAAAGAGTCACTATTATTGGCATTGGCTTGATGGGAGGTTCATTGGGCCTGGCGATCAAAAAACATCGGATTGCCAAAGAAGTTGTCGGTTTTTCTAAAAAACAGGCATCTTTAACAGCGGCTATTAAGATTAAAGCCATTGATTCAGGATTTACGGATTTAGAAAAAGCGGTACGCAATGCAGATTTAGTCGTTTTAGCGACACCTGTGAGTACTATCATTAAATTATTCGAAAAAATTTCTCCTTTTCTTAGGCGAGGATGTCTTGTGACAGATTTAGGAAGTGCTAAGGCCGATGTTGTTGAGGCTGCAGAAAAGATTTTGCCTTTTCCAAAAAATTTTATTGGCTCACATCCACTTGCAGGATCTGAGAAACAAGGCGTTGAATATGCGTGTGATGATTTATTTAAAGGGGCCTTTTGCATTATGACACCGACGAAGAATACAAGTCAGGTGGCCAAAGGCAAGGTTAAACATATGTGGGCCAAAATCGGCGCAGACGTAAAACTTTTACATGCCGATGAACACGATGACATACTGGCTTACACCAGTCATTTACCGCATTTATTAGCCTTTGCTTTAATGGAAACAGTACCTAAAAAGCATCTGTCTTATGCCTCACGGGGCTTGAAAGATGCCACACGTCTTGCCGCTTCATCACCTCAAATGTGGAATGACATTTGTATGGTAAATTCTAAAAATGTTTTAAAATCTTTGGATGAATGTGTAAAACATCTTTTTTATTTGCGTAAGGCCATTACGGGGCAAGATGAAAAAAGTTTAATGCATCATTTTAGCAAAGCAAAAGAAAAGAGGGATAGTCTTGGTTAAGGTCATTACAATCGACGGGCCGGCAGGGGCTGGGAAAAGTACAGTAGCTAAGGCTGTTGCCGAGCGACTTAAATTTTCATATTTAGATACAGGGGCCATGTATCGGGCTTTAACACTAAAGGCCATGCAAAATCAGGTTGATTTGGAAGATGAAAGTCAATTGGTTGATTTGGCCGGCAAGACAAGAATTGATTTAGAATACACCTCCGGAGGTGTAAAGGTTCTTTTAGATGGTCAGGATGTCAGTCAGGACATCCGTAGTATTGATGTAACAAATAATACGTTTTACATTGCCCGCGCGCCACGCGTTCGTGAACTTATGGTTAAGTGGCAACAAGCCATTGGAGCCGAAAAAAGTATTGTTACAGAGGGACGTGATCAGGGTACAGTCGTTTTTCCTCAGGCGGCATACAAATTTTATCTCGATGCTGATGTTCAAGAACGATGCAAACGGCGCATTGAGGAATTACAAGCCGCAGGTAAAGACGTTGACGCTAAGAAATTAACAGAAGAATTAAAGCAGCGTGATCAGAATGACTTGACCCGTAGTGCAGGCCCCTTAAAAAAAGCAGATGATGCTTGTTTCATCGACTCCACCTACCTGTCCGTAGACGATGTTGTTGAGAAAATTATTGCATACCTATGAACAAATCTTTTATTCGTAATTTTTCTATCATTGCCCATATTGACCACGGGAAATCGACGCTTGCCGATCGATTCTTACTTTACACCGGCGCTATTGATGAACGTAAATTTAAAAATCAGCTTTTAGATGATATGGATCTAGAGCGTGAGCGGGGCATTACAATCAAAGCCTCGGCAGTGCGTATCCAATACAAAGCGAAGGATGGTAATGAGTATGTGTTTAATTTGATCGATACGCCCGGGCATGTTGACTTTTCTTACGAAGTAGAAAAATCTTTAAGGGCGTGTGAAGGCGCTTTGCTCGTCATCGATGCTTCTCAAGGTGTAGAATCTCAAACAGTCGCGAATTATTATCTGGCTATTGATAATAATTTAGAAATCCTTCCTGTGGTTAATAAAATTGATATCGCTAATATTGATTTAGATCATGCCAAATTACAATTTATGGAAGTTCTTCATTTTAAAGAAGAAGATATCCAGTTAGTCTCTGCGAAAGAAGGCATTGGGATTGAGGCCCTTTTTGAAAAGATTGTGAAATTTATTCCTGAACCTGATGGTGATGAAAAATCTCCTCTACAGGCGTTAATTTTTGATATGAAATACGATATTTACAAAGGTATTATTATTTATGTGCGGGTTCTTAATGGCAGTTTAAAGCCAAATATGAAAATTCGAATGATGCATATGGGTAAAGATTATTCTGTTGAAGAAATTGGAATGTTTATGCCGGAGGCTACAAAAGTGAAAAGACTCGGCTGCGGGGAAGTAGGGTACATTACGTGTAATATTCATGAGCCGCGTGAGGTCCGTGTGGGGGATACGATTACAGATGCTATTAATCCGACGGCAGAACCATTGGAAGGATACCGTCAGCTTAACCCTTTGGTTTTTTGCGGGGTTTATCCAGTGAATACAAAAGATTTTATGGGGCTACGTGAAGCGGTTGAAAAATTACGATTGAGTGATCCAAGCTTGGTTTACGAACCGGAAAGTTCGCAATCCTTTGGACATGGTTTTCGTTGTGGATTTTTGGGGCTGTTACATATGGAAATTGTGCAGGAACGGCTGCAGCGAGAGTATGACCTTAATCTTATTTTAACAACACCGAATGTTCAATATCGGATTAAAACAAAAGATGGTCAAGTTGAGTTCTTAGAAAATCCTTCTGAATTGCCGGATAGCTCAGATATTGCTGCCATTGAAGAACCGTATTTAACGGTGACGATTATGACCCCTGTTGAACATATGGATGGTGTGATGGAATTATCTAAACGTAAGCGTGGAGTATTTGTGAGGAGTGCATTTGTTTCCGACCGGATGAAAATTATTTATGATGTGCCTCTTTCGGAGGTCATTGTTGACTTTAATGACATGATCAAATCTGTAACACGGGGATATGGTTCGATTGACTACACATTCAAGGATTATTTGCCGACAACGATTTCAAAGTTAGAAATACAGATTAATGGTAAAATATGTGATGCGTTTTCGTTTTTGGTGCATAAGGAAAAGGCGTATGAAAAGGGATTGGGATTGGTAACGAAACTTAAGGAGTTGATTCCTCAGCAGCTTTTTGAGGTGCGTGTTCAGGCGACTTGTGATGGGCGTATTATTTCCAGTGCGCGTGTTAAATCTATGGGAAAAAATGTTACAGCCAAGTGTTATGGCGGCGATATTACTCGAAAACGGAAGCTTTGGGAGAAACAGAAGGAAGGGAAGAAGCGTATGAAGCAGATAGGTAATGTTGAAATTCCCCAAGAAGCTTTTTCGGCGGCTTTGAAGATATAGATATGAAAGGACAGAATTGATGTTTATTTTCTTGAGACAAAAATGGAATGAGTTTTCTGCTGGCATAATCGTTAAGGAAAAATTTCTAAAAAAATTTAGTAAAAAAGAGGAATTATGGGCGGATTTGATTCAGCAAAGATACATCAATCGTGATGGGGTTATTCAAAATAAATTTAGAGAATTACGTTCGGCGAAAGAATTAAATATTGATATCAAGCTGGACGAAGAAAAAAAGCAGCGCGTAAAACAAAAAGTTTTTAATGCCTTGCAGTATCCTTTAGTTGTCCGTGAATGGACTGAGGCCATTGCAACGGCTGTTATTTTAGCGTTGTTTATTAATACTTTTTTTGTTAAAGCATTTAAAATTCCTAGCGGATCTATGATTCCGACTCTTTTGATAGGGGATCGTCTCATGGTGAGCAAATGCAGCTATGGACCGAGGGTTCCTTTTTCTAAAAAACATCGGCTACCAGGATTTACAAAACCCGAAAGAGGCGATGTTATTGTTTTTATTTATCCGGAAGATCCAAAGAAACATTTTATCAAACGTCTTATTGCTTTTGGAGGAGAAGAGGTTCAGATTAAATGGGGGGATGTTTATATTGATGGCGAACTTATTGAAGATGAAGAAATCAAGAAAATTAAATATTATAATCGTGGGCAATATGCACAGCTTAATCAGTTTGTAAAGGTACCTGATGGTCATGTGTTTGTTTTGGGTGATAATAGTAAATCTAGTCATGATAGTCGGTATTGGGGATTTGTTCCGGAAGAAAATATCGTTGGCCGGGCAGAAATTATTTATTGGCCTTTTACACGGATGAGATGGATTAAGTGATGAAGAAGCAAGGTGTAAGAGGCAAGAAGCAAGAAACAAGAAGAAAAAAAAATATTTAAATTCAAGCATTCTCTGCCTCTTACTTCTTGCTTCTTGCTTCTCGTTTTCCGGTTGCCAAACCACACGTTCTTCCAGGCGAGGATCGACAGAGGGGAAAGGCCAAAGCGTTGAAACAAATAAAGATGCTCAAGAGGCGCTTACTTCGGTTGTTGAGTCAATTAGCGGGCAAGATTTAACGGAGCAAGATTTACGTCGTCTTAATAAACAATTACGATCTGATAAAGATGCTCAGTCCGCTGTTCAGGTTTTGACTGATTCTATCGGCGGTAACGCAGCACAAATTAAATATTGTCCTGTGACAGGTAAACGTTATGCTCCACATATTGTGAAGTGTCCGGAGCATGGGGTGGATTTGAAAGAGATAGATTAATAATTGATAAAGAAGCAAGATGCAAGAAGTAAGATAAAAGCAAATTTCAATAACTAATATTCTAAATGTAACATTGAGGTGCAGTTTGAATTTTGAAGATTGAAATTTGAGTTTTTTTTTGCTTCTTGCAACTTGTTTCTTGCTTCTTTTAAAAATTATGTCCCTAACGTTAGCCAACAAAATTACGGTTTGTCGTATTTTACTTGTTCCTTTTTTTATTGCAGCCTTGCTTTGTTATTCACCTGCAAATGATCATTTACGTTTTGTTGCGTTAGGTATTTTTATGTTTGCCGTTATTTCAGATATTATTGACGGCTACATTGCACGCACCAGAAATCAAAAGACCAAGGCCGGTGCAATTCTTGATCCTTTAGCAGATAAAATTCTTTTAATCAGTGCTTTTGTTTGTATTTATAAAATGGGGGTTTTACTTCCCGTTTTTCAGTTTCCGATCTGGCTTGTGGTCGTGGTCATTAGTCGAGATGTCATATTGTTGTTAGGTGCGGTTGTTATTTATTTTGTTAAAGGTGATTTTCCGATTGAACCTACGGTATGGGGAAAAGCCAATACTTTTTTTCAGGCCTCGTCTGTTGTTGGTATTTTACTGCAGTGGACATTTACTTTTGTATTTTGGTACATTACTTTAGCCCTCACTGTGATTTCAGCCATAGATTACATTCGGGGAGGGATTAAAATTATCAATGATGGAGTGAATAAATCATTATGATGCTTATTTTAGCTATTATTGTCAGTTACATCATTGGCTCTATTCCGACAGCGTATATTTTCGGTAAGTTGCTTAAAGGCCTTGATATTCGTCAACATGGATCCGGTAATGTCGGGGCAACCAATGTATTTCGTGTTTTGGGAAAAGGACCGGGTATTTGTGTGCTTGTTTTAGATATTCTTAAAGGTGTCTTGGCGGTGGCTTTTGTGGGTGACTTATTTGGAACGACAGCTGTTTTTCACCGAATCCTTTTAGCCGTGGGTGTTGTGTGTGGCCATAATTGGACGGTTTTTCTTCAATTTAAGGGAGGAAAAGGCATTGCCACCAGTCTGGGGGTGCTGATTGCTTTAGCTATTAAGATTGCGGCGATTCGGATTGTGCTCGTAGTAACCCTGATTATTTGGCTTGTTTGCTTTTTAAGCACAGCTTTTGTATCGTTATCTTCCATTGTAGCGGCTACATTACTTCCGATCGTTATGGTCCTTACAGGGCAGAATTTTTCACTTATTATGCTTGGAATTGTCTTTTGTCTGTTTGTTGTTTATCGGCATAGGCCCAATATTCAGCGACTCCTTTCCGGAAAAGAGCCCCGCGTCCCCCTTCCTTTCCATAAGCAAAAATAATGCCAACCTGCGCTTAATTAAAAAAAAAGATTCGTCATTTTTGCAATATTCTTAATTTTGTCGTCGAGAGAAAATAAAGAAATCGTTTTCTCCAAACGGGTCTACCTACCTTGTTTTGAGGTTCTCAAATGTTATACTTTGATTGAAGAAGGGCGAAAGGGGAACCCGATGAAGCAGGGAAAGATAGAGGAGGGAACGATGAAAGAAATTTTATTCAAAAAAAAGTGCAATGCGGGAAAGGGAATTAAGTCTCTTTCTATTAGCCAGCAATCGGAAGATAAAGACTCTACAACGCTGGTGCGCAAAAGTTTCCTCTATCATGTGACAAAAACACAAGAAACAAATCCAAAAACCGACCCGCCACAAATATATATTAAGAAGGTGTTTGATACTAAAAAAAAGACAGAAAAGTTCTTTTTAAAGGTAAAAGGTGCGTTTTACATGACGCATAAACGATTATTATTGCAAGTAAACTTTCAACATACGTTGAATATCCACATTTTATGGAAAGCAAAGTCTTTTTCGATTAAAAATGCAACGGTTTTAGGCTGATAATACCAATTTCATTAAATAATGACCCATTTTAATTTCGCATTTCTCGACGTTTTAATGAGAAATGCACTATTCAAATAGGATGCTTTAATAAATGGATTTGGTATAAATGCATATTATGTTTTTTTAGTTTTATTTATAAGCTTTTTTTCTTTATATTTTTTTTATTTATGTTATTATTATATTCTTAATTGAAACCCTCCCCAAGAAGTATCTATTGAAGGAAAAGCAGTTTTATGAAAAAAGTTTTTTTATGTTTCCTCGCAGCTATTTTTTTCTCCGGATGTGCGACATCTCAATCACCCCTTACAACAGAAATAAATGTCTCTAAGCCTGAAGCCGTGGTGAGTGAGCAACTGCAGAAGTCGGAAGTCTCTTCTGAACTCCAAAACATTATTGAAGAAAAAACAGATAAACCTGTTGAGCAAAAGGGTATTATTTTTGCCAAGACAGCTTTTTTCGGTGTTTTAGAAACGAGTTATGTAAAATTGATTTTTGAAAATCAAGAAGATGTATCACAAAAATTTCAGATTTACATTGGTGACAAATCCCAACAAACGCTCCTTTGGAACGTTAAGACGGTTAAGCCGGGGTACTTTTTTATTGAGCTGCCGCCTGGTAAATATAAAATTTCTTCTGTGTCTATTCCTGTTGGTTCCACATTGGCAACCGAGGCTATGGATATTAGATTTGAAGTTGGGGTTGATGCCATTACGTATCTTGGCACATTGAAAATGGTGGGGACCAAAGAAAAGATCAAGCTTGGTGGTGTCCCTGTCCTTAAACCTGGATTTGAGTATACGCTAGAAATCTTAGATGAAAGAGACGAAGGGGTTGAAACGTTTAAAACAAAATACCCTAATGTGACCAATGAAGTTCTTATCCAGTTGATGCAAAAAAATATTTCCCCTGTAAGTTAGGAGTTGCGTAAAAATTACTTGTTGCGCAATCTCTTAAATCTGCCCTTTGTTTGACAGTCTATCATCCCCATGCTAAAATCTCCGCATTATGAAAAATAAGAATATTGCCCTTATTGGATTTATGGGTTCCGGGAAAACTTTGGTTGCGAAGAAATTAGGTGAGCTTTTTGATTGGGAAGTGATTTCGATTGATGCTCTAATAATAGAGAAGGAAGGGAAGGCAATTGGAGATATTTTTGCGGAATCAGGTCAGTCCTATTTTCGTCAATTGGAGAAAGATTTTCTTAAACAGGCGGTTGAACGGCAGAGTGTGATTATTGATGGTGGGGGCGGTATTATTTTGGATGAGGCAAATAGGACACTTTTGAAAGAAAAATGTGTTGTGATCCATCTTTCAGCCTCAGCCGATGTTATTTATGAACGTATCAAGGATGAAACCCATCGTCCTCTAGTGAATGTGGATGATCCTAAAACAAAAATTGAAGAACTCCTGGAAAAACGGCAATCTTTTTACGCCCAGGCCGATTATGTGATTAAAACAGACCACAAAAATCCTGAGGCTGTTTGCCAGGAAATTAAAGAGATGATTCAAAATGACTGAACAAGATGCTTTATTAATTCTTAATGCAATTGATGGTATGGGTAATGCCCGTATTCGAGGCGTATTGGAACGATATGGTACGGCTGTTAATGTTTTATCCTGTTCGGGGCCAGAGCTTGCCACGAACCGTTTTATCCCACCTAAAGTGATTCAAAATATTTTACACTTTCCTAAAGACAATTTCCTTAAAAGTGAATATAATCTCATGATAAAAAAAGGGGTGGACGTTGTTACGTACAAGGATGATCGTTATCCATTGATGTTGCGTGAAATTCCGGATGCTCCGATTGTTCTTTATGTAAAAGGAAAGCTTCCTGCGGATATGGGGTTGTCTCTAGCGATTGTCGGTTCTCGGCGTGCTTCGGTGTATGGTATTTCAACCGCAAGGCAATTGAGTGTTCAGCTTTCGGAATTAGGGATTACGGTTGTTTCCGGTATGGCCCGTGGCATTGATACATCAGCTCACAAAGGGGTCGTGACCACTGGTGGGCAAACTATTGCTGTTTTGGGTTGCGGTTTAAGTCATATTTATCCACCGGAAAATAAACGGTTGTTGGAAGAAATCGCTGTTTCAGGAGCTGTCATTTCTGAGTTTGCTATGGAAACGCTTCCTCTTGCTTTCAATTTTCCACGACGTAATCGAATTATTAGTGGTTTATCTTTAGGTGTGATTGTGATTGAGGCCGCCCAAAGAAGCGGGGCGCTTATTACAGCGGATTGTGCTTTGGAGCAAGGGCGTGAAGTTTTTGCCGTGCCGGGGCGGATTGATCAAGCTGTTTCTTCAGGTGTTAATAATTTGATCAAGCAAGGCGCAAAATTATTAACGAGTATTGAAGATATCCTTCAGGATTTAGAACCACATTTAGCGCAGGGATTAAATAAAGATATTTCTGATAGATCTTGTCAAGACCGCAAAACGGTAAAGGAAAAAAAAGAAACCCGTTTGCCGGATTTATCGGAGCGAGAAAAAGAAATTTACAGTTGTATGAGTGACAGGCCAATCCATATTGATGAATTAATGAAAAAACCAAATATTAAGAGTCAGCCGGTTATGTCGGTTTTGCTACAATTAGAACTTAAACAATTAGTGAAACAAATGCCGGGGAAGTTATTTGTAAAGAGAAGTAAAGGGGCATAGAAGTAAGAGGCAGAGCCAAATTAGAGAAACAGGATGGAAAATTTTATTTTTCTCTGCTTCTTGCCTCTGTAAAACTCTGCTTCTTTAAATAAAAGGGGTTAAGATGGCAAAGGCTATTGTGATCGTTGAGTCACCGACTAAGGTTAAAACGATTAATAAAATTTTAGGCGTTAAGTTTAAGGTTGTTTCTTCCATGGGGCATCTTATTGACCTACCAAAGTCTACCTTGGGGGTAGACCTCGAAAATAATTTCGAGCCAAAGTTTATTGCGGTTCGCAGTAAATCAAAATATTTAACAAAGTTAAAAAAAGATATTAAGAGCGCTAAAGAAATTTATGTGGCGACTGACCCTGACCGCGAAGGAGAGGCGATTGGATGGAATCTTATCAATCATATTGGGGAAGGTAAGAAAATTTATCGGGTGACCTTTCAGGAAATTACCAAAAGCGCTGTTCTTAAGGCCTTTGAAAATCCTCGGGAATTTGATACGAAGAAAATTGATGCTCAAACGGGTCGACGAATTCTCGACCGTATTGTAGGTTACAAAATCAGCCCGTTGTTGTGGAAAAAAGTTGGGTCGCGTTTAAGTGCCGGTCGTGTCCAGTCGGTAGCCTTACGTATTATTGTTATGCGGGAACAGAAAATTCTGGATTTTATTCCAAACGAATATTGGAGTATCACAGCAGACTTGAAAAAAGAAGGGCAAGAAGGTGTACTGACGGCAGCTTTGGAAAGAATTAATAAAGAAAAGATTGAATTGTCATCAAAACAGCAGACGGATACAGCTGTTGAGGGAATCGAGAAAGAAAAATTTATTGTCTCAAAAATGACGCAAAGAGAAATTAAACGTAAAGCCGGCCCTCCTTTGATCACAAGTACAATGCAGCAGGAAGCCTTTAATAAATTAAGATTTAATGCGAATAAAACCATGATGACGGCACAGCGGCTTTATGAAGGTGTGGACTTGGGGGATGGCGAAACCGTAGGTCTCATTACGTACATGCGTACTGATTCGGTCAACATATCGAAGGAGGCTTTAGCGTCATTACGTGATTTTATTAAAGATCAGTATGGCGAAAAATATTTGCCAGAAGAACCGAATAAATACAAATCTAAAAAGTCGGCTCAGGAGGCTCATGAAGCTATTCGTCCATCCGATGTCAATCGTCGTCCTAAAGATTTACAAAAGTTTTTAGAACCAGAGCAATACAAACTTTATCAATTAATTTGGAATCGTTTTGTAGGGTCCCAAATGGTTAATGCCGTTTACCAATCCAAGAAAATGGAAATGATGGCCGGCCCGTACCGATTTGGAGCTTCGGGATCAACGTTAATTTTTGACGGGTATCTCACCGTGGATATCGAATATAAAGAAGAGGAAAAGAAGGTTGATTTTTCGCATTATCAACAGGGGGATGTATTGGATTTAGTAAAGGTTGACCCCGTTCAGCATTTTACAAAGCCGCCGCCGCGATTTTCCGATGCGAGTTTGGTTAAGGCTTTGGAAGAGGATGGTATTGGGCGTCCGAGTACGTATGCCTCAATTATTTCCACCTTGGTATTGCGTAATTACGTGACCCGTAATCGTGGATATTTGTTCCCGACAGAATTAGGTATTCTTATTTGTGATTTATTAGTTGAGTATTTTGCACGGATTATGGATATCGGGTTTACAGCAGAGATGGAAGAAAAATTAGACCTTGTTGAAGAGGGGAAATTGAAGTACCCCAGCCTTCTTGCGGAATTTTACAAGCCGTTTAAAGAAGAGCTTGATCACGCAGAAGCGACTATTGTTAAGACAGAAAATTTTGTAGATCAAAAATGTCCTGAATGTGACCGACAGATGGTCATCAAATGGGGGCGGCGCGGTAAATTCTTAAGTTGTTCCGGTTTTCCTGATTGTCGACATTCAGAATCATTTACGACGGGGATTAAGTGCCCACAGGAAGATTGCGACGGAGAGCTTGTTACACGTAAAAATAAAAGAGGTATGACTTTTTATGGGTGCAGCAAGTACCCAAAATGTACTCACGTGTCGAATGAGTTACCCAAAGAGGAAAATGAATCGGTATCTTGATAAATTTATTGCTTATTTAGATGTTGAGAAAAATTACTCAAAACATACCATTATTAATTACAAACTTGATTTAGAAGATTTTCTCCAATTTATTGGGGAAACACAAATGTCTCTTGACCGAGTCGATTATTTGGTTTTAAGACGCTATCTTGCACATTTGAGAACAAAACAGCACAAGCCACGGACTCTTGCCAGGAAACTTTCTTCATTACGAAGTTTTTTTAGATTCTTACATCGGGAGAGTTTAATTCAAAATAACCCAGCTATTTTATTATTATCTCCTAAATTAGATAAGCCTTTGCCAAAATTTCTTACAGAAAAAGAAATGATTCAGTTTATTGATGCCCCTTCTTCAGAAAAAATTATGGATAAACGGGATAAAGCAATTTTGGAAATACTTTATAGTGCTGGTATTCGTGTCAGTGAGCTCGTTGGCTTGGACGTGAATCATGTCGATTTAATTAGTAATCTTGCTAAGGTTGCCGGAAAAGGAAAAAAGGAGCGGCTAGTTCCGATAGGGGAGCCAGCTGTGAAGGCGGTAAGAGATTATTTAACACGTCGTAAAGAAAGATCAGAGGTTTTATTTTTAAATAAAAGTGGACAACGCTTGTCTGATCGGAGTATTCGTAATATTGTGAATAAACATATTTTAGCAGCAAGTCTTAATAAAAAAATTTCACCGCATGTCGTTCGTCATTCGTTTGCGACGCATTTATTAAATCGGGGCGCCGATTTACGTAGTGTTCAAGAACTGTTGGGGCATGTGAATCTTTCGACGACACAGATTTACACGCATGTGACAACAGATCGCTTAAAGAAAGTTTATGATAAAGCACATCCAAGGGCATAATTAATGAATCGTTACATCTGTATCCATGGCCATTTTTATCAGCCTCCTCGGGAGAATCCCTGGTTGGAGGAAGTTGAGGAGCAAGATTCGGCTTATCCGCATCATGATTGGAACGCACGGATAACAGCCGAATGTTATGGACCCAACACAGCCAGCCGTATTTTAAATGCCGAAAATCGTATTGTGCAAATTGTTAACAATTACGCCAAGATTAATTTTAATTTTGGGCCTACCTTGCTTTCATGGATGCAAAAACATGCACCAAATTTTTATCATAGTATTTTAGACGCCGATAAGGAAAGTCAAAAACAGTTTTCGGGGCATGGCGCGGCAATTGCCCAGGCCTACAACCATATGATTATGCCTTTGGCCAATGAAAAAGATAAACGGACACAGGTGATATGGGGGATTAAAGATTTTGAATTTCGGTTTAAACGGAAACCTGAGGGGATGTGGCTTCCCGAAACGGGTGTGGATATCCCGACATTAGAAATTCTCGCAGAAGAAGGAATAAAATACACTATTTTGGCGCCTCATCAAGTGCAGCGTATTCGAAAAATGGGTGAGGAGCAGTGGAGAGACGTTCATCATGGGCATGTCAATGGACAAAGAGCTTATGTTTGCCGGTTGCCTTCGGGAAAAGACATTAATTTGTTTATTTATGACGGTCCTTTATCTCAAGAAATTTCTTTTTCGGATCTTTTAAAAAGTGGTGAGAAATTTGCCAGTAAGTTGATGAAGCATTTTCCTGAGGAGCATGAGGAAGAAAGGTTAGTTCATATTGCAACCGACGGGGAGACGTACGGGCATCATTATCGCTTCGGAGATATGGCCTTAGCCTATTGTCTGCATCATGTTGAATCAAAAAATCTAGCTAAGATCACGATTTATGGAGAGTATCTTGAGAAATTTCCACCGGCTTATGAAGCGGAAATTAATGAAAATACTTCCTGGAGCTGTGCCCATGGTGTAGAGCGGTGGAAAGCTGATTGCGGTTGTGGGGGGGAAGCCGATTCAAAATCAAATCAAAAATGGCGCGCTCCTTTACGGGAAGCCTTGGATTGGCTGAGAGATACGATCAGTCCACTTTACGAAAATGAGATGAAAGTGTTTGCTGAAGATCCATGGCACATACGTAATCAATACATTGATGTAGTTTTAAGTAAGCGCGATAAGAATGTTGAGAAATTTTTGTCAACACATATTCGATCAACAGTGACGAAGGACGATAGAGTTAAAGTTATTAAGCTTCTTGAAATGCAGCGTCATGCGATGTTGATGTACACAAGTTGCGGTTGGTTTTTTGAAGATGTAGCCAGAATCGAAACAACACAAATTATTCAATATGCAGCACGTGTCATCCAATTAGCTCAACAACTCTTTGGTCTTGAATTAGAAAAAAAATTTATAAGTAAAATAAAAAAAGCGCATGGGTGTCATGCAAAGTTGAAGAATGCGGCCATTATTTACAACCAACAGGTTAAGCCAACCATGCTTGATTTTTCACGCGTCGGGGCTCATTATGCGGCCGCCTCTCTTTTTGATGAATATCCTCAAGAAACCCAAATTTACTGTTATTCCGTCAAGAGTGAAGTTTTTGACAGACAAAAATCTGGCAAACAAAGGCTTTTAATCGGAAAAACACGCATTCGTTCAGAAGTGACTTTAGAAGAAGAAATTGTCAGTTTTGCCGTCGTGCATTTAGGGGATCATAATCTTAATGGCGGCGTGTGTACGGATATGGATGATAAAACCTTCAAGGTGATGCAAAACGAAATTAAGGATGCTTTTTTCAAGAACGATATTTCTGAAGTATTACGTTTTATTGATCAACATTTTGGAACACATAATTATTCTTTATGGCATTTATTTCGCCATGAGCAGAAGAAAATTTTTGATTTATTGTTAGAACCTGTTTTACAGCGTGTCGAACAAAATGATCGACGAATTTATGAAGAGTATTATCCTTATTTATTAGCCAGACGTGATTTGCATATTTCTTTGCCAAAAGCTGTTGAAAATATTTTACAAAATGCCATGCATAAGAATTTATTGCAGTGTATGGATGGTAAGGAAATTAATTGCGATAATCTTTTGCATATGGTGGAAGAAATCGAACTTTGGGGTTTTTCTTTGGATAAAAGAAAACTTGGATTTTCTGTTACACAGAAATGCAATTTATTTATGCGCGATTTTCTTAGAGACCCCCATGATGTGGTTTTTTTAATTTCTTTGGAGACTTTTTTGAGGATTATTAAACCATTGGCCCTTGATCTTGATTTATGGAAGGTGCAAAATGGTTATTTTGGTATTGGGCATCATTTTTATAAAAAGAAATTGCAGCTAGCCGATGGGGGCAATAAATCAGCCAAAGAATGGGTTGAAGTTTTTGAGCGTTTAGGTGAATTTCTTGGCGTGAAGGGGTATTGAGAATGATGAAACGGACGAGTGGCATACTCCTGCATATTACATCTTTACCTTCCAAGTACGGTATTGGGGATCTTGGGCCGGGGGCCTATCGGTTTGCAGATTTTTTGGAAGCATCCGGTCAACATCTGTGGCAGATTTTGCCGTTGACACCCACCAGTACACATTTAGGTAATTCTCCTTACAGTAGTTATTCAGCTTTTGCAGGTAATCCGCTTTTGATCAGTCCGGAAATTCTTATTAAAGAAGGATTTCTGAAAAAATCCGATGTGCATCTTTTTCCAGAATTATCTGTGAATAAAATTGATTATTCAGTAATTTCACGATGGAAATACAGAATACTTAATTATGTTTATAAAACACACAAAGAAAAAATAAGTGCAGATAAAAAATTTCAGGCATTTTGTCATCGAGAAAATGATTGGCTTGATGATCATAGTTTTTTTGTTTCTTTAAAGGCTCATTTTAATGAGGTTAGCTGGAATCAATGGCCGGAAGATTTAAAGGATAGAAAAAAGGGGCATTTGGAAAAATGGAAAATTTCTTTAAAAGAACCTATGCAGCGGGAGAAATTTTTTCAATATTTGTTTTCGCAACAATGGAACGCCTTGAGGAAATATTGTCATCACAAAGCTATTAAATTTATTGGCGATTGTCCAATTTATGTCAATTATGATAGTGTCGACGTGTGGGCGAATACACATCTATTTAAGTTAGATGCCGATAAAAATCCAACGGTTGTCGCCGGTGTGCCGCCGGATTATTTTAGCAAGACAGGGCAACGTTGGGGAAATCCGATTTATCGATGGGATGTTTTGAAAAAAGAAAGGTATGAATGGTGGGGGAAGCGCCTTGAACATCATTTTCAGAAGTTTGATTGTATTCGATTAGATCATTTTCGTGGATTTGTCGATTATTGGGAAATTGAAGCGAAAGAAAAAACAGCTATAAACGGGAAGTGGGTAAAAGCACCGGCAGAAGATTTTCTTACAACGATGCAAGGGCGTTTTAAGAAGTTTCCGATTATTGCAGAAGATTTGGGGATTATTACGGATGATGTAAGAGATATTATCCATCGTTTTAATTTTCCAGGTATGCGTGTATTAATGTTTGCCTTTGGAGATGATCCGCAGCATAATCCCCATTGGATAGCCAATCATTCCAAAAATTGTATTATTTATACAGGGACACATGATAATAATACGGTCAAAGGGTGGTGGGATAAAGATGCGCATCAATCGGAGAAAAAATATTTGCAACAATGTTTAGATAAAGAAATATTAGAAGATCAAATTCATTGGGAGTTTATAAACTTAACAATGGCCTCGGTAGCTGATTGGGTAATTATGCCGATACAGGATATTTTAGGATTGGGTGGGGAGGCACGAATGAATCGTCCGGGTCGGGCCAAAGGGAATTGGCGATGGCGATGTGATGAAAAGGTTCTGAATTTTAAGTTAAGTCAAAAATTATCAAAAATGACACAAGCCCATGGGCGGTAATTCTTTCGAATATTTTCTTGATTATTATTTTCAATGGTGATAGGCTTTTTGTAAGTAAAAATAAATACATATTTAATTTTTGTAAAAATATTGGAGGATAAAAAGATGGCAGCAAATACTGGAACTAAGAAAACAAAAGCAGCTAGTAGTATTCGCAAAAAGAAAATGGCTTCAGCCAAGACATACATTCGTAAATTAATTAATAAAGAAGAAATTGAAGAAGAAAAGCCGAAGAAGGCCGCGACTGTAAAATCTAGAAAAACAAAGGCAGCAACGGCAAAAAGAAAAATAACAAAATCTCAAGTAACGAAGTCGAAGACTAAAAAATCGCTCACACCGGAAGAAATGTATCAAAAAACACAAGAAAAAGCCTATGATCTTTATGTAGAGCATGGATATCAGGGAGATGCGACTTCAAATTGGGTCGAAGCAGAAAGTTTTGTTAGTGGTATGGTAAAACAAACCACAGCGATTAAAGCGAGTAATAAGAAGGCCTTAACGCCCGAAACATTTCAGCAAAAAGTACAAGAGAAAGCGTATGAACTTTATGCTAACCGTGGGTATACGCATGGGGATGATTCATTTGATTGGATTGAGGCTGAAAAATTGGTGAGGGAAGGGAAGTAATTTTACAATGATCAGTGGTCCCCGCCAAAAATCATGGCGGGCTCGCCGTGGCTTGTGGTGGGAGTGATCCGTGGTCAGAAAGAATGAAAATTAAATAGCCCCGTTAGTAGATGTATTATTAACGGGGCAAAATTTTTTACCATATAGGAAATTACCTGCCTGCCGGTAGGCAGGTAAAAATTTCCTATCGGCCCCAAAAATACGCTTCAGGTTATCGACAAAGGCGATTTTCTTGTGCTGCAACTTTTATTCCATTCTAAAAATCGTAATTTTCTTCGTTTATGGCTAGCGCAGTTAATCTCACAGTTTGGTGATCGTATTCATCAGTTGGCTTTAATAGGATTAGTCGCGAAAATTGCGCCAGGGTCAACGATGGCATTAGCCAAGGTGATGGCGTGTACTATCCTGCCGACATTTATTATTCAGCCGTTTGCTGGAGTACTTGTGGACCGATGGGACCGGCGGACGATATTATTTGTAAGTGATGTCATACGTGGTTCTTTGGTCCTTCTTATTCCTTTTTATTTTATGGCGCCCAAGTCGATGATTCCGATTTATGTCATTGTTTTTTTGGTTTTTAGTTTTTGCCGTTTTCATGTTCCTGCTAAGATGTCCATTATTCCTGATTTAGTCCACAGTGAGAATTTTCTCAAAGCCAATTCTTTAATTACAACGACGGGTATGATTGCGGCGGGTTTGGGCGCTGCCTTGGGTGCTTTTTTAGTGGAGTATTACGGGGCGCGTAATGGTTTTATTATTGATTCAGCCACTTTTTTTCTTTCGGCTATGTTTGTGTTTCATATTAGTGGGCATCGATCGTCAAATAATGATGCTGCTTGTTCGATTAAAAAAACTTCCGTTTGGGTAGAAATGAAAGAGGGTTTTCATTACATTTGGCAACATAAAGAAATTCGTTTTGTCATTAATGCCTTTTTTGTTTTATTTGCGTCGGCGGGGGCTGTTTATGTGGTGATTGTTGTGTTTATTCAGCAGACGTTTAATAGTGTAACCAAAGATTTGGGTGTTTTAGCGATTTCTCTTGTAGCAGGGCTTTTTGCCGGCGTTGTGGTGTATAGCAAATGGGGAACGAAAATAAAATGGCATAAGGTGGTGTTTTCATGCCTGATGGCTGGAGGGGTGGTTTTGGTTATTTTTGCCTTGATGGTGCATCAATATGCCAATTTGCCGATGGCCATGGGGCTTGCGTTTGCCTGGGGGCTTGTGATCAGCCCAATTTTTGTCGCCTCTAATACGGTCGTACATCTTGTCAGTGATGAGAAAAAACGCGGTCAGGTTTTTAGCGCCCTTGAAATTGTCATTCATTTTGCTTTTCTCATAACGATGTTTTTAAGCTCCTGGCTTTCTGAAATCGTAGGGCCGTTTTGGATCTTAACGGTAGTCGGCAGTGTGACCGGACTTATAGGTTTTATTGGCATTATGAAGAAAAACATGGCATACTTATCTTGAAGTTCTAAGAGGAGGATTTATGAAATTTGCCGTATTTGTATCTGGACAGGGGTCAAATTTACAAGCCATTATTGAGGCGGTCGAGAAAGAGGAGATTAAGGCTGAGTTAGCCCTTGTTTTCTCTAATAGGCGCAAGGCTTTTGCTTTACAGCGGGCTGAATCGGCAGGCATTAAGACGTTATTTTTAGACCGCCGTCATTATGCGACGCCGCAGAGTTATGATCGTGATATTGTGATTCATTTGAAAGAAGCGGGTATTGATTTTATCGTGTTAGCGGGGTACATGAAAATTTTATCTGCATTTTTTGTTAAGAAATATCCTAAGAAAATTTTGAATATCCATCCATCATTACTTCCTTCATTTAAAGGCGCGAGAGGCATTAAAGATACGTTTACGTACGGCGCTAAGGTGGCGGGCATTACCATCCATTTTGTCGATGAGAAAATGGATCACGGCCCGATCATTATGCAGGAATCCATTAAAGTGTCCGAAAAAGATACTTTGGAAACCCTCGAAGAAAAAATTCACAAAATTGAACACCGTATCTATCCTAAAGCCATCTCCCTTTTCGTCGATGGCCGTTTGAAGGCCAAAGGACGGAAGGTGGAGGTTGTTAGTTAGAGAGGTAGAGGAGTAAGAAGCAAGAAGCAGAGAAAAAATAGCTGTTAATCTTTGCCTCTTGTTTCTTTACATCTTTGCTTCTTGTCTTTTGTTAGAGAAATTTAATATTAATTAATCTACTTTTGGAATCTTCTTTTTCTTCTGGTTTTTTGAGATCGGACTTATTCGTGGTGTAGGTGGTTTCGTTGTGGAGGTCTTGCAACTGCACGGTTTCAAATCCCGTAAATTCATAGGCGTGGACCGTCTCGGATACGATAGTGAGAATTTCCTGTTGTGTATCTTCCGACGGTGGAAAGGCGCTGCGTTGGTATTTGTTTTTGATGCGATGCACCATCTGTTTCGCCAGAAAATCCGGCCATGTTAGATCATACAGTTCTAAATGTTTCCCTTCTTTATCATCGATAATTTTTGTGTGACCTGTTGGATAATCCATGATATTACGGCGAGTGTATTCTTCATGAAAAAATTGATCTGTCATGACGCGTTTAAGATCAGAAAAATTGAGGATCATTTGCGTTTCAATCCCTTTGACGATATCAGCAGCGACAATCACAAAAAAATCTGGAATTTCTTCTTCGACATTTTCATAAGCCTTGGTAATAGATAAGAGGATGTACTGTTGTTCTTTACGGTATTTATCGGTAAAAGCTGAAGTAAATCCATATTCTTTGCCGTAGGCTTTCGATAAAGTGATATCATATTTCAAGTGAAAGCTACTGTCTGCATACCAACCATCAAGATAATTAATCGTACGGGTCTCTTTAAATTGATCGACGATTCTTGGGCCTTCATCAGTTGATTTGATATCTAGGAAACTTTCTTCCATAGGAATATACACCCATAAAGTATTTTCAAAGGGGAATAGTTTAACAGTAAGGTCAAAATCTTTTTTGCAGATATCAATTAATTTTTGATGGGCTTTGTTGAGCGTTATTGGCTCAATAGGAGATGGTTTTGCACATCCGGTAATTAATAAATAAATGAGCGAAGATATAATTAAATTTTTCATTAGCTTAAGTTTTCTGACGGTCTGGCTGCTGATTCCATTCCGAATTTATCAAAAATAGCAACAATTTCATCATATTCTAATTCTTCTTTTTTGAGTAGTTCTTGGGCAAATTCTTCCAATAAATCAGTATGTTTTGAAAGAACGGCCTGAACTTCTTTTAGACATGTTTGCAGGATTTTTTGGACATCATTGTCGAGAATCCTCTTTGTTTCTTCAGAAATATTAGGGGGTTGACCGTAGCTACTTAAAGCATAAAAGTCACCTAAGAGGCCGGATTCGCCCATCCCATAACGCCAGACCATCGCATGGGCGTAACGCATGGCTGTATCAAAGTCGCTCCCGGGGCCGCCACCAACACCACTACTTGTCGACCCAAATTTAATTGTTTCGGCAACGTAACTGGCAACACTAACTTTTATATTAGCTAAAAGGTGTTCTTTGTTTGAGGAATGAAGTTCTTCCGTGGGCCGTTGGGAAATAAAACCTAACGATCCTTTATGTGGAATGATGGTCGCTTTAATAACATCATTGGTTGGATGTGTTAAATACGCAATAACGGCGTGGCCTGCCTCGTGGTAGGCTGTCCATATTTTTTCTTCTTTGGTTAATGTGATATTAGATTTTAAGCCAAAGGTAACCCGGTCATAAGATTCAGACAGGTCTTTGGCAGATATGGTGTCTCGTTTATCTCTTAAAGCAACGATCCCTGCCTCACGAATCATGCTGTCGATATCGGAAGGGGAAAAGTAGAGGGCCTTACGTGCCAGAAGATCCGGGTCTACGGCACTTTCTGTTTTTACACGCGAGAGATAGAATTTGAATAAATCTTTGCGTTCGGCAAGGTTTGGTTTTGTGATATAAATTTTTCGATCAAATCGTCCGGCTCGTGTAATCGCGTTGTCCAATTCATCTTCGGCTACGTTTGTTGCGGCGACAACGATAATATTATTTTCAGTTTGACGTAACCCATCGAGTTCGGTAAGAAATTGATTGATTGTAGCATTGAGGCTTGAGGTTCCCCCAAATCCTCTATCGGCTTGCCGTGGTCGGGCAAAAGAATCAATTTCGTCGATAAATATGATGCAGCCACCTTCTAAGGAAGCCATGGCTCGGGCCTGTTTAAATAGAGATTTCATCTTGGCCGCTCCTTGCCCAACAAACATAGCGACAAACTCGCTTCCGACAGTAGATATCATAGGAAGGCCGCATTCGGTGGCAATGGCTTTAGCTAAATAGGTTTTTCCACACCCGGGTGGGCCAATCATCAATGTTCCTTTAACAATTTTTCCTCCAATAACTTTTAAAAGATGCCGATCTTTAAGTAATTTAATAATTTCCCAAGCTTCTTTTTTTGCGGCTTCCATGCCGATGACCTCATCCCATTTGACAGCAACTTTTAATTTATCGATACCTAATTTTCCCATACCGCCACCACGCATCATATGCGAGTACATAAAATAGGATAAGGGGATGGTAATAACATGGATCAGAGCAAACATAGGGAAAAGCATTGCCATCTGGCCGGCAACTTGTCGTTTAGAAAAGTTTTCCATTTCTGAAAAGCTGGATACGCAATAGTGCATAAAGAATCCGCCACCGATTAAAATAGCTAAAGTAAGAATTATTACGGAAGTTTTAATCCAATGAAGTTTGAAGAAAATAATAAATTTTTTCATAATTAAAAAACCTTTCTTTCGTAAGGGGCTTGATTTTATAAAAAAGTTAGATTAACATAACCACATTGTTAAGTATACCATATAGTTACATATAAAAACCAGTCTACGAGGTATTTAATGAAAAAAATAATAATGTTCTTACCTGTTGTGATATTTACACTTATGCTGACGATAGTCACATTGTCCCCTGCAATAGTATCGAGTGCAGAGGTCGCGGAGGAGTCTTATTTAAAACTGTTGGATCTGCATCAGATTAAGAAGCTCCCGGGGCGATATGACTGGATGGCTCAGAATCCGGAGCCGGGGCAAGGATTTTCAGATTATATTAAGAGTAGCCCTGTACAACCGGATGATAAACGTAAGTTTATTTATATCACGCTTTTGGGGCCGTTTGGGGATGTGCAGAAAGAGGTGATTAAGAAGACGGCGGAATATATCGCGATTTATTACGGGTTGCCGGTCAAATTTACGGAACCGATGACATTAGACAATTTTCCCAAACATGCCCATCGTATGCATCCTAAAACAAAAGATAAACAAATTCTTACGCGTTATGTAATAGAAGATAGGCTGATTCCGCGTAAGCCGGAAGATGCTTTTTGTATGATTGCGTTTACCGCCATGGATCTTTGGCCTGGCTCAGGATGGAACTTTGTTTTCGGTGAGGCTTCGCTAGACGATAGGGTGGGGGTGTGGTCGGTTTATCGTAATGGCGATCCGGCAAAAAGTCCTGAGGATTATCAGGTGTTTTTGAAGAGGACAATCAAGACGGGGACGCATGAAATTGGGCATATGTTTTCGATGCATCATTGTATTTATTATGAGTGCAATATGAACGGGAGCAATCATCGTAAGGAATCTGACGCAAGGCCGATGGCATTGTGTCCGGTGTGTTTACGTAAGCTTCATTGGAACACGGGTCAGGATGTGGTGGAGCGGTATCGTAAGTTGATTGAAATAAATCAACGATTTGGATTTCTCGAAGAGAAAACTTTTTTTGAAGAGTCTCTCAGGGTTTTGGAGCCTTTATAAATCTTGACTTTCTAAATGAACTATGATAACGTGGGCTCTCTTATTTAACGAATTAAACACAACTAAGTATTTTTTAACATTCCCTTTTTAAAATTAAGGAAAGCAACTATGTCAAAAATTAAACATGTAAAAGGTCGACAAATTTTAGATTCCCGCGGAAATCCAACGGTAGAAGTTGATGTTACTTTAGAGTCAGGTGTTATTGGTCGTGCAGCGGTTCCTTCCGGTGCATCCACAGGTGAGCATGAAGCGATTGAATTGCGCGACGGGGATAAATCCAAATATATGGGTAAAGGTGTTTTGAAGGCTGTAGAAAATGTGAATACAGTCATGGCCAATAGTGTGGTAGGTCAAGATCCGGAATTTAAGGCTGTTGACAAAATTCTTCTTGATTTAGATGGCACAGAAAATAAAGCCAAGCTTGGCGCCAATGCGATTTTAGGTATTTCTATGGCGACAGCCAAGGCGGCCGCTGTTGAAGCAAATATTCCTTTATATAAGTATTTAGGTGGAGATGAGGCCAAAATTTTACCGGTGCCTTTGATGAATATCATTAATGGTGGGTGTCATGCCGATAATAATTTAGATGTACAGGAATTTATGATTGCTCCTTTAGGCGCGCCAACATTTTCCGAAGCGCTACGTATGGCCACCGAAGTATTTCATAGTCTTAAAAGTATTCTTAAATCCAAGAATTTAGCAACATCCGTCGGAGATGAAGGTGGATTTGCCCCGAATCTTTCGAGTAATGAAGAAGCAGTGGCTGTTATTTTAGAAGCGATTGAAAAGGCTGGTTACAAAGCAGATAAGGATGTTTTTATTGCCTTAGATGCCGCCTCTTCAGAATTTTATAAAGATGGAAAGTATCATTATAATGGCAATCAAATCAGTGCGGCTGAATTAGTAGATGTTTATGCTGAGATGACTAAAAATAGTCCGTTGATTTCAATCGAAGATGGGTTGGATGAAAATGATTGGGATGGTTGGCAAGCCATGACCACCAAGATAGGCGGTAATATTCAGCTTGTCGGCGACGATTTATTTGTTACGAATGTGAAGCGTTTAAAAGAAGGTATTGAGAAAAAAATAGCGAATTCAATCTTGGTCAAAGTTAACCAAATCGGCAGTTTGTCAGAAACTTTAGATGCGATTAATCTAGCCAAAGAAAATAAATATACATCGATTATTTCCCATCGATCCGGTGAAACAGAAGACACCACGATCGCCCATTTAGCCGTGGCCACAGGCGTTGGTCAGATTAAGACAGGTTCTTTATCCCGAACAGATCGTTTGGCTAAATACAATGAGCTTTTACGCATTGAAGAAGAATTAGGCGACAAAGCCGTGTATGCTGGTCCTTTATGGGGAAAAATCTGGTAATGTTTAAAAATGGTATTTGGATTTTTGTTGTTGCCATTTTAATATTAGTTGGATTTTTACCGGCATTTACACAATTGCAGGACATCAAAAAAAAGAATTTCGATTACGCCAAAGAGATTGAAGATTTAAAGCAAGAGAAGAAAGAATTATTAGAAGAACGTCGACTTTTAAAAGAAGATCCAGAGTATTTAGAGAAGGTTGCCCGTGAAAAAATGGGTATTGTTCGTGAAGGTGAAGTCGTTTACCGGTTAATGCCGGAAGAAACAGAATAGCCGTTATAAGTTAGTTTTAACAACATATCGCGGGGTGGAGCAGTCAGGTAGCTCGTCAGGCTCAAAGTGGGCCCCCAGGTTGGAAACAATCTGGTTAACATCCGTCAAATTCGGGGAAGCCTTTAACATGGTAATCCCGAGCCAAACGAAGACAAACTTGAAAAAGTTTGTCGGAGAAGGTGTAGAGACTAGTAGGCGGATACCCGAAAGGGTAAAGGGATAGTCCAGACCACAAATAAGCGACAAATTTTTAATTTGTCGCCTAGTGGCGAAAGCCATAGTTGGTATGCATAACCTGAAGGTCATCGGTTCAAATCCGGTCCCCGCAACCAATAAAAAAGACTCAAGCCAGTAATGGCTTGAGTCTTTTTTATGGAAAGTGCACGAGTTGCTATGCTTTAAAGCAACTCGTGCACTTTCGGAACTCCTAAGAGTATCAGTTTTCATTTAAGGATCCCCACAACGGGATCCTTTTTTATTCTCAGAAAATAACATCTTGTAGATCAACAACTTACATTATTTAATTCTTGAAAAAAATGGATACAAAGCTTAAAGCCGATATTGCCGAATCAGCTGTTAGTACAGAATTATTAAGCCGAGGGTATAATGTCCTGAAGCCACTAGGAGATCGTTTGCCTTATGATTTAGTTGTGGAAGTCAGGAACACGTTTATTCGCATACAAGTAAAAGCAGCCTGGTACAACCAATTAAAGTCGATGTATCTTGTGGACAATAGAAGGACAAGGACAAATAGAAGAGTAATGCAACGTTCTCGATATAGTAGTAAAGATTTTGATTTTGCAATTTTGTATATTCACGAAATAAAGGTTTTTTATATTATGCCGGTGGATATTTTCAATAGTTATGCCAGTAGCATTGCGATAGTTGAGAGTGTCAAGAGGCAAAGACAACCAAAGTCTTCCGCATACCGAGAGCGGTGGGGATTATTAGAGGAGTTTGTTTTAGCCTCATGAAGGTCATCGGTTCAAATTTTCTCCCCGAAATCAATATAAGTTAAACCCAATCAACGTTTTATAACGATGGCTGGCTTTTCTTATTTGTGGTAAAATCTTTGGTGATAATATATGTCTAACAAAATAAAAGTATGCTTTATGAAAAAAATAATTAACTGGATTAAAGAGAGATACGAAGTGGAAGGAATTTTTTTAGGTTGGCTTCCTGGCCTTAATATTAGCCAGAAAAAGAATGATCTTAGAGCTTTTAAACGTTATGTTGAAAAATCAAAGTGGAAGAAAGAACATATTGAAAATAGAGAAATCTGGATTTGTGAAGATGATAATACTTTTCAAATTCATTTAGCAGAAGGATGGAAAGATTTTTCAGAAGATTGGACAAATGTTTATCCAAATAAAAAGGCTTATTCTCAACTGGTATTCCTTAAGATAGGAAATGTAACAGTTAAACAGCTTCATTTTATTTTTTGTGATGAAACTAGAATATTTGTCCCAATTCCGAAAAGAGTTTCTTTTGATCCAGAAACAAGTAAATCCGTATATGAGTGGAATAAATCAAGCTTGGAATATAAAGTGTGTATGATAATTGGTCAGTATTATATTTATAAGAATTTAGAGGGTGTAGCAAAATCATCTAAGATTAATATAGTCTAGCAATCTAGGCCTTGGGAATAAATCAGAAGAGGCTACTATAAGGGGAAGAAGGAATTGGAGATAAACTCATTTATTTCCCCAAAAAAATTTGCAGAACAAATCGGGCAGATGTTGCCCAAAAAACGAAAATCGGGGTCAGTGTAAGCTAACCCCTATTATCACACAAAACGACAAGCAGTATAAAAAGGAGAGTGCATACAATGAGCGTTATGTTTGATTCATATCAATTAGGAAAATTTAAAATTAAAAATCGAATCGTTTTAGCCCCTATGACACGTGGAAGGGCTGGTGAGGAACGGATACCGAACAGCTTGATGGCAGAGTATTATTATCAGCGTGCAGGGGCGGGTTTAATTATTACTGAAGCGACGGTAGTTTCGGCACAGGGTAATGGGTGGAATCACTCGCCGGGAATTTATACATCGAAAATGGTTGAGGGCTGGAAGAGCGTGACTTCAAAAATGGCTGAGGCAAAGACACCGATGTTTTTGCAATTATGGCATTGCGGCAGAGCTTCACATAGTGATTTTCATAACGGGGAGCTTCCTGTTTCGGCATCGGCCATTAAAATTGAAAACGGTGATCAGATTCATACACCGCTCGGGGAAAAAGATTACGAAGTGCCACGTCCTTTAACGATTGATGAAATTAAGCAGACGGTAAATGATTATCGACTAGCGGCTAAGAATGCTAAAGAAGCTGGTTTTGCGGGCGTTGAAATTCATGGTGCAAACGGGTATTTGATTAATCAATTTCTTGAATCTAAAACCAATATTCGCGAGGATGAATATGGGGGGAGCATTGAAAATCGTTTTCGTTTTTTTAAGGAGGTCATTGAAGCTGTGTTAGAGGTGTGGGATCCTGATTCCGTAGGAGTACGCATTTCACCCAATGGGGCTTTTAATGATATGGGCAGTGAAGACTATAGGGACACCTTCCTTTATACGGCACAAGAGTTTAATAAATTCAATCTTGGGTATATGCATATCATGGATGGTCTGGCATTTGGATTTCATGAAAAGGGAGAACCCATGACGCTGGCGGATTTTAGGCCACTTTTTAAAGGTGCTATAATTGGAAATTGTGGCTATACGCGTGAGTTGGCCCAAGAAAGAATTGAATCAAAGGATGCCGACATGATTGCTTTTGGGCGACCTTTCATTACAAATCCTGATTTACCTGAACGTTTTCAGAACAATACTCCACTAACGCCTTTTGACGATATGACCTATTGGTATTCGCATGAGGCACAAGGATATGCTGATTATCAAAATCACAATGCTGCAGTTTTATGAGGAAGAGAGAGAAAGAAATTTCTAAATACTTTCACTTTTGCCTCTCCTGCACTTCGTTTTGTTCATCAATCACTTTTTGAACATGATTCGTATCATCTGTAGGTAATAAATGTTCCTGTTCAAGCGCCATTAATATTTGAATAATTTCTTTCGCACTTGTTACTTGCATAAAACGATCGATAACATTAGGAATGTGAAGAAGCTTAGAAATCTTTGCTAACAAACGCAAATGAACAAATTGAGATTGTGAACAGGGCATAAAAAATAGATGAACTTTTTTATTGTCTGGAGCATCATACTCTACCCCTATTTTTGAACGGGCAATAACAATATGTGGTTCTTTGAATGTCATCTGATCAGGAAAACGTGGATGTGGCAATGCTACTCCTTGGCCAACAGCCGTACTTAACAATTTTTCCCGCTCCTCTAGTGCAATATAAAGACCTTCGTAAGAAGGTGTCAACCTTGCAGTATGTGACATGCGTGCTAATTCAGAAATGACTTTTCTCTTACTATCTGCACGTAAATCCAAATTAATAATGGTTTCATCCGTCAAACGCGAAAAAGGAATAATATGATCTTTAGTTTTAAGAATGATATCCATATTTTCATCAGAGGAATCAAACACGTGTCCATTCATATATCGATCAATCATAGTCCAGCTAAACCTCCATTGATTCCCAACCTTAAACCCTGGAAGATCCCCCGCTTGAGCTAGTTTGATAACTGTTTTCTCATTAACCTTCATATATTCAGCTAATTCTTGAGTCGTAAAAATTTCTTCTGCCATATATCCTCCATTATTGTCTTTATATGCATTTAAACTAACTTAGATTACTTTATATTAACTAAATATACTATTTAATGATTGTATTGTCAATACTCTCTTGAACGGAAGATCCCCAGCTTGAAAATTTTAGCACAGCACTTTGCCTTTATCGCCTGAAGGACGGTTGACCTTTAAAAGCTTCTTCGAGTTACCCTCGATTTTCCCTAGAAAAGAAGTATTTAGAATTCTTCTAAAATAACATGTTTTCACATTACTAATGACAATATGGTTGTCTACTTGACAAGTATATTGTCATATGGTATATTGAGAGTAAGTTAAAGGAGGAACAAAACAACAGAAAGGAGAGTGGGATTTGAAAAAAACAAAAATAACAGAACAATCTATCGAATTGTTTCAATCGCTTTTCGTTGAAAACGTAAAACTGTTTCATCGATTGGCGGCTGTTGTGGAGGATATTCATGGAAGGGAAAAGATAAAAGCAGGACAAAGGGGAGTTTTAAGAAGTTTAGAAAAAAAAGGATCCTTAACTGTCCCAGAGTTGGCCAGAATGAGGCCGGTATCAAGGCAGCATATTCAAGTGATCATTAATGAACTGCTAAAAAAGGATATTGTTGAATTGATTCCTAATCCGGCTCATAAAAGATCAAAGTTGGTTAACATGACAGAAAAAGGAAAAAAACTCTATTATTCTCTATCTGCCAAGGAAGAAAAAATACTTAAAAAATTTGGGATATCAGTAACAAAGAAGGATTTGGTGATCACGGTTGAAGCTTTAAAAAGTATAAGAGAAGCTTTTGAGAGTGAGCAATGGAGTCAAGTAATCAAAAAGGAGGGATAAAATGTACTCGATGAATGGAGTCATGGCTCAATTTAAAAGACCGAGTGGTTTTTTGGGTGAAGTGGCTGGAACAATTATGGCCAATCGGCAGTCCAATCGTATTCGTAATGCCTGGACAGTTAATTTATTGGATATACAACCAGATGACAAAGTTTTAGAAATAGGCTTTGGTCCTGGATTAAGCATCGAACAAGTGTGTCAAAAACTTAATAAAGGTCGTGTTGTAGGCATTGATCACTCTGAAATTATGCATAAACAGGCTTCAAGGAGAAATGCATCATTTGTAAGAAGTGGAAAGGCAAGGCTGATCAATGGATCGATCGAGGAATTAAAATTACTAAAAGAGACTTTTCATAAGATTTTTTCTGTTAATGTTTGGATGTTCTGGGATAAACCTGTGGAATATTTCATGCACTTGAAAAGTATCCTAAAGGTCGATGGCACGATTGCCATAACATTTCAACCGAGAAAGCCGAGATCAACCAATCAAGATGCCATTGATGCAGGGAATAAAATTTCAGCCCAACTTCTAGAGGCGGGCTTTAAGGATATAAAGGTAGAAATTAAAAATCTGAAACCAGTTTGTGCAGTATGTGTTTTAGCTAATAATTAATAGGAGGTAATAACATGAATAATAAATGGATAGTTTTAATAGCAATAATAGCCGTTGGCGGTTTTATTGCTGGTTGTGGACGAGATCATCGTTCCTCAAAGAATGATCGATTGATCAAGATTGTTTCAAAAAGACTTCAGCTTGATGATCAGCAAAAAGCTAAGCTTGTGCTTTTACATAAGGAGCTTGAAAACCTTCGCTATGAAACAAATCGGGACCATTCACAGCTTAAAGAGGAATTTGTTTCTTTGTTGGAAGCCGACTCTTTGGATCAACAGCAAGTGTTGAATATAATAGAGAGAAAGCAAAGCCAAGTGGATGAACTGGCTCCTCAAGTTGTTGGCGTAGTTTCTGATTTTCATAGTAGTTTAAGTCAAGAGCAGAGGAAGAAGTTAGTTGAGGAGATAAAAAAACATTCGCATGGGCAAAGGTATAAAAGGCATCATTTTAGAGGAAGATTTAATTCTTAAAGGTGTCGTGTAAAAGGAGCTGGTGAGTTGCTTTCATCAGCTCTTTTTTACCAATTTCAAAATTAGCCCCTTATACCCCTATTTAGGAGGTAGTTTTTAAGTGGTTTAAATTAATAACGCTGTTATTATTATACCAAAAGAGTTACCTAATTACTGAGCATTAACAGCTGGCCCCTATTATTATGGGGAAGTATGGAAGATAAAACAAAGAATGGTTTTGAGTTGATGAATCAAGCACTTAAAGCACGAGTTGAGGAGCAATAATGAATATAGAAAAAACTGCAGAAAAAATATTTAAAATGTCGGATGATGTTTGGGAAAGACACGTTAATCCATGGAGTGTCTGGACGAGATATTCTTGTTTGCCATTATTATGTCTTGCTGTTTGGTCAAGAGTTTGGATAGGATGGATGTGTTTAATTCCTATCGTCATGGTATGTTTTTGGACTTGGTTTAATCCGCGTATATTTAAAAAACCAGATTCTATTAATAACTGGGCCTCAAAAGCCGTGCTTGGCGAGAGAATATTTCTTAATCAATCTAAGACTGAAATACCTAAGCATCATTTACGCGCATTAAATGTAATAAAGGTGATTACCTCTATTGGTTTTATTTGTGCAATTTATGGTCTTATAGCTCTTCATGTATGGTTAACGGTATTTGGAACAGTGATTACGATGATGGGTAAGACTTGGTTTTTAGATCGCATGGTTTGGTTGTATCAGGATATGAATGATAGGGCGCAAAGCTCTAATTCAGAATAAAGAACAGCAATACAAAAGATCGCGGGAGCTGGTCCTGGTATTACTATCATATGGTAAAAGTACGCACTGAAAACTTAAAGGATATAATTTCAATTCGACAAGTCAATCTTGCCGCATTTGAGCAACCCATTGAAGCTGACCTTGTAGATAAATTGAGAAATAGTTGTAAGGATATAATATCTCTCGTAGCAGAAGAAGATGGTCATATTGTAGGGCATATTCTTTTTACACCAGTTAAGGTCGAGACGAAAAAAGGTATTGATCAAGGGATGGGGCTTGCTCCTATGGCGGTATTACCTGAATATCAGAAAAAGGGAATAGGGTCGAAATTGATTGAGAAAGGAATAGAAGAACTCAAAAATAGAAAATGTCCCTTTGTTGTAGTATTGGGACACTCAGAGTATTATCCAAAATTTGGGTTTGAGGTCGCAAGTATGTATGGCGTTCGTTGTAAATGGGAAGTCCCTGATGAAGCATTTATGATTATGATTTTAAGTGATCTGGACCTAAGTTCTTTTTCAGGAGTGGTTCACTTTCGTTCTGAATTTGATGAGGTAGCATAAATAGCACAAATCTGGCACATCGAAATTCGCAAGTATCCTAACCGCTTCATTATCAACACTTAAAATATAAGCACTCGCCCTCATAATATGAAGGTTGAAGAGAGAGGGGATCAAAAGGGAACTACACAACATGTTGTTAATAAATAGCTAAAAATCTAATATGTTGCTGTGGTATGTGGTTTGTTTTATCAATGATAACAAATATGTAACAAATCTACGGTAAATCTTAAAATAAAATATATTGACATGGTTAACTCAATGATGATACACTGTCTCATCATATGAAATTTAAAAAGACATATATCATTAAAAAATTACTTTACTTATTATCCATTCTGTTTTTAATTCTTACATTTCATGGTATCTTTGAAGCTAAGCAAGTTTGGGCCGAAGAATTACGCAAACAATTAGAGGATAAAGGTATTTCTTTTGAAGCGGTATATACGGCGGAATACTTTGCAAATACACAGGGTGGTATTAAAAGAGAGGATACTTATTTAACAAATTTGGATATTACTTTAGAGATAGATACAAAGAAGTTAGGTCTTTGGGAAAATGGACAGTTCTTTTTTTATAGTCTTTATAATTCAGGTGGGGAAAAATTAACGGGTGAAATTGTAGGAGACTTACAGACTGTCAGTAATATCGAGGCTCCACGAACATTTCGTATTTACGAGTTATGGTATCAGCATTCTTTTTTAGATGAACAGTTGTCAGTTTTGTTAGGACTCCATGACTATAACTCAGAGTTTAATGTTACGGAATATGGAGGGTTGTATATTAACAGTTCCTTTGGTGTTCAACCTGATATTTCAGCAGGAGCAAGACCTTCGGTTTTTCCGTTGGCTGCACCAGGAATTAGAATAAAAGCATTATTAGACGAGCAATGGGAATTATTATTGGCTGTGTATGATGGAGACCCAGGCGATCCTGATGTGAGTGAGCATTTTTCTCGTTCAGATTTAGATAGTTCATCGGGTGTGTTTATTGCAGCAGAAGCAGCCTATCATTTTCATGAAGAATCGTTGCCAGGATTTATTAAATTAGGTTTATGGAATAACACTGGAGATTTTGATGACGTCGTTGATTTGAATCTTAGCGGTGATCCGATTCAACGTAATAACAATATTGGTGGATATTTAATTGTTGATAAACAAATTTATGAAGAGCGTGAAGATCAAGGGCTTGGTGGATTTATTCAGTTTGGCATGAATGATAAACGTGTGAATGAAGTGAATTTGTATGTTGGAGGGGGATTTAACTATAAAGGTTTAATTCCAGGTCGAGATGACGATGAGGTAGGTATTGCGGTAGCTTATGCTATGATCAATGATGATATTGTTGATGCGGGCGGAAGAGATGATTATGAAACGACCATTGAGGCGACATATAACGTACAAATTAATGACCAATTAAGAATCCAACCAGACCTTCAATATGTTATTAATCCAGGGGCGGTAATTGGAATGAAAGATGCTTTAGTTGCTGGTGTGCGTATTGAAATAAGTTTGTGATAACGTATGTGTAATAAAACAAGCCTAATAACAGGCAAACACCAGCAAATTAATTCTTCGTAAACTCTACCAGCAGTAAACATTAGTAAAAACAAGCAACTATCAGAAAAGTCATATAACATCCTCATAACCTAAAGGTCATCGGTTCAAATTCGCTTCCCGCAATCAATAAATAAGGGTCCCCAACGGGATCCTTTTTTATGGAAAGGGCAAGAATCGGATTGAACATGCCATTTGTTTTGTTTATACTTAGCACATGAATCAATCAATTAATTATTTACGTATTGAAAAAGCTATTAATTATTTGAAGAAAAATTATCAAAGTCAGCCTCCCTTGGATGAAATTGCGCAATATGTTCATTTGAGCAAATTTCATTTTCAAAGATTATTTGAAAACTGGGCTGGCGTAAGTCCAAAATCTTTTGTTCAATTTCTAACTGTTAAATATGCAAAGCATCTTTTGGATAAAGGACAGTCAACACTTGATGCTTCTTATGATGCGGGATTAAGTGGTACGGGCAGATTACATGATTTGTTTGTCAAAATTGAATCTGTCAGTCCAGGTCAATATAAAACAAAAGGAATAGGTGTTTGCATTAGTTATGGTTTTTATAATACGAATTTTGGTAATGTTTTGATCGCTGAGACTCAAAAAGGTATTTGCCATTTGGGTTTTGTTGATGATAAACAAAAGGCAATTAGCTATTTGGGATCACAATGGAAAAATGCGGATTTAGTTAAAAAAAAGGGAAGGCAGGCCGTGCTAGTGCAGGATTTTCTCAATCAACATATTGTTCCTGAAAAGAAAATACTTTTAGACATAAAAGGAACAGATTTTCAAATAAAGGTATGGGAAGCATTGTTAAAGATTCCTAAAGGACAACTATTATCCTATGGAAATGTTGCACAAATGATCGGCAAGCCCAAAGCTGCGCGTGCTGTTGGAACAGCTATAGCAAGGAATCCGATCGCTTATATTATTCCTTGCCATCGTGTTATAAGAGAAACCGGAGAAATAGGACAGTATCGTTGGGGAGGAATAAGGAAATCAACAATCATTGGGTGGGAGGCTGCTCAATCTGCAAAGGAGGCTTATGAATAAATCAGAAAAATTTTGGGATAAGATGGCAAATAAATATTCTAAGTCGAAAATTAAAGACGAAGAAGGTTATGAAAAAACCCTTGATGATACGAAGAAATTTCTAAAGAGGGAATCGGCTGTTTTAGAAATCGGATGCGGGACAGGAACAACGGCATTCAAGCTGGCTGAATGTGTTGATGAGATGACAGCAACCGATATCTCGTCAAATATGATTTCCATTGCCAAAGAAAGGGCTGAAGAACAAAAAGTTCAGAACATCAATTTTGCGCAAACCACATTGTTTGATGAAAAGCTAAAGAAGGAATCCTTTGATGTGATTCTGGCTTTTAACCTTATTCATTTATTGGAAGATACGCAAGCGGTGATGAAGAGAATCAATGAATTATTAAGGCCGGGTGGATTTTTTATTTCTAAAACAGCTTGCCTGAGTGAAAAAAGTAAGCTGTGGCCTATTCTTGCTTTTGTTATGGGTAAGGTGATGAGGGTTGGCCGTATTCAATGTTTTACCATAGCAGAATTAGAAGAGGCAATGATCCGTGAAGGTTTTGAAATAATTGAGACGCATGTTTATTTCCCCAAGCCACCAAGACTTTTTGCGGTTGCGAAGAAGGGGCAATGAAATGCTCTCCAATAATAATAGCTGTCCCCTATTATTAAAAAACACTTGACAGACCAGTCTGTACGTTATATACTTTGAGTATGAAAACAGCAACAAAAAACTTAGGACCAAAACAAAGGATCATTGAGATGGCCGTCGAATTGTTTTATGCCCAAGGCTATTTGGCCACCGGCATCAATCAGATCATAGAGGAAGCCGGCGTTTCAAAGGCGAGTTTTTATGACCATTTTAAATCCAAGGAGGATCTTTGTGTTGCCTATCTTCATGAGCGCCACAATATCTTTTCAGGTTTGCTAAAGGACCAGATCAGCAAATGTGGTACACCGCTAGGTAGATTTATGGCACCACTGGACTTTTTGGGTATTTGGTTACCGGATTGTAATTTCCGAGGCTGTGCATTCCTTAATATAACCTCTGAAATCACGGATATTCAATCCAATGTGCGCAAAGAGGTCATTTATACGAAGGATGGTTTTAAATCAGTCATTCGAGAGCTTACCAAAGATTTGAGGAATTCTGAGGCTAAATATAAACACATCGATGTTGATTTTATTTCGAATGCTTATTACGTGTTGATCGAAGGGACTATAACGGCCAGCCAGATTTATGGTGAAACATGGCCTGTTGAAGAGGCGCGTAAGTCAATTGAGAAATTAATGTGTAAGGATTCATAGTTTTTTTTGACTAACTAACGAACAGAGTGGTCTGTTCATATAAGGAGGGTTATCATGGGGAAAGCAAAGAAGAGTCAGAAAGGCAAAAAGATCAAAGAGGAATATAAACAAAGAATTATTAAAATTGGAATGTAGGGCGTATCGTTAAATTGACGACACGCCTTAATTAAAGAAAGGAAGGTGAGGACAATGCAAAGAACATACGTAGATCGAATAGGGGCATATTATGACAACCTTGACAAGGTTATTGATTGGCAAGAGGAAGTTGATAAGCGACATTATGATATTAGCGATCTTGTTCGATCAGCTAACTATCCAAATTATTTATGAAGGAGGCAATGATGATTAAGCCCACAAGCGATATAGCTTTTTCACCCGTAGTTAAGCAGATGCAGGAAAGGTTTGGCTCGCGAGGTAGTTACGCCGGGATGGAAGAACGAGGTGCTTTTAGAAACGCTGTTACTGATGACTTGGTTGAGTTTATTGCTCAGCGTGATTCATTTTATTTGGGTACAGCAAGCGCCGATGGACAACCTTATATCCAACATAGAGGTGGTCCAAAAGGTTTTCTTAAAATGTTGGATCGCGAAACATTAGCCTTTGCTGACTATTCTGGAAATAAGCAATACATCACGGCTGGAACTTTACAAGAAAACAAGAAAGCTTATATTTTCCTCATGGATTATCCAAATCGCAGGCGAGTAAAATTATGGGGGGAAGCACAGGTTGTTGAAGATGATCTAGAACTTTTAGAAAGTTTGCATGATTCAAGTTATAAAGCCAAGCTTGAGCGGGCCATTGTTTTTCATGTAAAGATGATTGATATCAATTGTCCGCAACATATCAAGCCGCGTTATACAGAGGAGGAAATGGGGTCGGTGATTGATGATTTAAAGGAACAGATCGATCAATTAAAAGAGGAAAATAGGGAATTAAAGGGAAAGTAGCGCGGTGTTGCGTAGAAGCGTCGCAACACCTTATTGCGATAAACTTTGTTTATCGCTTAAGGAGAAAAAATTATGACAACTCAAACACAAAATCAAAATGAAAACCAAACAGAAAATTTAACACAAGGGGTGCATCACATTGGATTAACGGTCAAGGACCTCCCAACAACACTTAGGTTTTTTGAAAAAGTGCTTAAGTTTGACAAAATAGGAGAGGTTCCTGATTATCCAGCGGCATTTGTTACTGATGGAAAGATGATGATCGCGCTTTGGCAGGTTAAAAGCGAGACGATCGTTGAATTCGACCGTCATGCAAACGTCGGGCTTCATCATCTTGCTTTTATTATTGATGGAGAGGAGAAGCTTAATCAATTACACGACAAATTAAATAGTTCAGACGGTGTTATTGTTGAGTTTGCGCCTGAACCATTAACTGGCATGCCTGCAAAGCACATGATGATAACTGAGCCGGGCGGAATAAGAATTGAATTCATTACGACTGTATAAAATTGAGGAGGTAGACAATGTTTAAGTTAATGAAAGAATTCATGATCAAAATATTTCAAGTTCCGGTTGGTTGGCGGATTTGGCTGGCAACCTTAATGGCGGCGAATATGGCGGCACCGTTGTTTTTCTTAAACCATATTGAAGCGGTGGCCGCTTTTGTCGCAATAAATGTCGGTGCATTTACAGGAGCTTACCTTTACAAGAAGCAGGGGTTTACGCGTCTTTTGGGATTAATGCATTGGCCGTGGATCCTTTTACTTCCCTTTTTGTTCAGTAGACTTGATGTTGTTTCAGTCGGCGAACCATTAGGTATTTGGATTCGAGCCGTTCTCATACTAAACAGTTTGTCACTCATATTAGATGTGATCGATGTACTAAAATTTGCGACTGGAGATCGTCAGCCGATTATATGGATTACGTAATTAAGAAATCAATGAAATTCAAATAATTGACTTTTAATTTTCCGATGTTAGACTTTGTAATATGAAAATTATAAGAATCATAATTCTCATTGCACTTGTTATTTCAGTTATGCCACTTGATGCGTTTTGTGAAGATCATCAAGAAACCACGGAGCATCATCACGGCGTCATTCTGTGCCATTCTTCATGTCATGGCGCTGTTTTAACGAGTACTCAATCTGTAGATTTGCCAGAAGTAACGACGAAATTCTTTTCGGCTCAGGGATTTTCCTACAATGAGCCATTCTTACCAACAGCGTATAGACCACCAATCACCCTTTTATAATTAGTCCAAAACTTTAAATTCTAAAATAAAACTGTTTTTACTAAAGGACATTTTATGACGAGGGAAATCTATTTTTTTACAATTATAGTGTTTTTGATTATATCTGGGCAAGCCCAAGCACAGGAGAAACTGTCTCTAAAGGAGGCTCTTAAGATTGCTTATGATAATAATCCGAGTGTGGTTGAGGCGCGCAAGGATATAAAAATAGCTGAAACTCAATTTAAGATTTCAAGAAAATGGGATAACCCAGAGCTTGAAGTTGAAGTTGGAAACTTAGCAAAAGATTTAGAGGGCAATTCGAGTTTTAGTACAAGAAACATAGATAGTGAAATAAAAGTAACTCAACCTATTGATGGTTGGGGGAAAAAAGGATTGAAGAAGAAAATTGCTGAAGAAGATTTGAAACAGCAAGAGGCTAAATTAAAAAGGGCTTGGTTAGAAACAGTTAAGCAAATTAAAAAGCAATATACACAGACGTTACTTTCTAAAAAAGCAGTCGAATTATCTCAAGAAAACTTGGAATTAAATCAGAAGTTTTTAGACAAAATTAAAATCAAGTTTGATTCTGGCGATGCAGTTAATCATGAATTGTCTCGAGCAAAATTAGAAGTCATCAATGCAAGGAATCAACTTTTATCCTCACAGAAGGATCATGTCATAAATAAGGGTAGGATTAATCTTCTTTTAGGTCAACCAATGACCAAAGAATATAATCTTATAGATAGTTTTCATGTTGAGAAGTTAGATAGTTCTTACGAAGAGTTGTTGAAGATTGCTTTGAATGATAGTACAGACGTCATAATTCAAGCAAACGAATTTGATAAGAAAAATAAAGAATTAAAGCTAGCTAAAAGAGAGAGATTGCCAAGCTATGGATTGAGTTTGTTTGTTGAGAGGGAAGACGAGATATATAAAGGGGGCGTTGGTGTCGCCTTTGAACTTCCAATATGGAACTTTCAAGGTAATGAAATAAGCCAAGCAAAACTGGAAAAAGAAAAAGCAGAGGAATTGCTTAAGCGAATTAAGAATGAAGTAGCTCTGGAGGTTTATACGGTGTTCCACGAGGCTGATTTAGCAAAGAAGATTCATGATATATCTATTGAAGCTATTAAAGAAGCCAATGAAATCTTAAGATTTACAACGTTAGGATATGAAGAAGGAGAAGTTTCTTTTCTTTCATATTTAGAAAATATAAAGGCTTACCAGGAAACAAAACAAAGTTATTTTGCATCATTGTCAGAATATACAATAAAAATTGCTGAATTAGAGCAAGTTATTGGAAAGGATTATAAAAATGAATAAACAATTCATATGGTTATATATAGCATTAAGCATTGTATTTGTAGTGCCAAGATTAAGTGCTGCACAAGAACATCAGGAGCATGAAGGACATGATGATCATGGTAATGAAGGAAAAGGGTTACATGTTGGTGATGAAATGCAAAAAACCATCGGACTTACGTTTGAAAAGACGCAATTAAGGGAGTATACAGAAAAGATTAAAGTTTATGGAGAAATTGCTCAGGATACAGATAAATATACGCATATTACGTCTGAATATGATGGTGTTGTAAAAAAAATATATGTTCAAACAGGGAGTATTATTGATTCAAATGAAGCAATCCTATCCATTACAAAGGATGATGGAACAATCGAAGCCATCTCTGCACCTCATCATGGAACCGTGATTGCTATTCATGTTAAGGCGGGTGAAAAGATTGATAATCTTCGATCTTTATCGAGTTTAGCTGATTTAGATAAATTGCGCGTATCATTTGATGTTTATGAAAAAGATTTACGCTTTGTAAGTGTGGGTCAAGATGTCAATGTCTATTCAACGGCCTATCCTGATAAAGTTTTTAAGGGGAAGATAGTATTTGTTTCTCCTCGTATAGATAAACATACGCAAACAATAAAAATTAGAGCGGAAGTTGATAATTTTGATCATTTACTTCGTTTGGGAATGTTTGTGACCGGAAATGTGATTTTTACAACAGGAGGAAAAGTTCTGTCTGTCAGCCAAAAGGCAATTCAACAAATTGATCATGAATATATTGTATTTGTATCTGAAGGAGAGGAATTCAAGGCTCAAGAAGTTAAGGTAGGGCGTGAGTTTGGTGAGTTTATCGAGATTAAGCAAGGTTTGCATGAGGGGGATCAAATTGTTTCCAAAGGAAGCTTTGCTCTAAAATCCGAAATGCAGAAAGGAGCGTTTGGCGATGGACATAACCACTAAGATTGTCGACTTCTCTTTAAAGCAGAAATTATTGGCTATAATTGGAGCGGTATTAATTTGTGTTTTTGGAATATTTTCTTTTAAAAATCTTCCTATTGATGCTTTTCCAGACGTTACTCCAACACTTGTTCAAGTATTTACAGAAACAGAAGGTTTAGCTCCAGAAGAAGTAGAGAAGCTTATTACTTATCCTGTCGAAGTATCTATGAATGGGTTACCTGATTTAAAGCAAATACGTTCTGTTTCAAATTTTGGATTATCTATAGTTAATGTTTATTTTGAAGATGGCGTGGATATATATTTTGCAAGGCAGTTAGTACAAGAAAGATTAACTCAAGCGAAAGAAGCTCTGCCTGAAGGGTTGGGTGAGCCTGCAATGGGACCAATCACAACAGGAATGGGTCAGATTTTATTTTATTATTTAGATGGCCCTAATTATGGCCAGAAGGAATTAAGAACGATACAAGATTGGATCATTAAATTTAATTTGCAAACACTTCCTGGCGTTACAGAAATTTTAAGTATTGGTGGTGAGGTAAAACAATATCAAGTGTTAGTTGATCCTAACAGAATGATTAAGTGGGGATTAAGTTTGCATGACATTGTTGAGGCTGTTGAGGAAAACAATCTCAATGTTGGCGCATCATTTCTTGAGAAAGGAGAGGAGGAGTTTTTAGTCAGAAGCGTTGGGCTTGTTGAAACAAAAGAAGATTTAGAGGGCATTGTTGTTAAGACAGAGGAAAGTACGCCTATATTTTTAAGAGATGTGGCCAAAGTTGAGTTTGGTGCAGAAATCAACAGAGGCACAGCTTCAAGAGATGGCATAGGAGAAATTGTCGTAGGCTTTATTTTGAAGCTTTTTGGTGAAAACACACAAGATGTTATTAGTTCGGTAAAAACAAGAATAGGGGAGATAAATAAAATATTGCCAGAAGGGGTGACGCTTATTCCCTATTATGATCAAGCCGATTTAGTAGAGAAGTGTGTGTCGACGGTAAAGAGTTCTTTATTTCAAGGAATAGTATTAGTAACATTGGTATTATTCTTCTTTATGGGCAACATAAGAAGTGCATTAATTGTTGTTCTTTCATTACCATTTTCAATTCTGTGGGCATTTATATGTATGCGCTATATGGGAATATCGGCAAATCTTATGAGTCTTGGAGGACTTGCTATAGGTATTGGGATGATGGTCGATGCGGCCATAGTTATTGTAGAAAATGTCTATCGCTTTATTGAAGAGAAAACGGAATTAGAGAAAAAAGATGCTTTGATAAAGGCGGCTTGTCATGAAGTAAGTCGTCCAATTTTCTTTGCGATATCTATAATCATTATTGTTTTTTTACCGTTGTTTACTCTGCAAGGCGTTGAAGGGAAAATGTTCACGCCATTGGCATATACAATCAGCTTTGCCATGGTTGGATCTCTGGTTTTCTCATTGGCGTTAGCTCCGGCGTTATCATCTCTTCTTATAAAATTAAATGGGAATATACAGAAAGAAAATTTTATTATTAGCACAGCCAAGAAAGTATATGAGCCGCTTTTAAGGCAATGTGTCGATCATAAAAAAATTCCACTCATAATTACTGCCGTTCTTTTGGGGTTGGGTTTAATAACGTTTCCTTTTTTGGGAAAGGAGTTTATCCCTAAGTTAAATGAAGGGGATATGCTGGTAAGAGCTACAATGGCGCCGAGCATTTCATTAAAAGAATCGGTTAATGTTGTAAATATTTTAGAAAAGGAATTCCTAAAGTTTGATGAGGTGAAGCATGTTATATCACGCATAGGTCGAGGAGAAGTCGGTGCTCATGCAGATCCGGTAAACAATTCGGAGATATTTATTGAGCTGAAAGAGGAAAAAGAGTGGAAAAGGCGAATAAGCTCAGAGAAATTAGTTGAAGAAATGAGTGAGAAGGTAGGTAAAGTGCCTGGGGTGCAACTTAATTTTAGTCAACCAATCGCTGTTGCTGTTGATGAACTTGTATCTGGCGTAAAAGCGCAGTTGGCTATTAAGCTTTTTGGTTCTGATTTAGAAATTTTAAAGAAGAGTGCCGATGAAATCAAAGAAGCCATTGAAGGCGTGCGTGGGGTAGCTGACTTACAAGTTGATCAAGTAACTGGACAGCCACAAGTGCAGATAATTATCGATCGAGAAAAAATAGCACGCTATGGAATTAATGTATCGGAAGTTCAAGAGTTAGTAAAAGTGGCTATCGGTGGTGAAGAGGTTGGTTTGGTCTATGAAGGACAAAAGCAATTTGCTATCTTTGCACGTTTTCAGGAAGAGTTTCGTCGGGACATTAAGGCCATCAAAAATCTCCTCGTTGATGCGCCTGGTGGGCAAAAAATACCATTAGATCAATTAGCAGAGATTAAAACCGTTGTTGGGCCGCGTCAAATTAGTCGAGAAAACAATCAACGATTTATAACAATTCAATGCAATGTTAGGGGGCGGGACATAGGTACATTTGTTGAAGAAGCGCAGAAGAAGGTAGAGGATCAAGTTGATCTTCCTGTCGGTTATATTCTTCACTGGGGAGGTCAGTTTGAATTGCAACAACAGGCAAATAAACGATTGTCAGTTGTCGTTCCAGTAACGTTGCTCTTGATTTTCCTTTTGTTATTTATGTCCTTCAACTCACTCAAGATGGCATTACTTATTTTACTTAATATTCCGTTGTCTTTGGTGGGTGGAATTATTTCCTTAAAGTTATTTAATTTAAACCTAAGTGTTCCGGCCTCTATTGGATTTATAGCGCTTTTCGGGATTGCTATTGAGAATGGTCTTGTTATGGTGACCTATTTCAATGAAATGATGAAAGAAGGTTTTTCCATTCATGAAACTGTTATCAAAGGAGCGATGTTACGATTAAGACCGGTGTTGATGACAGCATTGACTACGGGTCTTGGTTTGTTACCTTTGGTGTTTTCAAGTGGAACGGGATCAGAAATTCAGAGACCATTGGCTGTTGTTGTCATAGGAGGTCTTTTTACATCTACATTTCTTACTTTATTGGCATTGCCAGCTTTTTACGGGTGGTTTGTAGATAAAAAGCATATTTAAGATTGCTTAATTAAGAGATTAGCTGAACAAATTATTTAGCCAATCTCCAAAATCATTGGTTGGGAGGCTGCTCAATCTGCAAAGATGAAAAATTTTGAGTTATAGGCGTACTTTTAAGCGATACATGTGTTTTAAGCGCATCTTCTGAGCAAATGGAAACGCAGGCAAGACAGTTATCGCATTCTATCCCCGTGCTATCTTTCATAGGATTAAGCCCCATCGGACATACTTTTGTGCAGTCGGCACAATCCGTACATTTCACGGCATGACGTTGGACACGTATCAGCCGCTTGCGACCTAATAAACTGTACAATGCTCCCCCAGGACAGAGATATCGGCACCAAAGTCGTTTTGAGATAATTAATTCTAAGAGAATGATAGAAAAGATGAATAAGGATATGCCTGTTAATCCTCCTAAATTGAAATCGAAATGATTATTTTCGGCTTGTTCAAACAGGAATTGAGTTTCGTTTTGTATCTCTTGTCCGATAAGGGCTGGGGGATACAGTTCATTTAATAAGGGGGCGCTGATAAGAAAAGAGGTCATGAGTCCTGCTGTCAAAAGAATATATTTATTGCCTCGTCCAAAAGTGACATTTCTAGGTCGGATTTTAAACAAGGAAAGAATTTTTCTTAATTTCTCAGACATTTCAAGGATAAATCCAATGGGACAAATCCATGAACAAAAAACCCTTCCCAAAAGAATCGTTGCAATAACCGGAATCATCAAACCAAAGAGTAAAGTCTTTGAAACGGATTTACTTGAGAAAATACTGCCTAAAACAGCCAGAGGATCCGTCATGGATAGGCCAAATATTTGTGCCGACCAAGTATTGCCTCGAATATTTTGAAGAGAAGTAAGAACTTCTTGGCGATTAACCGACGGGTCTGTTCCATGAAAAAAGTTTTCAATGGTGGTGAGGCTATTTTTCGTAATAGAGGAAGGCCATTCGTCAAGGAAATGATCTAGTTTGCGTTGATAAAGGTATTCCCCATACTGAGCAATCAAAGGCATCGTGATAATAAATAGAACAACAAGCAGTTGGATGCTATGCCGGAGCCATTGGATAGAAGGTTTCATGTGGTTTGCCTCCCGGAGAAAATACGAATGGCTTTGATTCCTTTAACAATACACGCTTCTTCACATAGTCCGCATCCAACACAAAGGCTGGGATGAATGGTTGGGGCATTGTGAGCGCCTTGTGTTATGGCACGTTTTTTAAACGGACAGGCTGTGTAACAGGCGCCACACACACCTGTGCCATTATGAGAAACACAAGTACGTTCATCAACTATCGCAATACCCATTTTGACTTCTTCTGGTTTATCAATAGGGATAAGAGCTTCCGTTGGGCATGCCGTCGTGCATTTTAGACAAAGATCGCAAGCCGTATCGTGGGCCAGAATAAATGGGGTTCCGATTTGTGCGCCATCACCAGGGGTTCCAAGACGAATTGCTCCAGTTTGACAAGCCTCTTGGCATCTATTGCAGCGGATGCATTTGGATAAAAATTTATTTTCTGTTAAGGCGCCAGGTGGACGAAGAATTTGAGGTTCTTTGGATGAACGAAGAGGGGCGGGATTACGTAGAATTTTTAGAGAGAATATTTTCAAAAAGGCAAAGGTGGTAACAAGGCCCATCAAAATTTTGCCGAATGTATTTAAAAATATTCGTCTATTCATGTGTACCCTTTATTTTTTTATATTTAAATTATAGATCAGAACATTTATAAATAATAGTTTAAATTCTGAGTAATATTACGTACATTCTTACGTGTTTTGTCGACTTCAACTATTTATTAATATGCGTATAATATAGATAGAAGGATAAAAGAAAGGAGGGTGACATGGCTATTCAAAGATTAGATCAAATATTACGTACGATTATTGGTTGGGAAAAACGATTATTGGTTTGTTATGAGAATATGGAACAAACAATGCACGATGTACGATCAAAAGGGATTGTAGTGACATTAAAGGAGAGGCAGATTAAGCATTTGAAAGTATTTGATAGTATTAATATGGATGAGTACAAAGATTCTGAATTTATAAAGAATTTGCCTGAGTATACAATTAAAGAAAACTATTGCCAATGTGAAATCTCGAATGAGGCTTCTGGAGAAGAAATTATGTATAAGGTTTTAATGTATGAGGAAGAAATTGAAAAATACTATAAGCATTTGAGGGATGTTCTGGTGTATACACAGTCAAAAGATTTGTTTGATATGTTAATACAGTTTAAAATGGGGCAAATTAAAGAAATTAAAGCCTTGATGGATAATTCAAATACGTTGATATAGCGGCGTATGGCGCATATTAAAAAGTTTTATCCCTACTGGCGTTATAATCATTACTATCCCCAAAAAATTTATATAAAATAATAGGGATCTCTATTATTTCGGCCAGGCAATGCCTATTTAGATACAGCCAATACCAGCGACAACTTTTAAAGCCCAGTCTATGAGACTGGGCTTTTTTGATGAAAAAATCCGTTATTTTAAAGGATATAACCATATGAAAACAAATAGGTTATGGTTTTTGTGCTTTTTACATAATTATATAGATGTTTATATCTTATTTGATTGCTTTCAGTTACAACATAAATAAAGGCTGTTTGGGTACGTTTGTCATTTGTTGAAAATATGGTATCTTTACTGTATCTAACCCAAGAAAACGGTTTCAAATAGGAGATTTATATAAAATGTTTAAAGAACACAAAAAAATGAAGGTTTTTTATCGAATTCTATCTTTTTTTATGGTGATTGTCTTTATAATGATCACTTTAGTTCCTCCAGGTTATGCGCAGATGCCAGCACAATCTGTAGTAAACCTGCCGATACCCGGAAGTTTTGTGGGGCCGACTGATGCATTTATGCCTACAATGGTGCGTGGTATTACCATCCATCCCGATAATCCGCTTAAATTCAATTTTATTATTGATTCCGGAGATACGGCGATGCCGCAAGGTGAAGCCTTGAATACGGAAATCACCAAACTCGTCAAATATTTTTTGGCTGCTTTGACGGTTCCGGAGAAAGAAATGTGGGTGAATTTAAGCCCGAATGAACCGGATCGCATTATCGCCGGAGGGTTAGGCGAAACAGATATGGGGCGCGACATGCTTGCGCAAGATTATATGTTGAAACAGCTGACCTCATCGTTGATGCATCCGGAAGAAGATTTAGGGGAAGAATTTTGGACGCGTGTTTACGAACGCGCACAGGCTGAATTCGGTACGACAGATATCCCAATGGATACCTTTCACAAAGTATGGATCGTACCGGAGAAGGCTGTCGTCTATGAACACGAAGCCACCGCCACGACCTATGTGTTGGAGAGTCATTTGAAGGTGATGTTGGAGGAAGATTATTTAGCGATGGAACATGCGGATCGTAGGGGTTTGATTCATCAAACCCAAGACAAGGGCATGATAAATCATACCCCTACGCATTCAAATATTACAACGTCTATCATTCGCGATATTTTGTTACCCGCCATCGAACACGAAGTCAACGAAGGCAAAACTTTTGCCAATCTCCGTCAGATTTATCATGCCATGATCCTCGCCGCGTGGTACAAACAAAACCTCAAACAATCGCTGTTAGGACAAGTCTATGTCGATCAAAACAAAATCAAAGGCATCGACACCGAAGATAAACAAATGACACAAAAAATCTACGACCAATATCTCGATTCATTCCGCAAAGGTGTTTACGATTACATCAAAGAGGACTACGACGCCGCGACCGACCAAATCATCCCCCGCAAATACTTCTCCGGCGGGATAGAAATCAGTCTTGCCATGCTCACCACACTCGACCCAACCGATATACAGATCAACGACGTCGCAACCATATTTATTTCTGAAAGCGCCATGAGCGCCACAGTTGATTTGGCGAGTTTGGGGGAAGAGGCGGCTACGTCACGACACCTGGATATTTTTAATTTAGCAGGGAGGGAACAGGATTCTGCGATGTTGAATGTGGAGGCTATTTTTAGGGATATTAACACTCATTTGAAAGAAAAAATAAACCGAGGAAATACTGACTCAATAGAATTTGAGGCTAATAAGGTAGGAAGAATGTCATGGCAAAAATATGAGCAATCTGCACATCCTTTACGCAGGAAAGTGCTGGAAGGCTTTTTGAATGTGCCCGGGTTTTGGGAAAGTATTGAAAATCATGATTTAACGATAGAGATCAAAGAGTTTTTGGGGGATATATTTTTGCGTGCATATTATGTGTCTACTTTGCCCGAAGCACAGCCGGAAGATGAGAGAAGGTTGCTTTCGGCGTTAGGGGCATTGGCGCGTATGGTGGCAAAATATGATCTTGGGCATGAGGTTCTTAATCCCGTGTTGATTAATTATCTTTTGCATCATAGCGATAAGGTTCCAAATTTAATTGCAGGGATAAGAATTTTAGGGATGTTGGCCAAGACGAGTCTTAGTGAAAGGTTAAGGGAAGATGACATTCTATGGCATCGTGTAGATGAGTTTTTTGACGGGGTTTTTGGAAATAAAGCTGTATCTTCTTTTGTACAAAAACGGCAGGGTGAAATCAGAGAGTTACCTTTGGGTGATAGTGGGTCAGTGAACGAGCTTGGATTAGGCGGTGATGATGATTTGAGTTATGAGTATGTTAAGCGTGAAGTGCGTTTAAATAAGGTTAATTTATTAAATGAAGAAGTTTTTGAATTTTCTTTAGATCCTTCATTGCCCTTATCCCGTGAGGATTTGTTTAATAATATTAGAGTGGCAGATAATTTTTCGTGGTTTACAGGAGCTAATTATGTTGATTTAAACACAATTGTGGAATTGTTTCCTTCAAACCCTCTTTATGTCAAAGAAGAAATTGAGCGTGAAGGAGTGGAGGCATCCGTCAACGTACGCGGCATATTGCCTATAGAAAAGGGAGAATTAGATAAAATATTGGTTAATAATAGGCGTGTGCTAATCGTTGATCAGGGTGGATCGGTTGAGTGGGGGGTGTGGGACAAGGAGAAGTTGTTTGAGTGGCTAAAGCCTTATGTGAATCGCGTGGGTTATGTCTGGGATACGTACGATGAGTTCCAAGCCCCTTTTGTAATTATTGATTTAGATAGCGATGTTCGTAATCGTTTGGATAAGAAGAATCAGGATTTTCAAGCGGAAAGTGTTCAGATGATCTCGGAAGAGTTAACGGAGATGGGGATTTTGGCAGCGTTTAAGGCAATAAAAAAAATACCCCCAGGTAAATCTTGGGCTAAAGATCATAATGAAGTGGAGGAATGGATTAAAATTATTGAAAATGCGCTAGAGAAGAACAAAGGTCTTTTCAGTAGTAATGCACTGGCTTATCAAAGGCTGCTAGAGAGGCGAGGATTATCAAGCAAAGAAAAGAGAAATCCTCCTTCACGATTAACACGAACAAACATATTACAGGACATAAAAGAAGAAATTGAACCTAACCTTGATGCAAGGGTGACGGAGATAGCTTACGAAGACTTGGATTTTTTAACTGAGGAAGAAAATGATGTCATTATTCTTAAAGGAGGATTTATTCATTTTTTACCGTTAGAGCTTGAGGGACAGAGGAGCGAAATTAAGACGCTCGTTAATAATGAATCACCACGAAAGAAGTTCTACAAACCAGATAATTCTGATAAATATTATCTTATTGTTGAGGGTAGTGAAATTATAGAACAGATTGTGGATGATGCGATGATTAATGACATGCAGAGAAATTTAACTTTGGATGATGTTTCGGAAGAGCTTAAAAGAATAGAACAGAAAAATGAAAAACTTTCGAATAAATTAGCTGGGATGGAAGTATTTAGAAAATGGAAAATTGCGGGGTATACAAGAGGGGCGAGTATTTCCAGAAAAATAGAAGATATTGAGGAACTACGATATGATGAAGAGTCTACGCCGGAATTAATTGAATTTATGGAAAAAATGGAACAGGAGATGGATGCAGTGAATCAATTATTTTTTCCCGATGTTTTAGAAAGTCTCATGAGTGATGTGTATCGACAAGCGTTAGGTATTATCAATGAGCATATAGATTCAAATACAGTTTATGAAAAATTAACTGATCTGTTTGATCAAAGCAAGCAACAGGAGATTAATTTGAGTTTTATGAAAATTCATAATATGGTTACTTCAAAAGTATCTTTGTCGGAAATTCATGAAACTATTTTGTATTACGGAATTTTAGAAATTTCTATGCCGAAAGAATATGTTAATGTGGATATTGATAAAAATAGTAGTCTTATTCCATATAAAGGCAAGTGGTTAAGTAGTTTGATTGTGCCTCCATTAAATAAGACCATTTATTTTTTAAAAGATATGAAAAATAAGAAAATAACATGGTTGTTTAGTCAACCAGATGGATCAGATAGTTATGACCTTAAATTACCGGAAAAAATTATTCAGAAATATCAACAGCGAGCACGAAAAATGATCGAGCATGTTCTTGAACAGCAAGAACAAAGGATACATTTGCTTGGTAATATTGCTGATTTAGGACGTAATCGTGTAGAAAATGAAGTGCTTATTCGCAATAAGTTTAATGAAGCGATTACGGGTCAAAGTCATGATGAGTTTATGATTATCGATGAAAATACAAAAAGGCGCATTCTTAAAAATTTAGACATGCCAGAGGCCAAGATCGTTCTTAAGGTTCTTCAGGATTATGCGATGATGGGGGAAGCACGTGATGCTGAGTTATCTTTGGAGGAAAAGGCGGGTATTCAGAAAATATTGAATGTAGTTGATGCCAGGATTAATTCAAGAAATCACAATGAGGCGGATGTGTTTTTAGTTAATAATTTAAGTGAGGTTAAAATTGAGAGGGATGATGTCGATAAATTTATGGATACCAAAACTCATAAAGACGCGGATATTAAAGTCATTCGTTCAAAGAATGATATAACGTATCATATTACGTTTGAAGAAATAAAAAAAAGTGAAGGGCAGAAGCCTCGTGAAATAACAAAGATTATTATCAATTCAGAATGGCCTTTTGAAGTGAAGTTTGGCAAGATTAAAAATTCTTTGAACAATGGGAACTCACAGACTACAGGCAATATGAAAACTGTTAAGGAGAAAAAAAAGACGGGGCTTCCGGTGATTGCTGTGATGGAGAAATCGGAAAAAAATCAAGAAATGATTAAAAATGCTTTGTCCGATAAAGGATATGAACTTATTTTTATCACAACGCAACAACAGGCGCGTGACGTGATTAAAGATGAGGATACAAAAATAGATTTAGTGATCGCAGGAGAAGTGTTTGATGAGGGTGTGTTTGATGAAAATGTGCCTGCATATTATACTTCAGATGTTTTTTTAGAGTGGTTAAATGCAGATGATATAGGTCGCAATATTCCAGTTTTTGTTTTAGCGCATCCTTATCTAAAAGAGGCGATTATGGAGCTGCATAATAATGTTAAAGATGTTGTTAGTATTACTAGCATCGATGAATTAACGCAAAAAGTACAGGGGGTTTTAGGGAAGAGTGAAGAAAATGAGGGTGATGTGGCGATGTTTATGGAAATCGATGAAGCTGTTGGGAAGATAATCGATTCTAATTTTATTTTATCAGGAATAACAACTCCTGAAGAAATTGTTCATGAAGTGCAGCGTTTGATGGGGAAGGATGTGTTGTTTGATGAAGGTGTTGGGTATTATTTAAGTTTTGGGTATGTGGATCACGGGCGTGATCAGGAGAAGACCGCAAGTATATTTAATGCCGTTACGCACTTGAAAAAGAAGTTGGAAAATAGAGTTAATGCGTATTTAAAGAAAATAAAAACAAGCGATCCTGATTTGTTTCAGGATACGGCGAATTTTATCCGTAGGATTCAGGATGATGGTACTTTTGGTAAAAGTATTTCAGAAGATCATTTGCAACAAAAAAATATTTACCACTATGGCTTAGATAATTCGGGTAAAGACTTTTTAAGGAACATTATTATAAATGTACTTGATAAGAAGAAAAAGTCACGGTTAATTGAATCACTTAAGACGGCACATTTGTCGGAAAGGCGTATTTTCTTGGAATTGACGACTATTATTGAGATGACATTTAAAGGTCAAAAGATGGTTGTTGATGAAATGGAAAGAAATTTAGCTAATTACGGCAATCAGCTGGCTCAGTGGGATAGCGAGTATTTTGAGAGGTTCTTTCCTTTATATCAGGTGTCATCAGGGTCAGGATGGAATAGTGATCTGGAAAAAGACGAGGAATACTGGAAAAAGGAAAGGCAATCCTGGCAAGGTTTTGTAAGTGATATGAGGACGAATGGTCAGCGTAAGGTTGGTCAAATGTCGAAATTGATTGAGGATATTAGAGGTGGAGAATTAACGACGATTATTAAAAAGTATGATTTCTACGATTCTGATCAAGATTCTGATTTAAATTTTTATGAGGAAAGTATCTACGACCGCATCATCCGTATGCTGGACGTCATAGTAGGCGAGGCGGATTTTGCGATGATGGGGGAAGTGACAGATGAACAGGTGGGAAATGAAGATAGAAAATTTATTGTTGATGCGTATCAGAGTGTTAGTAATAAAGACATGAATGGGAAGCATACTAATGAGGCTGAGAATTTTCTTCTTAGAAATTTAACTCACAAGGATGACTGGATAACAGGGCTGTACTATGGAACAGTATTTTATGATATCAAGAGCAAAAAAAATATAAAGGTTCGTATCATTCAAGATCAGAAGAATCGGAACGAATATAAGCTTAAATTTGAAGAATATAACGGGCGTAAAGAAAGGACGATTATTATTTCGAGGAAAAAACAATTTGCTGTACGGTTTGCTAAGGATGAGAATATAAAACAGGATACAGGTGACGAAAAAGATAGGGATAGAATCATGCTTAAGGGAATTGTCCGTAATTTAGAGGATGGAGATATTTTGGGGGCTATTAAAAAATTTCAAAATAGATATCCAGGGAAAATGATAGGGATTTTACCTTCTTTAAAGGACTTCTTTTCTTCTTTGAAGTTAAAAAGTAAGGCCGAAAAAAGATCTGATGAGAATAGACAAAAGGCTCTTGGATTGAAATTTTTTATGTTTATCGAAGGTGTTCGTGAAAAATATGAAGGGGTTTTTAATTATCCCAACTATGTCGTTTTAGGGGAGGAGCTGGAATATTTAGGGGAGGATTTTTTGTGGAATATTGTAGACGGGGTTAAATTGTTTATTAATTCTAGCGAGGGGATGGAAATTGAAGAATATAAAGACTCTTCTTATTTCAAGAAAGGCTTTTTTCGTTTTAAAAAAGGTGATATTGCCATGTTATCTGAAGGTGTGGATGTTTTTCAGGGAGGGGACGCGCAGATAGATGCTCTCGGTGGGATTAATTTGGATGCGGCGATGTTGGATTTACAGGTTAGGCGGGATGGGCGCGGCGTGCCGTTGCCATTTGATATGCAGCCGGCGGATTTGAGTATGCGGGTGAAAGGGTTTGTGCCGATTTTGCGCGGGGTGACGTTTGTGCCGGTTGTGCAGTTGCTTGGGTTAGGCGAATCAGATTTGCCAAACGAAGAGGCTTGGCTTAATGCACAACATGACATCCTCGCTCGTGATCCAAATGAAAATCTGAAATCGTTTAAGGTTTAAAGATTTGTAAGGACAGGTCGCGAATTACCTTAAAATGTTTTTGATTGCCGCTTACTAAAGCAAGGTTACTTTCAACGGCCGTCGCCGCAATAATGGCATCAGCTGCAGACAGTCCTGTGCTTAATCCATATTCTTCGAGGTAGATAAGTGCGCGGTGACCAATATTTTCTGTAAGAGGCAGAACTTCAAAATTGTAATCCGTTAAAAAAGATTTAGTGTATTGATGCTGTTTTTTGGAAGTGGCATGTTGTAGAAGTTCCATGTAGGTGAAGATAGAAATAATACGTTTAGAAGATTTTTCAATAAGTTTGGCAGCTTTCAGGTTTCCGCGTTGAACCCAAATAAGGATATCTGTATCAAAGATCATGATAACGCCCTTTACGAAGATTTTTTATGGTTTGGGGCACGCTTTCTTTGACAGACGTTTTATGCATACCAAAAAAAGGATGATCTGTCACATGTTGAGCAGGTTTTTTCGTAGTGGGCACGATAAGGCCTTTTTTTTTGCCATGATAAAGGATTGTTATCGATTCATTACGATTAAGGGCTTTAAGGATGTCATTCATTTTATAGCGCAGGTCCACAATTGATGCTTGCATAAGGTCCTCCTTTGAATTTTTTAATATGTCTACTTAAACTATACATTATTTAATTGAATGATGCAAGGTGTTCTTATGCTTCTAATAAATAGAAAATTTTGTTTTAAAATTTATGCGCTATGAGCGCGCTTGAAGAGGACGTCGGTATCAACGAGGCCTGCGAAGTCTTGGTGGTTTAGGTCATTGTCCAGGATCCAGTGGGTTAGGAGCGTTTTGGCAATTTTATGGAGTAGTTCGACGGTCCAGGGTTTGTTGATGTAATAATCAATAGAGGCATTGTTGATGGCATTGATGGTGTCGGCGTGGCTGGCCTGGCCGGTGATAAGGACACGTCGGATTTTTTCAAAGCGGTCGTCTTTGGAGATTTCTGTCAGGAAATCAATACCATTACGGTTTGGCATGATGTGATCGGATAAAATTAAAGCCACAGGCTCTCCCGAAGATTCAAATTCTTCCAATAATTCCATCGCTTCATCGGCAGACTCACAATCATCCAGGATAAATTTCTCTCCAAAGATTTTCAGGTCATTGCGTAAAGAAGATAAAACATCTATTTGGTCATCAATAAAGATAATATGGGATTTTTTCATAAAGGTTCTCCAATAGGGATCAGGACGGTAAACGTTGTTCCTTGAGGGGAGCTGTTTACCAAAAGTTCACCTGAATAACGGTTAATAATTTTTTGAACAATGGTCAGACCTAATCCTAAGCCAAATGTCTGACCTATTTTTTTAGTGGTCACATGCGGTTTAAATACTTCGTTGATCATTTCATCTGGTATGCCGGGTCCACTATCGGTGACGGTGATTTTTACTTTTTCATCAGTCATTTCACTTCGGACACTAAGATGGCTTTCCTCTTGAGGCATGGTGTTCATTACATCAATCGCATTTTTAATTAAATTCGTCCATACCTGGACAAGTTCCCCGGAATTGCCAAACACAGGAATGATATCATTGAGTTCTAATGATAATTTGACGCTGTTGAGCGGGGAGGATAAAAGGAAAATGGCTTTTTGTATGCTTTCATTGATGTCGCAATTGTTTTGACGGACGACATTTGTGGAAGCGAGGCTTCGCATCGAGTTCACCACATGTTCAGACTGTTTGACAGCCACCTGCACGTCATGCAGGGTGGCCCCCAAATTCCATAATTCAAGCGCGCGTTGGGCCGTGGCGGTATCTTGCTGAAGTAGTTCTTTAGCCAGGCCTGTTCGGGCATAGTCGCGTAAGATGTCATAAGGACAATCAGATGTTCGGGCCAATTCTTTGGCTATCTTACGCGCCTGTGCACTAGAAATTACACGTCCTTTGGAAAGGCTTGAGGTGACCATATTTCTTTCAAGTGGGTTTTGGCTGAGTTGTTGTAAAACTTCATGGGCAATCTGTTCACTACCGCGGACAATAACCGTGATCGCATTATTCAATTCATGCGCGACGCCTGCTGAAAGCTGACCGAGGGAGGCGAGACGTTCAACGTCTTTCATTTGCTTTAAAGCATTTTGCCGTTCACGGTTAGCTTCTTGCATCTGTTTTTGACGCCGTATTAATAATTTCATGACATAGGGCATGAAGTCGTACGTGATGTAAAGGCCTTCATTATCGCTTGCTACATAAATTTCTTTTTCAAAATAGTATAGAGTGCTATTCTCCACGGCCATAAGATTCATTTGAACTATGGATGAAGTTGAAAAGAAACTGTTTAGTCCGACAAAATCACCACTGACGGCACGAAAGATGGCTGTTTGATCATCAGGGTCAAACCCGGTTACCGTTCCTGTTTCGAGGAGGAAGATACGGTGATTGGTGTCACCTTTTTTTAAAAGAAAATCTCCTTTATTGAGATGAAGAACTTTTTCGGGGTCGTCAAAATATTTTTGTCTTAAATCGTCCATAAGAATATTATCCAAAAAGGTGTAATTGGTTCATGACAAATAGCATAATGAAGATCATCACAAATCCTAGAATATTTACAACAACACCGGCTTTGAGCATATGGCCTGTACGGAAAAGTCCGGTGGCATACGCCATCGCGTTAGGCGGTGTACTGACCGGAAGGGCCATAGCCAGCGAGCAGCCAAAGGTGCAGGCAATAATAAGCATCTTAGCGCCGCCTAGTTCTCCCAGGGTTATGAGCGTTGTTCCAAGCGCGGCAATAATAGGTAAAATAAGGTTAGCCGTGGCTGTGTTGGACATAAACGTGGCCATAAGGATAGAAATGAGTACGCCTAGAAATACAATCATTTGCGGCGGAAATTGACCGAATGGAATGCTTTCAATAAAATGATGGCTCAAGCCTGTTTTCGAAAGTCCTACGCCAAGAGCGATACCACCGGAAACCAACCAAAGCACATCCCAGGACATTTTTTTCATATCGGAGGCGGTTATAATTTGGCCGGCTGTGAATATGGCTACGGGAAACATAGCGACGATGTAGGAATTTAAACCAATTTTGCTGCCGAATAACCAGAGAAGAATGGTGGCGGTAAATGTTATGTAAACGGTAATCGCTTGAGGTGTTTTCATAAAGCGCCCTTTGATTTGCAATGTAACTTCTTTGGTGTCCGCACGGAAGAATACATTTAAGATGATCCAGGTGGCGAAGAGGAGAACAATAACATAAGGAACGGCAAAGGCCATCCATCCACCAAAAGAAACGGCCATATCGTCTGTTAAATATTTCATGGCCACGGCATTCGGCGGTGTGCCGATAGGGGTGCCGAGTCCTCCGATGTTAGCAGCAAACGGAACAGAAAGCGCAATACCTGTTCGCGCTGGATCGTTTTTATCAAATACAGCTAAGACAGGGGCGAGGATGGCGAGCATCATAGCCGTAGTCGCTGTATTGCTCATAAACATGGAAAATACGGCGGTGATCAACATAACCCCCAGCATTACCATCGACGGCTTTTTACCGAAAGGTTTTAGCATGACACGGGCGAGGTTGATATCCAGTCGATATTTGGTCGCTGCAGCGGCTAGAAAGAATCCTCCTAAAAATAGTAATATGATCGGCGAGGAAAACGTATGAAAAATATCTTTATACGGAATGAGTGTTCCAAAATTTTCGGTGCCAACAGCGCTGCGGAACCAGATTAACCCTTTGTCGGAAAGTAGGATTAATTCAAGGAAGATAATAGCAACAGATGTTGCAAAAATAGGGATGGGTTCAAAGACCCAGAAAATGATCGCAAAAGCAAATATAGCGAGCAATCTTTGTTCAACGATGGTGATGGCATGGATCGGAATGCTTTCCAGTGGGGTGAACAGTATTAAAGTTGGGATGAGTAGCCCTAAAAAAAGGCTTAGATTTTTTTTCATGAATGTCCTTTCGAGGGCGCATTTTAATACGGTTAGGAAGTTTTGGCTACTTAAAATTTAAGGGAAAGGAGTGTTCCGAGAATTTGGTTAGAACTCCAGTTGGTCCCTTTTTTAGCCTGGATCATATAAAATGTTTTAAGCGATGATTTGTCATTGAGTTTAAAATTGAGGCCAATGGGGACAGATCGATTTTCATCATATTGATTTTCTGCAATATTGTAAAAGAATTCTGAATTGGCATAAATGCCTTTTAAGAACCGTTTATTCTTAATAGGGAAGGTGAAGTTGAGACGGTGCCGTGAGCGGGTATTGTAAGAGCCTTTATCTTCGATCCAACGAAATTCTACGCGATTACGACTATCAAATTTAAGAACGTCGCCGAAAGACCAATGCGGATTAATTTCAAGCTCCGCCCGGTGTTGATATTTAAATTCGGAGCGGCTGGCTACGGTATTATTGGTTTTAAACTGCAGGTAGGTGTAATTCGTTCCAAGGCTGAGGTGTTTAAAGAAATCATATTTGATTTTTTGACTCACTAAATATAATCCCACATCCTTGGCATCATTATAAAATCGCCCTTCCGTATAAATGCTCCAGTCAATTTTTTCTGTATCAATCATTTTTAAGGAATATTGTGACCAATATTGGAAATCATCCTCGGCCTGAATAGCGGGGGTAAGGGCCAATAAGATGATGAGACTTAGGATAAAATGTTTAATTTTCATTGCGTTCTCCAAGTTTGAGTTATTTTAAAGATCGCATTCTATGAACAATAAGGGAAATAGTCAATGTTATTGATATTTTATTTCCGATAACATTTTCTTATGGATGGATTGTGAATGGGTTAGGCGGTAATATTTTTACAAACTATCAGCATTTGTGATATATTTGAGCCGCTATGAAAGAAGTCGAGATGTACAAACCGCTTAAGAAATTTTTAAAAGCCAAGGGATATACTGTGCATTCTGAAGTGGAAAGTATTGATGTTATGGCGCAGAAGGGGGATGAAATCTTGATTGTTGAAATGAAAATAAGTTTTAATCTTCAATTGGTGTATCAACTCATAGAACGTCTCAAAATTACAGATCAAGTGTATGCTTATGTTCCCTTGGGAAAGGGCGGGCGTTGGCCCAAGTCTTACAAAAAAATGTGTGCCCTCTTGAAGCGTTTGCATTGTGGTCTTATGACATTAGATCAGCATACAAAGAAAAATGTTGTTGTAGAATTTGAACCTGGACCGTTTACGGCACGTAAGAATTATGCAAAGAAAAAAATGGCTTTAAAAGAGTTTGAAGGACGGAGCATTGATTTAAATCGAGGCGGAAGCACTCGGGAGTTATTATTCACGGCGTATAAAGAAAAGGCAATTCGTGTCGCTATGTATTTATTTGAACATGGGCCATCATCGACGCAAGATATTAAAAAGAATTTGGATATCGAAAAAACTGTAGACATTTTGAATAGGAATTTTGAATTTTGGTTTGAGCGCGTTTCTCGAGGGGTCTATCAGTTAACCCCTGAATTTGAATTTTTTCGGCTCAAGTATCAGAAACAAATAAAGCAACTTTGGCGGTAATTTAGGAGGCTTTCAGTCAATTCGTCTATTGGAGGTTATGTTGAAGCCTTACGGCTCAGAGGACGGTCCCCTTCGGGGCTGCGTCCAATTCGCCTTCAGGCTTCAACATAACCTCTTGTTAAGACGAATTGACCGACGGTTTATATATTAAGAGTCATAATCGCGTAAAGCAAATATTAATGCATGCGGCGAATTAGAGGGCGACCAGAAGGAGTCCTCTTCTGAGCCGAATGTGTTAATATTTGCTCAAAGCGATTTCGTATCTTGCATGTTATGAAAGTAATATTAGCAGAAAAACCGAGTGTGGCGCGTGATATTGCGCGGGTGGTGGGCGCATCACAAAAGCGTAATGGATGGCTGGAAGGGGCTGGGTATCAGGTGACCTGGGCTTTTGGTCATTTGGTGGGCATTGCTGAACCGTCGGTGATGAATGAACGGTGGGGTGGAAAATGGAGTTTTGCCCAGCTGCCCATGATTCCGGAGGCCTTTCAACTCGCTACCTATCCTAAAAGTCTTGATCAATTTAATACGATCAGTCGATTATTTAATGGCTGTGATGAAATTATTAATGCGACGGATGCCGGGCGTGAGGGAGAATTAATTTTTCGTTGGATTTATCGACGTTGCGGGTGTCAAAAACCGTTTAAACGTCTGTGGATTTCTGATTTAACCGATGAAAGTATTCGTGACGGTTTGGGTTCATTGCATCCGGGGGCATCATTTAATCCGTTAGGGACGTCGGCGCAGTGTCGGGCTTTTGCGGATTGGTTGGTGGGGCTGAATGCCACGCGGGCCTATTCGGTGCGGCATGGTCAATTGTATACTGTAGGGCGTGTTCAAACGCCGACGCTGGCGCTTATTGTGAATCGTTATGAACTTATTCAGGGGTTTCAGAAATTTTATTATTATGAATTGCATGCCCAAACACGTCAGGTGGATTTTCGGTGGGAAGACAAAGATGGATACAAAATTGATGCAAAAGAAAGATCAGAAGCCTTAAAGAAAAAATTGGACGGCAAGCCCGGAGTCATTACCGGTATTAAAAAATCAAAACGGAAAACCGGTCCATTGCCATTGTATGATTTAACGCTCTTGCAGAAGGAATGTAATGACAAATTTGGTTACACCGCCAAGGAAACGTTGGATTTGGCGCAAAATTTGTACGAACAACATAAGTTGATTTCGTATCCTCGAACCGAATCCCGGCATCTGTCTGAGAAAATGCGACCGCAGTTACCGGCTATTCTTAAAAATGCACCAGAGGCTCTGCAGCCGTTGGCGCAGGAATCTTTGCAGTATCTGTCTTCTGGGCACGTTCTTGGCAAGAATTACATCGACGATAAAAAATTGACTGACCATCATGCCATTATTCCAACAGGGAAAAAGCAGCAAGGTATTCTTTCGGACAAATTAAGCCAGGTGTATTTATTGATTCAAAAAAGATTTATTTCCATTTTTCATCCGGATTTTGTGGAAGAGGTGACAGAAGTTATTTTGGATATTGACGGAGAATGTTTCAAATGCAAAGGCGCCCGTGCCGTTGAGGTTGGGTGGCGGCGTGTGTATCAAAAGGATCCGCAGGCTCCTTATCCAGTTCGTCCTGAGGTGCAGGCCCTATTGGAAGCCAAGTTTAAAAAAGGAGAGACCTGTCCTATCGACGCGCTGGATGTTCAGGAAAAAGAAACCGCTCCACCAAAATTATACACAGATGGAACGTTATTAAACGCTATGCGTTACATTGGACGGCAAGTGGATGATAGTTCTTTGGCGGCCCGACTGAAAGATCAAGGGCTTGGTACACAGGCAACGCGCGCATCCGTGATTGAACGTTTGCTTAAATCGGAGTATATCTTTCGTAAAGGAAAGAGCCTCATTCCAACGGAAAAAGGCATTCGGTTAGTTCATACCGTGGTAAGCGATTTAAAAAGCCCTGAGTTGACCGCGCAATGGGAACAAAAATTAGCAGCCATTCAAGACGGTAAGTTAAAAGGTTTAGATTTTATGCAGGAGATTGAAGCGTTTACGAAAAAGATTGTGCCGATCATACAAACGAGTCGGATGTCTCAGTCAGGTTATTCTAAAAAAGATAGTCTTGGCGTATGCCCACAATGCAAAAAAGGCCAAATTCTAGAAGGCCGTAAAGCGTATTATTGTGCACAATACAGAGAAGGCTGCCCATTTGTTTTATGGTGGACCATTGCCGGCAAGAAAATCTCCCACGCCCAGGCAAGAAAAATTTTTAAAGATGGGAAATCCGATTTAATCAAAGGCTTCACCTCAAAAGCTGGCAAACCTTTTGATGCACGTATTACCCTAGATAAAGAGTATAAGACAAAGTTTTGTTTTGAATAATTTTCAAGCTTACTATTATTCAGATAGTCAAATAGGTGATTCACCTATTTGACAATATGGTGCTAAATAGGGTATACTTATATTGTGGTTAAAATAAAAAAGTGAGGTGAATAATATGTTAGTTACATTGGACAAACAAAATCGCGTAACATTAGGAAAGCTTCTTACTGGCATTTCAACCAAACTGTTTGATGCCAAATTAGAAGATGGGAGAATTGTGTTGGAGCCGATGGAGGCTATTCCTGAGAGGGAAATGTGGCTCTATAAAAATCCTGATGCTTTAGCCAGTGTTTTTAGGGGCTTGAAAGATGCTGAAAACGGCAAAATTAAACCATTTGATCCTGATAAAGATTAGACTTAATGTTTACGCTTAATTACACAAATGAAGCTGAAGAGCAGTATGATGCGCTAAAAAAAGATAAAGGCCTTAAGAAAAGATACAGCGCTGTAAAAAGGGCTTTGTCCTATTTAAAGACAAATCCTCGCCATCCAAGTTTACAAACACATGAATTTACCAGCCTAACGAAGCTTATTGGGAAAAAGGTTTTTGAAGCATATGCTGAACAAAATACACCAGCGGCTTATCGTATTTTTTGGTATTACGGCCCGGATAAAAAAGAAATTACAATTATTGCGATTACACCGCATCCTTAACCCACTAATGCAATCTATGATTGAAGAAAGATATTTGTGACTAATTCACACCCCATTCCAGAGTCAAAATACACAGAGACTGAGATTCAGGCGGTTATTGATACGCTCAATGACCTTGTCGACAATAGCGCTACGATGGGGCATCTTTCTCAGGAGCAAAAGATTGCGTTGATGAAGGCTTGTGGGAAGTTTGCGATGCCTGTACGTGAGGAGATGCTCAAGAGGAAAAGGGACAGTCGACGTCTGAAGAAAAAGCGGATTGATCAACATCAAAGAAATGCGCGTAAGGTTACGGGTATTCGCAGTGCGCGTGAGGCCACGGTTTTTATTGCACCTCAAAAGGTGGGTGATGCCGGTTCCGAAAATGAAGCTAAGGAAACCCACCTTATCAAACCCGTCAATTGTTATGTCTGTAAGGCACTTTTTACAAAACTACATTTTTTTTATGATTCGATGTGCCCGACGTGTGCCGAGTTTAATTATGCCAAACGGTTTCAGAGTGCTTCCTTAAAAGGGCAGACAGCTTTTATCACCGGGGCGCGTCTTAAAATTGGCTATCAGTCGGCGCTGATGATGCTGCGCGCAGGGGCGCGTGTTATTGTTAGTACACGTTTTCCCGTGGACGCAGCTCAGCGTTATTCTAAAGAAGAGGATTTTACCCAATGGAAGGAGCGTCTGCATGTCTACGGGTTGGACCTTCGTCATACGCCCAGTGTGGAGCTTTTTTGTAATTATATTGAAAGCACGTATGATCGTTTGGACATCCTTATTAATAATGCGGCGCAGACTGTACGACGGCCTCCGGGTTTTTATGCGCATTTGATGACGAATGAATTATTGTCTTTTGATCAGCTCGACAGTAATACTCAGTTGCTTTTGCAATCATTCCAAAAATGTAAAGAACAGCTCGTGTTGGGGCCTACCCCGAAATTGGCTGGTCAGGCGTTGGCAACGGCTTGGAGTGGAAAAATAAAAGGCGTGGGTATCAATGCCTCAGCCCAACTCAGCCAGGTTTCTTACGTACATGATGCTGCGATTCAGTCTGATCAGGTTTTTCCTGAAGGTAAGTTGGACTCTGATCTTCAGCAGGTCGATTTACGCGCTACCAACAGCTGGCGATTACGTTTGGGAGAGATAGCCACCGCCGAGATGATCGAGCTTCAATTGGTCAATGCCATCGCCCCGTTTGTTTTGTGTAATCGATTCGCGAATATGATGAAACGCGAGAATACAGGTCAAAAGCATATTGTTAATGTTTCAGCGATGGAAGGCAAGTTCCACCGCTTTACGAAAACAGACCGTCATCCCCATACCAACATGGCCAAAGCCGCTCTTAATATGCTAACGCATACTTCAGCGAGTGATTTGGCAAAGTCAGGAATTTTTATGAATGCCGTCGATACAGGATGGGTAACAGACGAAGACCCAGCCACACTCGCCGAACGCAAACAAACCATGCACGACTTCCAACCCCCCTTAGACATAGTAGACGGTGCCGCTCGCGTCTGCGATCCATTTTTTGATGGAATTTTAACCGGCAAACATTGGTCTGGAAAATTCCTCAAAGACTATTTTCCAGTGGATTGGTGAGTGGAGGAGAAAAGTCATTTGATTGGTGTGTTGGGGCATTGATAGAAAGAGTGGGATGAAGATAAGCAAATAAAGAATAGGAGGATAGTTTTTTGTCATTTGCTTTCTTTAGTTCTTACGCTGTCAACATATTATTACTTGAGATTGTGTTTCCAATTTTTGTGGAGGTATTAAATTGAAAGAATTAAAAAAAAGGTTTCTAGGGGCATTAATAAAATTTGTAATGAAATTTGTAAGGACTGGCCTAAGCGTTTTGTAGATTCTATTATTACCGTAGTAATTGCTTTGTTTGTTTCTTCTTTTGTTTCGTATAATGTGGTAAATTCGGTGATAGCTGGGCATACCTCGGAGATTGTTCCTATTTTTAGGTCATGGTTTGTAACAAGAACATAGTAATTTTTGTTACATTATGGCATTAATAAAGTGTAGAAATCGTTGAAAAGAAGAAAAAATAAACATATGGGAAGTAATTTTGATGATTTTCTTCAAAAAGAAGGTGTTTTAGAAGAGTCTCAAGCATCAGCGGCCAAGAAGGTTATCGTTTTTCAAATTAAAAATGGCATGAAAAAAGAAAAAAAATAAGAAAAAAGTAGGCACTGTATGCAATCGATTATTTTTCAATAAATAATAAAACAAATTTTTTCAAGTACTCAATCCCGAGACACATGCAATAATTTAATTTCTAAGAATTTGACATAAATAGAAAAATAATTGATACTAGTATCAATCCCTCAAGAATGTTTGATTTCCCCGTAAATTGAAATTCGAGAGGGATTTTTTGTATTTAGAATAGTCGGATTTGTTAAAGAATATAAGTAAATGTTTAGCGAGGTGTATTTATGGTGGCTTTAACCGTCAACAAACCTCGGGGGATTGCTGGAGTTAAACAAGGGCAAACCCCTGAGGATTGTTTTAGACATTCTATGGCTCAATAGCGTAAAGGTTTAGCATTCTGAGTTGTCGAAGAGCGTTAAAAAGTATTGGTTTATTTCTAAGCAGGACGTTGAAAGCCCAAGCAGCCGGTTTCCATGCGTTCAGCATGGAATGCGCAGGGCTTTCGTCGAGTGATGTGAGCCCGCAGGGGCGAACAAGCGTTCCTGCGTGAAATAAACCAATGCTTTAGCTCGCAGATAACACAGAATGCTAAACCTTTACAAATATAAAAACTTGTCAATTAGTAACATATATGTTACTTTATGATTAAGCTTGTAGAATATAAAATTCAAAAAAAATTAGGAGGGTAGCATGGCTATTACACGTCGGTTTAAAGAAACAATTCAATCTCGCGCGCTTCGAGATCCTGAATTTCGAAAAGGATTGCTTCGAGAGAGTATTGAACGTATGATTTCAGGGGATACAAAAACGGGAAAAGCGTTACTTCGAGACTACATTAATGCAACGATCGGCTTTGAGAAATTAGGAAAATTTATACATAAAGAATCTAAAAGTGTCATGAGAATGTTTAGTGACAGCGGTAATCCTACTGCCAATAATCTGTTTGAAATTTTAGCTTTTTTGCAAAAAAAAGAAGGAGTCCATTACGAATTGCATACCACTTGATTTTACAATTTGACTGGCCATTAGCAATGCCGTTGGTAGAAAATTTAGATATTGCTAGAAGTAGAATGAAGGAAGTTAAAGGGGGAAAATGATGATTAAAAAAAATAAACATATCGGAAGTAGTTTTGATGATTTTCTTCAACAAGAAGGAGTTTTAGAAGAATCTCAAGCCTCAGCGGCTAAAAGGGTTATCGTTTTTCAAATTCAAGAGTCCGTGAAAAAATAAAAATCTACTAACATAAGGATGTACACACATGAATAAAAGTCTTATTACGAACGTAATAGCTATTCTCACGATTATCGTGGGGTATTTTTCGCCGGTTTATAGGGAGCAGATTCTTTCTGTTGGGTTTTTTGCGTTTTCAGGGGCGGTTACTAATTGGTTGGCGATTTATATGTTGTTTGAGAAGGTTCCGTTTTTGTATGGGTCAGGGGTGATTCCAAGTCGGTTTATTGAATTTAAAGCGGGGATTAAACATTTGATCATGTCGGAATTTTTTACAGATGAGAATGTGGATCGTTTTTTTCAAGGGCAAAAGAATTCAACCGTTGCGCATATGAATTTTGATCCTTTGATTAGTGCCATTAATTTTGATGAAGTATTTAACGGGCTGCTGGAAGTGGTGGCTAAGTCAAATTTTGGCAGCATGTTGGGTATGTTTGGTGGGATTAAAGCGCTTGAGCCGATGCGGGCACCGTTTATTGAGAAGATCAAAATTAAAGTTCATGATTTAACGAAAACAGAAGCGTTTCTTAAAGCTCTTGAGGAAAATATTCTTCCATCGCATCTCAGTTCCGAAGTTGTTAAGAAGGTTGAAGAAATTGTCGATGTACGGCTGAATGAACTTACACCTAAAATGGTGAAAGAAATTATTCAAGAAATGATCCGCAAACATCTTGGCTGGCTTGTTGTCTGGGGTGGCGTATTTGGTGGATTGATCGGCTTGGGTATGAGTTTTGTTAAATTTTTATAACGCATGAACAAAGGATTTCTTTATGGAAGAGATGCAAAAAGGAATATATGAGCATTACAAAGGAAAACGGTATGAGGTGATTGGTGTGGCGCATCATAGTGAAACTGTTGAGGAATTGGTTGTTTATAAGGCTTTGTATAAAACAGAATTTGGGGAAGATTCGCTTTGGGTTCGGCCGCGGGTTATGTTTTCAGAGAACGTTATTGTTGAGGGAAAAGAATTTCCAAGGTTTCGTTTTATTCAAGATTGACAAGATGAAGAAAAAGATTATACTTTCCACTTAGAAAGTTAAGGGTTTCCCCAGAAAGAGGTTGTAGATGTCCCCTTTAAATAAGAGAGGGGTTTTTTTATACCTGGAAAAGTACGGATCGTTATGCAAAAAAGGAATAAATAATGATTGAAATCGGAAAAATTAATAAATTAGAAGTGAAGGATGTTGTAGATTTGGGTTTATATCTGGACGCCAAAGAATTTGGTATGATGCTACTTCCTGCCGAAGAAGTTCAAGGGAATTACAAAAAAGGCGATTGGATAGAAGTCTTTCTTTACAGTGATAATAATGATCAAATGACTGTAACGCTGCGTTGGCCTATGGGGTATGTCGGTGAGTTTGCGTATTTAAAGGTGGTCGATGTGGCTTCTGTGGGGACTTTTTTAGATTGGGGCATGCCTAAGGATTTGTTTGTGCCCTTTAGCGAGCAAATTGAAAAGATGGTATTGGGCGAATCGTATGTTGTTAAGATATTTTATGATGAAGAAAGGGAGCGTATTGCGGCATCGTCGGATCTTGAAAAATTTATCGATACGGAAAATATGGCTTATTCCGAAAATGATCCTGTGGATCTTTTGATTTGTGAGCAAACGGCCTTGGGATACAATGCGATTATCAATAATCAACATATGGGGCTTTTGTATGCGGGTGAAGTTTTTCAAGAATTGAGTGTTGGTCAAAAAGTTAAGGGTTACATCAAGAAAATGAGAGAAGATCAGAAAATTGATCTTTGTCTCGACAAGCAGGGGTATCAAAAACCTGATGATTTGTCAGAAAAAATTTTGGCGTACATGAAGGCTAATGGCGGGGTATCAAAAATTACGGATAAGAGTGATTCGGATTTGATTGCCGATACATTTGGAGTGAGTAAAAAGAAATATAAAATGGCCGTGGGGCTTTTGTACAAAGAACGTAAAATTACGATTGATCAGGGGCAGCTAAGAGTTGCGTAAAAATTAATGGCCGATATTTCCAAAAATAGTTCTATTAGAATTGAAGAAATCACCCTTAATCTTGATCAGGGAGAGGACGTTTTAGAAGGAAAAATTGTAAAGATTTTAGGGATCAATCGAGGCGAGCTTGTCGGTTATGCTATTGTAAAAAGAGCCATTGATTCACGTAAAAAAGATAATATCCTTTTAGTCTATTCTGTTAATGTCCAAATAAAAAATCTTAAAAGTTATTTTTCTCCACAAGCACAATCTTCTGCAGTAAGAAAAAAGAAAGCTCTTCGTCATAAAATACGCTTACAGGAACCCTACTTTTATGAAATTCAAGAAATTCCTTCTAACAATGTGTCTCGTCCTATTGTCGTTGGTACAGGTCCGAGTGGATTGTTCTGTGCTTTAGTTTTGGCTGAGGCGGGGTTAAGGCCTTTGGTTATTGACCGTGGTGGCGATGTTGATGCGCGTGTTAAAGATGTGGGGCGATTTTTTTCATCCGGTAAGCTGAACATCAATTCAAATGTGCAATTTGGTGAGGGTGGGGCAGGTACTTTTTCTGATGGTAAATTGTATACCAATATAAAGAATTCAAGGATGAAGTATGTCTTTGATGAATTTATCAAAGCGGGAGCTCCTCAAAGAATTGCGACGGATGCCCATCCGCATATCGGGACCGATAAATTACGTGGGGTTGTAAAGAAAATACGTGAGAAGATAATAAGTTTGAAGGGGGAGGTGCGGTTTCATACGTGCCTTACGAATATAGAAATTGAAAATCAAAAAGTTGCGGCGGCGATTTTTGATGGTCAGGAGAAAATCCTGGTAGATAATCTTATTCTTGCGATCGGTCATTCTGCCCGGGATACCTATCAAATGCTTTATGATAAGGAAATCGGGATGAAACCCAAGTCATTTGCTGTCGGTCTTAGAATTGAACATCCTACGGAATTGATCAATAAATCTCAGTATGGCCATTGTTGTAATAATCCAAAGCTATCGACGGCAAGATATAAACTGGTGGCCCACCTTAAAGGCAAGCGTTCGGTGTATACTTTTTGTATGTGTCCCGGAGGTTTTGTCGTGGCCTCTTCTTCAGAGGAAGGTGGGGTTGTGACAAATGGCATGAGTGAATGTGCTCAGGATGGTCAAAATTCTAATAGTGCCTTGCTCGTGAATATTTCGCCGGATGATTTTGAGTCTGAGCATCCTCTTGCGGGGATTGAATTTCAGCGTAAGTGGGAGCGAAAGGCTTTTGTGGCGGGAGGAAAGAATTACAGCGCTCCTGCTCAACGCGTTGGTGATTTTTTAAAAGGAGAGCCTTCCAAAGCTTCCGGGGAAGTGTCTTCGACGTATGAACCGGGTGTAAAGATGACTTTGTTAGATGAGTGCTTGCCTTATTATGTTATTGAAAGTATAAAAGAGGCGCTTCCTGCTCTGGATAGAAAGATTAAGGGTTTTGCTTATCCGGATGCTGTGCTTGTAGGTGTTGAAACGCGGAGTTCTTCTCCTGTTAGATTTACGCGGGATGAGTTTTTTCAGTCGACTATTGCAGGTGTTTATCCTACAGGTGAAGGTGCCGGATATGCCGGAGGCATTGTCTCTTCGGCGGTTGATGGAATGAAGGTTGCAGAAAGTATTATTAAAAAAATAAGGGGCATTGGCCCTGTAAAAAAAGAAAAGGAGTAAGAGAAATGGTTGAAGTAAAGGAGTATTTTGAAGGGAAGGTGAAATCTTTCGGTATTAATTCAGGTGACAATCGAAAGACCATCGGGGTTATGGAACCGGGCGAGTATGAATTTGATACAACAACAAAAGAAGTTATCACGGTGGTTTCCGGAGCCTTAACGGTGTATTTCGCTGAATATGATGAATGGGAAGATTTTGGTGTGGGCGCATCTTTTGAAATTCCTGCGGCATCAAAATTCAAAACAAAGGTTGAACAAGATACAGCTTACCTGTGTGAATATGAATAAAAAACGGGGTGGCTCTAGTTCTTTTATTCAAAAATTTTATTTGTTTTTTGAATAAATTCTTCGATGGAATGAGCAGGGGGATTTCCAAGGTAGGGAGGATTAACAGAGCTAGAGTATTCTTTTTGAAGATATTGAGATTCATGATAAAAGTTCATAATCACGCCGGATAGGCCCAACATAATTAATGTAATCACAGTCGCCGAAATTATTTTTGTTTTTGTTTTCATCCGTGTGGCAAAGTGCAGATGTCCTAAATATCCTAAAATTGTGATCATTGTAAAACACAGCCCCATCAAAATGACATACAAAAGGTTACGGTTAAAATAAAAAGCAGCATAATCAATAATAAATGAGCATAGCATATAAAGGATGTACCAGAGGCAGGCAATGGACAATTGAATGCCAAAACGCAATCTATGGCGGCTAATCCATCCAATAATAGCCCAAAATCCCGCCCAGAAGATCATAATACCGGTAATAACAACGGCTGTTAATATTATCTGTCCTTGTTTACCGTTTTCTATCGTTGTGATGACTCCCGTCAAATAGGCCAGAGCGCTTAATAAAGAAAACAAAATCCACGCTGTTATTGGTTTTCTAAGTGCAGTGATGATTTTATGTCGGGGGATAAGTGGGCGAGCTGGTTTAACTGTGTGGGAAGAGAGATAAACTCTCAATTCAGTACGGCCCACAATAAATTTATCACCTGAATGGATGGCCAGGTCCGTCTGGATTTGTTTAGCTTTAATGTTGTAAATGCCATTTTTACTGTTTAAGTCTTTTATTTTTATGCCTTCATCATCACGTATAATTTCACAATGTTCAGAAGAAACAAAGGCATCATCAAGAATGACATCATTATTAAATCCACGACCAATACGAATGGTTGATCCAGTGAATACACAAAATTCATTGTGCATTTTTCCTGGTTTAATAACTTCAATGACTAATTTTTCCATTGTATTTTTTCCATAAAATATTTAATAAATTCTTGGCTTTTAGTTTTTGTGACACCTTCTAATATTAATCCCCCCATTAATGAACGATCATATTCGTCTACAGACATAAAATCTAAACTGACATCATACAATTTTTTAAAACGTTTATATCTTCGGGAACACAAAGCTGTTTTAAAAACGCGGTTATCCATGGTAACAAAATCAGTTTGGCATTTAAATCGTTCAACATCAGTTTTTGATGCATTATTTAAATAATTAATTTTTGGGAAATCATCCTGAAGATGGGCATAAAGTCTAAGGAAATGAAGGTTTTTACTTTCATGCCAAGAGAAACGATAATCCAAGTAAGATGTATAAAAATAATCGTTAACATAAATATAATCTTCTGTACTACAATTGGTCATGGCTTTAATCATTAGATCTTCATCTCTGTTTTTAGAGCCTCCCCAGCATTTTACATAAGGGGAAATTTCTCCTGGAATGATGGCATCCCCAAGTTTAGAAGTTTGCCATTCTTGTTTAAGGTAAGTATTGATAAAGTGATCTTGATTTTCAATTAATTGATTTTCGATTAGTTGATCCCAATTTGTGTTAGGCAAAACAGGTTCTTGTTCGATTTTAGCTACTAAAGCATTTAAATATTCCACAGGAACAAGAAAGCTAACATCATTGTTCATTGTTGAGACATTAATTCCGATAATTTTTCCTTCATGATTAAGGGTAGGGCCGCCACTCATTCCAGGATTAAGGGATCCGGAGAAAAGGATCCTACGGTCTAAGGATTGTTTCATTAAACCATTAAATGTTCCTTCGATAATGGTCATACCTAAGTCATGCGGGTTTCCCATGGAAAAAATTTTCTCTCCATGAGAAAGATCAGACTGATTCAGCAATAAGGTTAAGGGGGAGGCTTTTTTTGTGGTTAAAATAGCAAGGTCATGGACAATATCAAAATAGACCAAGGAAAGATCCTGTATGTCCCCTGCATGATTAATGATTTCAATTTTATGATTACTTGGTTTATTTACATAGGACGAGACCACATGATAGTTAGTCACGGCATAACCCTTGGGGTCAATAAAAAATCCAGATCCAGTTGAAGATTTTTCTTGAGTGGATAAATCAATGACACGGACTTGAAAAACAGCGCTTCGCCATTGGTCAAATAATTGAGCCGCTTCATCTGTTAAATTATCAGCAAGGGAGTCAGAAATACGGATGAAAAGAAAAAATAGAATAATACATATTCCATAAAGAATTTTTGATGATTTAATCATTAGATTATTGTAGCAGATGAGGGTTTTATAACAATATTTTGTGTGGGTATTTATGTTGCATTGACTTTCTTCGTTGCTATATTATTATTAACCATGCCAAAATTAATTAATCATAAGTTAAATTATGCCCCGATTGAATGGGACGATAATGGGGCGCCACGATCTACGCAATTTGATGATCCCTATTTTTGTGCAGAAAATGGCATGCTGGAATCTCAATATGTTTTTTGTGGGGGGAATGAATTAAAACGAAGGTGGCAAGGTTTATCGGAATCGCAGGCAGGGACGTTTACGATTGGCGAAACTGGTTTCGGTTCGGGGTTAAATTTTTTGTGCACGTGGTTACTTTGGCAGGAATGGGCGCCCAAAAGTTGGACGTTGCAATACGTTTCTATTGATCAATTTCCATTAAACAAAGAAGATTTGGATAAGATACTTAGATTATGGCCGGAGTTAAATAAGTATGCCGACTTATTAGTTGGCCAATATTCCAAATTGATTAATCAAAATGAACATATCTCTTTTGATCAGGGAAAAATAAAATTGAGTCTAATTACAAAACATGTTGTGTTGGCCTTGGATGATATGCGTAAGGAGAATTATGGGGTGGATGCCTGGTATTTAGATGGGTTTGCGCCGGCTAAGAATCCGGAGATGTGGTCAGATGATGTTTTTGCTAAAATGGCACCATTATCTAAAGCGGGTACGACGGTAAGTACCTACACATCAACAGGTTTTGTCCGTCGAGGATTAATAAAGAATAGATTTGAAACGGTGCGTGCGCCGGGTTTCGGCAGAAAAAGGCATATGTTAAAAGGGAAGTATTGCTTGTGAAAGATTTTCTTATTATTGGTCAAGGCGTCGTTGGTAGCTTTCTTGCTTGGGAGCTGTTAAAACGGGATAAGCAAATAAGCATTGTTGACGACGGACACAAACACTCCTCTTCGATGGTCAGCGCCGGTATCATTAATCCGGTAATAGGAAAACGATTTACGATAGCGGATGGATTTGATCATTTTTTTGCGCATGCTTTAAAAACATATCAAGAATTAGAAACACAATTTGATCAACATTTCTTTGAATCCTTGCCCATATTACGCGTATTTCAAGATGCACGTGAACATGATCAGTGGCAGAGAAGAGTTAAGCTCAATGAAGGACAGCAATACAGTCAGCCTATTAATCCGTCGAGGACAGTGCATGCGGCTATTAATGATCCGTTAGGGAGTGTGGTGATCAAGTCATCAGGGTTTTGTCATACAGAACGACTTTTAACAACGTTGAAGGCGTATTTTCACAATCGGAATGTTCTTGCGCTGCAAAAATTTTCTTACGATGATTTAACTATTAAGGATAACAATGTTTGCTTTGGTGGCGAATCGTTTCGTACAGTTATTTTTTGTGAAGGGTATAAGGCGCAATGGAATCCTTGGTTTGATTGGATTCCTTTTAATAGTGCTAAAGGCGAAATTTTAAAGATTAAAATAGAAGGGCCCAAATTACCGCATATGATTATTAATAGAGGAAAGTGGTGCATCCCTTTGGAGCAGCCGCAGTGGATAGCAGGAGCTAATTATCAGTGGGATCAATTAGATTGTGAGCCGACAGAGGCAGCGCGTGATCAAATCGTAGCTGGTCTTAATCAGTGTTTTACAAATACTATTGAAGTTACAGATCATAAAGCTGGCGTGCGACCGGTTATCAAAGATCAAAAAGCTATTCTAGGGCGACACCCGAAAATTAAAAATTTAGCTATTTTTAATGGATTAGGTTCAAAAGGATTTCTAATGACCCCATTCTATGCCTCCCATTTTGCCGATTATCTAAGCGGCGTATCGTTACTCAACGAAGGCGTCACGTTAGAGCGGTTTAATAGAGGGAATGATTAATTATTAGTATTGGATGTATTTTATGTTAAATTATGTAAGAAAAAATTATTTTATGGATTAAAAAATTATGCAGGACACGAATAAAATTAAAAATTTTTACAGAAAACCTCCCAGGTCCTTTTTAAAATTATCTATTTTATTAGTTTTAGTTTGGTTTGTTGTAAATGGTGCGTATGTTTTTTCACAGGAACAACCTAAATCAACCTCGGGGGGTGATCTGGGGTTGCCTATGCTAGGGGTGAGAGTGATTCAAAGTCAAAATTTTGTCCCACCGATGTTAAGAGGGCTGGTGATTAATCCGGATCAACCGTTTCGGTTTGATTTTATTCTGGATAGTGGGCATTCAACCTTGAATGAACAGCAAGTACGTGGAGAAGCTCAAGGGTTGATTAAATATTTTTTAGCTTCTTTGTCTATTCCCGAAGAAGATTTGTGGGTAAATTTGTCACCCTACGAAAAAGACCGCATTATTCCAGAGGCTTTTGGCCAAACCGCTATGGGGAGGGACTTGCTCGCGCAGGACTATTTGCTCAAGCAGTTGACCTCATCCTTGATGCATCCCGAATATGAGTTAGGAGAAAAATTTTGGGATAAGGTGTATGCACAGGCATACAAACGTTTCGGAACAACGGATATTCCAGTGGATACTTTTAACAAGGTTTGGATTGTGTCAGATAAGGCGCGAGTGTATGAAAATGGTAATAGAGTATTTGTCATTGATGGACATTTAAAGGTCATGCTTCAAGAGGATTATTTAGCGGAAGGTGAGTACGGAAGAACAGGTAGTGAAAAGAAAAGCGCAATATACGATATGCGAAATACGAAATATAAAATGACAACGGATATTATCAGAGAAATTATCATTCCCATCATTGAACAGGAAGTGAATGAAGGAAAGAATTTTGCCAAACTCCGCCAAATTTATAACTCTTTGATTCTTGCTGCTTGGTACAAAAAGAAATTCAAGGCAAGCCTGATTAATCAGAAATATTCTGATCAAAAAAATATTGAAGGTATTACGATTGAAAATAAGGGTGTGAAGAATAAAATTTACGAGCGATACCTCATTTCTTTTCGTCGAGGTACGCATGATTTAATCAAAGAAGATTACGACACAGTCACCGGCCAAATCATCCCAAGAAAATATTTTTCCGGAGGAATCAAAATTAGCGGCAAGTACAATATACCGGTGAAAACAAAAGCAAAAGAAGATTTTAAAATTATTGGTGATTTGAGTATGTTGGCGAGTAAGCTGAACAATGTTCAAAATTACAATAATACACTAGTCGCATTGCGGAACAATGTAGATGAAAAGTATTTGGTTAAACTTCATGTTGTTAATGGAGCAGAATTAAACGATGATCAAAGAAAGAAAACTATTGAAAGTTTGGTAGAGTGGTTGAAGTATAAGAATGATAGTCAGGTAAGGCATTGGCCTGATGTTGTAAAATTTATTTCACATGTTGAATATCAAGAAAAAGAGGAAATGTCTGATGTTTATTTTGTTTTTTCAGAAGATAAGGGTGCGGTCGAGGGATGGGCTGATTTAAATGGAAGTGAACCTACGAGTATCATGGAAATTGCCCCTTGGAACAGAAGTGTAAGCAAAGAAAGAAAGTACTCTGAGGTGGGAACACAATTACGAGTATTTGCCATTCAAAAACTTATTGATAAATTTAAAGATGAGTTGTACAAACAAGAAAATTTAAAAAGTAAAATAATTACTTTAGGGCATAAGGATAAAAGTAAACGGGATGAATTTAAAGGAAAAATTATTACTGAGGAAGTTGTGGATAATTTTTTTATAGAACAAAGAAAAATAATTCAGGCATTAAGAAAGAAATACAAGGTTAACGATCATGCCATGATTAGCGACGAAAAATATGGTCATTCTTTAGATAATAAATTGGAAAAGCATAAAAAAGGCGGGATTGATTTAAATCCACAGAAACTTCAATGGGAGCATCAAGGTGAGAGTGTAGATGCAGCATCATTGAGTTTGGAGAATACGGAAAATTGGAAAAATATTGAGGTGCGTGGGCTTGTTCCTTTTATTTTTGAAGTGATGCCTATTAACAATCTTCCATTTGTCATGAGAGTTTCAGAATAAATATGGGGGCAAGCATGGAAAAACGTATTATTGAATTAGAAAAAAAGATGGCTTTTCAGGAGCATGCGCTGGAAGAATTGAATGAAGTGATTGTTGATCAGCAGAAGAAAATGGATGTTTTGGAGAGGGCCCTGAAAGGTTTTAAAGAACAAGTTACGAGTGGGGATTTGGTTCGTGCAAGAGAAGAGGAAGAGCGGCCGCCACATTATTAAGGTTAAGAAATTTTAAAATGGCTCGTCGCTCGTGGCGCGTGACTCGTTTTTTTACGAGCGACGCGTCACTAGCGACGAGTCACATAAGTCACCGCCGAAGGCGGCCTAATCTATGATTGATATTCCTGATAATATTTTTCCTTCGGATGCGCAATGTCCTCGATGTCATAAACCGCTTGATGGGTGTACGTGTCCGGCGTATGATCCGACTCAACCTAAGCTGGATCAATTTAAACCGCGTTTGCGTCTTGAGAAATCTGGGCGTAAGGGGAAGGCTGTGACGGTGATTGATGGCTTGCCGCCGGACGAGGCGTATTTAAAAAATTTAGCCAAGGTGCTAAAGTCAAAAACAGGCAGTGGCGGGACTTTTTATGTGGCTGAATCGGGTGGTGTTATTGAAGTTCAGGGCGATAAGGCCAATATTATCCGTCCCATTTTGAATCAGCAGGGCATAGCTTTAGGTAATGTTAAAAATAATTTGAAAGAAACAAGATACAAGAAACAAGATACAAACAAGATGCAATAATCAATATTCAAATTCCAAACAACTTTCCGATAAAATTTTGTTTGATTATTGAATATTGGAAATTGATTTTTGTTTGTATCTTGTAACTTGTTTCTTGGTTATTTCGTTAACTTTTGAAAATACCATGACTTTATGAAGGGGACAGAAAATGAATCTTATTGATGGAGGCATTCAGCATTCAAATCTTTTTTTGCATATGCCGTTATTTGATGAAATTACGTATGACGGGTATTTGGAAGGTAAAGTCAGGAAGTATCGCGCTGTGCGTGAGGATCAGCCTTGTCAGATGCTTGTTTTAAATGTTATCAGAGGCGAGGAAAAAGTTATTTGGGAAGGGATGGAAGATCTTCTGAAGCGAAGTATTTCGCAAGCGGCGTTAGGTGTTCGCGGGGTTTATATTTTTGATTTGCTGACGGTAGATATTCATAAAGAAATCAAAACATTTAATCATAATGAAATAACAACTGTTCTGATGAATCATGCGCGTAAATTAGCGCCGGGGGAGAAGCGATTGATAAAGTATTCTTCTGTGTATGGGCTGTTTCAAAAAACATTGAATGAAGATTGGGGGAAGCTTGTGTTTAAAACATCGGTTGAAGTTTTTAAAGACAAACCCTATTTCTTAGATTTGTTAGTGAAGCGTCTTATTAAAAATTTTGAATTTGCGCGTGATCCTGGAATACTTCTTTTAAATGACTTGAGTCAGGATCCGCTTTTTGATCCTGAAGACGAACAGCAGCAAACGCGGTTGACAAAAGTGATTGAAAAACAAATTCCCCAGTCGATTGAATTTTTACCGGAAGTGTACATTCAAGATAAAAATGGGGTCAGAGAACTGATGTCCGGTTCAACGATTTGAAAATAAGCCATATCGAAAACACGAAATCGCTTTTGAGCAAAGATTAACGCATTCGGCTCAGAGGAGACCTCCTTCTGGTCGGCCTCCAATTCGCCTAATGCATCAATCTTTGCTTTGCGCGATTACGATAATTAGGTAATTATGATTTCCAACAACACAAATCAAAAATGTCCGGTTCTTCTTCAAACGGGATTTCGTATTTTTTTTCTCGGGGCTGCGGTGTATTCTGTGGTGTCTATTGTTTTTTGGATGTTATTTTATGTTTTGGGTATTAATATTTTTGTGGGTATGCCAATCAATGTGTGGCATGGGCATGAAATGATTTATGGGTTTGCGATGGCCGTGGTGGCCGGATTTTTGTTGACCGCCGTGACGAATTGGACAGGTCAAAAGACGTTAAACGGCGTGCCGTTACTTGTTTTGTTTTTATTCTGGATGGCGGCGCGTGTATTGTCGTTTATGCCGGCGAGTGTTCCCGGTTGGATTATGGCGGTCTGTGATAATGTGTTTCTTGTTTTTTTGATCATAGCGGTTGTGCGGCCTGTTGTTAAAGTTAAACAGTGGCGTCAATTTGCCGTGCTGGCCAAGGTTGTTTTGGTGGGTGTCAGTAGTATTTTTTTCTATTTAGCCATTTCTGGGCAGGCGATGAAAGAGGGGCACATGGCCTTGCATTTTGCGATGTACATGATTATTAGTTTGATCTTAACGATTGCCAGACGGATTATGCCTTTTTTTGTTGAGAAAGGGGTGGGCTATTCGGTGACATTACGGAATTCGAAAATATTAGATTTGGCTAGTTTAGTTTTGCTTGTGCTGTTGAGTGTTATTGATGTATTTTGGACGCATTGGCGCATTGTGCCGGTTTTATCTATTCTTTTGGCCGTCGTACATGCGATGCGTTTATGGGGTTGGTACACTGCAGGCATTTGGAAAAAACCGCTTTTGTGGATTCTTTTTGTTGGGTATGTATTTTTGATTGTAGGTTTTGTTCTTAAGTTTTTGACGTATGTGTCCACCGTCCCGATTGGTTCTTATTTGCATGCCTTTACGTATGGAGGGATTGGTTTGTTTACCTTGGGTATGATGGCGCGTGTTTCGTTAGGGCATACAGGGCGTAATGTGCATGAGGCGCCGCCGATGGTTTCGGTGATGTTTTTTGTGCTGATCATTGGGGCCTGTGTTCGGGTGTTTTTGCCCATTTTTGATGAGGTGCGTTTTCCGTTGTGGATTGCCATTTCGCAAATCATGTGGATGATGGCGTTTGTTTTATTTATTTTTCAATATTACACAATACTAACTTCACCGCGTGCGGATGGGAAGTTTGGGTAGAGATAGGGAAGAAAGTGGTAAGTGGTAAGAAAAGTTTTTAATTAGTACTTAGCATTTACCTCTAAATAAGATAGTATCAAAAAAGGTATGAAAGAAAAATAAAAAAATTATCGGTGTTGCGTAAAAACATCGCAACACCTCATGTCAAAATGCAAAAATGCATTTTGACTAGAAAGGATTCAAAATGGGAAAATTATTAGGGCTTATTTTATCGATCTTTATGGTTTGGGCAGTGTTTGATTGTATTAAGAGCAATCGTTCAACGACGCAGAAAATTCTTTGGATACTGGCTCTTGTATTTTTTTCAGTTGTCAGTTTGCCGGTGTATTTTATTTTTGGACGTAAGTCGATAGGAAATAGTGGAGGCGGTAGTCGTTCGGATCAATCAAATACTAATTTTGCCGGCACAGCGTGGGGTGGTGTGATTGGTTTTATGTTTGCTGGTCCTTTGGGCGCGATTGCCGGTGCGTATTTGGGGCATTCGTTTAATCAAGGAAAAGATCGTCTGGATGCGGGAAACATATTTCAGATTAATTTGATTTCTATTTTGTCTCATGTGGCTAAAGCCGATGGGGAAGTGGCCAGAGAAGAGGTGCAATTAATTTTGCAGTTCTTTCAGAATTTAGGGTTTAATGAACTTCAAATGGCGGCCATCGGCAGGGCCTTTAATCTTGCGGTGCAGCAAGAGATTGATCTTAAGAGTACCTGTGAAAATTTTAGGAAAGGTTCGAAGTATGAAGAGCGTTTAATGCTTTTGCGGGTGGTTTACATGGTTGTCATGGCCGATAAAGTGGTGCATCCAAACGAACGGGCCGTGATTGATTTAATCGTTCAGTATTTAGGCATTGCGCAAGAGGATAATTTAAGTTTACAAACAAATTATTTTACGACGAAAGACAGTTATTACGAAGTCCTCGGTTTGCAGCGTGGAGTTTCGAAAGCAGAAGTAAAAAAAGCCTACCGAAAATTAGCCCTTAATTATCACCCTGATCGCGTTGCACATTTAGGGGCTGAATATGTCAAAGTTGCTGAGGAAAAATTCAAGACAATTAACGAAGCCTATGACAAAGTTACCCAGGAGCTCGCAGCCACGGGAGCTTAGATGAAGGATTTTAGGATACTTGAAAGTAGATTCTTGTTGATAGGGATTTTTGTTTTTTCTTTGTTAATAAGAATTATTTATTTTTATCAACTAAAATCCACCTCTTTATTTGGCCTTTTTTCTACAGACTCAGTCATTTATGATCAGTATGCTTTAGAGATACTTAAGGGGCATTTTACATCCAGCCAAATCTTCAATCCGCACTATTCATTTTTTCTTTCTTTTATTTACATGATATTTGGACATAGTTTGACATCAGTAGCCTTGTGTCAAATTATTCTGGACTCTTTAACATGTGTTTTTTTGTATCAAATATGTATCCATGTATTTCATAATAAAAGCATAGGGTTATTAACGTCGATTATTTACGCCTGTTACAGTACCGCCATTTTTTATACGGGGTTTGTTTTAGATACAACGCTCGTCATATTTCTTAATGTTTTGCTAATTCTTATGTTATTGCAGGCAAAGGCCAAGGGGAGATTTGTACTTTGGTTGTCATCAGGAATTATTTTAGGTCTCACGCTCCTCATAAGAGAAAATATAATTTTATTTCTGCCCTGTTTAATTCTTTGGCTTTTTTTTATTAAAGAAAAGAAAGCTTCAGCTCTAATACCTATTTTTATTGGCGTATTAATTGTTTTATTGCCTTCTTCAATTAAGAATTATGTGGTTGAAGGAAGTTTCTCACCTTTTTCTTCTCGTGGGGGAATACATTTTTATATTGCGAATAATCCTCATGCGAATGGAAGTAATACAATTCTACCGAACATACCAAGTTCACCTACCGCTCAGGTCGAAGCTATCATCTATCAAACGAAAAAAGAAATTAAAAAGGAATTAACTTCTGAACAAATTTCTAATTATTGGTTTTTAAAAGGATTACAATTCATAAAAAATAATAAACGTCGGTATGTAATGCTTAGTTTTAAAAAGATGTTTTTATTCTGGAATAGTCAAGAAATTGCGCTCAATTTGAATTATTATTTTTGTAAACAATTTTTGCCTATTTTGAATTTTCCTCTTTTTTCGTTTGGCCTCATAGGGCCACTGGCGATATTAGGCATTGTATTCGTCGTAAGGCAGAAATTAACCGATGCCTACTTAATTATTCTCATGATTTGTGTGTACATGGCTGCATTGACAATTGGTTTTGTGAGTGCTCGATACAGATTGCCGGCTGTTCCGTTTATGATCATTCTAAGCGCTTACAGTATTCATCATTTTTGGCAATTGACAAAATTCTCTAAAATAAGAGAACTTATTTTATTTGCGATGTTACTGATCGTTTTTTTTGTGATGATGAATAAAAGAATAATAGGCATTAATCCAGGCAATAATTTTTCGGTAAGTCACACGAATTTGGAAATGTTTACGACAGTAAAAATTTATTTGAAGAGGCGGTAGCCGAGTATCAAAAAGCTCTTAAAATTAATCCTAAGTTTGCGGGGGCGCATAATAATTTGGGTAATACGTTGAAGTCTCAAGGGCGGTTTGAAGAAGCGATGACACATTATGACGAAGCGTTACGACTTAATCCTGACTTTGTAGATGCGCTTTACAACATGGGGAATGTTATGCGACGCCAAAGGCGGTATGAAGAGGCGAGCGCGTATTACATCAAAGCGTTGCACATCAATCCGGAGTTTGCGGGAGCACATAATAATGTAGGCGTGATTTTTTTGAATCAGGGCAAACTCCAGCAAGCCATCAAACATTTTCAGGAAACAGTGCGGATTAATCCAGACTTTGTAGAGGCATTTTACAACATGGGAAATGTTATGTTGCACCAAGGGCAGGATGAAGAGGCTATCGGGTATTACATGGAAGCATTGCGCATTAATCCTGAGTTTGCGGGAGCGCATAATAATGTAGGCGTGATTTTCTTGAATCAGGGTAAATTCCAATTGGCTATCGAACATTTTCAGGGCGCTTTACGGATCGATGCTGATTATCCCAATGCACGGCATAATTTGAATACATCAATAAAGCTTAAGGAAGAACATGATGCTAGGAAGGATTAGTTGATGAGGCGAAAATTGAGAAATGACACAATAGAAATTTTAAGAAGTCCTCAAGGACGGATTTTTTTGTTGGGGGTTAGCACTGTTGTGGTTTTTATTGTGTGGATGGGTTTGGGATGTATTTTGGCGCCGGAAGTTTATCGGCGCTTATTTTATTTAGCCGGCATGCGTTTAGTGATCGGCCGTCCCGGCGGCGTGTATTTTGGATATGTTTTGGAGCTCGGGCATGTTGAAGTGTTGGTGATCAATTTGTTCGTGGATGTGGTGGCAGTGTTTCTTTTGTATCCTCTGTTTTTTTGGAGTTGGCAAAAAGTTCTCGAAGTGCGATCGTTAAAGAATTTTATTCAACGTGTGCTCACCGCAGCTGCGAAACATCAGGATGTCATACAGCGATATGGCGCATCAGGACTTTTTCTTTTTGTCCTATTTCCTTTATGGGGCACCGGCCCGGTGGTCGGATGCGCTGTAGGCATTTTGATGAATCTCAAACCCTGGGTGAATATGAGCATCGTGCTAAGCGCAACCGCTGCAGCTATTATGCTTTGGGCCCTCCTTTTAATGAAGTTTCATTCCTTGGCCTTAACCTACAATGCTTACGCCCCTTGGATTGTCATCGCGGTTTTATGTGTGATCGGATTTGGGCGGTATTTGAGGCATTGGGGCAAGAAACGACCATAAATTTACCCACCTTTGCGCGTAATTACGAAAAAACTTTCCATATTATTTTAATTATTTCATAACTTATTGTAATACAAGTATTTAAACTCTTTCATGGGAAAGTGCACGCCCTTGTCGATTGCCAAAAATATGTTATCCTTTCAGCGTAGAACATAAGAAATCGTTTTCTTAATGAGCACATAATTTACGGAAGCGTTAGCGAACGTAAATTAGCGTGCGAATTAATCCCGTAACCTGAGCGCAGCGAAGACTACGGGATCAGAACCTACCAATAAAGGGCTGTGTAAAGCCTTTAACCTCGCCACGGATTGGTACTTTACGACATAAATAAAAGGAGCAGATGTATGAATGTATCTATTCGAAAGCGTAGGGTTAGTTTTTATTTTCGTATGTTATCCGTGTTTGTGGTTGTGGCATTTTTGACTACAACCATTGTGCCGCCTACGCATGCGCAGGTGTTATCCATGCCCACAGCCGGCTCGGTATTGAACCTTCCTGTTCCGGGGAGTTTTGTGCCACCTACAGAAGGGTTTTCGCCGGCATTAATTAAAGGCATTACGATTCATCCTGAGAATCCGTTGCTGTTTGATTTTATTGTAAATTCTGGAGACAGTGATTTGCAAGGTGATGCGCTGAAGAATGAAGCGGACAAGATGATCAAGTATTTTCTGGCTGCGCTTACTGTACCGGAAGATGAGATGTGGGTTAATTTGTCACCGGATGAACCAGATCGGATTATTCCGGAGGGCCTCGGTGATACGGAAATGGGTCGCGATCTGCTCGCGCAGGATTATTTGTTGAAACAATTGACGGCATCTTTGATGTATCCGGAAGAAGAATTGGGCGAAGAATTTTGGACACGCATTTACGAACGAGCGTATGAAGAATACGGCATAACGGATATCCCCGTGGATACCTTTCACAAGGTGTGGATTGTGCCGGAGGCTGCAACAGTTTACGAGCATGAAGAAAGTCGTAGTGCGTTTGTGGTTGAGTCGCGGTTGAAGGTGATGTTGGAGGCGGATTATTTGGTTAGAGAAAATATTGATCGTAGGGGTTTGATTCATCAAACCCAAGACAAGGGCATGATAAATCATGCCCGTACAGATTCAAATATTACAACATCCATTATTCGCGACATTTTGTTACCCGAAATTGAACGCGAAGTCAACGCAGGTACAACCTTCGCCAATCTCCGGCAAATCTACAATGCCATGATCCTGGCCACGTGGTACAAACAGAAACTCAAAAACAGCCTCCTCGGTCAAGTCTACGTCGACCAAAACAAAACCAAAGGCGTGGATACGCAAGATAAAAAAATTACTCAGAAAATCTACAACCAATACATCGACTCCTTCAAAAAAGGCGTCTACGACTACATCAAAGAAGACTACGACCAAGCCACGCAAGAAATTGTCCCGAGAAAGTATTTTTCCGGAGGATTTTCCACTATTTCGCAAGACCCTGATGCCAGTATGGTGTCTTTTTCAGCGTTGTTGAAGGTTACTACTACTTTAGTGCTGGCTTCTGTTATTTTTTTAGTAGGAGTTAAATTAAGTAAAACAATATCAATCAGGACAAATTTTGTTGCAGCGGAAGAGCTGAAGTATGACGAGTGGGAGGGTGTAGTAGATGAGTCAGCGTATCAAAAATGGAAGAAGGGCAGATCAAATGAGCCAATACATCAAGAGCCTCATTATGCTGAGAGGGATAAGCATGAACATGAACAGGCAAAAGTTTATATAAATGCAATGCTGCCAGGAATTGCCTCAGATTTAGATAAAATCAGGAAGATGATGGGAAATTTGCTGTCAGAAGATGAAAAAAAGAAATTAATAAAGAATGTCGCGCGAATGCAAGAAAGATTTGATAAAAGAAAAGGCAGAATTAATACGCTAAGAATGAATAATAGCGAGAGTGAAATAATTAAGCAGGAATTAGATATTGTAAATTACTTTAATCAACTTGGGCAAAATGTGTTGAATAAATTTCAGGGTAACAGAAAAGAATTTCGACCAAGTGTTGTGCGTATTTTTGAAGAATATGCGGAATGGTACAAGTTTGTGGTCAAAGTCGAAAATGATCGAGCTCGTCGCTCTTTGATTGATACGCTTCTTGAAATAGATTCTATGATAAAAGAATTAAAGGTTGTGTACGAAAAAGACGTCGTTAGTTTAAAAAAGCTCTTCGTTGTTGTACTTGTTTTTGGGTTTATAACTTTTTTCTTTGAAAGAAGATATAAATCAAGGTTTTTGTTGCAAAAAAAGAAAAAGTTAAAAAAGAATAGCCAAGAGGGTAAAGACGTAGCGATGGTGAGTAAGATGGCCGATGTGTTAGAGGAAATTGATGATGATATTCTTGTTTTGAATAATCGTAAGAAAAAATTATTAATTGATGTTGATCGGAACTTAAAACAAGCCGTTAATGACGCTGTATTTAATGAAAGCACGGGAGGGGCTAGAGAGATCGTGGAGGATTTAACTGATCTTGTGAAATCTGACGACTACAAATTTAATAGAATAGTAGCTGTTAAGTATCGAATTGAGCGTGCTTTTAAGACGGCCATTTTGAAGCGATTTTTTAAAGAATTTTACTCGAAAAAGATTCAGATCCAAGGATATCAAAGAATAAAGGCCGCTGTTCAACGTGAAAAGGCTGAATCCGCCCCAATTATTTTTGATGCGATGAAGGATAGGAAAGTTAGGAGTAAATTAGATTATCGAATGAAATTTGATGATATTCTTGGGGAGTGGTTAGAGTTTGATAAAGAAGTGTTAAGTAAGGAGGTGGGTAATAACTTAAAATTAATTATTCCGTTGTTAATGGATGCCAACGATTCGCAAAAAAACAAGGGTGGTGTGTTTGGATGGAAATTAAGAATTGTTCCTGGCGAAGCTGGTGGAGATAGAAATAAAATAATTTTTTATTTTAAAAAGAAATCTATTTTCTCAATACGTGCATTCGTGAAAATGAAAGCCCTTCAGAAACATAAAATTGAGTTGATTCACGGTGCATGGTCAGATAGTTGGGATTTTGGATTTAAGATGTGGTTTAGAGAAAAGCAGGGCGATATGAAAGAGGCGGTACGGTTAAAATTTTGGACGATTACGGAGGAACAAAGAAGGCAAATTAAGTTCATGAAAAATAAAGGTAGACGTGAGTTGTTTGAAGTATTAAGCCCTTTTGTTGAACGTTTATATTTAGGTGAAGAAATTGACAATATTAAAAGAGATCTTAATGATCGTTTTTATGTGGAGGGCGATAAAATTTTAAGTATTCTGCAGAAATCATTAGCTGAGAGTAAAGATGTTCTGATAGAACGTAATGATGATGACACAGTTATTGCTAAAGAGATTAATGATTCAAGTGTTAAGGAAAATTTAAATGATTCAAATATTAAGAAGAAATTAAGTTATTCCTCTGGTTTTCGAAATATTCCGGGGTTATGGTGGGAATTTTCAAAGAGAGCGAAGATAGAAGATGTCAGAGATGAATTAAAATTAATGTTTCAATTATTAATGGATACAGAAGTTTTAAACAAAGAACCAGAGGGTGCTTTTGGATGGAGCTGGACAAAGACAAAAATAGGGGAGGGTGGCAGGGGGCAAATAAGTCTACTTAACAAAAATGATGAAAATCCTTTAATAATCGCAGAAATACAAATGAAAGAAGGAATGCCGAATCAAATTGAATCTGTTAGTAAAGTCACGGTAAATAGCGACCCTCAAGTTTTTAAGATTTTTATGAGAAAAGAACAGGGCAATATTTCAGAAGCCGTATTAGTAAGATTTGGAAACACTAAAGATGTTGTGATTGAACGTGCGGAGTTTTTCAGCGAGTTTGACCTCAAGCCGGTTGCATAGTTACTTCTGATGGCTCTCTGTGAGAACCATGCTGACTTGTCTGCCATGCAGTATAACGCAGCAGACGAGCCATTTCAAGATTGCGTTTTCTCTGATTA
>JAJDCA010000037.1 GCA_029261055.1 Candidatus Omnitrophota bacterium | reverse complement strand
GTGTAAGTTTCCATGCAATCACCACAGTATGGACAATTAGTTTTTTCTAGGTTTATCCACCTATCCTAATCTTGTTTTGAGATGTCGCAAAAACTGCTTAAGGCAGCTATTGCCATTATGCCTGCGTAATATTCGCGATCCCTTACACCTTTTTCTACTAACGAATTCCCAATGGAATCTATAACTGTTTCATATTTATTAATTTTTGTTATGCTTAAGAGTACTATGCAACTCCCTTAAGCCAATTTGCATTAGCACACTTAAGTAATAGTTGCGATCTTTCACTTTATCACTCATTAGCGAACCAATAATAAAATTCATCATATTTCTACACATTTTAATGTGTTGTTGATTAGTGCTTCCTACCTTGTCGTACACTTTGTAGTATGCCACTGCTGCATCAAGAAAATTTTCATGTTCTAATTGACATATTTTAATTTCACCTTCGTAGGTATTCAAAATTTCAATAAATGCATCAATGGCCTTTTGAGCAGCTAAAAATTCCTCTTCCTCTTCTTCTCTTTCTGTAGTGTTGCTTAACTTATCGCAGAGGATGTCAAACCCAGATTGTTTAGGTGGCTTATTCGTAAATATGTTTTTAAACCACGATATAGACGATTTAATCATTTCTATCCTTTCTATTGAGCCAATACCTAAGATTTTTAACTCTCTCTATATAATATGTTTGGAGCTGGTAAGACAGTTGTGGATCACATAATCTAGATTCACAATGTGCTATATATGCACGTCTAGCAGCATCTCTTTTTCTGTTCCTAGAGATAAATAAACATTTAATCCAATTAATCATTCTATCAAACTTCCTTTTCTTGGCTTTGTGATAGCTTAGACTAAAGTTCTGTTATGGAAATTTCAGTATAGGTACGAGTGTTTTTTTCTGTATACCATTTCTCGACAGTAAGACTAACCACCTGACTATCATCTTTATAGCAGACCCCCTTCATTCCATCCAAGATCGTTTTAGCGATATTGTCAGGGTCGGCACCATCTATTCTTCGGCAGTTGTACGAATCTTTGGTTCCTTTCCAAAATTCAGAGATTCTTACTTTCAAAAGCCCATCGAGCACTTCCTTTTGATTATATGAGACAGCCCTTTTAGCGGTGTTGCTAACTCGACGCTGATATTCTTTCCAGTAGCTACTACCGCTTGTTCTTGAGGCGGCCTTACCGTTAATTCGGAAAGAAAATTGATCAGACTTTTGACTTTCTTCCTGATATTGAGATGACTGCATAGGGTTACTCATTTCATTCATCTGCGATTCCTTCATAAATTTTCCTATTCTTTTTCCAAAATAAATATCCGATAAAGATATCCAAATCACCAATTATTTTGTATAGCTGAAGTATTGTCTGTTTCTCTACTTCTACAGGTTCGGCGTAAAAACCGCAACTCTGCTCCAAGATATTGCGACACCATCTGGAGCCATCTTCAGCAGTGGTCTCCGTAGCTCGATCTATTGTTTTTACCGGATAATATCTCATAAGACTATTCACCATCCTCATCCCAGAGTTTCATTAGTACTATATTACTAAATTCCCAGCAGTCGTCATCTTTCCAGTCTTTGAAGTGCCTTTCAATACCAAGCATCTCCATTACTAATTCTACATTTGAATAAAGCATATGTTTTTCAAGTTCCCATTGTTCACGACCTCCTGGTAAAGCAATAGCACCATTGTATTGTCGCTCCATTAGCCACGATCTATCAGTACACAAGTCATAAAACTTAGTCAATAATTTTCTTTTAAGATCAAGAAATTTGCTCATTACCAACCACCCCCAACGCAGTGAGCATCACTTTGAAGCTTTTTGACTATACTCCACACTTCTTTTGGTATGTCACCATAGAAGCTACCCTCAAATCTTCCTTGAGGATTAGTAGCTAAAAATTTTGGTGTTAGAATACCATTTTCTGGGTCTACAGCATCGCTAGTTTCAGCATAGTAAGAGTTTTTGCCATTGATGTCTGTCGATATATAGCAGTATCCAGAATTACAGAACTCCCAACCGACCAGAAACTCACACGTTTTAGTTTTATAATTTGTTTCTGGAATTATTTGATATCCCCAGGCAGATTCGTCAAAATTTTTGCAAATTTTAAGTGCACGTTTGTAACTATCAGGACAGGGGTTTTCAAATGGACAATCATTCATAAGATTTTGCCAATATGTCCACCAAGATTGGTGCTTTTCACCAAGATCTTTTAATAATTCTTCAAATTCACTCATAGATTTATTCAGCCTTATCTTTATAAGTGGGCTTAACGACTGGCTGCCATGCCATAATTGCAAAATCTTCAACTACAGTATCAAGGGTGTCTACATCCCACCCAATTGAAAATTTGGTTCCGTGACAAACTTCCACCTTATTGTTGGCAGTATAAGCAACCCACAAAGGGGTATCTTTTGGTGGATCGTTGTCGATACTGAGCCAGTTAGTTACCGTTAGGCTTGGATGAAGAGGCATCGGTCGCCAGTGAGTAAATTGCATAATTTCTATATCATCGAATCCATTGAATGCCCACCACCCCTGCTCAACAATCTTATTTTCATCATCAATGTTGGCTACGATAATCCTTGTAGGTTTGCCCCACTTAGGGAGTTTATCGACATCATCAACACTAATCCAAGTGTCAGAACAGACACCATTGTACACTGTAGTTTGATTTAGCTGCATTCTTACTGATTCTCTAATTGCAGTAGCTATCAGCGATTCAATTGCTCCGCCAAATTCAGTAGGACTACATTCAAGGGCTCGGTCGTAAACATACGCGGCAACCTGATTATGACTACCCTTTAGATTTTTTACTGCCTTGATAACGTCCTGTAATTCGGTGTCTAGGTCTGTCCATTTATTCATAGTAGCTCCTTTGCGAGAAATAAAATTGAACCACTAGATAGTTATAAGCAAACGCTCCTCCGTTAATCATTGGACGAAGTGTTCCGGTAGCTATTTCCATGTTGCTCATTAATAATCTCCTTTCTCTAGTAGTTTTAAAAATACTTTTGTTTATTTAAAAGAGCATTAATCTAAATACAGGTAACTGTGTCACATGATATTAAAAAATACAATGTATATTTACTAACTGCGCTTAAGTTAAGTCTTACTCTTACTATGTAACATGCACCACATGGGATACTTATTGCTACTTTATTGCTGAAGCTCTTATAAGGTGTTCCCCTAAACCCTGTTAAGTTTCCTGTTACAGGGGTTTCTGTTATTGAGTTAAAATCTACACTCATGACTTGTGCAGATCCATTTACAGGAGTTTGAGCGTCAATGGCTGTAGGGTTTAGAACTGTATGTCCTGTCAAAGGAGCCTGCGATGTGGTTCCTGTACCACAAGGAAATACGTCCATATTTATATCCACTGGCCCACTTGGATAGTTTGGACTAGGTACATTAAATGTAAAATTCACTTCCCCTATACAGCAACTAGCATTAGGGCCAGATGATGTAAAATTGGCGGTTATTTTATCTGTATAATAGCTAACAATGCTTGAACCCTGAAGCATCCCATTTGGACCTCTGCGAGCAGAACGGCCACTGGCGAAACGATCAGCTCCCGAACTAATGTCTACTTCCATGGCGGTGTCTGCAATTTTACAGATTGTATCTAGGCTAACAAGCATCATTGGAGCATTCACCTGTGGCCCATCATAGTTTAGGTTTTTAATAATCTCTTCATAACAACTAGCTTCTGCTGTTGTTAGGTTAGAAAATCCCAAAGGACGCAGACCTAGATAAAAATCATCAGGGTCGAGTGCTTGTATAATATAGAAACTAGCTCCCAAGATTTGAAAAGTAGGAGTGGGTTCCATGGCTCCCGATACTGTTAACCAGTTAGTATTGGGATTTACTAAATTCTCTCTATATTCTACACATCCATTAGCTTCAATCGAATCATAATCATTTTTTGTTAACTTTTCCCCTTCTAATACAAAGGGTAAGGCACCAAACTTGCCTCCCCAATCTTCGATTAGGTTTTCTACCTCCGCTGGAGCAGGGGTTGGACATTGTGCATTAATAACTCCTGTAAATAGTGTTAGCAGTATTAAGATTCGTAAAAACATTAGTTTCTCCTGTTACTTAGGTTTTTCTGCTCTAGTTTCATAGAGGCCCAGGCGGTCAACAAAACCTTTACCTGTAAAATAAAGCCTAATATGAATAAAGCAAATCCAATCCAGTACAATAAATTATCTTTCATTGACAATATTACTTATTTAGTTAGTCGCTGATTTCCTTCGGGTTAGAGGGGAGGGGTTGCCAGTGGGTAAAGCTCTCGCTGGCCTTAACTGCATGGAAATCCATAGACCGCCTTCTGCCTTTGTATATAACTCTTAAGCAGCCCTCTTCGTCTGTGTCTCTATAGGTAGGTCGTTTATCCTCAACCTTAATCCAACCGTCTGGGCTAATATACCTTTGAACAGCCTCAACAAGTTCCTCAACCACTTCCTTTGGTGGTCGGTCGTATGTCATGTGACAAGCGAGTATCTCTGTAATTTCTTCCTTTATCTCATCCATTCGTCACCTCCCCAGTTAAAGTTCTTTTCAAATGCATCACTCATGGTCTTCCTCCTTATCGTAATATTCTTTCATCGCTTCGTAGAGGGCGCGGGTTTGGGCCTTGTCTAAGCCACAAGACCTCACTTGCTGCACTTCCCATTCTATTTCTCCGCCTGCAAATGAGATGCGATTCTCTGGGTTGTTTAAATATGAATATAACCACTTACTCATGATCACCTCCATTTCCCCTAAAATGTCTTTTAAATAATTGTCACTTCTAATTTTTCGGACAGAGGCGCATATACAGTCCCACACCAATATAACTAATATTACTGGCGTGTAAGCTAATGCCACAGTCATATTAAAGAGTGACCAAAATGGTGCAATCAAAAAGTCCTTATAGGTTAGATCGCCTTTTGATTTCTTCATCCAATCAATCATGTTTTTATTTTTGTTGTTCACTTTTCCACTTTTTCCACTTACATTCAGTTGAGTGACCAAAATCCCATGGTTTTTCACAGAAACACTCTGGTTCAGTTAAAATATCAAATATTTCTTCTACCTTTTCATGACCAACTGGTTCTTCGTCATGATATATAGGTACAGTATTTATTGATGAACCTAACGTACCTTTACTATTTTCCCATTTTTCTTTCAACTCTTTTCTAGTCTTTGCCTCAATACCATAATTGCAATTACACTTAAATGATACATCTGTAATACCTATTTTGAACTTGGGATGGACTCCACATATTCTACATCGTGAACCAACAGGTCTTGGCTGTTTTAAAGGTGCAGTTTGCTGTACTGGATTATCATAATTCCATAGTGTGTAGGAATGAAGCACAGATAAACTTGATTTGCCAACATTTCCACAATTATGACACAAAACATGAAAACCAAGCACACCACTTGCAAGACCAACGCTACAAATATTTAAAGATTGACACTGACTGCATGGATTTAGCTCTACTCCAGGATTATCATTATTCCAAGCCTTTTTAGCACTCTCAATAGTTATTTTACTTGAACTAGCATTTGCGCAACAAGAGCAATAGCATGCAATTAGTGTAGAGTTCGCGCTGCTTGTACAAATAGTAGTTACATAGTAGCCTGTATGGCAGTTTTTACAAGGATTAACGCCATCCATTTAAATAATCCTTAATGTCACAAAATAAACATGCAAAAGACCAAAACGCATGTACTGGTATAACAAACAAGAAGACAAGCATACTATTTGAATATATAATAGTTTCTATAAAACAATTAATCAATGCGCCGACAAAGAAAAGAAAAACCACGCACGTTCCAATAGATACTTTAAATTTAGGCACCACAACATCTTTCATGGTTGACTGTCGTTTAGTTTAGAAATTAGCTCAACTATCTTAGCTGGACGCTCACATACATGAATAAATGTCGGATCACTTAGTCCTTTAGAAATCCAAACCCTGGTATATAAACCACATCCTTCAATCTTAACAATGTCTTCAGGATCAACTAATTGAGGATGACCCTCCTCATAACTAAAATAGCCTGTTAATTGTATCATGTTTACAGATGGTAATATCTTCGTAACAAGCTGAACCGGCTTATGCTCTCTAGTTATTCCACACAAAGATCCATAGAGTACAAGAAAAACTACCAACGCTATGACAAACCATCCACCTGCTTCTTTTAATTTATCCATCTTCCATCTCTTCTTCCATCATCTCATGATAGCATTCCATACACAGCCAACGACCATAAAAATCGCACGTAAGAGCAAATGTTTCCTCACCACAAATTTCGCATTCGTCCGGTTGTTGCTCCCCAATTCCAAACATATTTAAACCCATTTCGTTTTAAAGTACCCACACTTTTTACAAACAATAGTAATCTTTGGACACTCTTTGAAGCGATAATAGCTATCAGTAAATGTAGACATATCTTTAGTTACATTTTGTTTAGTAATCTGAATATCATGATTGCACATAATCATTTTTAATTTTTCAGTCAGATATGTTATCATTATTAACCCTTAAGCTTATTCATTTTCAATTCCTATTTCTAAAACATTACAGTCATTATTATAATAACAAGATACAGTACTGTGGTCATTACAATATTCTGAAGGTGTTAAGTCTAAGTCTACAAAATCAACAGTGCCGCCACCTTCGTAAGACATGTGAAATTCTGTAAATTTTATACACTTAACAATAGTTTCTGGCGGTAGGGATTCTAGATATTTTATAAAATTAGAAACTGTAACTGACATATCCATTATTCCAATCATATAGAGCTTCACTCACCACGATCTTCTTTCTCCCGCAAATATTCTATATAAAGCAAAAGTGTTACAAAGCCTCCGATAACGAAAAAGATAGTGCTCAGCAAAAAGATTAGTGGTAGGCCAAATCCACTCATTACAACTTCGTACGTAGCAATAGACGGCATAACAATACCTATCAGAATAGCCATGGTCGTCATAGACATTCTATCCATTACTTGACATCCAATCACGCGCAATCACAGGATGTGAAAATTGATGATATGGCTCAAGACATACCGCCATGAATTCACTTCCTCGACCATCTGGCATATGCTTTACTAAGGACTTCTTAAGCGCCTCAACAGTACAGGACTCGTAGTAGAAGTCACCCATATCAACGGCTTCAGTCATATACCACTTTCCACTCGTTTTAAAAAAATCAACTCTGACCATACGATCCTGATCTGAATAATTACTCATATAATTATACCATACTTTCAATTGTTTTTAGATAATTTATTTTCAATTTATTGACTCAGAGCTTTTCTCATAAATTCAACAAATGCATTTGGAAGAATAATTTCCCAACCATTGTGCTCATTTACGTAACCAATGCACACGAAGCCATCTAGGTCAACGCTAATCTCATTGTATCCATATTCACCACTGACAGTTTTTGGATCTGTATTAAAATATGCTCTATGAACCTCCATCGGCCACTTAGTAGACTCTGTGTTGGAAAAACACATGTTGTTCTGGGTAAATAGTATTTTTGTCTGTGTCTCGGCCCAGACTGTCTCTGAACCACACTTTACCCAGAGAGATATTGTCCTGCTTTTAGGTAAAGCAAACTTAAAATCTTGCACTTCCATCGGTTGTTCCTATTCTGGCCGGTTTTTCTTATGTCTGTGGTTTGCTGCACTCTCTTACAGATAGCGTAAACACATATTCACAATCGGGTTTTATTTCTGGAAAGCGAGGATCTAGCTGCATTTTCCTTGTCATATCAGCAATAATGAGATCAACTCTACTATTGGTCTTTGCATTCAATAGACAATCAATATCATGTGTTTCACATAGTGTATTTCCGTATTCCATAAATGTTATATCTATTGTATTTTGTGGACGAAAATCATCATTATAGTTATTCATTATGGTTATTGTTTTCCAGTATTAATATTATTACCAACTTTAATAGAGTAAACAAGTTGTTCTTTTGTTGGTAGGGGTTTACCATCGACATATCTACTTAGTAGGTCCATAAGTCTTTCTCTGGTACTTGCACCGCCCGAAGTAGCAGACAGCTCATCAAGCATTAAGTTAAGTCTAACAATTTCAAGTTTTTCTAAATTCATATTTTCGCCATCGCTCATTCCCATTTAAAAATCTCCTTTATTTTACTTTTCTAATCCCACCAATACAAATGGCGCTCTCCAATAATTCGAAACACCCAATCAATATCTCTTTGTAATAAATGCCCCTGTTTTGTTATAATGTCAAAATATTCCGACTTACACAACTTCTCTTCCTCTTCGGTAGTGACAAATAAATTACAAAATGTTTTTTCGTCTGAATTAGCTCTACCAATACGATATTGGCCCCATTTTTTTAAATGGTCTAAGCGCTCTTCAAAACAATAGTCATCTGCCATTATTCTTTCAAGAACAAGCATAACATTTCGAACTTCTTTAGCGTATTTTTCACCATTAAGCAAATGCCCATTACGTAAACATGGCTCAAGTCTTTCAAGCTTCTTGTATATTAGCATATAAAGTCCACTTTGGCAATCAAAATCATAATCACTCCAAACAATGGGTACAAAGTCTATAATTCTACGCAAGTTAGTTGACCAATATTTCATATCGATATAAATTCTATATGGTAGATATCTAATATAGTCCCACAAATCAATAAAACGATCTATTATCTTGTTAGTCATCCTCACGCTCTTCCATAATGCCGTCAAAGGTGTTTTTTATATCATTACAGGAAGAATCGTACCAGAATTTCTGTTCATCATCATCAATGTTACCATATGGATTTTCACCGCTAAGTTTGCGATTTTCTCTATTAATAGAAAACAACTCATTGGCACCAATAGCAATAAGAGCGGTTGGTACAATTAGTAGCCACAATATGTGAATACCCCATGAAAAAATATCAGAGAACATTATGATAAAAGTAGTGATACATATTAACTGAAATAGAATGACTGAAAATGCCATAATGCTACGAAACTTGTGTGCATACCAGTCATTCATGAACACATCAAGAGCAGCATCTTGATGATGCTTTTGTTTCCACATACAGTCAACAGAACAAAATGTAAGCTTGTCTTCGTCATCTCCTAACCCATACGTGAATGGTTTACCAAGCTCGCATTCACACGTATAGCAGTGTGTTGGTTCTTTGTAGTTATATTCAGTGTTAATCATTACAGTTCCTCAAACATCTTATTTAGAGTATAGTTCTCTATCCTAAGATCCTCCCTAAGAATTTCACAAATCTTGGTTTTGGAAGATGACCGGATAAGTTTCATTATATTAATAAAATTATTAATATCAGGAGGTGTCCAAGAGTCAACACGGAAACTCTGAAACCTATTAACATTGGTTTGCATAATTTCATTATCTGACATCTTCTTTACAATATCGTTAGCTTTTTTAAGCTGTTCTTTTTTCATTATCTCTTCCTTAACTTTTTTCTTCGCGTATTCCATGTGGCCTCTCCGATATCCTTAACACCGCGAGGCATCTCTATCCAAGTAGGTCCAGTAGCACCACAATTTAAACACTTAATATATTCCACTACTGCATGCAAGGGTCCGTCTCCAAAATCATCACAGTAGTCCTCGCATTTTTCTAAATCTTTACTTGCGCAGTGAGGACATTTCTTAAGACGATTACTCATAATGATGCCTAATCGTTAAGTCGTTTTATTCTTAAACCAAGACGAGAAAGAGTTTCCTCAACAGTTAATTCTACTTTGTACATACACTCTTCTTCTCCATCGCCTTTTCGAATGAAATATGTCCACTCTCCATTCTTACCATGTTTTCCAATCAGGGCTATATCCGTTGGACTAACAAAAAATGTTTTCCCTTTGCTGTACGGCAACTCAACCAAGTCAGGCTTAGGGGTTGGTGGTTTGTGTGTATCTAGCAACTCGAACATAGCTTTGGCCATATTATTCTTTAGTGTGATCTCTAGAGTCGAGTCGCTGCCATAGAAATCAGTCGCCACTTCCATTACCTGTTCAAATGTCACCTCACTCATGACTGCTCCTCCATCCACTTGACTGTTAGGCCGAGGCGAGAGATCAGTTCTTCTACTGGGAGATCTATATCTAACCCACCGTACTGATCATCAAGATGAATTGTCGGATGTCCGAAGCACTTAATACTCTTAATGAATAGAGGATTAAGAACCACAGTCTTGCACGTATGCTTGCGATACTCTTCATGGTGCTTGAGAGGTAGCTCAACCAAGTCATAATTAATATCTTTTTTAGGTAATAAGTCCATTAGTCTTCCTTTTCTTCAGATCTCTTTATATTCATTAAATGTGAAATATCCTTGCTCCAATAGCCAGCAGAAATAAAGTCATTCAAGTCTACTGGAATAAATCCCCTAACATCATATTCTCTCTCCAGCATAAAAAATAAGTGACTTTTTCGTTTCATGTGAACACATGTGCCAAGACCAATATAGCCAAGAGCTTCACCGTATATTTTCCCAGCTTCACAGTACTTGTTACTCAGTTCATCATCAGACATGCTGCTGAAAAACCCACAAAGTTCATCAATCTGATCATACATATCACCAATTGTGATTTCTCTCGTGACTCCTTTGTCGGTATCGACGGCTTTTTTCTTGTTAAAATATCCCCACATCGAAAAGCCACCACCAGAATTTTTCTTTTTGTTAAAAAAATACAAGATCAAAAATCTCCTTTCATACAAGACTCGAAACCTAAACAGTATGCTTCATGCAATAGAATCAAAAGTTCTTCTCTTGTAACTTTATACCTTTTACTACTTTCAAGAAGTTTGACATTATTTTCAATTATTTCTTCCATTTGATTGATGGCAACTTCTACCTTCTGCTCGTTATCCATAAAAATCCCAAGACCTTACTTTGGTTTTAACTTTGACTTCTGTTCAACTATTAATAGTCTGCTAATTTCACGATTTAATTGAGATATTGTTTTATTCTGAGATTTAATAATGTCATGAGCTACTTTTAATGAGTTTTCAACTGTTCCAGGCCAGTCATCTCTTTCACAGCAACCGCAACAGCCGTGAATCATCTCGTTCGTAGCATCTCTATCTAGTTCAGGATAATCTGTCCCATTCTTATTTTGACATATCCACAAGGCAGAACCCCAAACTGGATGACCAACGCCACATTTGCAAACATATTCTATTAGTCCAGACCTATCTAGACGCCTCTTCATTTCCCATTTCACTTTAGTTTCTTTCTATAAATTTAAAATATAATCTTTATCCTATAGCAGTATATCACATAATTCTAGCATAGTCAGATAAAAAAAATATTTTATCATTTGTAGATAAATCTGATACAAACTCAGTAAAGTCCGGTATAATGGTATTGTCAAGATAGTTTAAATCTGGTAGAAAGGTTAAATTATGTGGATAACATTATCAATTATAGGCACTTGTGTAATAGCAACACTATTTTTAGCAGCGTTCTTTAGACATGGAGCCAATATTTATCAGGCTTTTTCTACAGACAAAGAGTGTGAATACTGTAGTATTAAGATCAATAAAAAAAATGAAAATAAACTAATCATTAAAACTCCACATTTTAAACATATGAGAAATGATTGTATGAAAATACCAAACCGACCATTCACAAATGGTAATAAGTATTGCAATAGTTCGGAATTAGTACAAGAGTCTATTACCGTATGTGCTGAATGTTCGGAAATGTTACACGATATGATGAATAAGACTGGAGATTTTAAAATATAGTATCAGCAGTAGAGAAAGTATCCGCCAATGCCTGAAAATATAGAGATTAGGGTGAATTATCGTATTAAGATCAAAGATGGAGAAAAGCTGGACGAGACTATTGCAGAGATAAGAGCAAATCTTAAGAAAATTCATAGTGTTTATGGAAAAGACAAACAAAAAATAACAATTACAATTAGAGATGAAAATAGTGGATAAAATGGAATTTATATATATTTACACAATAGTAGGGTTTTTGCTGTGTTTTATTATATTCGTCGGAATTGGGTCTTATAAGATAGGTAGCGATATTGGATTTAAGTCAGGGTATAGCTCTGGCAAGCTTGCAGAGAGAATGAACAGAAAAAGACTTGAGGACATGAGCAAAGCTTTAAATAAAGAATTCAACAAAGCAATAAGTAAGCATGAGAAAGATTTGTCATAATGAGTAAGCCAGAAATTTATATAGTTACAGACGTTGAATCAAATGGACCAATTCCTGGCAAGCACTCAATGTTAAGTTTCGCCTCAGTAGCAGTTGATGAAAACATGGATAAGATTGGAGAATTTGAAACCAATCTTGAAAGATTGCCTGGAGACTGCGAAGATATAGACACGATGAAGTTTTGGAGAGATTACCCAGAAGAATATAGGGCGACACGAATAGATACTCAAGACCCAGAATACGCCATGAGAAACTACGAAAATTGGCTGAAGAGTTTGCCAGGTCGACCAATATTTACTGCACACCCAGCAGGCTTTGATTTCACATTTGTTCGATGGTACATGGTTGAATTCTGCGGCAGTAGAAACTGTCTAGGATTTTCGTGTATCGACATGAAAACGATGGCAATGTGCGCCATGTGCTGTAAGTTTGTTAAGTCAACAAAACGAAATATGCCTAAGTCGTGGTTTGGTCCACAGAAACACACTCATTTGGCGATAGATGACGCTCGTGAAACTGCCGACATATTTATCAGTATGTATCAAGAAATATTTGGTGGCGTTGACAAAGAATAGAAAAATAAAAATAATATTGAAAATATTTAAAATATAATGTATAATATAGACTAGGAGTTTAAATATGTTGAAACCAATAAATGACAGAGTTGTTCTTAAACCAATAAGAGCATCAGAAACTACCGACAATGGGCTGTTTCTAGTGGAATCTGCTCGTGAAGCAACACTACGCGCAGAGGTATTGGCCGTTGGCCCAGGAAGACTACTGGACAGTGGGGAAAGAGAAGAGATCTCGGTCGACGTTGGCGATACCGTTATAGTCAATGCAAACTCTAACAATGCCACAAATGTCAGCAGTGGCGAGCTGGTTATTTTATCTGCCGGAGATATTCTAGCAGTTATAGAAACAAATGAAAAAGGAGAATTAAATGAGTAATGACAAGAAACAGTTAATTGAGTTACTTTATGGTAATCGAAATAGTAGTTATCGTGAAGCGGCACAGGAACTTGTTGCCATCTATGAATCTGAACTAGATATCTTAAAGGCAAATCGGGTCGAAGATATGTTGGCATCGCCAGAAGATACGGAAGATTGTTGTTTAGATCCTAATAATAGTGCTGTAAAATATCAGATTTCAGTGGTAGAGGATGATCTAAACCTAGTAACAGAGGCGGGAGCAACATCTCTTGCTATTCCTGGAACAGTAGGTTGTGGATTGGGTTTGGTTAATTTATTTAATGACGTAGACCAACTCGACGTTGTAGAGGTGTATGTAACTGCAATGGAAGCAAAGTCGTTTGACTCACTAAATGATACAGATGCAGTTTTGGCAGGATACCAAGACGAAGCCGCTATTAAAGAAGACTTGGTTCAAAAACACCTTGACGTTGAATTTAGTCCAGAAACAACCATTTCAATTATTGAATTTGTTGTAGTTGGCGACGAAAAAGAAGAGGATGAAGACATTATCCCTTACTAAGAATAAGCTATGCACTCATAGCTCAAATGGATAGAGCAACAGGTTTCTACCCTGTAGGTTTTAGGTTCGAATCCTAATGAGTGTATTTTAAATATTGAGTTGCGTTGCCCGAATCCCTATATGGTTAAGACAACGTAACAATAGTCCAGTACGAACAAAAAGACTTTAAGTTGAGCGAGAATAGCCTAGCTATGATTCTTGAAGTTTCCGCAAGGAAAGGCAAATGGCTCGGTGAGCATGATCATCTCAAATCTGGCGAGCGGGTGAGAAAAAGGCCCGCACTTTTATATTGAGAGAAAATAATGAACAATAAAGAGGAAAAAGGATCAAAAGAAGATCTTTCTATAAAGCTAGTAAGATGGCAGGGCAAACAAGAAGCTTTTAAAAATCCCAGTATACCTATTTACCTTCTTGTTAACGGATATGGCCCAGGTACAAGAGCAGATGCATGGATAGCAGGGTATGTGGAGGTTGATGTTCAAAGGTATACTACACACAAACATTGCTAAGGATTAATATGACAGCAAATACAACTTGTCCATTGTGCAATAAGCCAGCATTAATATTATTTGTAAAAATAGAATGTGGCACTAAAAACTGTAAAAATTTTAATGAAAGGTTCTGGATAGAGAATAGTCCAATACAACCTGCCAAGAATTTTATTTTACCGGAAAACTTTGTCGAAGGAACGGACTATATAGGCGCATTCACCAACGACTTGACAGTATCAGACAATCCATGCGTTGCTGTTACTGACCCATATATGGATAGGCCAGGATCAATGAGTGGAGTAATGAGCAATGTCGGATTTGTGCCTGGTTCAGGAAGATATGATCTACCAAATCTTATAGATCCTATAGGTGGATGGATCGATGATACACAAACTTGTTGCTCTTGTCATATTAATCCGCCGTGTTCTTATTGCACTAGTTTAACAGAAGAAGAAATAGATGAAAAGTTTTCTTAAGAAGACATTATTCATAATATTCGAAATAATAACAATAATTATACTAATCTATTTTCAACTATAGTAAATTTTTATGAAAAGAGAATATTCTGGTGAGTAAGGTAGAAATTGACGGAGCAGATTATAAAATCACAATCAACAGTGATATGTCGCTAGATATTTGCGAATACGATGGTTTATATGGTAGAAGTTTAGCAAAAATTCCCAAGCATCAAAGTGTAGAGCTATGTAATGCTGTTAGAAAAATGACAAAAGTGCTAGGTCATGATTCAGAGTATGTAAAACTTCCAAAAATTTTAGAGGGTGGAAAAATACAAGAAATATTTGTGTCTAAAAACGACATCTCTTCATTCGGCGCACCACTAGATAGGGAAGACATAACTAGAGTAGTTATGAAATCCAGCAATAGAAATTGTAGGGTTCATGATATATACATGACAATGGAAGAGTTGTCTGAACTACTTTGTTAATTAAAGATTGGTAAAGATCATGAAGCGTAAAAAGTTTGAAACACATAGTGATCATGTAAATATAAACCATAAAAAAATTGGTGATTTGTGTGGTTATATTTCTAGCATTATTGTAGATGACTGTAGTTTTGACAAAATAGTAGAAATATTATTAATAATGAATAAAAAGTCAGAGAAAGAAAGGGGTGTGGGTCTGTTTGAACTACGCGAAACACACAAAATTTTACGTGATGAGTTTTATTTTTGGGGTGCATTATGTCGTGATGATATTGAGCAAGCAAAAAAAATTGTAAATATTAGAAACCAAGCTAGTAGGGATTAAAAAAAAGGAAAAATTAGATGGGTAAAAAAATATTAAACAAAGTGCTACAACTTAGAGAGGCAAGTTGCGTAGAAAGAGCACACACGGTTCGTCATTCTACAGACTATTCAGTTGGTAAGCACTCATTCGATATGCTGCTTCTACTTGAGGTACTTCATCCTAACCCATCGTTAAAACTTTATCAAGCGATTATTCGACATGACCTTCACGAAAGATGGAATGGTGACACTCCATTTCCTGCTAAAAGAATGTTTCCTGAATTAAAATCAGCTATGACAGAATCTACAAAACAAGTAGAAGATGTACTGGGTATTAAGTATGACATAACCGAAGATGAAGAACTTTGGTTGCGCTCGTTAGATATGGTTGAATTTTACTTATGGGCACTAGATGAACTAAACGCAGGAAACAAGCATATGCTTCGATGTATAGAAGATGCTCAGACTACTTTGAAAAATATGAAGCTACCATCACAAGTAGAAATGTTTTTAGAGCAGCTAAGAGTAAATGGTTGGCATCGTACAGATGAGAGGATAATAGATGTTTAGTGAAAAAGAAATGATTATATGTATAATTGGAATATTGTGGCTATTTGTGGGAATCTCTGTTGCCTACACTACCACGAATGAATTACTAAAAAATACCAAAAAGTATGAAGTCGAACATCTTGACGAAATAAAAATTACTATATTGGCGTACGCAATTTCCATACTCATTGGACCAATAATGATGGCAATAGCTTTTGTGATCTTTTTAAACGGAAAAGAGGCAAAATGACATTGGTACAACTATTTTTTGCCATTAGCGAAGCTCCGATAAGATTCTGCGAATGGTTAGGTTCAATATTGGCGGCTAGAAAAATCGCTGAAATAATTTCACATTCTCGTAGAATGGAATACATTTGTGAACACCACAGAGTTGACTTAGAATTCTATAAAGAGCAAGCAGAAGAATGGAAAAGATTGTATCTTGAGCTAGACTTAAAAAGACAAGCAGAACATAAGGCCGACAATGATAAATAAAGAAAGATTAAAAATACAAGAGCAAATATTATACGAGCAAAATCCAAAGAGCTATGGAGAATATCTTGCAGACAAAGCGCTAAGTCGTATAGGGTCAGAAGACAGAAAACACCCAACATATTATTACAATAGTAACTGTTGGCATTGGAACGATAGATTGCTGGGTAAAGAATTCAGTGTGGATAGTCATGATGGCAATATTTTTATTTCAAGAATAAACAAGTTTCATAGTGTTACTTGGATAAAAGGCCAATAATAAAGATTGCAGTGAGTCTGGAGGTTGATACAGTGAAGGAAAATTGGAAACTTAGTGCCGATGGAAAATTCTGGTATGACCCAATAGACGGATGCTGCCTACCCATTGACGCAACCTGCTTAGACTGTGATGGCGAGCCTCACGATGTTTATGACATACATGAATCAGAGTTTTTATTTTCTCCCATTTTCGAACCATTATGTGAAAATTGTTTTAAAATGCGGAAGTATAAGGATAAAAATCATAACAATATGGACATTAAAGCAGTACAGTGGGCTGGAGATAATATTGAAGAGATTTGTAAAAAATTAAACATAGGTCATAAAGAAATATCACATATTTTTGGTAGTTCTGATTTAATAATACACACATCGGAAGATGAAAAGATAGCTAAAAAGAGTGATTGGATTGTTAGAAAAGATAACCTACTGCATTCTGTCAGACATGATATTTTTGAGGCCACATATAAAACAATCGAAGCGGTGCAAAAAACGACTAGAAAGAAACAAGATGAATAGATATGATCAGGTGGATTATAATAAAATAAACAGTGCGCCATTGCGCCACATCTTATCGATCTGCACAAGAATTATAAATGAATACAATGACTTAGATAGTAGTGAATTAAAACATTATATAAATCGCTATACATACGAAGAGTCATGCAGCATATCTGGAAAAACAGTCAGTGGAACAAGAGGGATGTATAAAAACAACAGAGACAAGACGACTGTAGAGGCTGTCAAATACTCTGGCCACAATGTTTTTGAGACGCTACATGTAATATACTATGAAAATTATACAGTGTTAAACAAAATACTAAATAGCGAGTGGAGCGATGTATTGCAAAAATTTAAGGAAGACAATATAGTTATAAGGACTGGAGACACTGGAAAAAATCTAGATCCTGGAGACTGGGTAGTGGCAAAAGAAGATGGCAGTCTGCTCGTGCTAAGAGACAATGAATTTCACAGAAACTATACATTTTTATAGAAAAGAGACGAAGTGAGCAACGAATCAAGGGTATTTATTCTTATCTCTATATGTAGCTATAGTGGAATAATAAACAATGATGGGGTTTACTCTAGCCTGAATCTTGCTAAAAAACAGATTGAATCTGAATTTTCCAGCAGTGGATTTTATTGCGGAGGCTGGCGGGACGTAATTGCAGAATCGACAAAAACAGTAAATGGCAAAAGATATGTAGTAGAAGAACACGTAATAGATTGTCAGGGATAACAATATGAATTTCGAGCGATTTTTCTCACCAGTATATGCATCACTAAAAAACAAACCTCAAGACTGGAGACGTGACAGTGATTGCATAATGAAACATATACCAAGTGGTGAAAAGTACTGGATTGCCAATGGACCGCTTGGGTTTAGTGGCCATAAAAGTTATGACTATGAGCACTATGGTAGAAGAGTTGGGCTTATTGAACGATTCTTCTGCTGGCCTTACGTAAAAAGAATTCTCAGTATGTGCGCAGAATCGGTATACAATACAGACGAATAAAAAAAATAAAAACCTACAGTAAGGAGACCAATGAACGACTGGAGCGGAGCAGTACTATTTTTAGTAATGTTTTGGATAATAGTAGTATCTTTAGTAGGGCACAAAGTAGATAAAAAAGAAATAAAAAAAATAAAAAACGAACTAGTAGAATACAAACCATTAGAATTAGAAAGAGGTGATTTTATGAGTGATAAAGAAATGAGAAACTATACTGGGGGTCGCTTCTTTTTCGATGTCGATGATTCAGGGCATTGGTACATTGTAGAAGAGGAACACAGAAAAGAATGGAATGACTGGTCAGAGAGGCTACAATCAGGAGACGAATCAGATAGTGAAGCACCAGATTTTGCAAAAAGAGTAAATGGTGACATAAGCAAAATAATTGTTGTAGGCTATGAATGGGAATAGAACCCTGCGAAGCAGTAACGATAATCCAATGCAAATACATACAAAAAGTAACTCAAACCTATCAATCGCGGGTGTAATGTTGGCGCTTCGGCGTGTAATGAATTACCCAAACTCAGACAGGATAAAGGTAAGTGAGGGCTAAGGTTATCGTTATTCGAACACATAAGGCGACTAGACCCCCTTATTCTTTTCTGTGTCAAAGGATTAAAATATATGGTGTTTCAGGTGTTTTTGTGATACAATAGACTAGCGACAAAGATATTTAGTTACCAGACAGGACAGCATTTTGATAGTATTAAAAAGATGTAGCAATTGTAACAGTGTACACATTGAAAATAGCAACTATTGCAGAGGGTGCTACTCTTTTGAGTTAGTTGTGTCTGACATGTCGAAATTAATAAAAGAAATACGCCGAGAGGAAAGAAGTGGAATCAGGTCAAAATTACCATAGAGAGGGTCATCCAGACGATAATCCAAAAAATGAATGGTTGAGCATAATGGAAGGTCTTCTTGATACAGGTACTTTATCGAGTATTATTGATCAACATACACAACTGGGCAATCATTTTAGTAATCGATCTGAGGCGGCAGATGGTGCTGGTAAGAGCGAATTGGCTGTTTTAAATCATATTGCTGCTTCTATACATATAGCGGCTCTTCACAATTCAGTATTACAAATAGGTCTAGCAAAACGACTAGATGATATTTTTGAGACGTTAAAACATATGGAAGAATAGATAGGAGGTTGCGATTGTCTCATAAAAAAACCTTGATAATTAGTTATTTGATTACATTAATGTTGATTGCTGGATCAGTGTATGTAATAGTCGGCGGATCAGTGGTAGATAATACTAGCTTATTTAGGAACTATACAATAAGTGGTATTTTATTAATATTTGCAGTATGGGTATTGACATCCGCATACTATCTTAAAAAATATTATAATGAAAACAGATTAAAGTTAGGCGTAACAAATGGACGAAGAGAAAACACTAGTAGATGTGCTGACAAGCTCTGTGTGCGAGATACTAAATCAAAAAACTCCAGCACAAGATTGGGATGATCAAACAAAGAACACTATTGGAGCAGAAATACATCTTGGAATAGCTAAAGAGCTTGTAGAAGTTATAAATGAACTAAAATCACTTGAGCCAATTATAGTTGCAATTCTTCAGGGGCATGTTGGAGCAGACATAATTAAACAAAAGGGATATGGCGACGATTTAGCAGGAAAAATATCAAAAATGGCATTTGATATCATGAACAAAAGCCATGACCTTGTATATTGCTCTAGAATTGATAAAAAATAACTTTATTACATCATATAGATAATATTTGAACATGTCTAAAATCGTAAAATAAATATTCAATGATGCCAAACCAATGCCGGAGAATAAAAGTAAATGAAACTAAGTTTATATGATGCACTGTTAGAAATTTTAGACGCTATTAAGTCATTATATAGCAAAAAAACATTAAAAGTATTTATTCAGTGGTTGTTGTTGTGGTTAGTAGTATCCGGTATTATTTCTATATTTCTCACTAATAAATTGCTTGTATTTTGTTTTGCGGCACTAGCTTACATTATAGGTGGAATGCAATATATAGACAGAAAATTATCCGATCACATAACCAAAAAGAAAGATCGTAAAGAATAAGGTAAATACATGTCTAAGCCACTGAAAAAGATATTTACAGTAAAATCTGCCAATAAAACGATACCGCTAATATCATGCATTGCAAAAGATATAGAAAGAGTATGGCCAACAGTTACAGACGAGAATGAAAAAAGCATCAATCTTCTTCTTGAATATCTAGAGGAGATACATGAGTTGGGAGCGGAAGTAATTGATTATAGCAATGTGACAATAGCATTTCCATCATATTTAAAAGGCAATAGTAGGCCATTGCAGCTATTGTGGTTTATAGGTGAAAATCGTGTAACTAAGTGGAAATGGCTAAATAGTGATATTTCAAAAATGAGCAACATTAACTATGACTATTAATAGAACACTAAATTCGTATTATATTATGTGTAATTAATCTATAAGGAGTTGTGGTGAACGAGACTATGTTCTCTATACTAATATACCTGATGTGTTTAATTGTAGGTGTTGGACTGGGGTTCATATTAGCAGACTGGATAAACAGAAAGCGCATGAATTTTACATACAATACATTTACAGCACTTTATGAGAGAGCAGAAAAATCCTGGATTCTCCAAAACAAGTCCTATGACGAAACTATCAACTCTCTTAGGGAGGTAGTTAGCATCCATGAAAAAACAGCAAGACGTTCAAGCAAAAAAAGTAGTGATACTAATAAACACAGACAATAGAGACAAGAAGTTGCCTATCTTAAAAAGATTTGACTTCTTAGTTAGCGATACAGAAGATGACAATAAAATCAAGAGATTTCTGTGCAGTATACTGAGAAAAAATAAAATTATATTTAACGAGATAAAGATTGAAGAAACGACTAGCTGGGTAAGTGATGCACAGATATGGAGCAGAAAAAGAATAGAGAAATGCATCGAAAACAACCCTAGAGTTGTGGCGATGTTAACAGAAATACACTGTCCAAAAGAATTTGAGACGTTTGCGAGTTAAGATTTTCGGTGCTAGAGGATGTTATAATTAGACACCCTCTAGCGTAGAGAATTAAGCATAGCCCTGATCAGCATGCCCATAGAGCACATCATCAGTCGAGTCGTACAAAAATGTAAATATATCTCTGACACCAGATGTCGCTGTTAGCGTTGGCGCTGCTCCACCTCTCCACTTAATACCACCAGAATAAGAAAACGTAACGAACCCTGTTCCGGCGTTATTTTGTTTCCATACAACTTTCGTCTCTTGTCCATTTTTACCTGGATCTGTCACTGTCAATATGGAGCCAGCAGCAGCCATATCTCCATAGATTAAATTGCGATCAAATGCAATATTGTCGACAAAAACAAATGATTCCCTACGTGATGCATCGCGCCTTATTTTGGTCTCTAAGCATCCGCTAACACTAGCATCATTGTCGAAAAAGGCATCAGCAGTAGCGGTAATATCATCATTAAAAGTTGATATAGATTCTACTGTCAAGGAATCATTGACTTGAAAAATATCGCCTTCTACTGTTCCTACAACAATTATATCAGAGCCGATATTTAAGTCATTAACTATTTCTACATTATTTGTAAAACATGCCTCGCCCTCACACCACAGAGATTTGTTGGCACCAGAGAATGATCCAGATGGAGCTGCAATATGAACAACATAGGCGTTACCGAATGATCCGGTAGATGATGCACTTAATCCAAAATAAGCAGCTTTAGCTGTGCTTACTCTCCCAACACCACTATGAATAACTTGACAATCAAGACCAGCGTAAAGACCGTTTGGTATAACAACTGAAGAACTAGAATCTAGTGCTACGGCCCTAGCCTTTATTGCTGTAATATAATTAGAAACAGCCTTCGTGACATTTGTTTGAGACACAGCCTCTAAAGCAATACTAGGATTACTATTTTTAGAATTAACGGAATTTGTATTAAAAACATAATGAGCAACTCTATTGCTAGAACTGTCAACCAATTTAGTATGTAGGACAGAGGTTATTTTCTTGTCAAAGTGGTTAAGCTCACTACTATATAATTGACCACCTGTTTTGGATGTATAATCCTCTATATCTCCCATAATTATATTTTGAGTTGGACCCATATAGAATCCAGAAACCATTGTTCCCAGATTAGATGTCTCCATAATAGCGGCTCTACCACCACGCATAACTAAAGCCGGAAATGCACCAGGAAGACCTCTTTCGATTATTGCACACTCTAGTCCGCCGCCGAAATCACCAACTGCTACTTTACCAACTTCATTATTGGCACCAGTGAAAACGCCAGTTGATGCATGAACAGTAACGAATTTAGTTGTTTGATTACCTATAGTGTATGTCTCGTCAATATCAGGAATAACATCTTCGTCTTTACGGTAGTATAGTCCAGATACAGTCGGCCCAAGCTCAGTAACTTCGGTTATGTCAAAGTCAATAAATATTTCATCACTGTCAGAAGATACATCAATACCCGAATTACCAACTATGCTTTTAAATTGAACATCATCTGATACAATGCTAGAAAATACACCTTCCCCAGCTCCAATGTTTGAAAAAGTATGTGCTGTACCAGATGGACCAATTTCTCCCTGGACTCCTTGAGAGCCGCTAGGACCAGTCGCTCCACTTGGACCCGCAACGCCACTTGGGCCTTGTGGACCTGTAGCACCAGTCAAACCAGTCGCTCCACTTGGACCCGCAACGCCACTTGGGCCTTGTGGACCTGTAGCACCAGACGGTCCAGCTTCCCCAACAGTAGATAGTATTGTAAATTCCAACTCTGTGCCAGTGTCTATTATCTCTAACCCACTTACTGGAACAATTGTCTTAAAACGAAGAGTATTATTGTTTACATCTTGAAATATGCCAGATCCATCACCGATATTTTCACCATCTGAACCTGGAATAAAATTAATTGAATTTGTCACTATCCACCCTCCATTAATATTCATTGTTGTATCTACTTATAATACGCTTTGTGAATAGAAATATATAGCAAGAAACATAATTATAGTTATAATATAATTGGAAGTAGACCGAAATTCATTGTAGATTGGAGAAAAATGAAAGTATTAAGAATTAATCATAATAATAGCGACCTAACGGTTGTTAATTCCGCTCGTGTTTCGATGGACAAAACCGTTGATAATATTGTAATGTCAAATACACCGGAAGCAGATGCTAGAAAATCCGAAAATGGCATGGGACCAGACGATGGACTTATTAAATATTTAGTAAATAACAATCATTTTACGCCATTAACCCATGCTAGATATAGGTTTAAGTTTAGCGTAAGTTTGACATGGCAGCTAGCAAAGTGGCTATCAACATCACCAGGATCAGTATTCGAAGTCGATAAATCAGATCCATACGGTGCTGGAACAGTCATAATAGAAGATTCGTTGTATGGATGGCTAACTAATCCTCCTCCAGAAATACCATCTCAAGTGCTAAACTGTATTCGTAAAAAGGCTCCAATTTCATATGATGCCATTATAAATAAATTTGGAGAACCCAAGAATATAACAGAATCATTAAATTTTGAAGAGCTAGAGTCGGAATGTGTGACACTACTAATAGAGGCACCAATATTCGTCTTTCGACAGCTGATGAGGTCAAATGTTGGAGTAACATACAACGAAGTATCTAGACGGTACGTAGATGACAAGCCTAAATTTTTTAAACCCAAGGTGTGGAGAAAAAGACCAGACAAGAGTATAAAGCAGGGTAGCGGAGATGAAGTTGATTTAGATATTCAATACATGAATAATGATGAATTAGAAAATACACTTGATAGAAGTTTATTAGCATATAATACAATGTTAGAAAATGGCACTGCCCCAGAAATGGCAAGAATGATACTACCGCAGAATATGATGAGTAAAGTTTACATGACAGCCACCAACAAGGCAATGGAGAGGGTTTTGGGATTACGAGAACATTCACACGCGCAACGCGAGATTCAAGACTTGGCAACAATGATGAGAAAAGCCATTGAAGAATAGTATATTGTCGTATATTATACTCCAAACAGCCATTAAAATTAAATACCAAGGTAGGTTATATTGAAATTCACAGATTATGGACTCAGCTATGATGATGTCCTATTGAGGCCGCAATATACAGATAAAGTGTCTAGATATGGCGATGACGTTACCACGACAACAAAATTTACCAAAAACAAGTCTATAAACATTCCCATTATAGCATCAAATATGAACACCGTTACAGAGAGTGGCATGATGGTGGCTATGGACGAAATGGGTGGTGCAGCCATATTGCACAGATTTATGTCATGCGAAGATATGATAAAGAATCTTTTAGAGGCAGAACTTTACGGTTGTGAGAATAGGTTTTTTTCGATAGGCTTAGGCAAGGGAAATAAAGAGACGCTGCGAGCAATCTATGAGCATAAAGATAGGTTAGCTACTGGAGTCTGCGTTGACGTTGCGCATGGTGATTGTGAACGTGTAGTCGATCTCATTACATATATAAAAAAGACATACCCAGAATGGGATGTGATAGCCGGAAACGTAGCCACAGAAGAAGGGACAAAGAGGCTGTGTGAAGCTGGCGCAGATGCTATAAAGGTCGGAGTGGGTTGCGGTTCACTGTGCATAACTAGAGTAGTTACTGGCTGCGGAGTACCACAGTTTTCCTCTGTCCTAGAATGTTCGGCTGCGTCTAAAAAGTACAATGTGCCTGTAATAGCAGACGGTGGTGTTAGGAACTCTTCAGATATAGTCAAAGCACTAAGCGCTGGTGCCTCTTCTGTAATGCTGGGTAGCTTATTAGCAGGAACCGATCAAACTCCAGGAGAAATAGTAACTAGTGGGCCGCACCAATTTAAAGATGGTGAGGTCGGTATCAGTGGTCCAGGATATAGTGAAGGGCCTAGATTTAAAAAATATCAAGGCATGGCATCGCAGTCAGCAATGGATGGCTGGGACGGCATAGCGAAAAAGAGAACACCAGAGGGTGAGTTGTCATTGGTAGAGTGTAGGGGGCCAGTAGAATGTGTCGTGGATGATCTAATTGGAGGATTACGTTCCGGCATGACATATCTGAACGCAGGAACTATTAAAGAAATGTATGAAAATGCTATATTTACACCAGTGACACCGCTTGGCTATGGAGAAAATGGTGCTCACGGACTAAAGTAGGAGGAACCTTGTCAAAAACAAAAACAGAATATTTCAATGATGCTATTAAATCTGGAAAGAAAATACCAGACAAAATAGCCAGTAAACTAACAGAGCAGGATTTCATAACATTGATAAAGGGACTTTGGCAGTTTCGTCAAGATGATGGATGTACCACGCTAAGCAGAGGATACTTTAGAACCAGAACACAGATAAAAGACTCTCACTGGGAGAAGTACTTTGGAACATTTCCGGCATTTCAAAGGGCGGCAAACATAACCCCAACTAGGGGGCAGAAAAAACTAGCCAATGATATTGCCAAGCATAAAGATGCTGATATATATAGGAAAATGAATGCTGAGAGAGCAACTTGGGCGGACAAGTTTAGTCGTCCAGCCAAAGGAAGAATAAAAACATACGTTGCAGCATCAGACTTCCACGATAAAGAGTGCGATCCCTTTTGCCTGCGAGTGTTTGTTGATACAATATCACGTATTAAAAAGGCTGGACAATTAGCAGGAGTGATACTGGCCGGAGACATATTTGACCTGCCAGAGTTTGGTAGATTTCCAGTAGATCCTCGCACATGGGATGCCGCTGGCAGAATTAAATTTGTTCACGAAAAGATACTAAAACCAGTTCGCAAAGCCGCTGGTGATGCACAGATCGACATGATTGAAGGCAATCACGAGCTTAGATTAGTTAAGCATATGTGTAATGCTGATGCAGCAACAATGTCAATACTCTCTGAAGTTCATAATATGGGCGTTAGAGAAATGTTGGGGTTAGATAAATTTGAGATAAATTATATTGGCAAAGCTGACCTTACTGCATGGAATAAGGGTGACGAAAATAATCAAGTTGCTCGTAGTTTCAAAATATACGATGACGCATTTTTGGTTCATCATGAACCGCAGGGTCGTAATATTGCTGGAATGCCAGGAATTAATGGGCATCATCATCATCATTTAGTTTGGCATGATTATAACGTAAATCGCAGATCATATGAATGGCATCAGTTGGGAGGTATGCATTATAGGGATGCATCATATTGCGATGGTGAAAAATGGTCAAATGGGTTTATTATTATTCATGTAGACACAGAAACCAAAGATGTTGTATTCAACTATACAGATGTTAGGGATTTTGCTGAGGTCGGTGGTAAATTCTACACCCGCAAAGCCAATGAGCATAATTTGCACTAATAGGAGAAGCATGAGTAGAGTAGAGTTTGCAAATGAAGCGGCTGAATTTGTGTACACCAGGACTTATTCGCGTTGGCTAGAAGAGGAAAATCGCAGAGAAACATGGGATGAGACAGTAGATAGATATATTACGTTTTTAGAACAGGGCAATGGTGATAGTGTTCCACAAAAGGTGTTTCGTAAAGCTAGAAACTATATGTTAAATTTTTCAGTTATGGGCAGCATGAGGGCATTATGGGCTGCTGGAGACGCTGGAAATAAAGTTCATGCAGCACTATATAATTGCTCCTATCAAAATATTGACTGCATTGAGGCGTTTGCTGAATGTTTGTACATTCTAATGTGTGGAACTGGTTATGGATTTTCTGTAGAAAATAAATATGTAGATAAATTACCAACCATCAGCAAGATGCTTGGAGAAGGTGCAGGAACCTTCATAGTTCCAGATTCAAAAGAGGGATGGGCTGATTCTGTTAAATATCTTATGAAGGCACTATATGCTGGAAAAGATATGGACTTTGATTATGGATTACTTAGACCAAAGGGAGCAAGATTAAAAACATTTGGAGGAAGGTCTTCTGGCAAACAACCACTAATAACTCTTCACGACTTTATTAGAATGATTTTTATTGAGGCGCAGGGCAGACAGCTAAAATCTATTGAGTGCTTGGATATTTTAAATAAAATAGCTGAAGTAGTTGTTGTAGGGGGTGTTAGAAGAAGCTCTCAATTGGCTCTATCAGACTTATCAGACAAAGAAATTAGAGGGGCCAAGACTTGGCCATTTCCATTACATAGAGCGATGGCGAATATATCAACAATATATAGGGATAAGCCTGGGGCTATTAGTTTTATGGAAGAGTGGTCTGCTTTAGCAAAAAGCGGAACTGGAGAAAGAGGGATTTTTAATCTAGAGGGTGCAATAAAGAGATCACCGGATAGACGAAAAACAAATCTTTTAGCAGGATGTAATCCGTGTGCTGAGATAATTTTAAGATCATGCCAAATGTGTAACTTGACCGAAGTTGTTATTCGTCCAAATGATGACCTAGACGATATCTTAGATAAAATAGAAACAGCAGCATGGTTAGGGGCGCTTCAATCAACTTATACAAATTTTTCTTACCTATCTCAAAAGTGGAAGAGAAACTGTAATGAAGAGAGGCTATTGGGAATATCGTTAACTGGACAGATGGACAATATTGATATGTTGACCCCAATAGCACTAAAAGCAATGAAAAAGAAAGCTATTAAGATCGCCAAAAAGGCATCAAAGGTTCTTGGGATTAATTTCTCTACAGCTATCACCACAGTAAAACCATCTGGAACAGTTTCACAATTAGTAAACTCGTCGTCTGGAATACATGGTCGTTTCTCTAAATTCTATATTAGGCGCTATAGAATCTCCTCTATAGATCCCCTGTGTCAAATGCTAAAAGATCAAAACTTTCCGATGTCACCAGAAAACGGAGAACGATTGAAGGATTGGAAAATGGCACAAAAGGGTGATATAGAAAAGTGTATAATATATGAAAAGGGAAAGAGATGGACGGAAGATAAGGTTAATACATGGGTTGTATCGTTCCCTGTAGCTGCCCCCAAAGGGTCTGTACTAAGAGACGACATGACGGCTATTGAGCAGCTTGAACACTATAAAAAGATTCAGGAGCATTGGTGTGAACATAATGCTAGCGCCACAATATTTGTTAAAGAAGACGAGTGGCTGGAGGTTGGTAACTGGGTGTATAAAAACTGGAAATATATTACCGGCGTTTCGTTTTTACCGTTTGATTCTGGACACTACGAACAGCCCCCTTTTGAATCTATAAATGAAAAAAAATACAACATAATGAAAAAACAATTACCAAAAATAGATTATAGTCAACTCTCTAAATTTGAAATAGATGACAATACTACAGGATCAAAGGAAATCAGTTGTCAGGGTGGAGCCTGTGAAATCCAATAGAAAGGTAAATTAATGCTAAATAAACAAGTTACAAATATTTCTTTTAAGAAATTACATCCCAAAGCAAGAGAGCCATTTCATGCTCACGAACACGATGCTGGCTTTGACCTAACAGCAACGAGTATAGCTGTGTCAGACCAGTATGTAGAGTACGGAATAGGTCTTGCCTTTAATGTGCCTGCTGGATATGGAATGTTTCTATTTCCTCGTAGTAGCATCTCTAAGAAAAACTTGCAATTAGCCAATGCGGTTGGAGTTGTGGATTCTGGATTCTTGGGTGAAGTACGTGTAAGATTTAGACTTACGAAAGGTAGCTACGAAAAAAATACTCAAGATATAGATAACATCTATAGAGTTGGAGACAGGGTATGTCAGGCAGTAATACTAGAACTGCCAAATGTACAGTATAACGAAGTTAATAAAATAACAAATACCAGTCGTTCGGACGGATCTTTTGGGAGTAGTGGGGAATAGCTGATGGAATTAAATGTGGTCTATAGTGCCGCAGAGCATAACAAATCTTGGCACGATATTAAAAAATACACTAAGCCAAATTCCATTAGATTAGCATTCTATACAGTTTCAGGCAACGATATTTACGATATGAAAAAAACAATATTAAATACATTGAGTCGTTTAAAAACAAAAAACGGAATACTGTTTGTTAGATGCAATATGGAAGAAATAAGTCAACTGCTGTCTATTGCCGAAGAAATTACTTCTGACAATAATTTATATTGTAGGTATAATTATAATATAACATCAGAGTATTGTAATGAAACGTCCAAAATACACTTTGTATTAAGTATAGGGCCAGATTTATTAGATAATAAAATACACAGAAGTAAATCATATGCAACAGAAGAGGATTTGAGCGCTATACATATAAATAGAATTTTAAATAATTCAAAGGCTAGAGACATTTGCCTACTATTCGGAGATATAGAATTTCTAGAATTAGCAAATACGACAATAGAAAATGCTCGCTATATGATTGGATTTACAAACAGTACAAAGGGAGTAGATAAATATTGTGAAAAAAATAGCATTACAGTAAAAGGAGATGTTCATGAGCAAGAAAAAAGTAAAAGTTGTCAAAGTACGCGCAAAGTCTGAGGTTCTCGCCAGATCTAAGTCGGTAAAAAAGTTTGGCGGAGAGGCACCGGAAAGTGAAGAAGAAAAAAGAAAAATCATCGAAGAAAACACAATTGAAGACTCAGAAGAAGAAACAGAAGACACCTAAAGATGCAGAATTAACAGAGAAAGAAATAAAGGAAATAATAGAAAGTGTTGCAACGAGTAAGGCTGCAAAGCACTGGAAAATAGTATACCTATCAATGGAAGACATAGCACAAGAGATTAGAATGAAGCTCTGGCTATCAATTGATAAGTTTAAACCAGAGCGAGGGGTAAGGCTGCGTACTTTTTTCTCTGTCGTAGCAGAAAATAGAATTAGAGATATAAAAAGAGCACTAGTATACAAGCATAATAAGCCCTGTTTTCGTTGTCCATTGTGGGATAAGGTGGCATCTAAGGCTGGCAATCATGACTGTATGAAATATAAGGATAAAATGAAGTGTGAGAAATATGAAGCTCATGAAAAGTTCTTAAAGGCTAAAATGAGTGCAAATAATGCAGCATCACTAGATTCTACTATACTAAAAGATGAAAATAGCGGATCACATGAAAGTACTTTAGATATATTAGAGCATATCAGCTTAAATCTTCCGTCCGCCTTCCATCCACTATTCAATAAGTTAAAAGATGTAAATTACGATATTGAACTCTTGCAAGAAGAAGAGCAAAAAATACTAAAAAAGGCATTAAGAGATGCACTACAAGGCTACAATATATACTAAGGAGAGGTACTGATGATCATTTCAATGTGTGGAAGCTGTGGATGGCTGGGAGGGTCAGCAGATTTAAAAATGGCAAAAGGGATAGATGATAGTTTTATGTCTAATCTTGCGCCATTAATGGAAGGGAATAGAGATGCATCATATGTAAGTTGTCCTAATTGTGATGGTTTTTACATATTCTACAAGAGTTTAAATGGCGGAGAAGTTTCATTGCCTATATCTCCAATAGAGGGTGAAAGTAATGAGGCAAAACCACTAGTTGTAAAAAAGCCGCAAGAAACACATGTGTCCACATTACAAAAGGCAGAGCCCACGGTATCCGTAGAGCCCAAACCCACAGAAACTAACAATGATTCTGATAATCAGCCACCGATGCTTGAGAGTGAGCTTATTCCGCCACCGGAAGTAGATGCAAATGGAAAAGCAGTGAGGCCAGGTAAAGCAAGTGTAACACAAACTAATCGTAGAATTTCATTATTCAAGTGCGTTTGCGATGTCTGTCATCGTCAGTTTGACACAAAGGTTCAAGGGTCCACCCAATGCGATGAATGTACAGGTCGCCTAGTCAAAGGATAAACATGGCAAAAAGAGGCAAGTGGTCACAAGACGATAAAAATTTTCTTTCTGCTAATTATCTGCTTTTAACAGATCAGCAGATAGCAAATAGGCTTGATAGAACTCGTGCATCTGTAACAAAAACACGAGAACGAATGAAGTTGACCAAGGCTACAGAACCAAAGAAAGACATAGAGGGTCAGTATCGTGGATCTTACATTTCTGGACTAAGCCAAGGCGATAAAGAGTCATTTTTGTTGGCAGAGTTAAAAAGAACAGCACAGTTTAAACAGACTAAAGCTGTGTTGCAGAAACATGAAATAGAGTTTTACCAAGAGCGCTACATGGATTTTATGATGGACCCAACTATCGAGACTATGACATCAGCTGAAAAAGATACGCTACATAGAAAAACATTGGCTGAAGTTAGACTATTGCGGTTTATGGCCGAAGAGAAACGTGCTTTAGATAGCTTCAATGCAATAGAACTGAATAAAAAATTAACAGACCAGGAGAAAGAGGAACAGCGAAAGTGGATAGCAAACAAGAGTAAGGAGATTGGTGACTGCAATAGCGTTATTAAAGAATGTGAAAAGTCACTAAATGTAACTCGTGAGCAGAGACTCAAGAACAGCTCTGACCAAGCTGTAAATTTTACAACACTAATAAAAGACTTACAGAATCCAACTATTCGTAGCGAGGTCGGGAACGAGGCTGCTATGTTCCGCTGGATGACCAGAAAAGATTACAATGAAAAAATAGGAAAACGTATACATTCTGGCAAAAACGACAAGTACGATACAAATTTAGAGTTCAAGTCTGGAGTAGAGCCAAGCGGTCTATCTAATGATTTTACAGGAGATGGTAGTGGATAACATCGAACAACTTAAGCAGCAGCTTTCTGCAAAAACTCAAGAGCGCCTAAACTTAGACAGTAGAGCATCCGGTAATGAGTGGAGCGCTATACATAATCAAGAGGTTGATCTACAAACAAAGATAGATGCCTTGGAGGGCAGGCTTATGTTTGGTCCAGAAAAAGAAATAGTGCATGAACCTTGGTATAATCCAGACATGATGGGAAACACTGTTAAACGTGCTATTGAGGCCAGGATAAAGCAGGCCAAAGCAATGCTCACCCTGTCCTTTTGTACTAAGCATGATATTAAACATGATAGTAAAAAAATCAGTGATCTTAATGACATTATCGATAAAACTACACTACAATTGTCTGAAATTAAAAAGAGTATTGATACGTATATTGAAGATCAGGCACAAATATTTTTGAACCAAGAACCAAAAAACAAGTCGACAAAAGTGCAACAGCGCCAAAAAGATACCAGTTGGTTCAGTAAGCAAGATGTTGAGGGTTTGGCCAAAGCACTTCTAGATGCAAAAGGCTTGTGTAAATAAAAATATCAACAAAAACAGGAAGGCGCATGTCAGACAAAGAATTACCAACAATTGTAATAGATTCAAGAGAGCAAATGCCATATGACTTTAAACCTGGCAAATCAATAGAGTTAGTAATACACAAGAAGTTGGATCACGGTGATTACGGAATCGAAGGTCATGAAGACCTTATCACAATTGAACGTAAAAAGAGCGCAGATGAACTATCTGCCAATGTTGGAAAGCATAGAAAAAGATTCATAAGAGAGCTGGAGAGAATGCAATCTTCCGCTCGCAGATATATAGTTGTCGAAGATCATTGGTCGTCAATATATAAAAAAAATAGATATGCGAAAATTCCGCCAAATGCAGTGTTTGAAAGCATACTAGCGTTATCAATGAAGTACAATGTGAGTATAATCTTTGCAGGTAGTAGAAAGATGGCACACAAGATAGTTAGAAGTTTGTTGATACGAGCATTTTTGTATCGTGAGGAAATAAGAAATGGACTCAAAACAGATATCTAGAATTGCAAAAGTATTTCATCCAGATTATGAGTGGATGAACAATATTCCAGATAAAAGATTACTAATAAATCCATTATTAGATGTTAGAGAGGACCAGAAAGAAAAAGATGAGCTTACGGAATTTTACAAGCTCTGCAATCCATTCTATTCTCCTGCCTTTGGTATAAAGTATTTACTAGGTGTAAAATTATTCCCATTCCAAATGTCAATGATAATAGCAATGCTGAGACACAAGTTTCCATTGCTATTATTGTCAAGGGGTGCCGGAAAGACATTTAGCTTAGCTACATATTCATTGTATCATGCTATCATGTTTCCATATTCAAGGATAATATTAGTCTCAGCTAGCTTCAGACAATCCAAGCTGGTCTTCAATGAGATGGAAAAAATGATTAAAAAATCTCCATTGTTGAGTCAAATGATGGAGAGAGAGCCGGTACATAATCAGGATAGCTGGAAGCTAGAAATATGTGGATCAAGTGTCACAGCATTGCCAATGGGAGATGGCTGTGTAAGTCCAGACACTATGGTGACTTATGGAGATAGATTTGGAACCATATCAGACGATCAACCAGAAGACGTTGACCAAAACGAAAACATAGTTCATAGGAATAGAACTGTCTGGGGCAATGGGGAAATGAGGTCAACGAATGAGTCTTATTATAATCGCTATACAGATATTATCAAAATTCGTACTTCTCGTGGATTTGAAATTAGTGGCACAAAAAATCACAAAGTTAAAATTGTTAGAGATGGAGACATCATATGGTCAAGATTTGATGAAATAACTGAATCAGATCATGTATTGATAGACAGATCTATTCGCTGGCACAAGGGGGCAAATAGCATTACACCAGATGAATCATATGCATTAGGACTAATAATAGGTGATGGCAGTATTAAAGACAAATACAATATTGGATTTGCCACAAAAGATCAGGAGTTGGCTGAAGCTGTTTGTGTAATTGGGAATTTTGTTCCTGCGACAGATGGGTGTCACTACAATGCATATGGAAAGTCTGTCAAAAGTAATTTTATGTCTAAGTTTGGAGTATCTTACAAACATGTTAGCACAAAAGATAAACGAATACCAGAAAGTATAATGTGTGCAGAAAGACATGTTGTTACAGAATTTATAAAAGGACTAATGGACTCAGACGGAGGTGTTGTTGATGTTGGAGAAGGATCTACATGTGTAGAGTTTAATAATACCAGCAAAATTCTAATTCAACAACTGCAATATATACTGCTTCATTACGGCATAGTAGCAACAGTATATAAACGTGATCGTAGTGAAAAATGGAACACTTGTTATCAATTGACAATAAGAGGTGCCAATCTTAAAATATTTCATGAAAAAATAGGGTTTCGTTTATCTCGCAAAGTAGATGGGCTAGACAATATTATTGCAAATAAGAAAAGATTTGTTAATCATTCCGATTATCTTCCAGACATGATTGACAAAGTGAAAAGTTTTTCCAAGGAGTTTAGAGCACCAAGAGGCTCCTACAATAGTAGAGATTGTTCGTATGGATATTTAAAAAACAAATCAAATATTTCATGGAAGATGGCGAATACATTCTTAAGGGTTCATGGTGGTACTAATCATTCTACAGTTAAAGATATTGAAAATCTATATGATACAAATATATTCTATGATAAAGTTTCAGACATAGAGCACGATGGTCAAGGTCATACATATGATATTCATGTACCAAATGGACATGAGTATTGTGCAAACGGATTCTTTAGTCACAATACTAGAATTAGAGGAGAGCGTGGACATGTGATACTGGCAGATGAGTTCAACTCAATTCCAATTGAAATATTTGATGTAGTAGTGCGTGGATTCGCTGCAACACAATTAGACCCCTGGGAGAAGGTAAAAGCTCGTACAATTGGTAATGAGCCAGAAGATTTAGCTATGTCAGATATCAATTCTGGTAATAAAATTATATTGGCCGGAACCGCAGGATATACAGGAGAGACGTTTCATCATGTTTACGCACATTATCAGAAGATAATAAAACACAATGTAAAGGGTGCGGTGGACGAACACGGTGATGTATTTGACGAAAGTGAAAAGCGCGAAGGCTACGAGGTTGACTGCAATAACTACTGTATCGTGCGCTATCCCTGGGAGGCAATACCAGATGGCATGATGGAAAAAGATGTGATTGAATCCAGTAGGTCACAGATGCCAAAACAATTGTTCGACATGGAGTACAACACGCTATTTGGAGACGACAGTACAGGATTCTATAAAGCCAAGCAGATACGCGAAGCAACAGCATCTCCGCCCAATGGTTTTTCCGTGTTAAAGCGAGGTAAGCCAAAGAGACAGTATGTAATGGGTGTAGATCCAGCTAAAATGCTAGATAGGTTTGCTGTCACCATAATAGAGGTCGGAACACCGCACAAGTTAGTGTATCAATGGACTGCTCAAAAAAGAAAATATTCAGAATGTGCAGCACACATGAGAGAGTTGTGGAGAAGATTCAACATTGTTGGAATAAACATGGATGCGGGTGGTGGTGGCCACGCTGTAGAAGAAATGTTAAATATGGAAAAAACTGATGATGGTCTTGAAATTCGTAAACCAGACGAACCTAAGTTTTATCATTTTGATGACGACAGCGAAGAGGCAAAAGAAGGGCTACGAATACTAAATTTACAGAATTTCGGCTCAGCGTGGCTGGATGAGTCAAACACCCTGCTTCAAAAAAATATTGAAGATAGGCTTACCATGTTTCCAGTAACCACAAGTACTAGCGCCCTAGATGACGAGGCAGAGGATATACTGTTTGAAGTATCGGAATTAAAGAAAGAATTGTCGTCTATCACAATAGTCTACACTAAAACAGGCAAGAAGTCATTCGATTTAAAGCCACCTGACGAGAGAAAAGAAGAGGGTGTAAAGCACAAAGATAGATATTCCTCATTTCTATTAGCTAACTATATGGCCATGAGATTAGATGAGATAAATTATGACAAAGACGCGATCCTGAGAGAGAGATACGAGGACGACAACTCAATTGGTGGATGGTCTGATGAATTCACATAAAATAAGACCATGAATATATATGTTATGGGCACATGGCCCATATGTATAGGCATCAAACGTACAATATAATGAATATCTATCAGGAGAATTTAATATGCCAAATAAAGATTCAGACAATCCATTTTTAAATAAGGCCAATCAAACACTATTCAAAAAAGCTAAGGCGTGGGACGGAATACTCGCCAAAGATGATATGAGAGCATCTATTAGTATGCCAGTTGACAGTGTTTTTAGTAAGGCCAATGCTTTTACTAATCTAGACTACAATAGAATATCATTTAATGGAAACACACAGATAAATGGAACAAATGATGAGGCAGAAACTCATCAGAGGATAGCCTCATGTCGTGAAGCATACGAAAATGTAGGCATTATCGGCAACATCATAGATATAATGGTAGATTTTGCATTAGAAGATTTGGAAATTCAGCATAATGATGAAAAAATAAAACAGTTTTTTAAAAAATGGATGAAAACTGCCAAAACATACGAAGTGTCGGAGCAAATACTAAAGGGTGTATATCGTGACGGAAATGTACCCATACTAAGCTTTTTCGGTGAACTTAACGAAGAAGAAATAAACCGTATGCGTAAGTCATCAGCAGAAGAGAAAAAATTTGTTAGTTCACGAATACTAGATCCAGAAATACCTGTTAAAAATGTAATTCCTTTTAGATACGAAATGCTAGACGTGCTAAGAGTGTTTAGAACAGGAAGCGAATTATTAGACACTGTTGGGTGGTCATATAGATTCAGTCCAGAAGATCTTGGGCTTAAGAGCGTAAATACGTCTACTCAAATTGGAGAAGACAGAGACAAGGCTATAGATAATTTTGAAAAGCAAATAGGTATAGGTACTGATACATTTGATAAACTTAAAAGCACTGGATTTATAAATCTTCCTAAAAATAGACTAAAGATGCTATATTACAAAAGAGACGGATATCGCTCATGGGCTACTCCGTTGCTTTGGAGAGTAATACCTGATGTTAAATTTAAAAAACTTATTCGAAATATGGATATATCTGTTGCTGAAGGCGTAACAAATGCCTTAACAATTGTGAAACTTGGATCTACTGAAAAAGGATTCTTGCCATCTAAAAAGAAATACCAAAAATTAACATCAATGTTAATGAATCCCCACAAGAGCAAAACCATAGTCTGGGACGACCTAATTTCAATAGAAACAGTATTTCCACCAGTTGAAAATTTCTTTTCAGCGGAAAAGTATAAGCAAGTTGATGCAGACATTCGTGCAGGATTAGGAATACCGGAAGCATTAATAAACGGAGAGGGTGGAAACTTTTCCAATAGTTTTCTAGCTATAAAAACGCTAATGGAGAGACTTGAGACTGGACAAAAGATATTAGAGTCGTTTTGGGTTGAGCAAGTCAATATTGTTTCAAGAAACATGAGATTTAGAAAATCGCCAATTGTGCGCATAGGGAAAATGTCACTCACAGACGAAGAAGTGGAAAAAAGGTTTATGATAGAGCTATTTGATCGCAATGTAATATCATTTGAAACACTTCTTGATAGGTTTGGAGAAGATATAGGGATAGAAGTAGAGAGAATCAGAAGAGAGGATGCTAAAAGAAAAGTCTTAGAACAAGAATCAGATCATGCATTATTAAGAATCGGTAAATTTACATCAAATATAGCTCAACTACTTAATGATGACGACATAGATGGTAACGATCCAGCACAACAGGGCGGAGAAGGTGAGAAGGGTGGACGACCGCCAGGGACAAAGAAAAAACAACAGCAGCAGACTCAGCCAGATAGCCCACAGGGTCAAAAGACAGCGGCTAAAAAAACTCCTATACCTAGAGACAGGATAGACAATGGTTTTGATAAGCTATACAAGATGATAGCAACAACGATAGCAGATAATGCCAAATACGATAGCTTGAGAGACTTAACTGAGGCAGATCGTATAAATATTATAGATAATATAGGCAAAGCGTTGCCGCAACTAGTATGCGAAAATAGGTGGACCAAAGATTTAGTAAAGAATGCACTTAAGTCAAAGTCTGGCAAGAAGCTGGACAGATGTGTAGAGTCAGTAACTAAAGAAGAGGTTGCTAAATTTCGTAAAAAGCATGACAAGGCCCCAAATAAAAAGGCCATGAGAGCAATTGTGCAAAAGGCGTTCAGTATTTGCAATGCCAGCATATCGGAGGATTAGTGGTTTTTTTACTTGCTGAAGCAGCGTCAAGTTCTGTTGGTTACGCAGGGGGTATAGACGGCTGGGGTAAAGCTGCACAAGAATATGGTCTTGGAGTTGTATTGGCTGGATTTGTCGCATGTGTTCTATTTTTTTTAATTAGAAATATGATTAAGGGTCATAAGGAGAATATGACAAACATGGTAGGACTAGTGCAAAGTAGAGATACAACATTGGATAATCATCTTAATCATGTTACGGCAGCGTTGGATGGTCTTACACAAGTTGTTTCTGTATCTGTAGAATCACAGAAAAATTCAGTTGAAAAATTAGTTACATTACAGCAAACAGATCATGCAGAAAATAGAAATTTAATAGATAAGTTAGTATCAGAACAGAGACACTCTACAGAAATGGTTAGAGAAATAGTAGAGAGCAAGATTGATAAATTAACAGATAGAAATAAATAGTCTTAAACAATTAGGAGAAACATGGATCGTAATAAGCTACCGGAAAAGGCTTTTGCTACAGATAATCGCCTACTACTACATCACACACCTGATGTAAAAGACGGAAATGCACACGCAACAGTTGATATTGATAGACTGGCACTCTGTTTAAAGTTAGTAGATGATTTGCCAAAAGAGCAAATAGAATCTGCCAAATCGCATTTAATGGACCACGTATATGCCATAGCTGGCTCATTAGAGAAGGCAGAAGCAACATCTTTGTTTGACAAAATTAGAATAGAAAACAGTCTCATGTTCTTTAGTGCCAGCATGAGCACCATTCAGGAAAAGCCGCCAATATTTGGTCCAGCCAATGGGTCTGCTAGATTTATGTTCAATTCCATATCTAATGAATTATTTTACACTATTGAGCACAATGAGCTATCAACTGTTGAAACTGCTGCACATCTCCATAAGGGCATGAGTGGTACTAGAACAGACGAGGCAGAGATAGTTGTTCCACTACCAATTGGTAGAATAAAAGAGGGTTCGGTTTCCCTTACTGATGATCAGGCTAAAATGCTGATGGAAGGACAACTGTTGGTAAATATTCATTCTGCGGAATACCCATTAGGTGAAATTCGTGGTCAGATATTTCCGACATTTCCAAGTGGAAAATCAATAAACAATAAGCTAGAAACCTCAGAATCTTCTGAAACTGTAGATTTGGGCAAAGTTGTAGATACTAAACCAAAAGCAACAGATGAAAATAAATCAGAGTCCGAAACGGATAATAAGAAATACAAGAAAGATGCTTCAGATGATGATGACAAAGTAAAAGTACAATCAAATGAAGAAAAAGACTCTGATGAACGTAGTTCAGACATTGGAAAAATGTTGCTGAGCGCACTTAGTCAGATAGGTAAAAAACTCAAATCAAATAAGAGCAAGCAAATTGAACTAACTCCTGTAGAAGATAATGAAGACACAGAAGAGAAGTTTAATGATGTTAAATTATCCGAATCATCAGAAGATAGTGAGTCAGCATCTACCTTACATCTAGAATTAAAATGTCTAAACACATCGGCAGCAAAAGATCAGACAGATGTAGAAAAACTTACCTGCAAAGCAAGTTTTGAAGAAATCGAAGGAAAGATTGTAAAAATCGAAGCAAGCTTTGATGATAAAGATATTCAAAGTATGCATGACAAATTGCCTAGCGAGATTAATTCAATATGCTCATCAGACGGAACATTTCTAGGAATGAAGGCAAAAATAAAGGAAGTTGAAAAGATTGGCAGTAGGGAGACCATCGAGGTCATAATGGAGGATGAGGAAGAGGGCAGGAGCTTTTATATGTTACTTCATATAAATCGAGACTCCGAAAATAATATTGAATCTGTAGATTCATATGATACATATATTCCAAAAATGTTCATAAAGGACTTTGCAGAATTTCTTAACTCTTTAAAATAATTGATTTAAATATAAGAGGTAAACACTATGCCAAATAAAAAACCGATGAAAACCAAACTTCTTGCTCGTGCCTGCCTACGAGAAGTCTCAGCTTCAGAGGCGAGTAAGATAAGTATACCTAAAAAGGTTGCTGCTAGCGAATCTGGAGAAATTGATAGCCAGTTTGATCTACTAAAAATGACATCTATTCTTGTGTCAACAGGAATGAATCTAAATGACGATGTTTTTCTTGCAGAAGAGGTTCTACCTGCTCGTGACACAGGTGCCCACAAACCAGTAAATATTGAACATGACGAAACTCGCATAATTGGACATATGCTTGAGACATTTGTTACAGATAAAGATGGTAGCAGAGTAGAGGATTCAGATATAGATCAGGCACTAGGATCTGAAGAAGACGGGATGCCTCAAGATTTTGATATCACTAACGAAGCTGTCATATATTCTTTTATTTTACCAGAGATAGCAGAAGACATCAAAGAGAAGGCGCTGGCCGGTGAGCTGTTTGTTTCTGTCGAAGCATGGTTTACTGACTTTGACTTTTTAGTAGGTAATAAAGTAGTAGCCAGGAATAAAGATACAGCACCCATTCTAGACCCAATTCTACGCGCTAATGGCGGAAAGGGAGACTTTCAAGGACAAAGAGTTGGACGTGTATTGAGAGATATATTGTTTGGTGGAATCGGAGTTGTTGCAAATCCAGCAAATCCAGAATCGGTAGTTCTTAGTGTTGGTAATACTGATTCAGCAAAGTTAGTTCAATGTAACGTAGAATATATAGACGAGGTATTAGCGCAACATGTAGTAGCTAGTCTCGGTAGCTCAACTTCTACTCACAAGGAGGAAGACAACATGAGTGGAGAAGGTGAAAAAGTCACCAAAGAAGATATCTTGGAAGAGGTTGAAGCTATTAAAGCTGCTAATTCTGAAGATACTAAAGTGACAGAAGCAAAAGATAGTAAATTGCCAGAAACATCTGACAACAGCAAACTTGACGAACTATTAGAAGAAAACAAAGCTCTCTCTGAGCGCATTAGTTACTTTGAAGTTCAAGAGCTAAAGCAAAAGCGATCTGACTCATTAAAAGAGGTAGGATTGACAGAGGATCAGGTTAAGGCTCGCATTACTAAGTGTGCTGCAATGAAAGATGAAGAATTTACTGCTTATCTTGAGGATATTAAAGAGTTTGTCGTTGCAAATGCTAGTGAAGACAAAGACTCAAAGGCTGAGGCGAGTGAAGACAGTAAAGATGACTCCTCTGAAGAAGATAGTAAAGAGGATAAGTCAGAAGCATCTTCTGATGAAGAAGATAGTGGAATTGAGCTAGACCTTGGTGATATTTCCCAGACAGATCCAAACATACCTGTCAAAAGTAATAGCTCTGCTGTAATTGGCGAAGGTGACTTAGTAAAACAGTTTGAGAATGTTATTAATCCGTTACTAGTGAGTCGCAATTCTAAAACATTTAAAAATCTAAACAAAAACAAGTAATTCTATTACAATACTGGAGGAAACAACATGGGACGTGGAGTACACGAAAATCATATTGTAGACGACATTAACTTCCGAGCAGTGGAAGTTTTAACTGATGGTCAACTTGTAGCTTACTCTTCAACTGCTGGATTCATCCAGGATGTAGCTGCATCTGGTAATACTATTGCCGGATTACTAATGGAAGACGTTGTTAATCGCTCTGTACCAGACGGTTTGCCTGTAACTGGAGACGATACTGGAACAACTCTGTTGCCTAGAAATCTTAATAAACGCCAAACTTATGTTTCTGGTGTTGTTAGATTGGCTACTCAGGGTGAAATTGAAACTGACCAAGTAACTGCTGGCGAAACTTATGCTGCTGGAGAAATTTTGTATAGTGCTGGAAATGGCTCTATATCTAACGTTAATCAGCCTGGATCAGTAATTATTGGACGAGCACTTGCTGCCCTAAACAGTGATAATCAGCTTCGTTTGTTCTTAAACATTCATAATGCTGGGTAATTAAGTATTTAAATTGAAGAAATAAACACACTAAATTGGAGGTGTGATAAAATGTTTAACAAAGGTAAAGTTGAAATCAATGGTCAAGAATTCAAAATTGATCAAAAGGCTCGTGAACTTCTTCGAGCAACCGCTGGAAATGACGAGGTTTCAAAGGAGCATCAGAAGGCGCTTTGTCAAGTTTTAAAACAAGCATGGCGTCAAGGCGTATTAGAACCAGACACACTGGAAGGAATTTTTGACCCTATCCAACTTGAAGCTGGCACTGACGCGAAGTTTCCACTAGATATCTACACGCCAAGTGATTCAGAAGGTGATTCTAGAAAAGCATTTGTGGTGCCAAAAGAAGGTGCGATTCCTAACCGTAACATTGATAGTGGTGAATTGCATGTTATTACCTACAAGATTGGTAACGCAATTTCATGGGGTCTTGACTATGCTCGCGATGCTCGCTGGGACGTTATTGCTCGTGCTATTGAGATATACACCAATGGATTTACTCAAAAAATCAACGATGACGGATGGCACGCACTATTGGCTGCCGGAGCCTCTAATTCAGTTGTAGTTGATAGCGCTGCTACTAGCGGTGTTTACTCAAAACGTCTAACTACCAACCTACAAACAGCTATTAAGCGTCTTGCCGGTGGTCGTAATTCTAAAGTGACTGATATTTATCTATCACCAGAGGCAATTGCTGACATTAGAAACTTTGATACCGGATCTTCTGGTGGACAAATCGTAACTGATCCCACTTTACAGTCTTTAATGGATAGTGATGGTTTTGCACCATTTATGGGAATGTTTGGAACTAGATTCCATGAACTTCAAGAGCTTGGTGTTGGTCAAGAGTATCAAGATTATCTTGTTAGTACTCTTGGTGTTTCTGTTCCAGCAAGCAAAGAAGAGTTTTGTGTAGCTTTAGATTTAAGTAACAGGGATTCATTTGTAATGCCAGTACGAGAAGACATGCAAATGTTCTCAGCCGATGATCTTCACAGAGAAATGAAGGGTGGAGTCTATGGTTGGGCAGAATTTGGTCTTGCCGTTCTAGATAGTCGCAGAACCCTATTGGGTGCCCTATAATAAGTCATTATTATAATTGACAAAATAAAATAAAAGTACATGGGCAATTAACTCGTGTACTTTTATTTTTTGATATAGGGTCAAAGCTGTACTAGGTTAGCGTATTACAATATTCGTATATTATTGTATAAATTTACTCTGGAGATTAAATGCAAATACTTTGGCCAAAAGACAGCAGCACAATTCCACTAATGTTATCAGTTCAACACAATTTTGTTGCGGTTTCTGGCATAAACCCAACATTAGAGCTGTACAGAAATAGCGATGATTTCATAGCTGACTGGTCAAACAATACATTTGTAGCATCTTCACCCGCATCTGGACTCGCAATAATGACAGAAGTACCTAGTGACAATGGACTTTATAGACGATCTTTCAACCCTTCTGATTTTGGACAACAGTTACTAGATCAAACGTACTACATTAGATTTCGCGCAACGATTCCTAGTGGGTTTAAAGCAAGTGTAAATGAGGATATTCCACTAACAGACTATGCAACGCTGAAGTTTGCTGATTTCTCTGGCAGCGGAGTATCTGGCCCAACTGGAATGACACTAACATTTACAGGCTAAATTATCAATATATAGCTAGGAGACATAATGAATATAGTAGTAGGAGCTGCGCCTAGCGGTCTAGACATCTTTACCCGCTTTGGTGGGGTATTAACAGACCCATCGGCGATAGTATTCAATATAATTTCTCCTGCAAGTGGAACGCTCTCACCATCGGGTGTAGCGGGATTTAGACGCAGTACAGGTCATTATGATGCTAGAGATTTTGGCGTTATGCCGTCTGGACATGCGGTTAATGGTTGGCGCATAACATGGACCGTTACATCTCCTGCCGGTGTTACTAACACTGCATCTGAAGATTTCGTTGTTGCTACCTCTATGGAAACAGCATTTACAAACATAGATGACATCACAGGACAAGTAAAGTTAGATTTAGCAGTAGCAGACGATAAGTTTACTGACAATGAATTAGAAATATTTACAGAAAAGGCGCTTAATCGCCTCAATCGTAGGCTTAATTTTACAGGAACAGTATCAGAGCTTAGTATTAGTCAAACAACAGGAGCCATAACGCCAGCACCTAATTCAAGCATACAGGATTTAATTGTATTGCAAATGGAATGCTTAATGGCACAACAAAGATATAGTGATTCTTTGGGTGGCAGCATCAGAGTTAAAGATGGCGATTCTGAAATTGATAAAACAGCAGGACTTGGAGCCAATAAAGATATTGTAAAATCTATATGTTCCGAATTAGATAGAGCCATAGTAGACTATTTGGCAAACGATAATACTCAGGGTGCTGGAGAACATGGAGCACTAATAACATACGACAACTCTAAAGTCATAACTGATTCTGACCATAGTGGTGAAGGCAATGGAAATCAGCGAGATTGGACCAGTCCATTTGATGGATTCGGGTATAGACATTAATAGGAGACTATAATGGCTGAAGAAAACCTACCAACGAAAGGACTATTCGTAAGTCCAGAATTACAACAAGAGTTCGAATCTAGTATTGATCAACTAGTATCAGATCTTGGATATACAGTAACACTGTTTTTTGAACCTACAGCATCAGGATGCCCTAACTGCTCTAGAGGACCAGATGGTGCCTCAGATGGCGTTTATACAGATACAAATAATCCGTTTGCATTAAATGGAGAATTCAACATACCATTTCCAGAATTTGCACAATGTCCAGTATGCAAAGGGTCTAACAAAGTAGAAGATGAAAGTTCTCAAGATTATACAGCTTTATTAAAATACAATCCAAAGGATATTGAATTTGAGGCTACTGGTCGCGATCCAGCGCAATTGGTTAGAACCAAAATGCAGGTAGTTGCATTTAGTGATATTCAGAGGTCAGTCAAGGCCAGAATTGAAGGAGAATTTTACGCACTAATTAGAGAGCCAGTGAAAACAGGGCTACAGTCACGCAGTCACGTAAGAGCATGGTGGCAAAAGTTACAATAATGGCAAAAATAAAAATAACAAATGAAAGACAGTTTGAGGAATTTCTTCAAAAGAATATTAATAAAAAAATGGAGTTAATAGTAAAGGACTCCGAATCATTTTTGATGAAACAATCTGAAATACTGAGAGACACTTTTGCTAATTCTCAGGAGTTTCGTGACTTGAGCGGAAGACTAGTTGGTGAATTTGGGTTCACACAAGAGGAAGTTAGAGATTTAAGCAAGATTTTAGCACTACTAACACCAGGAAGTGAAAAGATAACCACACTAAAAGTCACACAAAGTAATACTAAATTTGCGGCTATATTGGAGTGGGTAGACTTTGACAGGTTAAAAGATCACCCGCTAGCACAGCATGATTTGACGCGGCTTGATAGAACAACCGGCCAATTTGAACTAACAGAAACGATTTCATGGATTGACTGGCTAGAGAACGGTGCCGTAGTGAGAGGGTATAGCTTTGAAGATGTTGGAAGTAATGCAGCATCAAAGAGATTTAGTCGTAGTAAAAAAGGAATAATGAGAAAGTCTAGCTCTGGATTCTGGGAATTTAGTCCAACAAGAGTACTAGAAACAATTGGGGAAAGGTTTAGTAAATCTGAATTCGAGAGAGGATTCGGCGTTGTCTTAAGAAGACGCAGGAGATAAGTAAGGTGCCCATAAGAAGATACGATAACTCTGCACAAGTAGAACTAAACATCAAGTCTCATCTTGAGCGTGAATTTATTGACAATGGGCTATACCAAAATATAGCAAGTGGACAACTTCGCATTGGTGGACAGCGTTCAGACGTACTTACACGAATAACATCAACAAAATACGAAAGTTTCTTTAATGACTGGGTTTTAGAGACGGATGCTAGTGGCGTAACAGGATTTGAGACAGTAAATGTTAGCGGCGTAACGGTTGATGGTGTATTTCAGCCTCGCGGCAGTGGAACATATTTGCCAGAGATAGACTTTAATGGCGGCGGCGTTGTTTTCGGAGTAAATATACCAGAAACATCTACGGTCGAAGCGGTATTCAGCTACAAGGAAACACACTTCGATTTCCCCGATACTTTTCTATCGCCAGCGCTATTTTCGGAATTTAAAGATAATGTAGTGGGCACCAACGTCTCTGTTCCATCTGGGTTTATTACGCAATTACCAGTAGTTGTTATTGATTTACAGAACAGAACAAGTTCACCACATCAGTTAGGAGGAGGGACAGAGATAGCACAACAGGTGGTATTTCATGTTTTAGCCAATAGTAGAAGACAAATGAACCGGATAGTTGACCAGCTATCAACTAGAAGTGATAGGAAGGTAATACAGGGTGTAGATTTTAACAAAACACCAGTATTATTTACATCAAACGGTGATAGAGCATCAACGTATGAGAATTTTACGAATATGCAGGCGAATAATGCATTGAAGTGGGAGAAGCTTTATATAGACTCCACAAGGGTTGTAGAAAACAACAATGTGTTTTATGGGTTTCACAGGGCAAGGGTTGACTGGAATTTAACTTTCTATCTGCCAAGTGGCGGATAATCAAAAGAACGTATTATATAATAGCCTTAGAACTAGTAAATCATGTATTGTCAAATTGGCAAAATTATGGTTTTTAGTGAGCACTAAAATATAAACGAGTCACATAAAACCTTTTACAAGGAGAACTTACATGACTAACAATAGAATTATCTATGCGACTGTGCAACTTTCCATTAAGGACAATCGTGTTGATGCTACTAGTTACATTGCTGGATCTGCCCCTACACGCAGTCTTACAGCATCTATTCTTCCAACTGATACATTTATTGAAATGGATACCGCAGTTTCAGGAATTTGGCCTGATTCTGGTATGTTTGCAGTTGTGCCATCGGGAACCGATACAACTGAATTAATCCGTTATAGTAGTTTCTTGTCTTCAACGGTTCCGTCTGGTATTGAGCGCGGAGCAGCCGGAACTACCGCCGTGAGTCACGATACCGCTGCCGTAGCAGCAGTTCAGGGCTGGGAAGTACCATTTGGTGTACAGTCTGCCGGATTTACAACCACCTTTAACTTAGAAGATGTTTTTCATTTAGGTCAGCTTGACGCTTATGAAAATGTTGAAGGTATTCCAGAAGTTGAAGTAACAGCAGAACGAGTATTAGACGGAACTAAGCCATTTTGGTTAATGGTAACTGACCCAGATTTCACTTCACTTAAGGGTCGTACTGCCGGTTACAAGGCAGATTTAGCAGTAAGCGTTTATCCAGATGTACAAGATAGTGCAGAGGGTACACCTGATTCAACAGTAGTTGCTTCTGGTATGTTTATTAGTTCATACACCCTAAGTTTCCCAACAGACGGTAACTTTACCGAGTCTATTTCTCTCGTTGGTAATGATAAAACATGGGGAGGACAAGAGGGTGTACCATCTGGTATATTCCCTACTTCAGATTCATTCGATGCAACAATCGTTGGGTCCGGTGTACTAAGGTCTGAAAACTTCGATGTTGCGGGATCAACCTTGCCAGGAGATGTTCCTGGTGCAGACCACTTGCAATCAATTGAAGTAAGCGTAGACATTACCCGCGAAGATATATTTGAACTTGGTTCGAAAACACCATTCTTTAGAGCGGTTCAGTTCCCAGTAACGGTAACAACTACTTTTGAAGCAATTACAGACAAGGGTGACTTGGTTAATGCCGTGGGAGATGGTAGCTCCAACCTAACAAATAGAACAATTATACTTGCTACTGATTCTGGACTAACAATAAATCTTGGTACTAAAAATAAATTATCAAGTGTCACATTTGATGGTTTTGACGCCGGTGGTGGAAACGGTACTACTAATTTTGAATATACTAATAGTAACTCATTGACTATTACTCATACTGGTTTTACAGGTAGATTTGATTTTAATCCATCTTCTCAATAACTAGTGAGTTGACAGATTAGAAAAAGGTAAGTGGCTCCTAGATAGACAATATTTAGGAGCCAAACTCTAAGGCAAGGTACATGATTCATCAAAAGATTACTCAGAATCTAGATAAGATTTTGTGGGGCAAATCAATTGTTCTCATAAAAGATAAATCTTTACAAGAGTCAACATTTATCCTTAGATCTCTCACAATCGCAGAGAGTAATTTCATACATCATATTTACGAACGAGAATTCCAGTCAGGTATTGATAGTGGGATAATGACCGATAAAGAGCTGGATAAGCTATATTCTGATAATAGAATATGGACTGAAGCAGATGATGCAGAAATAAGAATATTAGATAAGAAAAACACTCTTATAAGGTCACAGATAAAAGACTCAGAATTCTTTCCAGTAAAACAAAAACAACTAAGAAAAAAATTAATTGAAAACGAGCAGACGATTAGTGACAGGAATAAAATAAAGCAGCAACTTTTTAACTGTAGTGCAGAAACTAGAGCAATGGAGATAAGTCGTAGATATATGGTGATGATGTCTACAGAAGATATGAATGGTGATCAACTGTGGGAAAATGAATCTAATTTTCTTAAAGAGTGTGACATTGATTTAATATTTAGTCTAGCACTAGCATATTATAACCATAACATGTTTCCAGAGTCAGAAGTAAGGGAAATGGCACGCAGTGGTCAGTGGAGATTTAAATGGAATGCTTCAAAAAACGGTATTGATTTGTTTGGAAAGCCAATTTCCGAATGGTCAGAAATGCAAAATTCACTAGTATACTGGTCTCAATTTTATGACTATGTATTTGAAAGTCCAGATAGGCCATCTCAGCTAATTATAGACGACGATGACTCGTGTGATGCCTGGGTCAATGATCAATTGAAGAATAAGAAATTTGGCAACAATAAAGATAGTAGTAGACAGCCACAAAATACACAACGCAAAGGGAGGACGACTGGTGCCACGCAAGAGCAATTTATAATGGTTGACGAACAAGACAAAGATACTGTTCAGAGAGTACAACAAATGAATACTAGTGATGTTCGTAAAAAGCTACAATCAGAAAACGAAAGAATTAAAAAGTCTGGCAAAAGAATGACTGAGTGGCAACTCAGAGGAAAGGAATATGTACAAACGATGGATGGAGGAAAGTAATGAGCAAGAAGCAACAATCTTCTAAAAATATTAGAAATAATGCTGCATCTGATCTTTTAAAAATAGATATAGAAAAATCAATAAAAGAAGTTTTTATATCTGCATTAGAGGCTGTGGAAATTAGGTTTGGCTCTGACTTTGAAGGGTATCAAAACATAAGAGCAAAAATATTGCGTGTTGGAAATGATGCAATAAGGAACCTAGAAGAATTGGTTGATTCAAAATACTCCATAGAAAGAAAATCTGAATCTATAGAGTTTAAAATCAACAAAGGAACGGTAGAGTATAAGGGAGGCAAAAATGTCTAAGGATTCAAAAAGCAGAATGTTTTCAGTAACGATAGATAACCAAGATTTAAATCTATGTTTTAGTTCTCCAGATCAGGAAGACCTATTCGAGGTAGATAAAACATATAGAATAATATATTCAGAAGCAATACGTAAAGGGATAATGACAGAGATTCAAGCTAGACGTATTCATAATGAGTCTGGAACATGGACAGAGCAGCACGACAAAGAGATACGAGAGTTTGCACAAAATATAGCACAGCTTGAAGTGGTTCTGCGTGCCAGCGATCCAACAGATCCAGAGTCGCTTCAATTGGCATCTAATATTAATACAATACGTGCTGAAATGATGTCTAAGATTGGAGACAAACAAGAGCTATTTGCTAATACAGCCGAAGGGTTGGCTACAGAACAGAAAATGCATACTTTTATCGCTAGGTGCTGCATCGTAAAAGATTCTGGTGATAGATTTTTCAAAGACATGGAGGCATATAAGAGGTTTGTATCTGAAGACCCAGATCAAATGTCATTAATACACAAGGAAGCATATTTTTACGAATATAAATTACCAGAAGAGATTGCAGGTGAATGGGCAGAGATAGAATTTGTTGATCGCCTAAATGAAGAGGTTAAGAAGAAGAACACCAAGAAAAATAGTAGAAAGACAAAAAGAAAAGCTGCGAAGAAAACCACTAAAAAGAAAGCGACAAAAAAGAAAGCAGCCACGAAGAAAAAACGTGTTGCTAAATCCAAATAACGGAGGTCCGAGATGGCTGACTTTATACTAAAGCTGGGTGTTGAATTTCAACCTCGTGATGTAGATGTTAAAGCTATACGCCAACAGATTGCTAAAGCCATTGGAGCAGCGACAGTTAGTATTGAGCGCGTGGCATTCTCGTCGGCAGCAAAAACTAGTATAAAAGATTCATTCTCCACAATAGCTTTTAGGATTGGCAAAGCAAAGTTTTCAGCAGAGAGTAAAAGAGAACTTAAAACATCTTTTGGAAGTATTGCATTTTCAGTACAGAAAACATCATTTGGTAGATCAGGCAAAAGTACACTACAGCAAAGCTTCAAGAGAATACCATTTACTATTGGATCTGCACAAATAGCAGCAGCGGCAATTAGACAATTAAAAGGCCAACTATCCAATGTGGAGGTTAGAACAACCCCTGCTAGGGGTACTGGAGATGCATTAGCAGCCAACGCTCGTCGTCAATTTGAGCAAAGACAAAGTGCCACTGTTCCTGGATCTGACATAGGCAAAATAGATCCTGATCGCATTAGAACGCTAGCTGCTGAATTTAAAAATCTTGGAACAGCTACAACTCAGTTAAGTGGCGTTAGTAGACAGGTTCAGGGGTTTAGAAACCTGCAACAAACCTTTAGAGACCTTGCCGGACAATCCACAACTCTAACCAGCAACCTACGCAATACTGCAAGTAGATTAACGGAAGTTCGTCAATCCTTTGGTGATGCCGCTACGCAATCCGCAACATTGTCAACCAATCTTCGCAATGCCGCAGGTCGTTTATCTGAAGTCCAAAGTAGGGCAACACAAACAAGAGCTGCCTTAGAACAGATGCAGCTCCAAAGAAGGGCGAACGAGGCGGGGGCTTTAGCAAGAGCAAATCTAAAGTTGGTCCAGTCAGAGGACGCCGCTACTCGCTCAACCAGACAACTTACTAATGTATTAAGACAGTCTGGAAGTTCTGCTGAAGTGTTCGGCGCTAGACTAGGCCAAATAACAGCAAGGTTCGGACAGTATCTTATCTCTGTTAGAGCCATCATAGCAGCACAGCAATTGTTTAGTGCAACATTAGATAGTATCGTTAGATTTGATAGCGTTATTCAGGACTTAAATAAAGTACTGAATGCAACTCCACAAGAATTAGCTCGTGTTTCAGAAGGATTATTTGATGTAGCAAGAAATACATCTAGATCATTTGACGAAGTTTCTACTGCTTTTGGTACATTTGTTCGTGCTGGTTTAGGGGTAGAAGATGCACTTGAGCGAGCAGAAGCCGCACTAGTGGCAACAAATATATCTGAACTAAACGCCGCAGATTCAACGAGACTAATTACTTCAGCATTACAAGTTTTCGGAGATAGTTTAGAAAACCCGATAGAATTTTTAGACAGATTATCTGTAACTGCTGATAATGCTGCAACAACCGCTGGTGCAGTGGGTCAAGCATTTTTAAGATCTGCATCTGCCGCTCGTGAATCAGGCGTTGGGTTTGAGCAATTATTAGGTATCATTGCCGGAACATTAGAAGAAACGCAATTGCAAGCTGGTACTGTTGGTACAGCATTAAAGACAATTTTTACTCGTGCAGTTTCAAATGCCGACCGACTTAGAGAAGTTGGTAATCAATTTGGTGCCAATATTCGTCAAGGAGACGACTTGGTAACTGTACTAGGCAAACTGGCGAAAGTGTTTGATGTTACAAGTATTGCACAACGTAACCAAATTGGTCTTTTGGTTGGTGGTCGTAGGCAGTTCAATATTTTTGCAGGTATTCTAAACAATTTTAGCAAAACACAAGAGTTGGTTGCATTACAGGCTAATTCTTCTGGTGTAGCATTATCAAAAAATGAAAAAGAACTAAGTACACTTGCAGCACAAGGTCGCAAAGTAGTATCTGTATTTGATGAATTGGTAAACACATTAGCCGGAACTACAGAAGGTGCAGAAGGTGCTGGACGATTGCGCGGCTTAATGTCAGACGTTTTAACCACGACCACTACAGTTTTACAGGTTGTTTCTGACCTAAGCAGTAGCTTCAATGATGCAGGTAAAGTGGTGCAAACCATATCAGGTGCATTAAGAGGTGCGGTGGCTACAGGACTATTGGCTGTTGGCGGCAGAATAATATCATCTCTAGTAAATGGATTTAGACAATTTCTACAAATTGGTGGATTAATTAGAGGCACACTAGAAAGAATTGGTAGCAGTACAACAACATTAGAAGGTAAAGAGCGTGGTGTAAATCTACAACTAGAAAAACAGCTAGGATTACGTCAAAGAATATCACAAATTGCACAAACGCCGGTAAGGCAGGTTGTTGGTCAAGCTGGAGCAGCGGTCGGTGCTGCTGGTAGAGGTGGATTAAGAGGATTAGGTGGAAGAGGCTTAGAGAGATTAACAGGATCTCTAAACAGTTTAAGAGATACGTTAAGGAACCCAAGGCAGGCGATAGGTGGCTTTTTCAGTGGTGCCGGTGCCCCAGAAGATAGACAGGCTCAGGTTGCGGGTCAACGAAGACTTGCTGGCATAGCGGCACTGGGTGCAATATCTAATATAGCTGGTGGGCAATTGGATAAACTGTCAGACTCTTTTAAAGCTGGCAAAACCGCCAACGATGCATTTGCCGCTGCTGGAATAGACGCAACAAGCCAAGCATTACAACTTGGTGTAACGTTCGGTGCCTTAACAGGTAGCATTAAATTTGGCTTATTGGCCGGACTAATAGCTGCTGGTGGGGCATTAATTAGATTTGCTAAAAATGAAGAGGCAAATAGTAAAGCTGCTTTAGATTTTCAGAGTGCATTAGCTACAGCAGGAAACTTTACGATAAGAGACCTGCAACAAGGGTTTGGTGGAGACCTACTTAGAGACGCTGTAGAAAGAATAAAGGGTCCATTAGAAAGTTTAGATCCAGACTCTATATTGAATCTAGAAAATATTATTCTTCGTTCTGGTGATCTAGTGCAATCTGCCGGACAAGACTTATCTGGAGCGCTTGAGTCATCTAAAAATGCCATTGATGATTTTTCAAATCGTGTAAATGAATTTGCTGCACAGAGTCAGTTTCGTAGAGAGATTGCAGAAGCTCAGCAAGAAGTTCGTGGTGGCGAAATACGTGCTGAATTTGATGTTCGTGGACTAGAAGAACTAAGAGGTATTACAGATCCATTATCACAGGCTTTAGCAATATCTGAAAACATCACTCGTGGACTTGATGATAGTGCCAACTCGGCACAGAGATTAGCGGCAGCATTTGAAGCTGGTAGAAGCATATTGGAAGACCAAAGTGTTACGATACAAGACACAATCGAGGCTTTTAATCTACAAACAGAAAGTCGTGCTCGCTCTCAATTGCAAGGTGGACAATTAACAGAAGATATAAGAAACCAAGTTGCAGAACTTCAGTTAGCGGTAGCGGCGCAAGGGGATTTCAGTGATGCAATACAGAGAAGTGTTGATAGAGTTTCAGAATTAGAAGCTGGAGCCAAGAGGGTTGCTGAAGCTGGAGGAGCATTGAGTGATGTAGGTGCAACAAATGTACTTCAAGATGTGCCTGGTGTTGCAAACCTGGAAGGATTACTAAACCTAGAACGAGAAGAAAATATAACAGATGAATTAGTAAAGCAATCAAAGTTAAAAGAACAGCTATTATCTAGAGAACAACAAATAGAGAATCTGCAATCAAACATACAGAGACTAAGAGAACAAGAGACTCGTATTACTCAGGAGTTGGCTCGTGAAGACGGAAACATTAGATCAAACCTGCAAGATATACAAGGTTTATTTATTGACATAGTTGCTCAATCTAGAGAATCCGTATCTGTTGCAAGGGGTGAAACAGCAGAAATACTTAATAGAAATTCAGCACTACAAACACAGGCAGAAATACAACGAAATCTACTAAGTGTTGAGCAAAATCGCGGGACGCTATTGCAGCAGTTTGAAGCACGACAGGGTGCGACCTTACAGGCAGCTACAGCAGATGTTGATAGACAAATAGAATCTGCTAGACGCAATGTAGAAGGATTACAGCAATTAGCAAACCAAATCCGCTCTGCATCTCCAGAGGTTGCGCAATCACTAGATGATGCCGCCAAGCAACTTTCTTCTGCTATAGCCGACCAAGAGGGTGCTCTTAGGGCAGAGGTGGAGCTGAAACTACAACCACAACTAGAGGCGCAAGCTTTTGAAGAGCTAAAAAGAAATGAAGAGCAATTAAGACAAATAAGACTGGATGGAATTGATCAAACATTACAGGCTGAGCAGTCAAGATTTAATGAACAGCAAGAACTTATAGAAAGGCTTGGGTCATTTATTCAAGGTATTGATGCTGGCGGAGCCGGAGACGCTGGTGGTGGGTCAGTAAGAAGACTCAGACAAGTCATACAGAATGAACTTGAGGGCATCTCAGATGACGCTAGAAGAACTTTTGGTGCTGTGGGATCAATTTTAGTTAGAAACACTTTACAGGCATTTGAAAGAGTGGCTGAGCGTGGTCGTGAAATAATTCAATCAATATCTGAAATTAGAGATCCGGTTCAAAGACAGCGAAGAGCTGCTCAAGCTGAACAAGAAATAGTTCAAAGAAACGAAGAGGCTGTTCAGTTTATTAGGGAGAGAATTTTATCACAGTTGAGAAGCAGTGCTGATCGTGCTACAGGCGCAGAAGAAGCATTAAAGGAAGCAAGAGATAAAGCCACTGAAGCTGCCGACAAAGTTAAATCTGCTCAAGACAATTTAATTCAGGCTTCTGAACAAGTTGCTTCTGCACAGGAAAGAATGAGCACCGCACTACAAGCTGCTTCGGATGCGCAGGTTAGTTACAACATTGCTGTTACCTCTGCTAGAATTAGTGTATTGAATTCTACAGGAGCATTTAGGTCATTTGCAGAACAGGTGGCAGCACTTAGTGAAATATCTGCCACAACTGCTGACATCATCGGAGTTAGCGAAGAAAAAATCCTTGAGATTAGAGCTAATACAGCACAAGAAGCACTGAATATATTCCAAAGCCAGTTTAGTGCTATTCAAAGTCTTGGTACTCGTGCTGCCACAGCAACACTTGATCAATTTGGAGATTTGCAAACAGGATTGAGTGCCGCACAACAGGTTGTTGCTGGTGAGGGTGCAGATTTGTCACCAGAATTATTGCAGTTAGCATCACAATTCACAGATCTATTCCCAGGTCTTGAGCGAGCAATAAGCGAAATTGGACTAGAAAGACTGGGTGTAGACCCAAGTATATTGGCAGACATACAAGACAAGCAATTGCAGTTGGCGCAAATAACAGCAGACTCAGCGCAGGTTGCTGTAGTCCAAGCAGAAAAACAAGTAACAATAGCATTTGAACAACTGAACGAGGCTAGACAGCAGAAAGATATAGCCAAGGGGCTGCTAGAATCTGCCAAAGAGCAGGAGGTTAAGGCTAGGGAAAATCTTGCAGCAGCGCAACGAGGTGCTAATGTGGCACAGGCTGGATTCTCACGTCAAGCAACATTAGCTAGTGGAGCATTACAAAAGCTATCTGGTCAGTTTGTTTTAGGTCAAAGAAGTTTAGAAGTATTGGCCGCGTCTCGTAATCTACAAAGTGAAGCAGTGGACCAGCTAGTAGAGCTTAATGCTAGACTAGGCAGTGCAACAATTACCAGCGGTGCAAACACTGCAAACAATGCCAGCGGTTCTTTGTCTGGATCAGAAATAAATGGACTCTTGTTGGCTGCACAAAGAGAAAAAAGAGGAATGCCTCCAGGTTCACGATTAATGTTGGCTAATACATCTGAAACTGTATTGACTAGAACACAGGCTAGAGGTATGGGGTTAAGGCCAGTTCCTAAAACAAATGCACAAGATGGTAATGCTGCCACAACTGGATCTTTAGAATCTATGGCAGTGGCGCTAAATGCAGCAGTAAACACCTTGATTTCAAGGCTAGACAGCGCTGCTCTAGTTGAACAAAATATATCAGTGCAGGTTGATTCAAATCGTACAGTAGATGTAAGAGGATTAGATTCACTAGATAGTGCAATCAATAACTCTTTACAGGAGAGGTTTGGGACTTTCGCCAGTAGAGAAGAGCAGGCAGCACTCAAAGAGGTTGTGGTTGGTCTTTTAACTAGGTTGAATGAAGCGCAGATTGTAAACTCAAGGGGCTTCTAATGTCGATAAGAGTATTTTATGGTGACTTTGAATTTGTGCCAACACCAATATTAAATTGGCAAACAAATTATTTAAGAGATGGAAAGCTTGACGAAGTTGGAATTCAGCACGTTATAGGATTCGATGGTATATTCCTTGAATTGGCCGGTGAAAGCGGTAACTTTTCCTCTGTCATGCAACGCCGCCAAGAGTTGACCGATGCATTAGCATCTGGAAATCAGCAATTATTAATAACCGATGACGGTTCGGCAGTTCTTAGTGGTATTTACCCTAAAATTTCAGACGTGAACTTTGAAGGTGATCCAAGTCCACAAGGCACATGGGCGGATAGACTTAATTATACATTCAATGCCAGCTATCAAGAAGATTTTTATAATACAGGAATACAAAGTTTTTCTGAGGCATGGAACTTTGACGAGGCAGATGATAGAAGAACAGTTAATGCTACGCACAGTATTTCAGCAGTCGGTCTCAATACTGCCGGATCTGGAATAAGCAATAATGTTACTAATGCCAGAGCATTTGTTTTAGGTAGAGTTGGTTACGGAAATGTACCACCTAATCATCCTGCATTCGCATCTGTTAGTGGAACAGCAACAGCATTTGAGGGTCTTAGAACTGAGGCAGTAGATGTTGCACAAGGTTCTGTTTCAGTAAATGAGTCGTTTACGCTGTCTTCTGGCAACTTTGTCCATGTACAAGAAGCAACATATGAAGAAGGTGAAGACGGCATAACTACTGTTGGTCTTCAGGGAAATATACAGGGCTTGGGGCGCGGAGACGTTGCATTTGCTCGTGCTTTAGATGCATTTAATACAATTAAACTACAACTGCCAGGTGATGCATCTGGTGTTTACAGTGAATTTGGTGGCTCTGATACTTTATACACTAGTCAATTTAATAATTTTAGTGTTTCCAAAAATAGCTTCTTGGGAACAGTTGGTTATACTGCACAATATACAGATGATGATGCAGACAACCTTCCATCAGGTGTAAAGACGTTTGATATTCAAGTAGCAGATACTCAACCAATTAGACTATTTGCATCTTTTCCAATATTTGAAAGATCTCTTGGTAATGTAGTGCAAGATGTATCTACCCCAACAGAGGGAACATTTAGTATAACAGGATCGGCGGTTGGGAAACAGGGATTTGCATTTACGGATTTAAAGAATTTTGTAGAGGGTAAGATAAATGCACTAAGACCGTTGCCAGCTAACTATATTACACTCAGACAAACACAGCAGCAGACAACAGAAAATCAGGATTCAAACACCATACAATGGTCATTACAATGGACGTATACTAAAAGCTTGAGCGAAGCAAAGGTAACTGGGCCAGTAATACTGTAAGGGGATAAAATGGCTACTCCACCAACAATTAGATGGTCGTACTGGGCTGCAAGCGGTGTAAGTCCTTCTGGATCTAGACACTTAACTTCTAGTGATACATATGTTAAACAGATTGGAACAGCGGCAGATCAAGAGCTTGATTTTGGAGATGTTAATAATACTAACGAAAAGGTACATAGCTCTACGTGTGTAGTTACTGCTGCCGTTGACGCGATGAATGGTGCCAATGAAGCTATATTTAATATGAGATTCTGGATTCCAGATTTTTCTGATTATGCAACAGGTACATTTTTTTTCAATGGATTTCCGTCTGGCACATGGATTCAGGATATAGAATTAACAGATGCGTCTGGTTTATTCATACCAACAGCACTACCAAGTGGTCAAAATCTATTTAGGCAGGATGGTTGGCCAGAGATTAGTGGGATAGCATCTGATGACGAAGTAACTGAATATATCTATCTAAGTGTCAGCGTAGACACAGACGTTCCGCCAAATGTTTATGGCGGTGCAGCGGGTGGTCATGTTTACAGATGTAGTTATGAATTTAGATAAATTCGCAAAAGGTAAGGTTTGATGGCTGGAAAAAGATACTACGCATCAGGTGGAATTAGAGACAGGGATCAGGGTGAAGGTTGGCCGTTTGCGGTTATATTCGGCCCTAGTGGTCAGGCTGTACAATTGCCATACCCAAAAGGATACGATGACGATACTCAGTTTGCGTCTGCGCAAAATGTAAGAATACCAACCTCTCCAGCAAACGATGGTAGTAATATATATAATGCTGGATTTCCAACAAAATTGGCAGCATATGAGATGACATTTAGCCATGTGCAGGTTGAGTGGTTTAGAAATCATCTAACAAATTGTTTTATAGATGGTGCAACCAATAATAGAAATATTGGATATGCATTTCAACCATACGGACAACCTGCCTCTGGTTTTTTTCAATATCATCCAAACGTACCATTGTTAAGCACAGCCGGTAGAGGCCAACCAAGAATAAACTCATTTGAAGATGAGAATGGTGCCTCAAACTTTGACTCAACACAAAGGGTAGACCTATTGCAGTTTGTAATGCAAGATGGTTTTAATTGGATGCAGCCATTTTATTATAATCCTGCTGGATTTCAAGAGATGTTTGGATTTAAAAAAATTGCAGGCGGTGGATTATTTTGGGCATTCAAAACAAAAGATGCAGAGGCTTACAGCTATGGATTATGGAATGCCAGATTTCCTCATCATAAGTTTGTATCTTCAGTATCAAGTGTTTCGCAATATGGAGCAGAGCTTGGGTCTGGATGGAAGGGTGAAGGCGGAAATTTAGATAGTCCAGACATATTACTAGATTCTAGATTTCAGGCCGGTTTTGGTGGAGCGCCAGGAAATGTAGATCAGTACTGTGGCATTAAAAATGGTGGAAAAGAGAATATGCCAGACCTATCCACTAACATACATGATATATTGTATCACAAGGGTCATGTTTGGGCTGCGACTCAATATAATTTAATGTGTGTTAGTCCTGGTGGCAAAATGCAGATAATAAATGACGAAAGGGCGTCTGATGTTCATTCAAATGGCATAGCAACCAGAACAACACCAACGCAAATGTCAAACTATGCAACGAGAAGAGAGGTTGACTCATTTGGTGGACCGGCTTCTAGATCGCTAGCTTCTCATGATGGCGATATATTCATGTTGAACAATCTCGGTAATATTTTTCTTGTCAGGCCAGGTGGAATAAGAGAGGTTGCAGATTTAACCTCAATTGAAACATTGTCTTCTTCTGGAATATTCGGTGGATCTTTATCAGAAAATCCAATACTTGGTAGTCCATGGGGAGGATCTTCTGCATATCGTTGTAAACTAATATCATTTAATGGTGAACTACATGCATTTCTTAATTTTAAATCTAACTTTAATGTAGCTAAAGATGACAATGCTGGTAATCCTGGATTTGGTCGTGGTGTGTTTTGGGCTACTTCAACAGACGGAGTTACTTGGGCAGATCAAAGTTCATCTTTACCAGCTAGCGGAATAATAAAACCAAGCGGATTATTAGTAGACTGGACAAGCCAAATAGCGCCATATAGATTTTCTGCAACTCCAGAACTATCGTTCCCTTCTGGAATTTTGCCAGATGGTAATAATACTTTAGACTATCCGTCAACATCTGGAATGGCAGGACCATCTGGATTCTCACAAGAGGGTGTTCTTGATACATGGGCATCTGGTGTAAATGCAATCAACAGTTTTGATCAGAATGTTGGAACGAGTGGAGTTATATTAGACGATGAAGGAACAGCGTTTGATCAATTGAGAGTACCTTTATCATACACACGCAGGGTAAGATCATTATATCCAACAACAGTAGTTAACCCTGGCGGATATGGTTTCATTAATGCTGCATCTGGTAGAGAGGCAGGTATACCACTCGCATCTGGCAGTGGTGGAGTGTATTCTCCATCTGGAGTTGGTTCAAGTGGATTAGACTATACAGGATGTAGAAATTATCACATATCCGCATTTGTAGATGAAGTTGATAACACGATGAAAGTTATGTTTAGTGAGGACTATAGCGATGGTGGAACAATGGTGTTTGAACTTAATACTGCCTCCAATTGGAGACTAATAAATCACGTAAGAGATAGCAAGCAGCTAAATGGATTAGTTCCAATAGATTTGTATGATCCAGAAGTAATTATATGTTCGGGAACACAAGCTAGACCAAACCCTAGTCATGATCCAGTAAACAAAACAGTAACAATTGACTATGAGACTTTTGATTGGCCATTTTGGAGAAATATAAACGTTGAGGTTCAGTATTCTATAGATGATGGTACTGAATGGAAATCAGTTGGCACCATTAATAATATAGATACTAGTAATAAGTCAGCAGATCCATCTGGTATAGTTGGCGCACAACATAGTTTTGTATGGAACTATGCTGACCAAACAAGTGACAATCCTTTAAGTCCAAATGTTTTTTATGCAGGTGTACAAATAAGAATGCGTGGAGTAGATCCCACATTCACTAACCCAATATAGGGAGGTAAAGTATGATTCCGATTGTTTTACAAACCTGGGGAGGTGGACTCATATATGTTGATGGAAGGATGGCTAGGCATTTTGCATATAGCTTTAGGGTTAATCCAACAACAGGTAGTGCAGACAGTGATGTATCTCCAAACTATCAGGGATCATTCAACAATCAACAATCAACAACTGACTACTTTAGAACTTATTTTGGTGGAGCAAACTCTATATGGCCAGGAGCACTATATAATAAAAAATCAATGGCTGTATTTAATGGAAGACTATACCAAGCACTAAACAGCATTCAAGCTGTTGGTTCTGAATTGTCTATAGTTAGATTTGATGGTTCTGGATTATTTGTTAATGGTGGAAATTCTGAATATGAGTCTAGACCAGACTTGAGTGGTCCAGGACTAGAACTAATGTCTCCAAGTGGCGTTGGTACTGATTCACAAAGTTTGCCAATGAAAACAAGAACTGGTGATTGTTCTATGGTTGTGCATAATGGTATACTGTTTATAGTTGGTCAACAGATATTTAAAGATGATAATGCATCTGATCTATGGCCACAAAATGGCTGGGACTATGATTTTACAGCATTGCCTCTTAGCGACTCACGCATAGCTCGTCAATACTTTTGGGCAACAATAGATGACCAAGACAAAAAAACATTTGGTCCGGCAACCAGATTTACTGAAGGATTATCAGAAAATTCTCCAGATCCAGAACTATTACATATGTGCGATATGATAAGTTATGGCGATGATATATATTTCTGTAATCCATGTGATGTAGTGAAAATAAATGGTGGTAGCGGTACAATGTCACTAGTTGACACAGATACATCTAGACCAACAACTAGATCACTTGAGATATGGCCTAGTGGAGGATTTACAAATGGGGAGTCTAATGGGCCAAGCAGATTACTCGTATTAGAGGGCTCTGGCATACTAAAAAGTGTAAGGCTGGGCAGCCAATACCCATCTGGGGTAGACTTCTTTGCTGACCTTAGTTCTCTAACAATTCCTCCTGGTCTTGGACAAACTACAGATATTCGTGTATCCGATCCGTGGACCGCAAGAATACTGGACGACACCGATCAGCCCATGAGATCGTGCGCTCTGAAAAATTTCGATGGACAGCTTCATGCGTTTATATGTACTGAGGCATCTGGAGTTAATCATTTTATCAATGATGGACTTAACGCATCTGGGGTATCGAACTGGACAAATGCAACAAGCAACCTGCCAGACGACCTAACTAGGTTTGATGGAAATATTTATCTTTCAGAAGATCCAATAAATAATAAAATGCTAGTAAGCTATATCACAATGGGCAATGTTGGTGTAATAGGTCATGCAGCTCAAAAAACTGCCGGTGGTGGTACATATATCTACACATATGTAAATGGTGACTGGCAAGAGATTTACGTTGGTGCCGGTGGAGGAACACCGAGGGGTATTCTGCCATTAGCTAATTTGGGACCATATGCGACAATACCATCTGGAACCAATCCAGAGTTGTTTAAATGTAGCGACTATGCTGTAATGACATATTCATTATCAGACGAAGAATCAAGACCAGTAGACGTTACAATTGAGTTTTCAATAGACAAAGGTGCTTCCTGGAATACCGCCAGAAGATTTAGATCGTATAATACTCATATATTGTTAGGTAGTGGTGTATCAGATTTGCCTACGAGTCCAGGTGGAATACAGTATGATTTCTATTGGGACTATGTAAATGATGTAGGGTTCAGCAAGGAAGAAGAAGCCTTGTTAAGGGTGACACCAATATTAAAAATATAAGGGCAGGAGAAAGGCATGGTAGAAAGATACGGAAATTGGGCATATAGTATTCCAATAGCATTAAATAACAGGATAGGTACGCCAGCCACAGTATCTCCAACTATATTAACACCAGAGATAAATGTTACCCCAATGCTGATAGAGTATAACGTAGAGGGTGTAGATCCATCTGGTTCACGCCATATTCATTACGGCTCCGGTGTGCCAGAAGCTTTTATCGGTGTTAGAGCATCTGGAAGTAATCCAGCAAGCCTTAACTTCGGCGACTTTGACATGAATTCTATAAATATATCGCCAGGATCAGGAATATCATGCGCTAGAGTATTTCTATTTCGTGCAGAACAATTTGATTGTCATACCACCAGAATTCATAATATAAGATTATGGGCATCAAGCACAAGCGACTTCCTCACACCAGACTCTTTTAGAATTGTATATGAAAAACACAATGCGTGGGCTAGTGGACTACAATTCCCAACTAACTATTTACTAAATGAGTCAAAGTTTTTGCCAACCAGTCTTCCAGAATCATTGAATTTGTCAAGAACAAATGGCGGATCTACTATTCATGGGTCTGGAGACGCAGATGTTTCTCAGTGGGTTTATATGGCTGTCGCGGCCTCCGGCACTTTGCCATTAGCCCAATACGGAAGCACTAGTGCTAGCGGATTTCTACTTAGAACAACTTTTGAAATTGATAACCTCACACCACTTTTTGACTAATAGGAGAGATTAATGGTAACTACATCTGGTTTCTTTCCTGGCGCAGTCAGCGGTGCCTTAAGAGCTGCTGGTCAAATTGAAATATGGGATGCAGAATCTCCAGACCCATTAGGATTTAGACATTGGGAGAGTGGAGTATACAAGGCAGCAGCAAAGGGGTCCGAAAGACTGATAGCTGATGGCTTGGTTGGTGGGTTCGATGCACAAAGAGAATCGGGTGTAGCAGCTAGTTTTGGAAATACATTTGTTGATAGCAGTGGATTCACGACACCAACACTAGCATTGACATTTAATCTAGGTGAAATAAACTCACATCCAGATAGTTTCTTTAATTTAATGGTAGAAGATGGGTCTATTGATTCAGATTTCAAAGCTTTTAACATGAAGTTCTGGATAGATGATGATAATGTATTTCGCGACAAGGGATATCAGCCACAATGGTTTTACCTACAACAAAGTGGATGGGATAGAAATATACAATTAAGTTCTGGAACAGCCAATGCATTACCACTACCATCATCTTTGCCAGAATTGCAGAATACATTTGTAAATGGCACAAATATATTTTCTAGTGGATCATATATAGAAGATCAGGTATCAAATTATATATATACAATGGCACATTTTCCAGCACATGCAAGTGGATATGAATTAGGAACATATGGTGGCGTTGGGGTATCTGGATTTCAGTTTAAAATGAGTTACGAATGGACAGGGATAGAAGCAGCAACAAGAAGTACAGATGCAACATCTTGCTTGGCTGGAGAAGCAGTGATACCTACACCACCGGAACCAGTGGACCCGATAGCTTCTGGACTACAAGATGATGTAAAGGTATATTGGAACTTGGATGAATCATCAGGGACGAGACTAGATAGTGTTGGTTCACTTGACTTGTCAGAAATTGGTACAGTTGGAGTAAGTTCTGGGGGTGGACCAGACGGCAACGATTGCGTAATACTTGTTGGGAATGCTTCGAATTACTTATCTAGAGCAGACAACGCGGATCTAACAATAGGGAATAGAGATTTCACATTAGCTGGATGGGTCTATATTGATAGTCTAGCCGTAAATCAATCAATTATGAGTAAATACACAAATACAGGAAATCAAAAAGAATATCTAATAGATTATATAGCATCTAGTAGGACTAGATTAGTTACTAGTCCAGATGGAGTAGGATCATTTAGTGTGGCTGAGGATTTCACCTCTATGTCTGCTGCAACATGGCACTTTGTAGTAATTTGGCATGACTCAACTGGAAACACTGTAAATATACAGATAGATAATGGTACGGCAGTATCAGACGCAACCATAACTCCATTTGGTGTATTTGACGGCTCACAAGACTTCAGGTTAGGAAATTATGCAGATCTTGCTAACCCACTATCTGGTAGATTGTCTAGATGGGGAGTTTGGCACAAAATACTATCAGCAGACGAAAAAACTACACTGTACAATAGTGGAGATGGAATAGATTATCCATTCATATAAGGAGAGGTTAGTGTCAAGTATAAAAAATCAAATAATGGGAAAAACTATTGGTGAAATTAATGATGTTTACAGAAAGAAGTTTACTCCTGTTGTATTAAAAACAGATATGGAATATGAAATTCAAAGAATATCAGAAGACGAAATTGCATTTGAGTCATTTACATGCACTAACACAATGAAAGATGGTATTGGTAATATTACTGCTATAAACTTAAGTGATGGAGTATGTTCTGTAAAATGTGTGTTGCGTGGAGTTGAGCGTAAGATAGACAATGTTGCAATATGGGACGATAGAATTAAAAATATACATGATCGTGTAATGATTACTGAGCATATAGGTATTAATGGACGACTAAAATTAGTCGCAACTAAAGAGCGTATCCTAAAGCAAGATTTTAATTTTTTTAACTTTGGCTGGGAATCTAATAATTCACGTAGACTTATTAGCGTAGATATCTATACTGGAGATTCAGTATTGCTTGAGCAAATAAAAACCAATAGCGGGTAAATAATGTCTTATGATGGGTCTGGTATTTTAGGAGGATTTGCCCAATCTGTGGGTATTCCTGGACAAGATGCAGTAGCGTTGCTGGGAGGCATTGCTAGTGGTACTGGATTTCAATTTCCCGACACAAGTATTGGTGGCTATGTTAATGCTCTGCCATTAATTGGTGCTAGTGGGTTCGTAGTCGGTGGATTCGTTGACTCAAAGTACCAGGCTGGCCCATTTAGCTTGGGTGGCTTTGTATGGAGCATACCAGGAACTAGCAGATTTGCGGAGATGCATGGTCGAGTATTAGCTAAAGCAAATAGTGAAGATACAGTTGGTCAATCGTTAAATATAGATGCGCAAATTGCATTTATTCAAGCAGATCAAAGTGACTTTAATGCTAAGTTGTCTATATCAAACACTTTTAAATCTGACTTCAATGCAAAGCTAACAGTAGGAAAATCAAAAAGACCGCCTCAAGTTGTAATAACTAGTGTTACTCCACAATCTGGAATACCTATCAATGGTAGCGGCATTGATGTTTGTGTTGTAGCTAGCGGAAACCTACGAGATGGCAACCAATGGGTAATTAATCAGATTGATTTTGGAGAACCAGAAAGAGATGAGTTGCCAACAGCAAATAGCTCAATAAGTGGATTTGATCTTGGTAGTCAAGTGACAGGCGTTTGGTCGGGATGTTATAATTATAGAGATGCAGGAATATATACTATAACTGCTCGTGGGGTAGATGATTTTGGGATGGTTGGCATGGATAGCTTTAATCTCAATCTCGCTAGTGGATTAGTAGCAGGTGTTGATTATCCGCTAATCTCTATCAGCGGAACCCCAAGATCTGGAGTTGTTCCGCCATCAATGAATGTAGATTTTACTCTGGTTGCTAGCGGGTCATTCCAACCAAGTTCACCAACTGACAGCAATTTGTTCTGGAACTTTGGAAACTTGGCACGCAGCAATACTGTTAATCCGTTTACGTATTATTCATCTCCAGGACTCTATTTAGTTACAGCAAGGTATCGAGTTCAGGTTAGCGGTCAATGGCGCTGGTCATCTGATACGCTGGTTGCAGGTTTTGATGGAGCAATCTAAATAAAATATATCAAAGGAAAGGTGTAAGACATGGCGGGAGAGCCACTAAGTCCATTTATTGAAGCAAGCGGCACAACTACGTTTGAGCAGCAGAAAATTTTCCTAGCCAGCGGCGTATTTGGTGTGCCGGTGACAGCCTTTCTTTCTTCTGTAAATGCGTCTGTTGGTTTCGGTCAACAACCACACAGATTTTCATTAGAATATATTCCAGATGAATTTACATTTAATGATTTACCTCCAATTGGTACATTTGTAAGGTTTAATATTGGTGATGATTTTCACATTGCCGGTAGAATAAAGCATTCAGACTATAGCAAATCATCTCGTGGAAACATACTAAGCATTGATATAGAAGACATTAGAGATGAGCTTAATGACTTTACAATAGATACATATGGTATTTTTGGAGAAAATGACTCACCAGCAGTTGGTGTAATAGATGTTATATACTGGTACTGCAAAGTAAAGGGTCAAGAAGTTGGTCGTCAAAGAGTAATAAAAGATTTAAATCAGTTGCGCACAGTTGGTGCATCTTATGGCCAAATATATGAGGCTGTACAATATTTTGAAAACACACTTGGAACAATAAATGGGCTTATAGACAAATTGCCGCCACCAGAGGTAATAGATGCTCAACTGCCAAGAGATCCAGATGCGTATCGTTTTCAATTTAAGGCACAGCCGTTTTTAGATGCCGTATCAAGAATATTAAAAGATATAGCATATGATTTTTATTATGACATGAAAAAAGATAAAATAAATGTTGTAAATAGAAGGTTCGGTGTTGAAATAAGCGAAGATGCTATACCAACAGAGTCAGATACAGCGGAAGTTATTTCTCTACGATATGGAAATGATGAAGCGGAACGATCAACAGTAGCAAGACTATACGGTGGAAATATAGAGGGCTTAATTGGGCCAACTGATGTAAGATTGATGCCAAGCGGTTCATTTGGTAATGTTGGAAATATACTTGGTGTAAATTTTGAAACAAATTTTAAGTTTATTAAGGGATGGAGTGCTACCTTAAAATACTTTGGACCTGATGGCAATTTAAACTCATACCAACCAACAGACGATGAATTAGCTGCATCTCTAAAAGGTTTAGAGTGGTGGGCTAGATCTGTTGGGCTAGATAACAGAATTGATAATGCTACTATAAATTCCGACACTGGATTGACTGTAGAGCAAAGGTCTGTAGTGGGCTCTGGTCTTGGACTTTTAAGAAATAGAAGAGTTGCTGATCGTAGCTGGATTGTAAATTGGTATAGTCGTGTTCGCACATTTGCACAAAATCACTATGGTAGAACATATGTCCTAGATCCTGATAGTCAATTATATGGTGACTTAGATCAATTTGATGTTGTTAATGAATCGTGGTGCAATTTAGAAAATCAAACAGACGGCGGAACTTTCGATGATAATTATAAGATATCCGATCAGTTTAAATTTTTAGCACCATTCTACAATCATGACACAAATAAAATGAGAGCATATGCAGTCATGCCTCCAGATACTAAATGGGGTCTAGACGGTGAACAGGTTCCAGCAGCATTTGAAAAATGGAACGAGGATGAGTTTAATCAATTTGTACCAATCGAAGTAAAAAAATGGGACAGCAATAGAAATAAATTCACTGAAGATTTTTTAGAAGTTATAGATAATCAAGAAAAAGGAATATTGGTGAGGCTTCCGCAATTTGCTTGGAGTCCAGAAGCACAAAGGGACTTAGAACTAAATAACGTATTTCGTATACAAACACTAGACAGCATTTTTGATGGTGACACCACAGATGATATTCCAGACCCACTAAAGCAAGCAACTCCATTTCAGGAACTAGACCCATCTGCAACAAATGCCATAGGTGCATGTATTCCTGTAAAAGTTAAAAGAAGATTTGGTATTGATTTTCCTGACATATGGGCTTCTGGAACTGGAACAGACTTAAAGGTAGAGGTTGTTGATAGTTTTGTTCCTTGGAGCTATGAACCTAGAGGATCTCAGGATTCAAATGAATTACTAAATGAAGATGCATTAGCATTTTTAAGTACACAGGTAGTTAATCGCAACACTGTAACATTTGCTGAAGTTGTTAAGGTTGGACTACCAGTAATTTCATTTGATAATTATTCAAACCAATCTATTGATTCTAGTGGAAACTACGGTACTGTTTCGCATGGTATTACTAATATAAGCTTAACTAAAGATATATCAACACCAGCATGGCAAACGAAGTACAGTTTAAAAAGTCATTTCCCTCAATTTGTTACTGTTAAACCGATACAACGTGCAATTGATGAAGACTTTTCATTCGCTATTAAAAGAATAGATGCCAGCATACCAGAGTTTGAAGCGCCTGAATTTACAGTGCCACCAATTCCTGAACTACCTGAAACAACAGATGGTCGCAGAGGCATAAAAGCAGACACAGGACTAGAACATACTCGTGAAATACCAGTTGAAATTATAAGCGTTAGAAATCCTGGTGCTAATCAATATTATTTAGCTATAGACTCACAAGGTACAAAGTGGCCTCGCGCACTTGATGTTGGTTTTGGCGATGACGATCTCAAACAAGCTAGGGCAACTGATGGATTTTTGCAGTTCGGAATGGATGCCGTCTATCACATAGAAAAAAGAGCGGACGGCACATTTGAGCATTATTTTACCGGCGGAGTAGATTTAAAGGACACTAAGGTTGTTGAGATATCTAGCACAATACAGGAAGTTGAAATCGCTGGACAAAGACTGTCGGTGGCAAATGTTAAAACACTGCCAACAACGGTTACTAGTAATTTTGGAGAAAGTCAGTCCGCCATACAATTTGAAGTATTTCAGGTGCCATTTCTAGACCAACAGAATATACCACAGGCTTCCGTAGGTGATAAATTCACACTAGTTTCACATGGAAATAAGAATAGAGGGGGAGAGACTCCGATAGCTCCAGACTCAACTGCTTTGCAGGATGATGGGACCAGCGATGTTTTCCTTGTTAATGCTACTGGCGGTAGTAATATAATTCTTGGACAAGTAACAACAAGGCCAGATGCAAATAATAGAAATGGTGCAATAAAGAGTTTTACTCCTGATGGTGGAGCAACTTATGCCGATGGAGAAGTTCCTAGTACTGGTGGTAGTGTCATATATAATGTTATATTTGCTGGTGCAGACCCTTCAATTATAGAAGTTGGAGATCCATGCACTGCTCAGCAATTTTTAGAAACAGCAACTTCTGGCTCTGATGCATCTGCTCAGTTTAGATTAATTGTACTTGTATCAAAACCAACATTCTTTGGTGGAATAACGTTTCAGGAGTAAGTAATGACAAAAGGATTCACTGGAGAAACATTTATAGTTTACAGTAAGCCAAGACCGTTTACTACTCCGATTGAAAATGTTCGTAGAAATGTTAGGCCAGTTACACCAACAGACGATATTATTCAGCGTCAATTTATTGAATTTTCATCTCAATATATTGAAGAAATAATGCTTGAGATAAATGCAGAATATAGAATACGTGAATTAACGGAGCCAAAATGGTATGTGTACACAACTCAGAATGAAGACACAAAGGTAGAATTTACACCAACCAGTGATGGTAGAGTGTTAAAGGATTTTTCTATAAAGTTTTATCCATCTTACATAAGAGATATTCAGGCTGCAATAGAGAATTTAATAAATGATTCTGATCGTCCAGACACATTGGGCGGTCATCTGGCAAGAATGTTTGCAAACAATCAGGGTGTTACTAGTCAGGCCGAATGGAATAGTGAAAATAAACTAAAAGACAATATTCGTATCCCTGGAGATAGTAGCACAGGTTTTATTACTATAAATCCATTAAGTAAGGCTATTGCTGGAAATTGGCCATTTACACCAGAGGATATTGTTGGGCTAGTACAAAAAATTGGCGTAACAATGGATGGTCGTGCCCAACACAATGTTACAATTGATGATCCAAATTTTCCACAATTTCTTGTTGGATTACCTGCAAATAATCCATCTAGTAGAGATCCAGATCTGCCACAAGAAGGTAGAGATACGGAAATGACACCAGCGGGCAGACCACCAAGAGATGAGAGAATAACGAAAAATCAAGTTGGGTCTTCAGAACCGGATTTAGATCAGGGTTATGGGTATATGTCTGCATTGGCATTAAGTTTACATCAGGTAAGATATCAACCACCACAATTGGAAACATTTCCAACAAACATTACTCCAATATGGTATACAACAAATTTAATTGGTCCACAAACTCCAAATATTGCATGGACATCTGCACAGCCAGTAGAACAGGCACCGGCTGTAATTCAAAATTGGGGGTCTTGGTTTTTTACAGGATTCGTTGGAGTTCAGAATAATATATTAAAGGTAGAGGTAAAGAGCAATCCACAAGAGGAAGAGGCGTGTCAAACCGAATGTCCATACTCTTTATTTTTTCCTCCAGACACATGTACCTGCTCTTGTGCCTGCGCCAAAGAGTCCCTGGCAATCTGGTGGTCTAGTGACTTTGCAGATATTGGCGGCATTCCATTCATATACAATGAGGTAGAACCAACGCAAGCATCTCCAATTAGATCAAGGGGCAAAGCATTTAATAGAAATACCATTATTAGAATTAATGGTACTAGCAGCGGTGGAAGGTTTAGGGTTGGAGTAAAAACAGCAAAAATAGGAGTGTTTGATACTCCATTTACATACATAGTAGATACTGCGACTGGTGTTGGCTCAAACCTACCTATTGAATTTAATCTAATGGATGCAATATTCGAAGCATCTAAAAATGAATTTGGTCAGAGTACATATGAGGTTGGTGGAATAGATCTACTATTATCTCTATCAATACAGACAGGAACAACTAGCGAAGCATCTACAGAATGTCCAGCAATATTTGTACCTGGAGGAAGAGCGTGTCCAAATTGTTTGGGTAGCCCATGTTCATTTGGTAGTAGCACTGTAGCAGTTGACTCAATCTTCATTGGTGAAGAAAGTCTTGCTGGCGATGGTGTGAATTCGTATACTTAAGTAAAACAACTAGGAGGAAGACAAATGACTGGAATTGTTCATTTTAGAAATGCTTCGGCTAGTGGTACTGCAATAAGTCATTTAGGAAGCGGAACTTATGATCATTTGGCTTTCTATGGTTTAACTGGTACTAACTCGGCCATAACTATAAATCAATTTAACGGTACTACATTTATATCTGATTCTGCTGGTACTGTATCAGACATAGCGGGCACATCTGGACAAATGACGAATTGTGCACGTCCAAGCACTGTAAATACGTCTGGGGTAATAGTGAAAGTGGTTGGTGAATCTGATCCGAGGCCAGAGGTGCTGATTACAGCACTAAATTCATTTGATTTTGCAAACATAGCGACATATCCAGAATTTATAAATAGACCATCAGGGACACTATTTATTGATTTCATAGCACCAAGCTCATTAGATGTCAATACATTCAATGCAAAGTTATATGCATATGATGCTGGTGGTACAATTACAGATAGCCCACCAGATATAAATGTATGGATGTTTGAAATTAGTCCATCTGGTCAATTTAGCTCAGATCCGGCGATATCAGGTGTTTGGAAACAAGCTCATACTAGAGACAGTGCATTAGAATTTGTTGACCATAGCACTACAAATGGATGGGAAGCAAGAAACGAGCATGTTTACCTAGCGGCAATATCTGTGCAGCCGACAGCAATAGGTGCAATATCTGACTGGAACTTAGCATTCTCTGTTCAGTTTGTCTAATTCGTATACTTATATGAGGTTAATTAATCTCAAAAGGAGACGAAATGAGAGAGCAGGAAATATTTTGTGTTAAAAACTACACAATTGAAGAAGCAATAGCGATGTTGCCATATATTAAATCATATTGTAGGTCACTAAAACTAATAGATAAAAAGACTCGTAAATATGCTAGACTTTTAAACAGGTTATCATCTATGGCGGCTATTAATTCGGCTAGAGAAGAAAAGATTAAAAACTTACTGGAATCGATGCAGTATAAATTAGACAATCTTCAAATTAGATTGATAGAATGCTATCAAGAGCTTGTTGATATGCATATGACGATTTGTAAAATAGAACTTGGATGCATAGATATACCAGTATATATACCGAAATTAGACAATGCAGTTTACTTGTGCATAAATCCTAAAACAACGAAAAAGAATCTGGAGTGGCACTCAATGGATGAGAGTTACGAAAAGGCGAGGGCGTTTGTTTGGACTCCTGATACCAGCACTTATTAAATTATAAAAACACACTATCTCGTAGCAGTAGATGTATCATTTGTCCAAATATGTAATATTGTCCACAATTCTACTAATCGTAGCGCGTGATACATTAAATTTTTTAGATAATGCACGATGGCCTCTACCATATACTCCTCGTTTATAAAGACTTCTAATTTCTCTAGCCTGTTCCATCGTCAGGGCACGACGATGAACTTGACAAACACGACGAACTTGAAGATCATGACTATCATGACTATCAAGTGTTAAATGGTCTGGATTAACGCAAAGTTTAGTACCACAGGAGTTATAAATACTCTGTTTTTTCTTCGCATTTTTATTTTTTGGTAGTTTACCAAACTTTAGTTCATATGAAAAACGACGAGCAAACTCTCTTGTTTCTTTTCCATGTTTGATCATTTTGATTACACCATATCTATCTGACATAGTTTGGCCATTCCAGATCCAGCATCCATTATCTATTTTTTCGGTATAAAACAAAAATTTACAAAGCATAGAGCACAACGGAAACTGACTACTACAATAGCCAATATCTTTGCAACAATTTCTGCACTTGGTTAATTTCCAGATTTTATAGTTTAAAATTCCGTAAATGGTAGATGTTCCTACATTAAAACGATTCGCCATCGCCTTTGCACCAAACTTTTTATCACCCTTGATGTGATTTTTTCGTATGTATTCCACATCTAATTCAGTCAGCCTCTTGGAGCGTCCTTTCTGGAGCGCAGAAACCTTATTAATTCTATCCTCTTTCATTGCAAACCTTTTCAAACTTACTAATAACTAACTCAAGCGGCACGTCTAGGCATTTGCACTGATTATATCCACCATGCTGACACATTAGCCTATTGTTACACTCTATGGCTGCCACTATGGCATTGTCGCCGATTGGCTTATTTTTCTTTGTATTGGTAAAAGTAAAGATTGTGACGGTCGGAGTACCAACAGTGGCGGAGATATGATTTAGTGAACCATCATTGCCAACGGTGACAGTCGCAAACTCCAGTATTGCAGCAGTATCTTTTATGTCTTCAGAATATCCACACAAATTTAAAATTTTACGATCATTAATCATGGATGAGATGTAATCCGCATTATCAAAATCTTCTTTAGCGCCTACAAATACTATTGGCCACTCATGCTTTTGAGCAAACCATGTAAGAAAATCTATGTATTTTTTATTACCAAAATGTTTTTTTGGCCACTGCTCTTTATGTAGGTATGAGGCATTTACAGCCAGAAATTTGCCATCGCATTGATGGTCGCACAATATCTTCTGTGCTCGCCTCCTGTTATTTTCTTCTATGAATATTTCTGGTTTGGGAGAATCACCCTCCCAGCCTAATTCACGCGCAAATAACATATTGTATTCAGATTCGTGCATAGTCCATGGCGCTGACATCTCTATCTCCATAATCGGCATACGGTCACGAATACTTTGATTAATTGAAAGTGAACCTATCGGGGATATCATAATCTCTTTTACAGGCGATTTTAAGCTGCTGAAATAGGCATTTGGATCTACACACGACACCTCATCCACGACTGGCCAATTTTCGAGTATCCTGCTACTACGAAACCACGTTAGAATGGTAATTTTTGCCAATGGAAACATTATTCTAATAGACTTGGCAAGCTGGGTCAAAGATATTGCATTGCCAATGCCAGAATGCTGAACTATAACATAGTGGTCTCCGGTTCTTTGTGGCCTTTTACTCATTAGTGAGTGTTTTCTCATTGCATCAGGATGATTACCATCAAAGTACATAATATTTGCATCTGGTCTTACAACTTTATTATTATCTAATTCCCACGGAAAATGTCCATTAATCTTAGTTCGTTCTCTCTTTTTTTCCATGAATCGCTCTGGAGTATGACAGTAGCTATAGTGGTAAAACTCAATATCTTCATGTGGTTTTACATTAACCTGTTTGCCATCGCAAAATAAGTCATTTGGAGCACAAAACACGTACTGCCTATTTGGTTTGATCCTAAAGCACCGTGGAAATGATATTGGAGAATATGTATATCGATCATTAACAAATGTTAAGCTCTTTACCTTAATACCGCTATCATCTGTTCTCTGCAATAGCATCCACAATTTAGCTAGATTTTCAGTATCCCATACCTCGTCATGATCCAAAATAAACAGCCAACAGTCATCTGGAATATGATTAAAAACTCTATTTCTCTGCTCTAGTTGACTTCTATCATTATATTGGTGTGCTTCAATATTATCATATTTATTTTGCAGGTCATCAATTATCTCTAACGTACCATCTGTGCTGCGTGGTTGACCATTCACAGCTACATTTTCACCCCATGCACCCTCTAAAATTACTAACTTGTCAACAGCACCTATGACAGACTCTATGGATTGTCGAATAAATTCTGCACCATTATGTACTGCCATGTATGCTATTATAGGAATAGATTTTTTATTAGACATACTTTATCTCTTTAGTTCTTTAGAAAATAATTAAGATACCGCCATTTATAAGTATTACATAAGCGTTTTATTTTTTCATCATCCCATTTTACCTTATGTAATTTAGGTGCCTTAATGATTGTTGACATATATCCACCATTATTGACATATATTAAACCAGCAAAAGATGGAATCCTGTCAGGCGTTATTAGCCCCTCTGGCACGACAAAGTAAAAGCTATTGGGGGCATTCTCGCTGCCTTTAAGCAAATTCTCATGCTTGAGGCCCCAGTGTTTATGTTTATCTCTACTAAAATCAGATGACGATAGTTTTATTTCATATTCAGTAGAATAGCCGGACTTGGTTATGCGCATAACATCGCACTCATGCCACTTATTAGGAGTATAATTAGCAATAACAAGGTCATGAGTATATTCTCTCATGATAATTTTCTGGATGTCTTTTTCGGTCCATCTTCTCATAGTGATCCGCTAACCTTTGATTCTGGAATCTGTATAATTGTCATTGCGGTTTTGTAATAAGACTCAAATGTGTCAACAATATCGAACGGCAGGCTACTTCTCTCTGCCAAATCAATGAGATATGTTGCCTTGCCAAATTCCCAGCCCTCATAGCTATGCGTATCATCTATACAAACTATCGCACCAGGAGCCAAATTTGCTGCACGATACTGATCTAAACTGAACTGAGGATTTTTATGCGAATCAAGGTATAAGAATGATATTGGACCAAGACTCTTGAGAGCTTCGACACCATCTCTACATTCCACTAATTGATTAAGACCATTTCGTTGAAGAACCATGTTAGCTAAGTCTACTGTAGGCTGTTCGTTATCGTATGAATGAAAATCTAAATTATTATCATTTGCATAACTAGCAAGATAAACTGTAGAAAATCCATCTTCCTCAACTTCGTTCTCCTGTCTAACTGAACCAATCTCTACAATCAGTCCATTTGGAGCCATGTCAAGAGCCTCTAGTAAAACCTTAGCTTTTCTGTTTTTCATATGTATCCTTATCCTTTAATGATTATAGATCCTGAAACTCTTTTTCTAGATGTTTAATTTTTTCATCCATAGCGTTTAAAATTTCATCAATAAAACTATATACTCTATCTTCAGGTAGGTAATCAAGCCAAAGATTGCTAATCTGAAATGTTGCACGAGTAGTGTCATTTTCCTTTGCGGTATCTTTCATCATCTGTTCTTTAAGACGAAGAACTTCAAGATAACTACCATTAATGTCTTTTGCTTTGATAAATTCATTTAATTTCACAATATCTCCTATATTTTTATTTTTTATCCATAACTACAAGTTAAATTCCACCCAATAGTAAATTTAGAAATATCTATTCCCATTAATTTACAATAATCTTTTATTTCTGTATTCCATTTTGGATCAGTAAATATTTGTCCTTGACTTATGAGACTACCGCCATAGTCACTTACACTAGAATGACTTTGCTTTACTGCCAAAAATGTACAAGTACCTCCATCTGAGTATCCATAATAACCAATAGTAATTGGACAATTTGCTAAAATAACTTTTCTTTCTTCCCAATAGTTGTCGTCCGTACTCTTGTCGCTTTTAAATCCAATCATATCTAGGTATCGTTCATCAGCAGTCAAATTCTCATTATCTTCATCTTCCCAATAGTCTTCACCAAGCCATAAAAAAGCATCTGATGTATCCTCTACTTCTGTAATGAAGCCATAAAATAGGTCAGCATCAGCACAACGCCCCATATTAATCTCTTTCTATTTTGTTTTCATTTTTTAAAAAATCTCTAATATCTATGCCATCTAGATCCAATCCTGTAGCTTTCCATCCAGAAGTTTGTTCTCTAGCAAATAGCTCAATCTTAGATACATCAGGACCAAATAACTCTGAAATCCTATCCCTTATAGCAGGTGGTTTTGCAGAATGTCTTTTTATCTGATCAAAAAATGTCTCGTCTACTTCCTCAAGTAAACCTTGTCTAATATTCGTAGCGCCCTTGGCTCTTGATACACCTTTGCCCCTTTTACCCATCAAAACAAATTCGGTACTTGATCTTGAGTAAAATCCGAGACCGCAATATTGACTAGCATCTTTATTTACTTTACTCCAAACGAAGGGGCCAGTGATGTATTTAAAACCCCAGCTTTTCAGACATTCAAAACCAATTTCTATCTTGGGCCAGGTACACCAAAGGAAAACTAGGGAGTTTTTTTCTGCTATATCTCCTATAGGAAGATTAACAACATCTTTATCCTTCATAACAGGGTATGCAGAAACCGCAGCACCATGAGCAGCTTCTTTAAAGTTTTTAAAATGCCATGGCGGATCTGCTAAAATTATAGAATATTTATCTTTGCTCATTTTGTAGCTCCTCTTAATTTTAGTATTTTTGCAATTTATTTTTATCCATACAATTATAATGGATTTCTTTATGACAATTGGGACAAACTAATATGCATTTATCTAATTCACTTTTTATTTTTCTCCACCCCTTGTCAATTCCGCTAGATATAGTAAATTTTTTACTACTTGGGTCAATGTGATGGAATTCAAGAGCTGGTATGCATTTGTCATAAAGACATATCTTGCACTTATTACCTTTATACAACAGTGCAGCAAATCTATTGCGCTTTCTTTTCTGAGCACGAGTAATTTTGCCACGACGAATCTTAAACTTTCTAAGCAAACTAATTATACCTTCTTTATTATAACTAGTAATATCAACAATCTGGTCCACGCTTAGTAAGTTGGTAATATAATAATCGTAAATCCACTTGTACTTTGTTGGTATCTTATGTCTTTTAGTCAGTCTAAATGTCCTTCAAGATATGTTCAATATCAATATCAACTAATAAGTCCGTACTATTTTTTACTCTGTCTGAAATATTTTTAGTAGTGTTGTGAGTTTGTTCTTTTTTACCAAAATGAGTTGAGTCCCAAAACTCTCCATTCTTTTCTTTTCGATCAAGATCTTTCCAAGAGTAATGAAAAATAACCGGATGATTGCTTACAACATGTTTAATCATCTCTATATATTTTTCACGATTCTCCTCTGGACTATTCTTAATGTTTTCATGATCAATTAAACATTTCCATGGAAATACTGGTTTATGAGGTAGTATCTCAAGAGTTTTAGAAGATATCATTTCACAACTATCACTAATTCTCTTATCCATTGAGACTCTCCCAAGATCATCAACTATTCTGGCCTGCTTATGGACACCATGAATTATATCTGAGTCATTTTTTGTGATTCGCCACTTCCAAAAATTTGACTCTATACGAATAGTGTTTTCATTACCATAAAAATTAATAACTGGAAGATCAAGTACTTTAGAATTACTATTTCTCTGAATAGATCTTAGCACATCTCCAGGATTTGGCTCATGTATTATTTCATCAGCGTCTAACTGGATTAACCAATTAGAGTTACATAATTTCCTAGCGTATGTTTTTTCATCACCAAACAATGTAGGATTGTCTAAATCCCACTCATGTTGAAAAATCTTAATACATCTTCGCATGTGGGGATCAATTTGAAATCCATCACCTAAAACAATACCGTCATAATTGACCAGATCTTGAAGCGCCTCCCATGTTCCATCACTAGAGCCGCCATCAACAATAACCAACTCCTTCAAACCCTTGATTTTTAGTGCAGCAGAAATACACTTTTCAAATGGAAATCCGTATTTGATACCATCTCGAATAATCATGTAAGCACCTATTGTTTTAGGTGGTGGCTTAACAATATATCGCTCTCCCAAAATAGCTCCTACGGAGGAAACAATATCGTCGACTGGCACATTGTTGATGCATTTATCTATACCCTGTTCTTTCATGGCACAGTTGGTGAGATTGCAGGCGGTATTACAGAATGCACGATCTTCCGGCTGGAGAACGGTTATTAGATTTCTATCCTCGGGGTTCATGACTTTGTTGGCGTGTGTTCCACCAAATGCCGCGAGTACTTTTGTTTTTACTGTTGAAGCTACGTGCATCGGAAAACTATCAATACCGATATGCAATTCTGCACTTTTTATAACTCGTGCTAATTCTTGAGGAGTTGTTTTGCCACGAAGATCATAATCAACATTGTTTAGTTTTTTATCGTTAGGTCCGCCAACTTGAGCAATGGCAACATGTTCTCTATTAATACTGGAGAGTACATCGTCTATATGGTCATAATCCTTGGTGTCTGTTTTTGATTGAGCATGAACAGTGATTAAGATCCTATTCTCACAACTTAAATTGTTTGCAGTAGATGTGTCTGTAGTTGTTTGTATGTATTTTTCTAAGCAATCAGCACTTGCGATTTCAATAAATTGTTTTCCAAACGGCACATCGCACATATTGGCATACACTTTTCCAAGCCATGGACCAAAACCTGAATGAATCCACATTGGGATTTTTTGTGTAACTATACTGGGTGCAAATACTATATCGAATACACCCTTGCTCGGACCAAACGATTCCCACGCCCTGTAGTTCATTATCATACTGTCATCAAATTCAACCACAGATTCAATATCTTTGTTTCCATTTAATATATCAGCATATTCATTTTTAGTAGCAAAATATATTAATGCGTCTGGATATTGCTTTTTAATAGAATCAATAACACCTGTAGATATTAAAACATCTCCAGCAGATTCGGGCATACAGTACAGTATTCTCTTTGGTGAATCAAAATTATTCATTGCCACCTTCATGTTTTTCTATTTGTGCTTTAATTCTGTCAACTGGATTTTGACTAAGTTCTTTGGAGCTTTTTGCCATGAGTTTCTTCTGATGATTTTCATCTTGTATAATTTTTCTAAAATGCTGTTCAATTACACTTCTGTCAGCTCCATTTGAAAGTTGTGTCATCCAATACTGTAAACCTTCTGGATCTGGTCCATTCTTTCTACATAATACATTATCATACAGCCACACAATAAAATCTTTATCGTTGAGAGATGAATCTGGAGAGCTGTTGCTTGGTTCTCGTATTTCTAAATCTTCCTGATCCCAGGTTTTCTTTCTATCTTTAAATTCGGCAGTATCAATATATGCCTCCCATTTTTTAGCAGTTAGTTTCCAATCATAATAATCTTCGGCGCACTTTCTAGCATCTGTGGCCATTTTTTTTCTATATTTTTCATTAGTGAGTAGTTTTTTTAACTTTTTAACAAGATCTTTGCGATTAAATAATGATCTGTGCTGCATAGTTTCACATTCTGTATATATGGTGTCATTTTCAATCACTTGTCCACCTGGCATTCTGCCTTTTTCATACATAGCAGAGTAATCAGACACTAAAACAGGAACACCACATGCTTTAGCTTCGTTAATTGGCATTCCACAATTTCCCATACCGGCTGTCGCACAACTCACTGCAAAAGAACTGACAGTATTATTGATATTCTCCCTGTCTATTGCTTGTAGGTTGTAAACTTTGTCGCAATCATAATTGCATTTTTCAATTTTTTTAACCCTAGAAAATATATAATTGTTAATAATTTTAGATCTTAATCTATCTTTTTTTGGTTTTTCATATTTAAAGTTAGTTTCATTCACAAGGAGACTCAATTCTACTCTGTTAATTTTTGTATATATTTTATATTCGCAACTTGACCTCTTACAACTAGAAATATACATGCAAATGTTCATTCTTGACAGCATGTTTCTGACTTGAGTAGCTAATTGTAAAGAGCTAGTGCTAAACCCTATTAGATCCTTGTCTGTAGTATTATCTGCCATATAGTAACCACATATGAATAATTTTTGCTTATTGATCGGCAAATGAATCAATTCACTAGGTATTTTTCTATCTCTTGAATATCTTCCTATTAGTGCTCTAAAAAATTTAGATAATATTGGACTACTAACAGTACATTCAGTAGCATTTGCATTGGACTTAATTCTTTTTCCTACTGGATTTTCTGTAAGCCCATTCATTGATTTTTCAAATAGTTCAAAGTTTTTTAATTTTGTTTGACTGTTTCCTGAAATTGATACATATCTACCATCAAAATAGCCATCCCCCATCAACAAACCCAATAGGCTTAAATTATCATTATTTAGTTCGAATTTATTTTTTACATCCGTTTGGATTCCAGATTTGCAGTATCTTTTAGTTTTATATCTTACCAACCCATTTTTATCTTCATAAGAGTCGGAAACATAGTCTGTAATTTTTATATATTGTACATCATCAACATGTTGGTCAATAGGGCAGGCGATCCAGTCCTCTTTTGTTAATTTGCCAGCAGACTTAGATGTTACTTCACCTATTGGTGTATTATGTTTTCTGCCCCACTTATCAATCACTTCGTTTGTTTTTGCAACATATACTTTATGGTTATCTGTTATCATGATGTCTTCGTATGTTCCAGTTATTCCAAGCTTTAGAACACTACTGCTTACCTCATTGATGAAGGTTTTATTGACTGTTTGCCATTTTCCATTATGTGATAATATTTTATCACCAACAGACACCGTTTCAATTGGAATATAGCCTTTACCTGTACAAACTAATGTTCCTTTGCCAAAACACCCTTCTGCAATTGACCCTTGAATGTAAACATCTAGCATATTGTATATAAGATTAAATGTTTTTGGGTCTAGGCCATGCGCAGTACTTGGGCAATCCATCTTGTTTTCACCACACAAAGGACACTGCGTAGGTGAACCACGAAAAGTTGATATTGCTACATTTCCACATCCCTGACATAGATATGTAAAAGTAACTCTGTGCTCTACACCGTTTTGTTGAATCGCCTCTGGAATATTGAAACCAACATCCCTAACGCTAGTGTGCAAATGCAGCATAACATTTTCAGACTCTTTAGGATGCTTGCGAATTAATTCAGCAAATGATTCGATTATTCTAGTGAATAATTTTCTAGGTTGGTTTCTCATTACGGTGCCAATAAATCTTAGATGTTTGGCCTCACCCAAGCCAAGCTTTTCGTAAACCTCATCACGAGGTAATGGTTTTAAAACATCTAGATCTGCACCAGCCTGCATAACATCTGAAACAAGAATTGGTTTGACATTTTTGACTTTCGCTAACTCTGACTTAGACTGGCTTTCTAATACTTTTTTGCCAAAATAAGAATATGCAAACACTTTGTCAACATTATTGTAATCTTGCAACCATTCCCATTTTTGAGGAGAGCCATCTAGACACACCATCCAAAATATTGATGCATTTTTAGCTAGTTTATTCTTAAGAACATGTGTATCCATCCAATTATCTCTAATACATATAATTATATCTGGACGAAAATCTGATAATGTTTGAGATAGTTTCAATTTACCAAACTGTGCTTCATGATCAGACTTGTACAATCTCTCTTCTTCTGGACTTTCAGGCATACAGTGATAATATTTCCATTTAACAGATCTGGCACGAGGATCTACATTTTTTGAATATCCGTAAGAAGCATGTTCTGCTAATTCGTATTTTCCAGTCTCATAGAGATGAGAAAACACATAGTGAAGATAAGTTGAAAACCCTGTCTTTAAATAAGAAGCTTCACCAATGAATAAAATGCGTGGCTTTTCATTTCTTTTGGGCGCATCATCTATCATCTTTTGATATTTACTTATATCATTCGCATCATAGTCAAAATCTCCACCAATAATTCTTGGTAGTGCTAACTTTGAAACACCATCAAATTTAGGTGCCGATGTTTTTTTCTGATTGTTTCTCACAACCTTAATACCATTTTTAAGATTTATTGAACTGTTGGAAGATTTTTTATGTTTATTAGACATTGACACCCTTATTATCTGATTATGATTTAATTATTAAATGTTAGCACAAGATTAATAACTTCCTCTTGAGACAGTGCAATATCCCAAACCCTTCCACTGTCAACAGTAATTCTGCAACTATTGTTGCTACTCTTATCAATGCTTTCTATAGAGTTTAAATTTATTAATACGGACTGGTCCATATAATCTGTCTTTGTGCGAAGTGTATCATTCGATAATGAAAGGGCTGGAAATTCTGCAAATTTGCTATTTGCAGCTTTAAGTGTATCATTAAGCATGGTCTATTCCTTAATCTTTGTTTAAGTAATTCTTTAATCTTTATAATTTTGAACGCCCAGATACCTTATTGTCTTTTTTTGGCAAGATATTCTCTTAAAGACAGATGAGCTTTTAGCATATTCATTCTACACTCTATAAACTCTTTTTGTAGTTTGTGCTCATCAGCATCTTTATAAGGTCTATACTCTATATCATCTAGTGCTTTTGACTCTTTATTTATTGCATGTCTCAAAAACTCAACCCTATGTGCATTATTCATTGTTTTCTCATTTCATATTTAATATTAATTAATAATCATTACTAAATTCAAACTTATTTATTATTAAAAGGGTACGTCATCCTCATCATCGTCTTCGTCTTCATCAAAATCGTCATCGTTTTTTCTGCCAGTATTGGTGGCTTTTCTAGATTTTTTACTACTCTTGCGATTAGTTGGCCGAGAAGATTTCTTTTTGCTGCTTCCCTTTTTCTTTTTCTTTTTCTTACCTTTTTTTCCACCATTATCATTATTTTCAGAATAGTTTGGAATACTAATAGTGCTTGCAACAATTTTCACCCTGCTGCGCGACTCACCATCTTCATTCTCCCACCTATCCTGATTGAGTCTACCTCGAATTGAAAGTTTTAGACTACTATCTTCATCCTCGCTGGCATCGATAATGGAATCAGCAAGCTTTTCAGACGGATTCCAGAAATCAATGTCAAAATAAGAGGTTCCTAGACTCTCTCCATCGCTGTCACGACCCTTACTAACTCCAACACTAAATGCCAAAATTGTAGCTCCATTGTTTCCAACTTCTCGCAACTCAGCATTTCGTGACACGTATCCCTCAAGTAAAACAAAATTAGGACTAGACATACATTACCTCTCGTAAAACTATTTGTTGTTATATGATTCAGAGTCAATTACACCAGACTCACCAAAATCATATATTATCCTAGAAAACCTATTACAAATCCATTCCTCAAAGAGATGAACCTTCTTATGTGTTCTTATATGTTTGGGGAATAGACCAAACTGTTCGTTTAACATTATATGCAATAATTCATGTATACATACAGTATCTAAATTATAAACCGAACCATACTCTACATCATCTTTCATATCTTCGTGAAACAAAATCTTTGCACATTGCTCATCTTGTCTCACCCATACTAAAAATGCAGAAGCGCTTTCTTCTAAATCACTTTGCGACCATCCGCCCTCTGGCTGATTTTCAAGAATTTCTTCCAACATATTTTCTTCTGAAATAACAGCAAATTCAATTGTCCAGTTTGTAAGCTTAAGCACAGTTTGCCAGTGCTCCAAACTTTCACGCACTTCTTTTTTAGACAATTTTTTCAAAGAATCTCCGCCTTCTCAATCTGGAATGACCCACCGTTGTTTTTCTTACCTTCAACATAGATCACACTCCCAACATCTATACCTGTTCCATATTTTCTATAAGAATCAGAAAACATGACAGCATCTATCATAAATGTCTTGTCTTGTAGGCCAATGAAACACATGCGATTACGGTTTTTATCAAGCCTTGTATTGATTTTTGACACAACACCTATCGTCGCAACACCTTTACCATTTATTTCTTTATCTATATCTAAAATACTGTGAGTTTGTCTATTATCATTATACATATCAACCTCACAACATGTCAAAGGAATTCCCAAATAATGTGTCTCTTTTTGGGCAATTTTAGATTTGGAGATGTCTTCCAACTTTGATGATAGGAATAATGCTAAATAATCAGTAACCTTTTCAGCTCTACGAGCGCTTATGGCTTTTATTTTTGAATTTCCTATTTTTGAATCAGTCATAAATTTATAAAACGCATCAACGGTTTCACGAAAAGATAATGTATTATTTTTAGGATTCAATGAAACTACTTTGCCACCTTTAAATTCAACAGAACTCTCTCCCAGAAAACCTGTATTAAATATCTCAATCTCTCTATCTGTAAGATTTTCTAGAAACTCCATATTAGAAGCCATCTCTATTCTTGATATATTAAGATAGTCCAATGCACCAGACCAAATTAGAGAATCTACCACATTTTTCTTTAACTTTTTTCTATTCCTAACAACATCTTGCCAAGTATTTAGTTTCGTTTTCTTTAGTGATTTAATTGTAGTTAGTCCCACGCTCTTTATTTTGGCAAGTCCATAATATATTTCACCATCTATAATTTCAAAATCTTCATTTCCATGAAGAGCACATGGGCCTTTGACATCAACGCCATGCCATTTGGCATCATAAAACAGTTCTCCGATTTCTTCCTGTGTATTTTGTTTATACTCGGAGAATCGAAGCATGGCACAGAAAAATTCCATTGGTCGATGCAGTTTAAAGTAGGCTGTTGTATATGCCATCATACCATAAGTTAAAGCGTGGGCTAGGTTGAATCCATAGCCAGCGCCATGCTTTAGCCATTCCCACAGTTCGTGAGCAAGGTCAGCATCATTGAATTTTTCCACAACGCCGTCTTTAAACTCTGCCTCAAACTCTGGAAGCTTGTCTTCAAGCTTTTTTCCGAGAACTTTTCTTAGTGAGTCTGCCTTCTGTAAAGAAAATCCGGCATAGTACCTCGCTATCTCTAACGCCTGTTCTTGGTATATCATTACACCTTCACTGTCGTCTAGTATTTTTTTTAGGTCAGGATGAAGATATACTGGCTTCTTTTTGCTTTCTCTATTCTTTACATATTGGTCAGACAGTCCTGGTTCTAACGCAGCGGGGCGGATAATAGTAATTAAATCTGCAATATCAGTAATATTTTTAGGCTTTTGTTTCTTTGTCCATTTTGTTCCAAGTTGGCTCTCTAATTGAAAAATACCCTTGTTTTTGCCACGACCAAGCGCCTTGTATACTTCTGGATCATCAAAATCACCAACCGTATTGTAGAAATCAGTGTCAATGCTATTAACAACTCCGAGGGTTTTTAAACCAAGGCAATCTAATTTCATATAACCAAGATCGTCGAGGTCATACATATCAAATCCAGTCAACACACTTCGGCTCTTAGCATCCCAGCATGTGGGAATTTTCCCCTCTATAGATTCATCCGATAGTAAAATAGCACATGCATGAGTTCCACGGTTACTAACAGTGCCCTCTAACCTTTTGGCTACCTCAAATGTTTTAACAAGTTTATCCTTACGAGCCTTGGCTAGTCTCTCCAGGGTTTTCTTCTGTCCAACAGTAGCAGATTTCCACTCCTTGCGCCATTGTTTTACATCCTTGTCCACCCCTCTCGAAGCATCTTTAATCTCTGGTACAGTATTGATAACATCATTTAAGTCCTTATACTTGTGTGGGAAAAGCTTCGTCATATTATGAAGATAATCTAAATTTAGTCCAATTACCTTGCCACAACTAACAATAGCTTCTTTTGCTGCCATCGTGCCAATAGTCATCATTGGCATTACTTTATCATTACCAAACTGTTGACGCAAGTATTCAATCACGTCTTCACGTCTATCTGGCTGAATATCTAGGTCAATATCTGGCATCGACCCTTTACGACCATGATTCCAAAATCTCTCCCAGATTAGATTATATTTTATTGGATCAGCTCTTTGAGTTATTCCTAGTAGATATAATGCTAAACTTCCCCCACAGCTTCCGCGACCGAAGCCTAGTGCTATTTTATTTTCTCTACAGAAATTACAAACATCCCAAACAATCATAAAATAGTGATGTAATCTTGCATCCTTTACTTCTGCAAGCTCATGTTTTAGTCTATCAAGATACTCGTCTTTATTTTTCTTTTTATTTATTTTTAGGCGCTTCCAGCCTTTGCGACATTCTTGTATTAGAAAATCATAGCATTTGTCATCACTCATTCCACGAAAACTAGGCATGTGATTTTCACCAAGTGGAAAAGTTACATTACATCTATCTGCAATAATGCTACTTGTTTCAACTTCTTCATCTGTGAATTTTTGACGCATCTCTTCATCAGAGCGAACATAATAGTCGAAACCACTAAACACTAATCTACCACGAGTAACACCTTTTGACCTATCAACCACTGGACTTTCTAAAGTCATCCTAGCATCTATAGCTTTTAGTACTTCGTGAGCAAACGCATCATCTTTGTTGGTGATATGGCAATCATTAGATGCACAGGCAGGAATATTTAGGTCACTTGCTAGACGGCGACTGTATTCTAAAATAATTTCTTGTTCTGGAATATATATTTTATTTTTTTCATTTACATTTTGGAGTTCAATAAAAAAATTATCTCTACCAACAATTTTAATTATTTCTTTAGCGTATTTTTTACCAGTCTCATAGTCTTCATTTTTATAAAATTCAAAATTAATTGGAGAGTTCATGCATCCACTTAAAATTATTAACCCTTTGTGGAATTCTCTAAGGTCTGACCAATCAATACGTGGACGAAAATAAAACCCGCCACCCCTAGTTCCTGGTAGATTAGATCGTGTTACTAATTTATATAGATTCTCTAATCCTATATTATTTTCTACCAAAATAGTAATATGGCGCGAACTCCGCTCTTTTTCCGAGTGATCATGAGTAAAATATGCTTCAATTCCAGGTACAAATTTAATTCCATTTTCCTGACATGCTTTGTACATTTTAATAAGTCCAAATACATTGCCATGATCATTTATGGAAATTGCCTTCATGCCAACTTCTTTTGCTCTAGTAACGAGGTCATCAACCCTATTGCAAGAATCTCTAATAGAAAATGAAGAATGTGTATGTAGACTACAATACTTGTGTTTTTTATTATCCATAGTCTGTTTTATATCTCCTATTTAAACATTTTTAAAGATTGATGATTTTCTAAGTAATACTTTTTAATTTTTCTAATATAATTTCTGTTGATTTTAAATAAGCGTAATGTCCCGCCAACATATTATTATCTATTATTGTTGTTTTATAATTAATAAGTATCTTCTTAAATAAACAGGCACTAAATCTTTTTTCCATGAGAGGAATCATAATCTCAATGTTCATTGTTTCATCTTCACAAGCGTCAAGCCAACCATTTTCTGCTAATGGAACATTGTCCACATTAGTAGCATGAACATATTCGTGAATTAGTGCAAATATTATACTCAAAATATTTTCATCTGAATATTGGTTACTTACCAAAATGCCTATGCCAACTGGACCAATTTTAAACTCAGAATCTCTAAGAACACCGCCATATTGACAATGACTACCATACATAGTGGATATATTATGAATACTTCCAGGCACCGTTGGAAAACGATTTCCTTCACCACAAAAAATAACTGGAACACGCATTACATTACACTTAGTAATATATTCTACTATTGCATCTAAACATTCATATTTCTCATCTCTGGTTAGTTGCATTATTTTAATTTCTCTTTCTTGTATTAAATATTAATTAAAAATTCTTCAAAGTCATCTGCCGACTCAACATCATGAATGTTGCCACCATTAGCTACAAATTTAGTTAACTTGGGGTGCATCTCTTCACAGAATTCTTTATCGCATAAATAATTACATTTATGATCAAATTCTACGGACCCATCATATTTATCACAACGTCTTTGTGGAAAAATATCTTGCTCAATTTCATTCCAACGTTTTTTAATTCTGTCACACACCTCTTGCTCTGTCATGTCTCCAAATGGTGGTGTAATCTGCTTCTTTCCACCACATAAATAATATATTGTTATCATATGATTTTTGTATTTTGGATATAATCGTTTAGCCGCATAATAATACATCATCAACTGAATGTCTTTTAAGCAGTCTGGATAAGACATCTTGAATCTACCAGTTTTATAATCAAAAATCTCAATAGTATCTTTGTCCAATTCTGTAGTTAAATCCATCAACCCACTACATGTGTAGGTTTTTTCACCATCTACAATTTTTATTCTAAAATATCGCTCTGCGTCTACAATCTTTCTATTGAATGGTCCGTATGGCTTATCATCAAATATTACATCTTCAATTTGACGAACACCCTCTTTATATTCCTCAAGTGGACAACCGAAGTTAAAGTCAATCTTCTTTTCTTTAGCTGACTTTCCTTTATTGACCTTTGCATCTGGATCATATCCTGAAATATCATCAACATTGTGGTTTACAATTCCACACACTCCATCTTTAAAGAAAGGACAATCATCACATGTTTTTTCAACTTCTCTAACATAGCGATGACTGGGCCACAGTTTTGACATAGATTCACTTCTCCAGCCATTTTCCAACAATATATCTATATACTGCTCTTCAATATCTGAAACAGTTAAATACGGACCATTGCTTACTGGCTTTTGATTATTGTGCCAAACCTCATCAGTGCCCTCTTTACCTTTTCCTTCCTTATCTTCTACAGTATCTTTTTTAGCAAAAGCATATCTCTCCAATATTTCATGAATTACACTACCATAATCTGCGGCGAATGTCTGTTCTCCACGAATTTTCAAATGATAATTTAAAAAATATTTAAATGGACACTGTTCATGGCACTTGTATGCACTAGCACTTAATCTATTAATATGCATTAATCCTGCTGCCTCTTGTATTCTTCTAAAGTTGTCTTAAGGAGATTTTCGGTTAGTGACTTTTTCCACGTTGACTTAGTTATCATCAATATGCGACAGTCATCTGATATTTCTTCATCTAAACCAACTTCTTTTAAACATACATGTTCAGATGTACCAATATGTGAATCACCAATAATACATGTATCAGCGTCTCTTGGATCACACGTAATTGCGCATACATGTTGACCAAGTAAGTATCTGTCAAGCATGTAAGATCCATTAGATTCTGACAAAATTCTCTCTCTAAGTGTAGACATTATACTATCCTATCGTTTGTAATAAAACTTGCGGCAGTAGAGTGTCCTCCACCACCATGAAATTTGGCAATAACAGAAACATCAATCGCTTGTTGCTGTTTATTAAATCGAGATCTTAGTGAGTACTTATATGTACCATCGGACTGCTGAAACCAGGACAAGGAAAAGGGCTCCCCATCGCTGAGCGTATCGCCAACATCACTAACCAATAGTGGATTAGATATGTTAACAAATGGCACGTTGTATCCATTTAGGGTGCCGCGCATTACATTTTTCTCTGCTAGCGCTGACATTGCTCTCCTATAATTTAGTGCTGAGCCACCAATAGTTGCCGCATTGTCAATGCCTTCAGTAGTACTCAACATAAAGTCCAGTTCGTCTAATGAATCGAAAATAGGAATTTTTAAGCTCTGTAATAAGCTTGCTATTTCGTGGGTATGTGGCAGTCTGTGTTGCCATAGATCATAATCCTGAATATACTTTATAACGTTTGGTAGATGTGAACTGTCAAAAAACTCATAAGCTAGGGCCGCAGCAGATTTATGTTCATTAATAAATACACCATGCAAATCCCCAATTTCACTTTTCGCTGTCCAATGATGATCTATAACTGTTACAGTGTTGTATTTTTGATATAAAGATAAAGTCGTTGAGCGATCAAAAGACATGTCTAGCATCATTATATGATTACAATTCAGTATTTCAGGATTATTTTTAACTGCCATCTCCCAGTCAGGTCTACCATCTTCTATTGGAAAAAACTTACAGTTAGTCAAAAATTTAGATACTGCCCATGCTGCACCATACCCATCTGGATCTGTGTCACACAGTACTGCTATTGTTTCGTCTTTTAAGCCTAGAAGCATGTCTCTTCTACACTCTTTGCTATTCAAAAATTCCATCCAGAAGCTCCTCTGAGTATAGTATCCTGATGACGTGTTTTTTTAATGCAGATAAGCTTTGATTATCTTTTGCATCTATAATATGATCAAAATTATTATCGCTAATTTCACTAAATAGTGATTCGCTTTTATGTGCTGCCACATCTTTTGATCTAGAGACATATCTATATAGTCTGATTCCTGTATACTTATGTGACTTGATCCACTCTACCTCATTTGGAAATCTGACATCCGTAATGAAAACCACCTTGACATCACCAGACACTTCTTTATCAAACTGCCTATCCTCTAGTCTCTTTTGAGCTATGTCAATCCATATGTTGGGGTTTAGGTTGTCGCGAAATATATCAGTACCAACAACTTGCAATACTTCACGGCCACTAATATTATCATCCTTTTCTTTTTCGTACTTTGACAATATTTCTGGATTTTTAAAAATTTGGCCCCATTGCCCAACCCATTGATTTTTTTCAAAATCATTTCCAAAGCAGTTTTTTTCCGGTATACCTAAATAGTTTACACAAAATTTCTTAAGGGGATACGCCAATGATATTCTAGCAACTTGGTTGGGTAGAACCTCTTCTGCAAAATTTGCAAATGTGTCTTTTCCAGACTGTAGCATTCCATTAAGTCCAATGACTTTCATATTAGCACCTATCTAACTGGTTGTATTTCAGGGCAAGATTTTTTTACTATATTAACAATTTCTTCTGTAGACGTACCTTTGTCTCCAAAGTCAAACCCTTTTCTAGGAGATATTATACATACATCAAACCCATTTTGCTCTAGTCTTTTTTTGTTTTCTATAGAATTTTTATTACCGGCGTCATCATTGTCCAGACCAAGAATTATATTGTTGACACCTATCTTATTTAAAATCTCAGTCTGACCAGTTGACAAATATACACCAAAGCAAGCAACAGTATTGGGGAATCCGGCCATTTCCATCTTTATCATATCCCATGGCCCCTCTACTACAAAAATTGTAGAAGACCCTGTTTCTTTTATAAATTTAGCAGCACGATCTATGTTAAATAAATTTATATCTGTTTTAAATTTATGAAACCACTTTGGACCATTCATATTATCATGTATTTTTCTGCCAGTAAATCCAACAATATTTCCGTCAATGTTTCTAACTGGCAGAACAACTCTTCCGCCAAGACGACCCTTTCGAGCATATCCAGCTCCCATTTTGCGCATTATGGCCCATGACAAACGACGAAATCTAGCATACTTTACTGCCGTATCAAGTTTTTTTAAAATAGACTTATGAAATATCTTTTGATCAGTATGCTCTTGCCAAAAGTCACGCTTTATAGATACTCTAGACTTCTTCTTTTCTTCAAGTTCTTTCGCAGTGACTCCATTTTTATTGCTAAGAAAATTATTGGACCATAATACAGCCTCTTTAAAGCTACAATTTTTAACCACACGAACTAACCCAATTAGATCAGAGCCATACTCTTTGTGACATCCTTCTGTCCAGCAGAACCATTTTCCTTTATCAACATAATATATCCATCCAGTCGGATTGTCGCCATCATGACACGGAGCACATCCCCTTATATCTCTTAATGAAACGGTATATTCTTCTATTGGTAAATCTAGTTCATCCATTAGACTTTCTACATGTTCCTCTAATGCTAACGCCAATAATTGGTATTTTTTCATCTATTTGCACCTGTCCACGGACACTCAATACCCTTTTCCTGAATTGTTCCACAGAATTCATCTCTATCAATACTGGGATCTTTTCCATCAAAATAAAATCCTATATATCTACCCTCGCCTGTTCCTGGGCCATGTCTCGATTCTACTACTGATAATTTCATATTTGTAAAACTACTCTGCGCATCCTCATTACCATCCTGCTCTCTAATGTTTTGTATCTGAGCATTTATTTCTTCTTCTGACTTCAGTGACCATATTGAAAAACTATCACATAGCCAGATAATTCTATCACTACCGCTGATTGTAGTAGCATCTCCCCTCTCTGTGCCGTCTCTGTTTTGTTGAGCAAATGCCAACATGCTGCCACCCTGCTGCGCCATAAGATTCTTTAGCAATGTCATTCTGTAGCCAAGAGCCTCCCACTCTTTGTCATTTTTCTTATCGGTGGAATTCATTAGTTTTAAATAGTCTAATATAACCAATGCATTCTTAGGTTTGCCATTTTCGTCTTTTCCAACAACTTTAGAAAACCATCTCCGAATTGCTGAAACTTGCTTTTCTATTGTCCAGCCAGCTATTGGTAGATAATACAGCGATCTCTCACGAATATCTTTCATGCAGTTTTTTATTGAATTAGCAGCAGCATCATCAAATACAAATTCTCCAGACTTGATAGTACTAAATGGAACCAGCGACTCCATTGCAGTCATTCTTGTCATTTGTATATCTTCAGACAATTCTGTGTCTAAATATAATACCGGAATATCCAGACTTGAAACAAACATTCCTATTTTTAACGCCACAAATGATTTGCCACGCTTCGGGCGAGCTGCTATAACATTAACACAACCTTTTTCAAATCCTGCACCAATGGCATTATCATATCTTTCAAAACCAGAACTGAATCCCAGATCAATATCGTCTTCTTTGGCTTTTAATGCTAGCTCACTTATCCAATCCTTGTGTCTTTCGCCAATATGAACAACGTCTGCCGAATCATCAAAAAGACTTCCTGTGAATCCCAATGTTTCGCTTTCCAAATGCTCAACCAGTGAAACTGGGTCACTGAAATCGTCTATGGAGTCCTTGATTGATTTCAAATGTCTTATAGTTTTGCGCTTATAAGATTCAGTAGCTACAATACGAATGTGATCATTTATGTTTCCAACACTTAATTTAGATAGAGAATCTATAGTTGTCTGAAATTGCTGACTATTTTCTTTGTATGCTGCTGGAAAATGTTGCGCAATAGATTCTAAAAGTATAATGTGATCAATAGGTACTGAGCCACTTTCTTCATCTAGTTTTTTTGACACATTTAATGCACCAACATATATTTGACGCAATGTAGTATTTTTAAAATCGGTCTCATTTAATGTAATATCATGTATGTCAAATATTAAATTTGGTTCATTTATAATTGCTGCTAAAATTGATTTTTCAGAACCAAGTAAAATGTTGTTATTACGTGCCACTCTTTCTCCTAACTGCGTTCTCTATAGTTCTAATAGATGAGTCAATTGATTGTGGTATTTTACTTATTTTATCATATTTCATTCGCAATTTCACTAATTGTTCTTTAAGTTTACGTGCATTACTATTTTTTTCACATATCATAGCCTCTTTAACATCCTGAGATGCAAAGACCTTAGACATTGACTTATACCCTTTAGCTATTTGAATGTTTAAATCTTGTTCCGTTCTACGAATAGTTGCCAGTATAGATCCACATGTATTGCGCAACCATAAATTATATGATCCTAACTGCAATAAAAAGTCCTCTATCTCAGACAATTCTTTGTCTGCCATGCCATTTTCCATAAAGCTACAAATTTTTTCTACAGTCAATGATGGTTTATTGAATTTTGTCGTTCCAGTGTCTTTTGTCCATTGCAGTATTTCATCATTTAAATCACTCATTGATTAGTCTCTTTAAAAGTTTATCATCTTGTTTATTTATTCTTATTAATTTTATGGCATTTATTTTACACCATTGATCCTTTTGAGAGTCTCTAATAATTGAATCCGCATGACCTTTACGACTGCGATGAAAATGTGGCACATACTTATGATGCTGTTCACCATCATACTCAAATGCAATACGTATTCCAGGACTTAAAATTAAAAAATCAATCCTAAGTCTTGACAGCCCAATACATTGAAACTCTTCCAATATATCATAATAAGGAAAAAGACACGATATCCCATCATATAACCATTGCTCACCCCTTGACCTGCTTTCTGGTGTGCGAACATAATCTGAAGCTGTTATTGATTTATTATATTCTCTACCATCTAGGCCAATAAACTTCATTGAATCATCTCCAGAATCTTAGATTCAATCTCTTTGAATAATTTTTCATCATCGGTAAGTGCCTGCACTGTAGCATCCTTTCCTTGAAATTTATTATTATCATCAAAATAATACCAAGCACCTTTCTTGGTGATAAAGCCAAAACTTATTGCTAAATCTAAAACATCATAACCTTCTATAAATCCACTACCATATATTAAGGTTGATGTAGATTTTTTACCAGAACCTTGACCACGAGTTTTATCAACTTCAGCAATCATCTCATGACCAATAATGTCATCGCCATGCTTTATTTTGCCCTTAACTCTAAATTTAACAATTACATCACAATAGAAACTGATAGCTTGGCCACCAGGCTTCTTTGGTTTGCCTGGCATTGGACTAATGTTATCTCTCATCTGGTTAATCAACAATAATGTGCTTTTGTTCTTCCAGGCCAACCTTTTAAAATCGGGCATGACAGGAGAAAATAGACGAGCTAATCTGGCCATGTGGTATTTTCCAGCTTCAGAATCCAAAACCTCTTTGGGAACACATGCTGGTATTGAGTCAAGAACTATAAATGACCCAGGTTGACTTTTCAGTATTAGCTTAATAGCGTCGAGTGCTGCTTCACCACCGTCTGGATCAATCCATGTTACTTTAGTTGTATCTATTTTTGGAAATGATTTTACTAAACTTTCAGTAAGTGCTCTTTCGGCATTTATATAATAGCATGGCATACCCAATTCTTGAGCACTCGACATTGCCTGTAGCGCTGCCGTGGTTTTACCAGAGCTTTCGCCGCCATAGTATTGAATAACACCAGTTGGTAATCCTCTACCATCAGAAATAATATAATCTAAGCTCCATAGTCCAGTGCGAATATGATATGGGCTATTAAAATGTTCAATCTTATTAGTTACTTTTGCACCCATTTTTTCTAATGCTGCCGCAATATCAATTGGACTACTTGCATTCCCAGTTTTAGTTTTCTTTTTAGCCATTATCATCTCCAAGATTGTTTAGCCCTTTAAATCTGCTCTTTCTTTTCGTAGACCCAAAATCAATTGCCTCTTCGGGTGTATGTTTTTCCCTTGTCTTAATTTCTTTTATTACTGTGACATTTCTTCTTGCAAAATCATCTATATCTCTATCATTTGTTGATAGATAATAAAATACAGTATTTAGCGCCTCTAGTGGATTCCATTTATTATTTTTAGCTGGAAATTTCTTTTTTTGCCAAGACATAAGCATTTTGTATGTTTTTTGATAATGATCTTTGGCCTTTTGACTACATGGTGTGGCTTTTCTCCAGAAATAAGGTGGTAATTTTCCAAACCTTTGATAGCAGGCAAGTTCTGATAGCATATGAAACATACTAACGTTAAAATCTGATGAAAATAATGATCTAAATGGTTTTGTCTCTCTACTTTTTGCTTGAAGAGTTTCGTAAAGTTTTTTACAATCTGGACAGTTTCTTTTGGTTGGTTTGCGACCCTTGTATGTTTTGTGTACTGGACAAGTTTTAACACCGTTTATTTTACTATTATTCATATTTAGTTTTTCAATCTTTAGAGTTTTGTTAAATTATTTATAAATATTATACATATTAAAACCTAAATATGTTGGATAGAAATTTCAGATATATAATCTTTGACACCCTCATTAACTTCTGTAAATATATAATTTCTAGTATTAAGACAATACCACTCTATTCTAACTTTATTTGTTTTTTCTCTTACGCTACCTATTCCGCGTCTTGATATGCTGCTACCACCAACAAATGCTGTAATTTCATTTATTACAAAGTATCTGTCTGCATTTTTATCTATTATATTTGCACTTCCATTTGGTGATACTAGACGAAAATTTAATATTGATAGATTTCCATCATGGCACTTTTTTAGGATTTTACCCCAGTGTCCAAGATCATTATGGTCTTCTGTTATGGTTTCATAATTGTCTAAATCTATCTGCCATAACATTTTATATATGCCACCTTACTTTTTTAAATTTAGTATTGTCAATTATATCATCTCTAATGCTTGTTTTCATATTAATAATTTCTTTTTTACTAATATTAAACTTTTTACCATATTTAGCTGGGACTAGCGCACAATGCAATACATCATCATCAATGTGCAATACGTGAAAGGCAATATCTCTAGTATTTCTTAGGTTTTCAAATTTGTCACCAAAAACATTAAAAAAATCTTCGATAGTTTCTCTGTGTTTCATATGTAGAAATACACTATCACTATTTGACATTTTATTTGTTTTGCATAGTTTATTTTGTATTTCAAACATTTTATCATGCATTGTTTTAAAACGGAATGGAAATATTTTATTTAGCCATTTACGGCGCTTTTCACAAGCTGCACACGGCATTATTCCAAATAGGCCAGTGACCCAACTAATAATATCTCCAAATCCATTTATAGACATTTTAATTGTTGCCTAAATTATCTTTTTTATTTTTATTTTTGTTCTTTTTACTGGGTTTACTATTCTCAGTACCTACATTATCACCAACAATAAATGCATTTTTTTCTGATGCTTGTTTTGGCACACTCCCAGTTCTGCTTGGGGAAACATTCTCAATGGCAGTTTCTCCATCTGCTCCTGGAACCGCCATAAATGCAGATTGTCTCTTTGGCTGTGTGGCCTTTTCAGCACCAGTAGTTCTCAATGCTACCATTATTTTTTTAGCTAAAATATTTGCTAATTCACCATTAATCTCTTTGCCATTAGCGACTTCAGATATAACACCTTGAACAATTCTAATAGTTTTTTCATCTGATTTGTTTGCCATTTATATTCTCCTTATTTCCATATTTCTTTTAAAATTTTCATCCGATTACCCATGAGCAATTCTTCATGTATGTTATTTAGCGGTATAAATACACCTCCATCACCATGATTAACTTTACCTATAATTATACCAACAAGCTCCATATCTTTATTGTAAGCAGCTCCACCAGAGTCTCCAAGATTAACCGATGTAGAAACCCATATTAGATTTTTTTGTATGGCTGAAACAATCCCAGTTCTAATGTATGGAAATATTCCACCTTGACATCCTACAGAGTATTGCATGTCTCCTATTTTTATATCACCTATTGTTTTTAATTTAGCAATATTTACAGGATTAATTTTAGATAATTTATTTTTAGTATACACTATCAAAATAGCAGCATCATGCATGTATGATTTATACACATGACACTTTGACATATCATTGTCTGGGCACAAGTCTATAGTATATGATACATCTTTAATGTCATTTATACTGTTATATGACCACATTTGGATAGACCAGCATGTATTTACTTTTGTTAAGTTTCCAAACTCATCAAAATCATTAATTGGATTTATAACATGAGACGCCGTAAAATAAATATACACATATGGATACTCATCATTACCCATAGATTTTGATGAATCTGATACTAGTATAGCACTACCGCTACCCATGTCGTCTTTATTGTCATCTTTTGAAAAAATATGTATTCTGCCAACTGGAGATATCATAGAATCAGTTATGCTTTTGTTTTTTGTTTCATTAATAATTGATGCTGGAGAAAACATATAATCTAATTCATTATCAAAGTCGCAAGATAAAAAAGAGAGTATAGATAATATAATAAACACTGCAAATAGTCTCACTTTTTATCATTCTCCTTTATTGGTTTTAAATATGGGCACTTTTTAATATCATCAATTTTCCAGTCCTTACCCTTTGTTGCTAAAACAAAACATGCGCCATCTCTATATTTACACTCGTGCGTTTTATACACACATGTTCTTTTTGATTTGGCAAAAAGATCAGCTACATTAGAAATTAACTGCTCCAATACCTTAGCTTCAGAAAATGAAAGAGTCTTTTTTTTAGCTATCAGTGGTAATAGCAATTTTACCAACATTAACCAACCCATATCTTGCTCCTAAAATACTTTATTCCGTAGTTAGTAATGCCTGATTAGCACCCTTTACAATTCCTTCAAATAGTGCTATCCATAATGATATATCTTCTGGCGACATAAAATCACCAACATCAGGTACTTCATAGTACAATTGTAATAGAGCAATAGTTTGTTGGAGATATAGCATGTACCTACGATCAATTTTTTCTTCCAGTAACCCAATTGTTATTGAATCAAATGTAACACTACCATCCTGCAATAGCGGCAAAACATCATTTTCAATTGGTGCTTTTAGATCATTGGCCTTTTCGACTAATTCCTCATTGTCATCTGAGTTTTCTGTTAGTGCCAAAAACGTTGCACTAGTAGCTGTACTTTTAATAATGTTGACCTTTTGATCAATTGTCAGCTCTGATTTTTCACGAATGCCCAACATGCTACAGCCTGTTAATGTACTAAGTACAGTTAAAATAATTGATAATAAAAATAATTTTCGCATTACTAGTCCTTTATAATTTTCTTTTCAGATCCAAGTTTAGACTCTATCTTACGCAATAGAGAGTCTCGTGCTATATCAGTTATACCCCTCTCTTTTAATTCATCTAATATGTAGGCGGTCGCCTCTTTACTCTTTAAACTGCCATATGGCTTATTATCCGTTTTACGCTTCTGATCTTCTGCCCATTTGTCAGCATAATCAACTCCCTGCTGAACAACATCCATAACAATAGAATGTATATTTGACTGAGTTTCTGCATCTAGTTTATTCGTTAGTTTTTTAATAATAATCCTAACTACAAAAAACACCGAAGGGACCAGTATAGCCAATATGACTGGCAGTACTTCATAAAATACTGCATTAAATTGCTCCAGCATCTATTACTCCTCCTTTTTCTTGACTTTGCTTGTTTTCTTTTTAGTTTTGCTTACTTTCTTCTTGGTTTCTTTTGCTGGCTTCTTAACCTTGTCAACTGGTTTTTTAGACTTATTCAAATATTGTAACAATTGTGCTGCTTCGCCCTTGTAAATATCCTCTAATACGTCAACGTTTCGTTCAAAGGTTTTTAAAATGTATGACACTATATCTTCTAGTGTATATCCATATTGCTTAATGTATTTGCTTTTTATTACATTCAATTGAGCATCGTCTATAGGATCAGTAAATGATTCATCTACCATATCATCTATGTCACCCATTTCTTCAGCACTACAAAATTCTAAACCAAGAGCAAACCTCAGTGCCCTAGCAGAAGCTCTTGTTGTGGACATTGCAGTAGAATATGTTGCATATCCACCACGAGCATTTCCTTTGCGACAATCTGCACAATCAGACCATGTTATAGATTCATCTTTACCGCCAAATTTATAAGTAACAGTAGATGTAGCACACCATTCATTATCCCTACTAGGACTTTGGTTAACTTCTACTTTTCTACCTAAAATTCCAAGAACATCTTCGTCTTTAGCTACACGCAACAGTGGATCATGTCTAACAAATAGACTATCTCTAGACCCTTGCTTTAGCAAGATAAAGTCACTGGGTTCAAAGTGATCAGACACCTTATACTCATCTCCAAAAATAGTAGTAAAGCTCTTGCCTTGTAGATCCTTCTCGGTTGGTTTCTTTCCAGCCATTATAAAATTCCTAACTCTAAGATTTTTTTCTTCTTTTAGCATGATGGATATCCATTGACATGCTTCTACTTCTGATTCTAACACCCATCTTTACAAGCCTTCTTTTGACTGTCTCTTGATGTAGATCAAGCAACCTGCCAATCTCATTTAGGCTCATGAAGTCCTCTTTGTACATTTTTTTAATTTTATCAGTAAGCTTTTTGTCCATTGTTCCTACTCTTTAAATATTCAATGTATTTCTTTACACCAGTTCTAACATCTTTATAAAGAAAATTAAATGGAGAATTTTCGTTGCATGAAAGCGTATGTGCCTGATATCTATTATACATCTCGTCACTCATTGACTTCCACGTAATAAGATCGTCTATATTCATTATACCTAATTCTTCTGCAATAAGCTTAGCAATATCATAAAAACTATGACACTCTCCTGAGCCAACATTAAAGATTCCATCTAGTCCTTGTCTATATGAACACACAATAGCTTCTACAACATCATCTATATATATAAAGTCACGAAAATATTGTTTACTGTCGTTAAATAGACTGACTCCACTCCCACTAGATAGTGAATTATAGAATGTCAGCATTGGAGAACATGAGTTGGTGTACTGCTTGTGATCTTCTCCTGGTCCATAACAGTTAAAAATTCTTAAACCAGCAATACTATTTCCAACATCCATATATTTATCGACTGTCAAATCAGACAACATTTTTGAAATACCGTAATTACTTATAGGAAATAAATCTTGGTCTTCCTCCATTGGTACTTTTTCATTACCATAAACGCTAGCAGAAGATGCATACACCATAGGTATATTATTTTTAACTGCTGACTTAACCAGCAGTTCAGTAGCCTTGACGTTTTGCTCAAATAAGTCTGCCATGGATTCTGTTGAAGTGTTGCTCAGTGCTGCCAAATGAAATACACATTGCACATTATATGACTCCAGCAAGTAATCTGAGAAATCACAAAAAACATTATGACTTAAGCTACGTGCAAAAACTCTATTTGTAAACTCATCTCCCTTTGTAGAACTAGAGTGTGTAAGATTATCAATTATCAAAATACCTACACTTGGATAATCTCTTTCTAATCTATCAACTAGTGCAGATCCAATAAATCCTAATCCACCAGTTACTAAGAAGTGTGGCTTTGTATGCAACTTTCGATCTCCTCTTTAGATAGTGTGTAACAACCAAGATGCTTGGCCGACAATGATGCTGCACTGTTTGCACACCTAACCGCTGACAAAATATTAGTTCCATCAAACATAAGTGTTAGTATTGCGATATGAATATCTCCACATCCGCATGTGTCAACAACGTCTGACTCAGTGACATCTACTACACTGCTTTGTAGTCCAAGCATAGAGGATAAACTAACCTTGGTTGACTTATTCCCGCGAGTTTGAATAATGCGTACTCCGGCCATACTAGAGGATAATTCATCAATATTATTGAGTCCGGTTGATTGTAATTCCTTTTCGTTGCACTTTACGGCGGATAAAAATTTAATACCGGAGAACGTGGGTCTTTTGGGGTCTAGTACTGTAATTATTTGACGACTGTTGCAGTAACGAGCTATGCTCTCTATAATTCCGTCCGTTAATGTACCCTTGTCATAGTCCGAAAATATTACCTTAGTAATGCCGTATTCTTTAATAGTAGTTTTTATATCCTCTATCCACTGTGCTGATTCCTTAAGCGTTGGGCGGTCTGTATTTTCTCTGTCTATGCGACAAATCTGCTGTTTACCAACCCAAACTCTTTCTTTTACAGGTATCATAGTTTTACTACTTCTTGGAAGTGACATGGGAAGGAAATAAATATTTTTCTCCTTCAGCAATTTGCACATTTCATTGTGTTCTAAAGGATCGCCAGATGTTATTTTATACATCATTACTGTATTGTCAGCATAAACTGATACTTGTGCAGCCACATTAGCAGCACCGCCAAGCTTGCAAATCTTCTCGACATCACTAACAACTGGTACAGGTGCTTCTGGTGATATGCGATCAGTATGACCCATTACATGAGAATCTAACATCGCATCACCTATTACGAGTATATTATTTTTCATTTTTAATCTTTCTAAAAATATCTGAAACAGCCACTCCAGCCTTACGACTAATCATAGTTACAATGTCTGCCACTCCAAATCCTGGAATATCATCTGGAAATTTATTAAACATAGCACACTGATCATGAAACACTACTGTCTTGGCATTTTCTGCAAACTCAGACAATCTAGTTCTTTTAAATCTGTCAATCCAGTCATGCTCATCCTCTTCTTCAAAGCTAGATACTTCATCAACGGATTTTAATCCTGATAATATCTGCATTCTACCTTCACAAGATATGGGAACAATGCCCTTTTTATCAAGTATATACTTATCCGAATTAGTTATGACTATTAAATAATCACATGCATCCCTTGCCTCTTCCAAATACTTGACATGATTGGGTGTAAGAATAGTGAAGCAACCTGCACAAATACCTATAGTGTTACAATCAGATTTTGGCTTTTTTTTAAAATTTACCACAGAACTATAACCTCACCATTATCTTTGCGTATTACTCCGTACTGCAATGTTGTGAGTACAGATATCCACGATCCAGAACTTATTTCGTTGCCCTTCATTTGGTACTCAATCTCTTCAATTTCTTCACAGGATACAATTATACTATCTAAACCAATGTCTCTGGCACTCGATATTCTCTTAGATATATTTTTAAAAGTTGCACATCCAACAATTATGTCAATATTGTCAGCTAATAAACCATTTAAAATACCGCGATTAGTTGTAGCGTCAACCATACCAACGGACTGAACACCAGTCATAAACTTATTTATGATCCTGTTTCTTTCATCCATTACAGCTTTTTGCTGTAGCATTTCTGGAGTAATATTATCTTGATCAACACCTGTTTGACCCAATACATTATCTTGTGGAAACCCCTGCATCTTAAAATCCTTATTTTACTGTATTACTTTTTCTAAAATAACTAAACCATATTCTTCAGCCAATTCTAGCATATTTCTACTGCCAGAACTCTCTCCATCCCAAATTAATATTAATGCACCTGCATACCTTGCCATTTCATCATTTCTGAAAAGTCCAGCAGTAGCATTGTATTTGCCATATTCATTTTCTTTAATACGAGCACCAGGCAAGTCTAGGTTTCCCCAATCGGCAGGAAATTGCTTAACAGGTATGTTAGCCCATTTAGCATATTTTTCACCCATTGTATCAACACCATTTGCACAACCAGACACTATTTCTGTTATGTCAAAATCAATATCTTTTACAATATCCCACAACAGTTTTTTATCATGTATTTTACGTCCTCCGGCTATTATTGTCTTCATCTCAGCTCTTTTCTATACTTTGCTTAAGTTCTTCTATTGACTTCCATGGCTTTTCATTTTTATAAGACACAACATCCGATTGATTTGTTTCAATCCATTCTTCTGTTTCGTAATGGTCAAGTGCTGTGCCACCAATATCACAGTATGAGCCTGCTAACATTTTTCCCCACTGGTGATTTATATTTCTAATAAAGTTACTAGGTAGTACTTTACTATAATATTCACGATTAACATTGGCGTTAGACCTTACACCCTGTTCGTGCCACATATGCAAACAGCAAAATTTATCATATTCATTTTTATGTCTTTTGAGTCCTGTCTCCATTGTACGATAGAAAAAATCATCGTCCTCTCTACACCAGCCACCTAAAACATATTTTTCATCATACCCATTCATCTTAAAATAATTTTGTCTTGGTGCTGACCACAGCCAAATATGCTTTGGTTCACATGGTTTAGGTATATTGCACACATCATAAAGACTCAATATTGTTTTCTTTAAATTTACTGAATCTAATAAACAGCTATTTATATGCTCTGCAACACGTTGGCCACCTCTATTGTTCTCAGACGTGTCAATAACATAACCATTGTTAATAATATCCCTGTCACCATTTAAAAAGGGCTTGGTAGCACCAACTATAAAATCTTCTCCAACCCAATAGTCCGCATCTAGCATAGTAAATATATCGCCCTCTGCAATTCTAAATCCAACATTTCGAGGGTAGGACGGATTGATAAATTGATACAGTGGTAAATATATATACTTTATGTCTAGATGTACTCTTGCAGCCATGCATATTTCTTTTAATTCATCTGTAGATCCACCATCAACAATTATTAATTCAAATGGGATTTCTGGATGCAATCCTTTATTTAAACTTAATCTAGATATGATTGTCTTAACACGCTGTGTTCGATTTGGAGCACAAGGTACAATTATTGATAATAATGGTTTTTTCATTACTGTCTCCAAACCCTATGAAGTATTTTTGACTTTATCTGAATTTTTTTAATAGGTCCAAATGCTCTAGAGTCATGAGAATTATTGCGATTATCACCCATTACAAAATACTCATCGTCTTTAAGAGTGTATGATTTGCCAATCTCGTAATCTGAAATATCAAGAACATAATATTCTGTCATAAGTTCATTATTTATTATAATATTATTTTTAGTAAATTGAATTACATCTTTAGGCAAGCCAATTACTCTCTTGCATAGGTTTTCATTGTTTACAACTACAGATACAATGTCAAATCTATTTATATTGAAATTCTCAATAGATATAAATCTATCTTTATGAGATATAGATGGAAACATACTTAATCCCTGTATAATTATTGGTCTTGTCCCGTAGTAAGAAGAGACAAGACCAATCAATAATACTACCATAGAAAATATAATAACTAATCTATGGGTTTTTTTTCTTCCATAATACTTCTGCCTTGACAAAACAACCGTCCTTAACTAATTTACAACATTAAATATCACTACTCTAATTATATCTATAATCATATAAAATGCTGCATACTTTTGCAGAGAAAAGCAAATAGCGTGGAGCGATCAACGTTACCTTACAGACGTGATTTCGCGGTACAATTCTAGGTATTTAGCCATATCTAGCTCCTTGATATCACACTCTTCTTTTACCGGCATTCTAGCGTCTTGAAAGTCAGCTACTATGGTGTCAAATTTGCAAGTAAAGGGTAAGTTATGACATCTACTGTTACCGTCTTCATCGGCGGTGAAAAAATAAGAACTTTTGGCAGTATCTATAAACAGATCGTTAACTTTTGGCTCCTCCCCTCGGCGGTTTCTGGGATGTTTTCTCTGCCATCGCATCCACTGATATGCCTCTTTTAGAGATTCCCAATACATTTTGTGCATCTCTTTTAATATTAAAAAATCTTTGTAATCTACGGAATGATAACCCCAGCTTGATTTAAAAGTACTCATTTTGCCTCCTTAAAGCAGTTTATACTTAGAGAGTGGGCGACATGCCTTGCCTCTCAATAGACCTACAGCAATAGCCGTTAATTCATTATTGATATCTGGTTCATAAAATTTAAAACACGACAGTCCCTTAAACTCAAGACAACCTAGCGCCTTTTCTAGTGAATATAGATCATCTATACCACATATTACTAAATGGGGATGTGTTTCATGGATGGGTAATTGGCGAGCTGCCTCAATTGCTGCATGAGCAGCTTGGACAGTTTGTTGAGATCTGGTTAAGTCCAGTCTAACTAACACGTAAAGATATGATACTGTCTACAACATTTGATTTATTCTCCTTTTAATGTGTTTATTATACGATTTGTCATTGCTAAAATAAAGACTCCGACAGGATTTGAACCTGCAAATACCGAGTTAGAATCGGCTGTTTTACCATTAAACTACAGAGCCATCTGCTACCAATTAAGGCTGAGCGGGGTCCAGTATATCTGCCGCTTGTGCAGCAGCAGTGCATAGTGACTCCTTATTGCGTGTTCTGCGAGATGTTTCAATTCTAGCATGAGCATCTAAAAAATCAAAATGTGCTTGAGATGCGGCGATTCCAGAATCAGAAGCAGCGCCATCTAATATATCGTCCATTGACTTGACAATACTATCTACAGTGTTCCACTTTTCCGCCAATGCAGCCAAGCATAATGGCTGAATGTTTCCAATGTATTCTTGTTTAAGTCCCATAATCCAACCTCCCAGTTGTCTCAAATAAAGATTGTCTTTCACGTTCGCTAAGGAAACCAATATCTACCCTAGCATTGTCATCTACTTGTACGATTTCTTGATTACCAGACTGGTACAGTGTAATTCCACGAGTATGATCAAATTCATGCTGTACAACATGCGCTAGTTTATTTTTAAACATTTGTTCACCATTTAGATCATCTGTAATCCTAACCCGAGAGCATCTTTCAACACGAAATTTTTCACGAGGGATACTAAGACATGATTCAACCATATGACGAGGGTATTGCGAAAATATAATCTCTGGATTAATAAAATATATTAAATTATATTTTTCATCAAATGATAGTTTGCGGCGCATTGGTCTATCTTTGTTGATCACCTTAATCACAAAAGCTCTTTTTGGAATGCCAATCTGTATTGCAGATAATCCTAATGCGGATTTGTCCAAAAGAACCATATTTGCATGTAGTTGTCGTTTAATTTCATCAATTTCGTCATCTTTTACATCTGTACAATTGACAGTTAGTCTATCCAGGTCTGTTTCTATATCAACCATATCTAACATTAGATTCGGAGATAAGATTAGAGATTCATTTTCAGTTTCATTACCTGTAATAGCAATCTGTGCTTCAGATGCATTTTTGTTAGGTGCAGCTATTACGGAATCAGCCACATCTTGTAATACCTCTATTATATTTTCTTCTTGATTATCTTGTTCAGGGCTATGCATAATTATACATTTTCTTTCTTTGTTGCTGTACTATCGGTCAAATATTCAGAATTTATTAACATGATGTTACTTGGCGTAATGTCACCACAATTTTCTACAGAAAATATCATCTCTGCATTTTCGGGATCATCTACAATAGCAGTAGATCTAGCCATTGCATGTAGTTCAAATAGCTCAAACAAATTAGTCTTATTGTTTAAGCTAGTAATAGCTTCCAACTTGTCCTCGATGGTAGCCCTATTGGATTCTACATTATTGCCACCCCACTGAACATTTTTGGAGGTTGATAAGTCTGTCCATATTGCCTTTCTTTCTACTAAATCAAACACGACTGGAATAGAGTTTAGGCATTCTGAAGCTAGGTCAATCTTTTGATCTACTGTCTTAGCGTCAAATATCTCATTACTATTGGGTTGAGAACGAGTCATCCATCCAACATAACATTTTTCGTGCTCAGAGAATTTTGGACCACTATACACTAACACATTCATAACCACATATCTTGTACCAGATTTAACGGCATCGTCAATATTTACGTCAATAAATTCACATTCGCCATTTGGAGCTTTGGTCTTGTCTCCACTATGATATGATCCAAATAGTTTATTTTGTAGATTCCTATATGAAACATTTCCAATAGTTCTAAAATTTTCATCATGAAATGTAGCACTTAAATCTATATCTTGCCCTATCCAGTATACAAAAAATCTTAATGTATTTTTATCATCTCCGATTGGCAGATGTGTACCTCTTGCAACCTGTATTAAACCTTCTGAAGCACTGCGCTGCTGAGATGGCAGTGGACATTTTTTAAGATCTGGATCAATGTAGACACATCCAAGATTATCCAGGCTAGAAAATCTCTCAGTCAGTACTTCCTTCACACCATTGGTTAAAGCCAACGTTGCTCTTATGCCAAGCTTAGGTAATTCTGTATTGACAATTTGTGCCTTCTGAATACTACCCTTGGGAAATATTACCCTTTTATCGGTTGTAGAATTTCCACGAATTTTTAAACTGCCCATCAATTGAAGCAAAACTCGCGTTGATACCTGATTAGCAACTTTTAAAAACTCTTCTACAACTGTTCTACGTCCAGGAACTTTTAGTCCCAAAACACAACTGATGCGACGAGCAAAATCCCCTGGGCGAGTCTTTAAAAGAGCTATAGCGGCTAACGGATCTTTGTTCGCTATAGTTAACTCAACCTTACTATTAAATGTTTCAATATTTTTGCCACTTCTAATCAATTCCACCATATCAAGCAAGTTTGCCGATTTGGTCAATTCACTTATATGTAGATTATGAAACAGACGAATCCATTTACCTCTATGTCGCATAAGATCATCTAAATTTGCCACGTTTTCTAAAGCAGAAACTAACATTCGACGCAATTTTCGTGGCAATGATTTAAATTTAGTATTTTCTGCTAATGATATATCTCCACCAGAAAACACAGTGGCAATCCTAAGAACATCTGTTGCCGTTTGTGGTAGTTTTGATATGTCTTCATTGTTTGCAGCAAGTAATCCAGCAAGAAAGCACATATTTTCTTTAAATGGAATTTTTAAGTTTTCATAATTGCATTGCTTATGAGTGTCAACAAACCACGCAATGGTCTCTCTGTCAAAGTCAGAAATAGAATCATTCGAAGATAGTATTGTTTCGAAAATTTTATTAAATTCCACATCATGAATTAAGTTTATCTCTTTAAAATTAACATTCTCAAAACTTATTTCACGAGGTAATTTTTCATAGCTAGGACTCCATTCGCCATGTGTCCAGTAGTGGGTGATAGCATTAAGAAAAAGCTCTGATGCAGAAGCATTCATTACCTGTTCGGGAAAGTTTGGGTACATTGGTTGATAGTCTACATCGTTACCAACGAGGATACGGACTTCAGTAACAATGTCTTTATATATGTCAGTAAGTTCAACATCACTAAGCATACCTAATTTAGTGCTAGAATCTTGACTTAGCATAAACCCATTTTGCATCAATTCAGAATTAATTGAAGCAACCAAGATAGCGTTATTGTGATCACTAGAGTCATTGTTGCTGATAAATATGGAGCTGGAGTACTTGAGTGCAATTTTTTGCTTCATTATATTAACTTTCTTAAAAAGGAGATTGCGGTAGCTAGTTTGATTCAACGTCTAAGATTGATTAGTTAGAAGGAAGCTACTTACATAGCCTTATCGTTTAGTATTTAATACACAGGATATTAAGGAAACTTTTAGGGCGGATACTCTACCATTGAGCTACTATAGACAAAACTATAGGTGGGAGTCGAACCCACAACCATCCGCTTGGAAACCGATTAGAAGGAAGCTAGCCTTGTAGCCTATGCTTATTTTTTTTATTTGAATTAGAGGAAATTGATTGCGCTAGTTTTTAAACCAAAAATTAAATATTAGAAGGAAGCGCGAATCGTGGCCTCTGTATATATTATACAGTATTATTGGTGTTTTGTATAATGATTTTTATTAATAGTCATAAGTTAGTTACCAGTATTAACCTACACTATGACTTTTTCATAAAATCTTGAAACCACTCTAAAGAGTTCTGATTAGATTTATTTTTAGACTTATCTACTGGCTCATTATCTAAAATAATTACACTGGAAACTAAATACATGTCATTTACTGTAAATGTAGCACAATACAGTTCATCGTTACTTTTGGTCTCACTATACTGAATAGTAAGAATATTTAAACCGTCTACATCGCATGTAAAATTAAACGCCTTAATATTGATGTCGTTGCCACTTGTTTTTAAGAATTCTTCTAGTTCAGTACACTCACATAAGCTACAAAGACGATCTGCAATTTGCAATTTCATAATTAACTCCTATACAACAAGGGCCTACTGTTTTTTAGGCAAAATCCCCCTAATTGGATCACCGTATGATTTAACGCCATATTTCCAACCGTCAACACCCTTGCCGCCTTTGCTAGACTTTTTATTTTTGCCAAACGTAACAGGGGTGCCGCTGCCCATCTTCTTTTTCTCTGCCTCAAGTGCATCCTGTGCTTTTTTTATGTATGGCAATTTAACTAATCTAGTGGTTTTGTTCTCCAGTAGCCAAATACTAATGCTGTCTTTATCTTTAACACGAAAAAATATCGCTGTCCACTTGTTAGGCATTTGGTGCCATTCGATATTTACAGGATAACCAAGCATAGATTTATATGACGTTATACCAACCATTCCAATTGCAATAACTAGCGGAATCATAAATATTAGAACCCAGCGTGTATTATAAAATGTTATAACTAATGAAAATACAGTAATAAACATGAGAGATATAATGCTTGCTGCTAAAAATAATTCCATTATAAGTCTTCCCCAACAAAGTACTCTGGTCTATTTGTATAAACTTCAGATATGTCATAGTTGTCATTTTTTAGGTCATTTACAGTGAATGTTACAAAACTCTGCTCCACTACTTCTCTTCTAAGTGTCTTAGATCCAGCATAAATAATTTTTGAATTTCCAACATCTTGAATCAATATATCTACATTTATAGAATCTTTAACATTGTGTAAGTCGTAAGCGTGTGCATTTACAACATACTTACCATCCATAATTCCACGAATAGAGATTATTTCCTCATTATTTTTAATAGTGTAAATTTCACCTGTATCGGGATACTTGTATCTTCTCCATCTCTTTACATCAACATCGAGATGCGCTGGTGGATTATCTCTTCTATTATAATAAATTTTACTACCATCAGGCATTAGTAGCCATAAGTCAATGTCACAATCAAGATCCCATGCCATTGATATTAGTATGTTGTTGCTATTTTTCGTTTGGTTCTTGCTAGATGTGTCATTTATTAGGATGAACGCCAATGCAAATAGAATTAAATAAGTCAATACAAGATTCAATAATAGATCAATAAAAATTAAACTAGTTGCTTTATTAAACAAATTAAGCTCTCCATTTACCATTGATTGCTATTAATTGTGTCTCAAGCATTAATCCACACACAAGCCCAACTATAGTTGTTGTAAATGCAGCACCACTTCCGTTTGCAATGTTTGATAATGCCAACTTGGTTGTCTCTATATTTTTAACATCTATTTGATCAAGTGTTCCAGATATCGACATAGACAACCCAACCACTGTTCCGAGCATCCCCAACATACCACACGCCATAATAAAATATTTAACTACACTAAACTTATCAGTATTATTATGTGCTAAATAGCCGGTATGAAATGATGCAATTGTAAAAATGGCAATAATCAACCAAGATATATAAGTTGAATCATTTTGTAAAATAAAATCTGCACCACCAAATAAAAATGAAGTGGCAATCATTCCAACCATTGTGCAAAACACAACCCACCATCTTATTAAACTATTACCCATGTATATTTCCGTTCTTTACTTGCTGTTTCTTTTGCCGTTTTTATAACTATCAATCAAATTTTCAGAGTGAGTTCCAAGCTTTAAATTTTTCTTCCTATTATCAGTTTTGCAATCGTTTAAATGTCTAATAACTAACTTATCATTGAATATTTTACTTCCATACACTTGAAATGCAGCAAGCCGATGGACATCTATACTTACAGTATCTTTATTAAATTTAATATTAAATCTTAAATATCCGCTAGTATTAACTCTTAGTTTTCTTCTTTTTCCAAGTGGGGATTTGACAGATCCACAACTTAAAACACGGTATCCCAGACTATGTGCATGTTTAATGTACTGTTTAGACTTGTTGTTTTTATTGGACATACTTACTTTCTTTAACTTTATTTTCTAGCCAATCTATAAATCTTTTGTATTCAAATTTCTTCATTTTATTTATTGGTGCATTCCACGCCTCCAAAACCTCTTCATACACCTGGGCTTTACATTTGTTAATCATATAACGATGTACACAACTACAGCATTCAAAAGATATATCAGATTCTAAATGATTGCTAAGCTCTGAATAATGAGGATAGGTCTCTTTTTCAATATAACTAATCATAACCTCTAAGTCTTGCATCGCCCTTTTGGAATCTATAGACAAAGCTGAAATACTAGGAAATTCAGCACACGTTGCTATATATTTCTTATCTTTTGCAGACCACTTAATACAATAAGACTTATCATTACTCATTAGTACTTTCTCCAAAGTATCTCAATACCCTATTTCGAATAGAGCCATACCCATTGATAAAATTGAGCATTCTACCAAATCTGTCCCTATCCATTTTTTCTTTTTCTTCCAATTTATCAAAATCTAAATACAGTTCTACTGGTCTACGATTAGGATAATCCATTAAAACCATTTGGCCTCTACTAGAATTCGGATCTATGGCACCTGACTTTTTCAAAACACGAACAGCAGTACTGATACAGCCAGACGAATCTGAACTACCACATCTAATCTTATAATCATCATAAAATTTCTTCTGTGTCATTTGCACAACAGAATCACCATATGACCATAAAAGATCCCAAACATTTTCAAAAACATATTTTGATGGATTTGCTATATTAATAAAGAACCACTGCAAACCTAAATCACGCTGACAGTAGAAAAGATTGCACCGAGAATCCTTACCATCACGACCTGCACGTCCAACCTCTTGATACCACGCCTCTACCGACCCAGGGACCGATACATGAATTATATTCCTGACATTAGCTTTGTCGATCCCCATACCGAATGCATTAGTCGCAGCAATCCATGGTGTTTTGCCACTCATGAAGTCGCCCTGTACCTTTTCTCTGTCCTTGTCTTTCATTGCTCCATGATATTTTGCAATTGACGGTATTTTTAGACCCTTGATACTTTTAACAATCTGGACGATACGATCTGTCTGCTTCCTTGTGCCACAATAAAAAATTGCTGGGTCTCCACCCTCTTTTGCTATCTTTATGATGTGTTTTTTAATGGCGGTTTCTTTTAGAAATTGATCGGAGAATAGTTCTATACTGTATTCTAGATTTGGTCTATCGAATCCATGAATATACTTTGAAACATTTTGCATTTTTAGTTGTGTTTCAATATCGTCCTGAACAACAGTGGTTGCCGTTGCTGTTAACGCAATGGTTGGCACGTCTAATGCTTCCTTGACAGACCCCAATCGTCTATAATCTGGTCTAAAATCATGACCCCAGGCGCTTATGGCGTGGCATTCGTCAACTGCAAAAATGCTTATATTTGAATCAATCAGTGTGGTTTTAAAGGATGACGACTTGAATCTTTCTGGAGTTATATATAATATTTTAAGCTCATCATTCTTCAACATGTCCATAACTTCAGTTTGTCGTTTAGGTGAGAGTGTGCTATTTAGAAATGCCGCATCTACGCCCTTTTCAAGTAGTGCATCAACCTGATCCTTCATCAATGAAATTAGTGGAGACACAACTAGCGCAGTGCCTTTGGAGCATATGGCGGGAATTTGATAACAAATAGACTTGCCGTGTGATGTAGGAAAAATAACCTGAACATCTTTACCGCTTGACAAGTCCATAATCGCTTCTAACTGTCCAGGTCTAAATTCATCATAGCCAAAGACCTTTTTTAGAGCCAATTTAGCTTTTTTTTCCGTAAACAACATTATTAATTATTACCTATTTCCGCCTATTTGATTTAAGTAAATCAAGACTATGTTCATCAATACCAATTGCTTGACTTGGATCTATATAAAATGGTTCTGGCTTGATACCCATCTCGTCTAATAATTCTAAAATTTTACCATACTCTCTATCAAAATCGTCTAACTTCTTTAAAAATTTCCAAAATTCTTTATTGTTCATCAGTTCTCCATACGGCACAACGATCAATGGTATCTATTTCTTTAAATACTACTTTAGTTAGTGATGGCAAGTTCATATCGAATAATGGTTTGAATGATGACTCTGATAAATATTTTGACCATCTTTTTAATTCGTTTTCGTTAACAATAACCCTTGGAGTGGTGTCAACATGTTCAAACATATTGCTTCTTCTAGAATACATTTCAAAAGCATATCTGCGATACTCGTCTTCAAAACAAAAACGAACTATTACCTCTGGACGAAACGGATCATTGAAAACATGAACAATGCTTCCTCTTTCTATCTCATTATTGTTCCATTCATCAAAGTATTTTTTATCTTCGTTTTCGTTAAATGGTCCAAATATATCCTCTATCATTTGTTCTTTTTTATTACATATTGTTCCATCGGTCTTGATGATCTTATAGTATGTAGTGGTGTCTTTTCCTTTAATTTGTGTTTTGCGACAAATCACCTCACCACTATCTGCTTCATAAACTACAAAGTATCCATCACTAAACATTTTATCAAATGTTTCTTCTTGGTTGCTATTCATCAATAAGACCCTTTGGTAAATCTAATTCTGTTTTCTTGAATCTTGTACCAAATGCGTTAATGATTATTCCCTCTGGTGACTTTGGTTCAATTGAATTAAACACCTTGGTGCCATTTGATAGTAGGTCATTGTGAACCTCTTCTATTTTTTCTATAGAAAATTTACCAATATATAACGTTGGTACTTCAAATAGCCCTATACCCTGTGCCTTTTCTACTTCCGTGTCCTTGGGGTATCCATTAAATAGAAAAAACCTCTTGCTAGGCAACCCTAAAGGATTTTTTTGTATTCCAGGACCACACCATTCTCCATAATGAATACCAACCGGCAATAGCTCCGATAATCTTTTAGCGTTTTCTTTTACCCATTCTCTAAATCCAAAATGCTCATACTCTTTAGACATGTATGTTTTTTCAGAACCATCTTCAAGTACTGTAGTATAGGGTTTAGGCTCACCAAGTTGCCTATTGCGAGAATATGATAAAACAATATTGGGTCCATCAAGCTTTTCTATAATTTCAATTGCAGCGTTTGTTCCGTCGAGCTTTTCAGTTATTCTCATTCTACATTTTGATAACCTAGTAGTTTTTGGATATTTGCGCCATTCATTCATTTTCAACCTCCACTACATCTATGTCTTCGAAATTTGTGTAATCAAAACTATATTCTAGTTTTTTACCGTTGAAATGTCCATTAGATAGAATTTCATCTACTAATTTTTCAGCTTCTTCTTTGTTTTTAGCGTTAAAAACCAAATTAACCTGAGTGTGTGTAGATCCACTGGCAGTCAGCTCAAAGCTCTTTAATTTTTTATCTGACATAATCTACTCCACCTTCGCTACATGCTTTAATGACTTCTGTGCCATCTGCCAACTCTACTATATAGGTAGTTACTAAATCCCAACTACTATTTATTTTTATATCTTCTCCAAATAGTGGACCTTTTGCACATGTTATAATTTCCAATTCATTTATTTGCCATACAACATGCATTGGGGCCTTGATCTTGACTGGGTAAGGATCAAAGCTTGTTATAATGTCACATAGCTCATGCATTCTATTTAATAGTTCAAAATTTTTATTCATTGCAAATCTTAAAAGGTGCAAGGGCTGAAAGCAGAGGTACTCAATTCGTAACTATGAAAAACGACCTAAGTAAGTTCAAATAAATGAATCGCGTGCTCGAAAGCATCTTCCCACTGTATCTTATCAACCCTTGCTAATTATTACTGAACACCCATTGGTAGGAAGTTCCAATCAACATCAACAAAGCCTAAAAGCTCACCGTTTGTATCAACAGATCCAACCCATGAACCATTTGGTGTTTTGTAGGTATTTAATGTAACACCATTGGCATTAATTAGGTCTTTCCAATTTTCAAACTTAATACGCATACTGTCCTCCTCTTGTGTTGTGACTAAATTAAGTCACTGCTGTCAATTGAAATTGAATTGCCGTCTATATCAACGACATCGATCAGATCATCCCAGATAATTGCACGAAAATCTATACTATGGGACTCCTGAATTATTTTAATCATTTTTTTAATTTTTTTCCCAGTGGGTGGAAATCCATTTTTAACATCACCAAGTTTGATAATCTTAAGACGTGCAACCTCTTGAATGGCCAAAACTAACTCTGCCTCCTTTTCAGTAAGATTATCTTTCTTGTCTAGATCATTAAGATATTTACTTAAAATATCAATAGCACGAACTTGTAATGACTTCTCTTTATCTTCCATATTTTTATCCTTCAAAAGTGTGGACTGTTCAGTAATTTTAATAAGTGCGTAATCAACCAGACAATTTGATGTTCTTGTCATCCTATGTTCTGTATCAGAAGAAATTTCAATCAATTCTTTACAAATGTTTTCAGCTTGTATTCTGCTTACTTCTCTCATAATGTTTTCTTTCTTTTTTTGTTAACCATAGATGAGTATTGACATCTCCCAAAACATGAACTGAACTTGAAGATTTACGTAATCTTTACGCAGTACAATTCTATCTCCTCGTCTAAGAATAGTGTCAAATAGTTTTGCAACTTTGTATAGATAAACTTGAAAACCAAATCCAAGCTTGCTGGATTTTCTAAATACAATTGATTTTTCTAATTTCTTTGCCATGATATTATTTTCTTTCTTTTAACTTGGATCGCCCCCAGGGAATCGAACCCTGACTAAGAAGTTTAGAATTTCTGGTGCTGCCACTACACTAAGAGCGAATATTTTAATAATCTATATACTAATGAAAATTACAGGAATCGAACCTATGCCAGCAGAGCGATTAATTCTACTTACACATTTTAGTTTGTCCCACCAATCTGTGTGGGCTAAGTGTCTCCAGGCAGTATTTACCTGGGCTCTACCACTGAGCTAAATTTTCAAATTTTATTGGTCGGAGTAGGAGAATTCGAATCTCCGATTTCCTGGCCCCAAACCAGGCGACTTGACCAGACTAGCCTATACTCCGATATATCTTATAAAGACTCTATTTGCTTAACTTGTTTGTTTAAAGTGTACCTATGATACCCTCCGTTTTTATCTACAGTTAATGTCCAGCATTGTCCATCTTTGGCAGCTTTCCAGTTTGGTACAAATATCATCATTGTTGAGTATTTTTCATTTAATGGAACAACTTGTGCTTCTAACCAGTGTTTTGAGCTACTATATCTTTCATGGCTTTCTTTAAGGTAAACTTTATGTATTTTAACAACACCAATCTTGTTGGCTCTATCCAACAGTCTTTCATATTCTATGTCACGCTGCTGCTCTGTTAAAAAAGCAACAACAATAAGAGATACTACTAAAACAAGTATGGCTATTCCAATATGTATATTAGACATTATAACTACGAACTCTTTTTATATGTTTTTTTGTTTATTCTTTTTTTGTTGGTTAAAACAGGATCTAAATGCAATATAGTGTTATTATCCACCTTAGCCACCCTTTGACCATAATCATTTTTACTACATTTCATATATGCATTCATCAATTTTCTACCATTTTTTGGATATTTCAAAAATTCTATTAATTGATCACTCATTGTTTTCATTACAATATTAACCCTTGTTTAAATTAAATATTGCGCCCCAAACTGGACTCGAACCAGTGACCTTTCGCTTAACAGGCGACTGCTCTGCCAACTGAGCTATCGGAGCATTTTTACTAGCGAAAAGGAAAGGATTCTATACCTTTATCTAGGGTAGCTACCCACACGGTCCTAGAGATTTGGACGACCTTTTCATATACTGGAGACGCATGTGGGATTCAAACCCACAACCATCTGATTGGAAATCAGACGCTCTATCAATTGAGCTAATGCATCATATATTAATGGAAGTACTTGGACTCGAACCAAGGAAATCTCCTGTTTATGAGACAGGTGCTTTTAACCAACTTAGCTACACTTCCGTATTTTAAAACTACTCCCCAACAGGTGAGTTTATATCAAATGTTCTAGCACAACTAATTCTAATGTCTCTATCATGTTCTAAAGGATCTTCGTCTGGACAACACCAATAGCAATCCAAGTCTATCGAATTAGGCAACGAGTCAGCATGACCAAGTAGCTCAATGTAGCCAAACCTAGAGTCAATAGAGATATTGCTCTCTGGAAGCTTTGATAGGTCCACATACCTTATCTTCCAGGAAGAATCATCTCCCCAGACACAGCCACACATAAAACCAAAATCTCCATTAATTCCCTGCTCCTTATTGAATGGGACATAAAATCCTGTGGGGCAAAAACCAAGACTATATGGCTCTTCTCCACAAATATCTTTACAGTCTGGCAAACTCATAACTCGCGTAGCAGTGTAATGTTTGCTGTATAACGCATATTCTTTACCATCAACTCCAATAAATGGATGAAATGTATTGTATAGGTTTGAATAATTACGCTTGTAATTTCCAATACGCCTAACATCATTTTCTTCTCTAACAAAGATATCGACAGACAGGTAATTCCAGCGTCCCTCGCTGTTATTTATTTTCTCTGTTAAAGCATAATATTTATTAGCTATTGGATTTTGATATTTATTTACTGTTGATTCGTTCATTTAATTACTATTCTCATCTCGATCTTCATCTGTAAAAGAGAATTTTTCACCAGTTTCACGAGTGCGAATAATTCCTTACTATATGTTATATTAATTTTAAAAATGGCGGGGATCTGAATCGAACAGACGTAACCAGGGATATGAACCCTGGCAGGAAACCAACATCCTCCCCGCAATAGATTTTATAATAAGAGGAGATTAGTTGCACTGATTTTATATTAATGAGATATATTTTAGAAGGAAGTGCAAACTATAGCCTCAACAACATTATACATTAAAATTGAACTACCACATGTGTTTTCTAAATATTAGTCATAAGTCACTGTAGATAGCATATTAGCATGAGAAAAGAATAGTCACAAAATACTACCCAAGTTCGTCATACATCCAGGACTTTTCACTATTTTCCTTATACTTCTTTCTTTCAGATTGAACATAATTAATATCCTGAAGCAGATCATCTAACGCCCTATGTGGACGATTACTTTTTACTTTATATGATTCTAAGAAATAGTGTAGTGTATTAACATCAAAAGACCTATAGTGCAGGCAATTATTAGAAAATGTTGGCATAAATTCCTCAAGCCAACTCCGATCAAACCCTGGGTTAGAACCAGCAAGTGGCAATTTTAAAAATGCTCTTTCTCCGGTCATTCTTTTGTATGTTGAAGCGAACCATTTACCGAGATCATCTTCGAGAGTATCTGATGAGTCATAAATTCCGTAATGCAACATGGGACTGATTATTGTACAATCAGAGTATAGGTGTTTTTCTTCCGTCATCGTTTGTTTAGACAAATCACTTATTAATCCATTATTAGAATGCATTGCGTGTGTAAATTCATTCCAGTTTAATGAGCCTATATCAGATGATCTTAAAATTCCCTGAAAAGCACTGCGTATTTCAAGATTACTATCGGTAATAATAGCACCAACCTCTAGTAAATCATCTTCTTTTGGCGACAAGCCAGTAGTTTCTACATCAATCCAAACAAGACTATCCATAATATTCTTCCTATTCTTTAAAATATTTTAATTGAGGAAATAACAATTGTGAGTCATTTCCAACATATTCTTTAAATTTTATTTCATTTTCCCAGTAGACTCGACCTTCCCAAATATGACGCAAACCTCTGCATCCATGGGACTCCCATAATTCTTTAAATTCACCATTATTGAATAATTTGCTCTCAAACAGATATCCGAATTTATCAGTAATAGTATTTTGTGGTCGTTTACAAAAATGTATTTCGTTATTAATAACTCTCATCAAATTAACATGACCAAAATGTGACTTAGCTGTTAAGAATTCAAAATCTGATGCTGGAAAAGCACTGAATCCTCTCTTACAAACCCTGCTGATTTCTTTTAGGGCACCGGAAAGGTCTAAAATGTGCTCTAGGGTATGATTATTGTAACAGAAGTCAAAATGATTATCTGGAAACTGTTTAAGTGCCTCTTCTGCAAAACCTTCAATGAATACGCGATCACCAATATTTAAATTTTGATTATGTCTCTGTTCATTAGCATCAACTATATCACAGACATGTGTGGATAGCGGATGTGGCCTGTGGCCTCCGCCAATATCAAGTATTTTGTCATCTGACTTTAATTCAAAATCAATATTAAATAACCCAGCATAATTTCCATTATCAAGCCATAAATCAATTTGTTTCATATTGGTCTTTCAATGTATATATTAGATCATTGCCTTCATAAAATGAATATTCATATCCATTATCACTAAACCATTGACGAATTTCTTCAATATAACTATTGGTAAATTTAGTTTTAAAATTTGTCTCTTGTGTTTTACCAACCTCAAGCTGAATAATCTTGGGCCTACTTATCATATGTTTCAAAACAAAATATTCAGAGCCTTCGATATCAATAATCATGAGGTCTATATCACCAGGATCAATTTTATCAAATGTAACACACTTGACTGTGTGTGATTTGTCCGGCTTAAAACCTCTTTGAATTGAAAATGGTGAAACAACATCATCTAAATATGATGACAGGTCCGCATCATGTAGTATAGCCTCGCCACAATAATCTGCAATCGCAACTTCATGAATCTCAACATTTTCATGATTAGCAAATTGTTCACCCAACAATGAAGCTGAACTTGGATGTGGTTCTACCAGCAATGCCGCAATTCCACTATCTATTAATGGTTTTACATGAATATATTTTTTACATCCACCAACGCCTATCTCTGCAACCTTTACTGGCTGACCACCATAAATATTTGAATAGTGTTTTATGATCGAATTACCCATTATTTATTCCTTGTGAACAATAACAATTGCAGTTGCTCCAGGTGTATAAGCACCATACCTATGTTTAGAAGGGTCCAATAGCCAAGAATCGTCAACCTCTTCCCATTGTCTATGAGCAGTCCTACCAACTACAGTATAATCAAATAATTCTCTATTATCTGCAAACATTTTATCTAAGTTACAATGAACGCCAAGAGCCCATGTTATGAATGCTGATTTAGAATCACTAACCATTTTCAATAAGACATTATATGCAGCATCAGGTACAAGCTCTGTTGACTGACCCTTCCATGGTTCACCAGATTTAACGTGCTCGATAGTAGATATAGACAAAACATTTTGATCTGTGTAGTCTGTCTCACATGCACATTGAGACAGTAGCTTTACATTTTGTGGCTGTTCAATTAAGTCTACTACCGTGTGATTACTTGGACAAGGGAAATAGCATGGCGACACAGCACCCACTTCGAGAATACCATCGTCTTTATGATTTAGCATATACTCGCGACCGAGGGTAACTTCAACGCATCTCTCATTATTTAGAGTTTGGTTGTGTTTATGATCAAAGTAGTCATACTGTTTGCCGCGATAATTAAAACTCATTTTTTTATACCTATTACCCTCATATTAAATGTGCTCGGTGTTGAGAAGTGTACTATCTCTTTAATGTCTATATTTACACTTGCTAAGAATTTAGTAATGTATTCATCATCAAACGCTATTCTGTGCTCATTATATGGGTCTCCATCTTGGCCGCCGAAGAATTGATAATTAAACCTATCAATTGTCCATTGACCAGACATTAGCATTTCACAATGTTTTCTAGCATCTGGAAATTCCAAAAATATTGTTGCTCCAGGCTTCATAATTAAGGACCAGCCAGAAAGAGCTTTTGAAACATCGTCTCTTGTCAAATGTTCCAAAACATCCTTGGCGTATATTTCATCTACTGTATTAGGCTGAAAGTGTTTTGGTAAGTCGCACGAAATGTCTGCAACTAAATCTACACCAGTGTAATCTACAATATCGATATTTGTATATCCAGACTTAGCGTGTTTTCCACAACCTAAATGTAATTTAACCACTTCCACCACCTTTGTACATTTTCACCACATTGCTTTTAATCTCAACATTTCCATTAACAGCGTCGAATAAAAATTGATCTAATTCCTTTACCAATTCATTTCTCTGGCTATTCAAAGTCCTAACTTTGTCGGCGGCATCTAGTCTCTCTTTGTCAGTCAAAGACTTGTCGCCATGTACATCGACCATCATAAAGCATTTTATATTAACAATTGTTAACTTATCCACCAAAGAAGCCAAAGTTTCCATTAAACACTCTCCAAAAATTCATCAATTGTAATCACGTTCTTATATTCTCGATGTCCTATGAATTCGTTATCGTCATACAGCCAGTCGTGGTGCGGGTATTTTCCCCTGTCTAGGCTCGATATCGGCAACGTAACGTCTGTATCCATATAAATAACTTTTCTTATACTTGAAATAGCATTTGCTAAATGCATCATACCACTATTGACACCTATAAAAACTGAACCCCATCCGAGTAAATCATATGTTTCCTGTATAGATAGTCCAAGACAACTATCTGAATACGGCACAACTTTGTCATGCTTTCCACCAATTTGTATTACTTGATACCCATGACCAGCAAGACCTCTAGATAGTTTATTTAAGTCATTTATCGGTATTGATTCGCAGTGCCTTACTCTATTTTTTTGAGCACCTTGTGAACATATGAATGCAATTCTCTCTTGTTTTTTACCAGAACTATCACGACCAAGAGTAGGTTTAATATTGCTATCAATATTATCTACAAACATAGATGTGTGCTTAAATACTGGAGATCCACTTTTCATTGGTCTTTTGTGCCACCATAAATTTATAACTTCACAATCTGCTGTAATGTCATTTTCATCTACTAGAGTAACATGCGGCAGTGATTTATATATATCATGACAATCGTTGATGGCAATTTTAAGACTCTTGCCAAATTCTCTATAATAAAATTCTGGCAATCTTGTGAATGTTAATTGATCTCCAATACCACGGCATTTGTTTGGCATAACAAGTATTGAGTTTTCTGTCCATAGCGGCATTTTATAGTCCGTTACTATCTTCTATTTTTTGTTTTTTTACAACAAAACCTTTTCCATCAACGGTCATTTCCCAGGAATTATTTCCAGTTTGAACCTTTCTAATGGATTTTGCATTATTGTTGCTTAAATTACTTATAATTTTATTTAGATTGGAATAGACTTTAACATCTCCGCCAGACTTTGGATATATTACCCATACGTAATTAAATGTTAGTTCAGTCATGCTCTCTCCTTCACTTTGGCTTAATGGTTCCTTCTCTGCGATTTTTCCAATAATTTTTAACTTTTATTTTGTTATGCTTTTCATACTCTTTAAAGCTGGCAGTACCCTTGCGTCTCTCAGCCATAACTTCGTCGCCCTCTTTCTTTTTTACAGCATCTTCGTGAAAGAGTTTTTCTGCCTTTTCTGCCGTTGTTGTGCCTTCATTGTCTCGTGTAATCATCTTTCCTGGAAAATCACCTTTTAATATGAAATTACAGTTGAAGTCATGATACATTTCTTCACTGCATTCGGGGCATTTTCTATCATCGGAACCCTCCTTTGGTGGTCCATCTTTTAGTGATCTAATAAATTCTATAGCTAATTCGCAATTATCACATATAAATACATACCGCATATTATATATCCTCTAACCTATGTCGGTTTCTTCACATTCTTCACATAGTGGTCCTATATCATCTTTGTATATGCTGTCATCCTCACATCTACCTGTAGGATCTCCGCACTCTTTACAAAGCTGTCTTGTGCCTGGATAGTTTTTAGCATTCCAGACTTCATGTTCGCATTGAGTTAATGCACGTCTATTATTATTTGGCCAAGTGTTCATTTAAGATTTATCATTGTTTTTAAGATCATACTTGTCTAAAAGCTCGTAGAAGCTAAACTCATCATATGTAGGATGAGCATTATTAATTTTGTCAATTTCATTAGTGATTTTCATACCCTCCATCTCAATTAATGCTGCCGCAACTCTTTGAGATGACTTCATTTTTGTGCTATCTCCAGCTCTTGTATGACCTTTAATTCTTTTCCAATTCCATATTCCATAAGCATTTACTAGTGTTAAAAATATACTAAGTATCCATAAGGAATATATTCCAGATAAAATTCCAACAGCAGTATATAGTGCTCCACCGATCAGATTAAAGCACTGTGCCACAACAGGACTTCTTCGAGAAAGACTCAGAGAACCAATTGCATAAGCAATATTTGCTATCCATCCAATTATTTCTATAGCATTATCTATTATTATTGTACCTAGTTCCAAAATCTTTTCTCAATCTTTTTCAAATCTACTTTAAGATTTTTTATTTCTTTGGTCATTTTCATACTCTCATCAAGGCCAGCAAGAACATATGCTTGCACTTCATCATTTATAACTTCTTTGCAATATCCCATACCTAATAATTGTTTTCTTAATTGTTTTACAGGATGTACTTTGAGTACTTTCAGCATATCACGACGATAATCATCATATAAGTACCATAATCCATGTCTTATTTCATGCTCAAATGTTGAACTTGGCTCATCTTTAGAACTACCTATAACATAAAAATCACACCCTGTGTCCAGTTTACTCAGTTCTTTTTGCATTTTTACTTCTACGTCACGCAAACAATTTCTATACTTGCAAAAAAAATAATTCCATATATGACCAGGAATATTGAATCCTCCCCAATCTTCAAAGAATGTGAATTCACCTGTATCGTCAAGTTCACTTTTAATAATATCATCTATGGTATTAAAACAACCTCTTATTAAAAGATTTGGAGATTCATAAAACTCTTGGATTCTTATAAAAGCCCATGATAAATACTGAGCTTTATCATACTTGAAATAATATATATTGTGATTTTTTATTTTCTCTAACTTAAACATAAATCTAACAATCTCTTCATTCGTGACTTATAATTGTGATCACTACTTGTTTTAATTATATTATCGCTAAATTCTTGCCAATGATTCATGGAATACTGCATCTGATGTTCCAGATTATTTAAACCATCATAAAAGACAATATTCTCATTTTCTTTAAAAATCTGATTTGTGTGCTTGTCAACAGAATGTGTCAACGTAACTCTACCTGATCCATACGCTTCAAATATTCTTTGTTGTAGCCCAAATGACTTCATATTATCTGCATTGCCAAGCTCTTGATGATATAGTCCTAAATTTAGTATAACTTTAGAATTATTGTAAATTCTATTAACTTCTTTAGAGTCAAACGTTTGGTCAATGTTTAAGGTCCATTGATTTTTTTCACATATTGAAATTACATTTCTCAAAAATGGTTCACGATTTTGCCACTTGCCACCGATACTGCCAACAAATGAGAAATCAAACCCTGGATCATTATGTAGTGGCGTATAATTTTTAGGGTTGTATCCTTGTGGTAAAAATATGACATTATTACATCCTGCATTTTTATACAATTGAATTTCTGATTCGTCAAATGTAGCAATCATATCAAACGACTTGGATTGACCTATCACTCGATCATAATAATGTTCTAGTCTAATTGGTTCAGAATTCCAACATATCTTAAAACCTTCTACCAAATTTAAAATTCCCGACTCATACAATTTCGGTGGTAGACCAGGGCCAAGACAAAGTATAACGTCCCATACAGAATGCTGGTGCGCAAATTCATCAAATAATACAAACTCAGAACTATTCATGTCTGGACCATGCACAATTTTATTTACACGAGGATCATAACATACAGTGTCATGACCAAGTTCATGCAGTGCGTCATAAACGCCTCCCTCAGCACTATGCGGAGAATTGCTTATAATGGGCCCAATCAGAAGTATTTTAGACATATGTTACTCCATTGTGTTTTTTATTCTGTTTTTGATTTTATTTTTAATAATTGATAATCTACAATAAACTGTTTGTCTGGTTAAATTTAATGCACTAGCAATTTCATTTTGTGTAAACCCATAAAAATAATGCAATGTAAAAATACCATCTTTATCAAACAATGCTATCTTATCAACTAACTCTTGTGAGTATATAATACTATCTAGGTCAATACTATTTGATGCAACGTTATTCAAGCCGGATGCTGTGGGACTATACTTTTGCTTTATGGTTTCGGTCAACCCCCTGGAAGAACCTGCCGGAATATGAATTGAAAATCTATTATGATAAATATATGATAAAAGTTTAAAATGAATAGACGTTATAACAAAGTTAGTCAATTTAGAATAATTAGTTCCCTTCTTTATCTTAAGAGGGTCAAATCTACCAAGACATTCTAGAGCAATAACAACAGACTCTTGTTCTAGGTCACTAAGATCTATTATTCTATTAAATTTGCAATACTTATTATGAATTTTCTCTATGGACGGTTTCCAAATGTTAATAAATTCATCAATATTCTCATAAACAAATTTTGAGATTTCTTGCTGGTTGAGACTATTGACTTTTTCACTGAATCCTCTAATTCGCTCAGCTTCTCTATCTTTACCCCCGCCTCTTTTAACAACTCTAGTGTTAGTTCTCTTTTCTGATTCCAACTGCTTTCCTTTTTGTAATCATTTAAATAAACTACCCGCTTAATTCCATTGTTTATTATAATATTAGCACATCTGGTGCATGGAAATAGCGTTATATAAATTGTCCATCCGCTCACATCTGTATTTGCATTATGCAAAGCATTCTCTTCAGCATGAATTACGAGGTCTTTTTTGCTGTCGTTGCTCCATCTTTCTTCTGTTTCTTTGATGTTTTTAGCAAATCCATTAAACCCAACAGACATCTGTTTATTATCATCGCTCACCAATACGGACCCAACCTTTATTTCGGGATCTTTAGATTTCATTTCTGCTATAGTTTCGGCGATATTCATCCAAACATAATCCCAGCTAGTCGACTTTATCACCATTGTCACCCTTTTTTATCTCCTGACTAAACGCAATAACTCCATTTAATACCCTAAATCTTCTGTGCCTCTCAAGAGCCTTTGATAAATCGTCTATAAGTTCTTCTGATATATAAACCTTATCATGATGGTTATTAACAATAGCAGCCCACGAAAGATTACTCTCTTCATGACAACATATTTTGCCATCCCATTCTGCAAATGTGACGCTATTCTTTTTTAGTTCATATTTTTTCACTGTAACTCCATTTCATTTTCTTTCTATTGCAACTAAGTCAACCATTCTAAATGTTTTCATTAAGGCGAAAGACATATTATCTTGTCCTCTATCGGGCTCTGCCCAGCACTCAACAAGCTCACACTTTCTATCGTGAGATCCTTTAGGCAGAATCCTCTTCACTTTGAGTATTAGGTATTTATCTTTCCTCAACTTGCATAGATCTCCTTCTTTAATCCTGCTCATCCTCTTCCCTCTCATAATGCGCCTTCATTGCTTCATAAAGGGCGCAGGTTTGGGCTTTTGTTAGTTCCAACACTCCAAAGTCAACCCCATATGAACCACTAACTTCTACGCAAATCGTTCCGTCCTCGTAGAAGCCAAGATCGCCGTTGTCCTCTTTGATACTGAATATCTCCCTGAATACATTACTCATTGGCTATATTACCTATCACTAATTTATAGTAGTCCAGATAATGGACTATTTTTAACCTTATTAACTTTAGATCCATCGCTTTTCTTTTTGGGGATCATTATTTTTTTCGTACTATAACGCCCCTTAGATGGTCTAGTTAAAATACTTGACATAACTAAATTATCAAGACGATTAATTATTTTTCTTCTCTGGCTTTCATTTATTGACATACCATGTTCGCTACATGTATCTAGTATTTGAGACATTCGCACACCATTTTCATCATCATTATTAGATACGGCATTATATAAAAGCTCATCTAAGTCATCCTTGAGAGAAATAATGCTGGCAGGATTAATCAAAATAATGGCATCAATCAACTTAACTATCATTGCAGCAATGTCTTTATGTTGGGTAACATCTTCAACACCAAGTATTCTTTTAAAAAACAATACAGTATCTACAATTTTAAAGATATTTCTCGTCTGATCTCTTCCAGACCCTAGTACATATTTCTCTTTTTCTTCCCAAATCGCATGAACAAGAGCTTTTTCATTTTCTACAATTTTATTGAAATTACTTCTAGTAAGACATTCTGTGAGATATTTCCAGTTTACCTTTTGATTAGCAAAATTACCATCAATAACATTGTCAATTATATTATGAACATTTGTTTCAACTGGTTTTGCTAACATGACATAGAATCTATCAAGTACAGCTAATAGATGTTGACGATCACTACGTTTTTTAGGCATACTAATAGAATTTGTTGCAGATATTACTAAGCTCTTAAATGGCACTGGATCAATACCACCATGCTTTTGCCTGAATATTTCTCCATTTGAGATTTGTTTAAAGATTCCAAAATGACCAGAACTATCTAAATCAATTTCGTCTATGAATAAAACCTTATCGGGATGATCTTCAAAAAGTTCAAATAATCCAACAGATGTTGCAGCATTAGCACTTTTAACAAAATGAGACATTGGTTCATCATTATCAGAAGTGCCATTAAGACCTAAACCATTAAAAATACTTTTCATCAGTGTTGTTTTTCGCGTACCACGATCACCAAGCATAATGATAGAGATATCTCCGTCTGGAAATGCTTTCCCAATACGGTTATCAAATTCCAAGTCACCTGATTCAACTAACTTACGCTCAAGACGACCTCGCAATGATAAAAATATTGCTGCCGCCAACTCCCACTGAGGATGAATTTTTTTTAATTCTAATAATAATTTCTTACCTGCAACAGATGTTGACTTGACTTCAGTTTTCATAGCATATCTCTTTCTAGTACAATAGTTTAACAAACAATACACTATATTGTACCACAAAATAATGATATTGTCAAGTCATTTTTATCACATCTATCACATTTTTAAATAAATAGTTCACATTTGTCACATCTGTCAAACTATTTACTGTTGTCATCCCTAATATTAAACATATAGTTTTCTTCAGCTCTACCTTTAGAGATTGACCTACCATCTTTTTTACAAAAGTTATCAACACAGAAAGCATATCCGCAACCAACAAGTTCATATTTGCTGTTTTTAAGTCTACATGTAGTAAATGCTTTGATTTTCTTCTGCTTAATAAGTCTAAAAGCACAATTGTAGCTTATTTGTCCTAATTTAATACTATCACATAACGCACGAAACACCTCTTGATCAAAATTCTTATGATCTTCTCTTAGGTGAGAATAAAATGGCTTCATTGTAAAATCCTATCTAACATACTAACGTTTATTGACAATATCACACAAAACTTTAATTATTGTTTCTAGTGGTTGCCAAATTAAATAAGTAAAAAACTTAATTATTTCAGATACAAACATTAATGTAAATAAACATATAAGTACACCAATGAAAAACAAAAGCTGCTCCAAAAAACCTCCAATCTATTACTATGATAATATCACATGTATAAACAAAACAGTATAATTTTTATAGATTGTGTCCAAGACATGAGTTTAACTAGACTTAATATAATCTAAATTGAGTTATTTCAACTTCTTTATTAATCTCATTAATAGATTGTATCTTTTTTTCAAATCGCTTTGATCAAAAGATTGAGATAGGCCACTACTTGATGTCTGAACTAAATACTGTGGTGCATTATCAGTAGAGCTATGTCTTATGCAAACAACAACACCTATTTTATTAGATTTTTTTATTTTAACAATTTCATTATGTTTAAATTTAAACATATGTCTACACCTACTTACTTATAGATTGTATGATGTAATCTATAATTGTTTGTGAAAATATATCATCTCTTACAATATAGGACATGTCAACTTCAGTAGGAAACCTGCATGGCTTCCATTTATTTTTATTATTCAGACAAAATAGCCACCCAAGCCACCTACCCTTAGTACATAATGCTTTTGTACAGTTTTCCAATCCAGGCAATAGATTATTATTAAACACAACTAATAAAATATCTTCTATGTCTACATTATCTTCAGGAACAATTTTCACACACGACATAATTATTCTTTCTAAAGTTCAACGAAACAACAACGATTATGTTATGTAAAACATGAATTATTACCGGAACAGACACACTACCTGTAAACTCAAAACAAACACCGAGCAGTAATCCTATAATAAATGTCATTATAAAGTATGAAAATGATTTTAAATGCATTAATGCAAAAACAATAGCTGCAATAAAAACCCCAAACCTAACATGAATGACGCTCCTAATAAACATTTCTTCTATAATGGAGGCAAATATAACGAATACAATCATAGGCAACAATTTACCATTAATTCTACCACTATCACCTTCATTGGGAGAAAGTAAACCAACAACATAATTAATTAATATCATTGTTGGTAACGCCACCGCAATCACTACAACATCCTTTAAGTCAATTGCAAACGACAAATATTCAATGCCTGGTTTACCAACCGAAACACTAACAAATGTAAAAATACCTATTAATAAAAATGACAAATAGGATATAATAGCATTATTACCATCTAATTTCAATTTCAATTCCTTACCACAACATAGCGTATTCTTTAACAAGGGAAAGTCATAGCCTCACAGCCTCATAAATGGAACTGAATCCTGCTCTACTAGTCTGAGCCTAGTTGGCTTATTATTACTAATGATATTCCTATCATATTTGTTTATTCTTGGTTGTGTCATCCTTACGGTGGATCTACTCTTCCACAGTGCCGATTTATATACCGCCGCCAGTTTAAAGTCTAGTTGGTCAAATCTAATGTTTATAGACTTATTGGATGTGTCTACGGTTGCATTGCCTAAGCACTCCTCATCACGAACAAGCATCCAGGTTAGGTCGCAGGGTTGGATATTTACCGTGTACCCAGGATTACTAGGGTCAGACTGATTAAACCCATCGTCAAAAATCTGTCTAAATATGTCGGTAACATGATCGGGGTACTCGACAACAACGTCTCTAAAGTCATCTAACTGAAATGATAAATCTAATAACATTATAGCTCTTTTCTTATTGTATAGTGTCACATTGTATAGTCATAAGTCTAATAAGCATTTTTCATATGTGTGATACTAGAGAAAAAAAACGCTCCCAGAACGTGTTAGGTAAACGTAACTTACAAACAAAATAAATTTTTAACCAGCACTTCGCGATTTTAAACATAACATATAGTTATAACTGGTATAGATGGCGCAACTCAAAAACATTGAGACACCAAACAAAGCGCACTGGGGGTGCTCCCCAGACGAGCAGTAGTAAACTACTAAGCAACATAACTAATTAACTTCTCTTGTTAGAGCAGAACAGTTAGTTGGTAACACGCAAAGCAGTACGAAGTAATCATTGGGCATTGGCATTCTTTAGTGTATTATTATTTTTTTGACTCTTTGACGAATTTGCCAAAGTTTTTTCTGTACTCTATTTGATTTTTACTAGCTTTCTTTTTTTCAAAACCAAATTCTTCTACTATTTCCTCTAATTTAGACAGTGGAAAAACAAGGTTCATCTCTGTATCGCCTGTTATAATTTTAAATCCATTCTCTATGAAGCGAGACATGACATTATGATCTTCTAAATCGCGAAACTCAACGCCATAAAACCCCGTACACTTGATGAATTTATTAAAAAAAACAACTACCGTTTTACCATGCAGTGTTTTACCATCTGCTGCTAAAATATGATCAAAGAGGGTTAGTGCTGCCTCATTATTTCCCCAAGCCTGACAGTACCACTTTCTTTTTTTTCCACGAGGATAAAGTGTTGGAATTCCCTCAAAGTCCTTTTTTGGTTTTCTTAAATTTAATTCTTCGCACTTGTCAGTAAATTGTTTGGTGTAGATTTTTTCTAAATCATCATAATCCATAAGTTATATACTTTCATTAAATAGTGAATCTATAATAATAAAGTTTCCAATACTATCAAATAAATCACAACATTTTGATTGCTTTAAATTAAGGTTTTCAGTACAGGTAATAGATTTAATATCGGGACTACAGCAGCATGGACACCACTCAAAATACTCTGAATTAGTTTTATATCTGTCGGGCTCAGAAAAAACCTTAGCACACTTGATGCACATATAGACGGAAATTTGTTTTGTCATTTTATTTAACAGAAACCTCTCGTCTCCATTGTTGACTACTGTATTCAACCCAGCCCTGATTTCTAGCATGATCCTTACAGGTATTGATTGCAACGTCATGTAATCTAGTTGCTGGCTCAACCATAATTCCAGTCCTAATTGAGTGATTTTTGTTTTTCAGAGTTTTAAAATACACTCTAAATGATTCTTTTGGTATAGTATTTGGGAATTTACCATCCCAATATTCAAACTCAGTAGTATTTTCTACAATGTGACTGTTATTAATACTACTAGTTTTATTACAGCCACATATAGATAATAAAATAATTAGCAAAATTGATATTTTCATTAAATAACCTTATCTGTTGTATATTTAATTTTACCGCAACGCAATTCTATGATAGAGTCAAGAGGGATGTTCAAATGTCTACCACGCTCTTTGCCAGGACCATTATCTCTATTCATATCAAATATCGTTATGAGATCGTAATCTGACGGATTATATTTTTGTCCAACACCAATAACATCTCGTTTTACACCAGTTCTAATTGTTCTGGTAGTCACCTCTTGTTTCCCAGTACGTTTTTTAAATGTAATGCTGGCAATCTTGCCGTTAGTATTTTCAATTAAATTTTTTATAATATCTATTTGATTGCTCATAATAGTTACTTTCATCTCATGGGTTCAAAATACAACTAAAATACGTTCAATAAATTATAAGATGAAATGTTTGTATTGTCAATAAAAAAACCTGACAATTTACAAAAATTATCAGGCATAAATATTGCTATATTTGACGTTTATTTATTTATTAATATCAACAGTTATTTCGGCGTATCCAGATAATTCACCATCATCCGCTGTGAGTCTTATGACATATATCCCACTTGTTGGAAAAGTAATAGATGGAAATCCGACCGTAGGGTCAGAAAATGTCACAGACGAAACACCAGGGCCACTTATTTGCTTCCATAAAAATGTTATGTTTCCGCTTGGAAGATTATCGTCAATCAATGATGCTGTACCATTAGTTGATAAAGTAAACGGAAACCCTCCATTGGCTACAACCTGTGTATTTGGAGTAAAAAAACGAATGATTGGCGCTGTATTTGGTATTGCATCTCCAGTTTTTGTTTTTATAGATTCGGCCACACTGTTTTCGCTAACAATAGAGTAGTCTTGGCCATTTAGCCAAGAATCCACAACTCTTTTATCAAACTGCATAAGTCTTCTGTTTACTAGAAATGCACGATTATCATGATCTTTACGCCTAAACGCTAGTGGTGTCTCTTGAGAAAATACAATTTCAACCAAATCAGTCTCAACAATTGCAGCACCACGCTGTCTAATTTTAAATATCAACATGTAAACCCCCTATAGTGTATTAAGTTAAAAGTATGCAATACATTATACGAATTTACATTAGTTTATTATTATAAGCTCTATAATGGTGAAATATGTAGCCTGTAACTTGGATTGTCACAAGCTACACAAAATCTAAGTTCTATATTCTAGAACCCATTCTCGTATCCATTACAGTAGACGGCTCCACATTTTAAAGCATATATAAGAGAATAAGATCCTGTCCTAGTTGAAATCTGAAATTTAACAATCCTACAACTATCACAAGGCACCTCCATTATAAACTCACCAGTAAATTTTTTGAAGCGAGTATGAGTAAGTCCAGGCTCTCCGCGCCAACCTGTTGTATCCCATCTAACTTCGTATATAGGAGCTGATGCAATAGGACTCCCCAAATTAATGCTATTAATTTGAATTTGACCATTAGCATCTGTTGATATGTTGCCAGAATTACAATCGTAAATTTGTGTAGTTATATTAGACCATCCAATTAGAGGAATTTCATCTTCAGGAACACTAAAGGCTCCCTTAAGCTTGACCTTACAACACTGCTGCCCATAAAAGGTAATAGACTTAAACTCTGCACGATTAGTAGAATATGTCGTATAATCCACCCGATTATACTCAAATCTGTTATTGCCTCCTGGAACTACCACATCTTTAGCTGTAGATAATATCTTGCATATTCCACCATCTGGCACGAGGTAAATTTTAGTTCCCTCCTCATATGATGTTGATAATAGTGTTTTAATGGTAGATAGATAGCTCGACTTCATCTGAGCGGGCAAGGAATCAAACCCATCAGGATAAAGTCCATTATCAATCATATCTTGCGTAAAAACCTCCATTAAATAAGTACCGTCACCATTGTCACTAAATGTTCCATGTGGGAAATAAGACTTTGGTTGCGACTGTTCATCCTGACCATATGCTTTTACAGAAAAACAAATTAAGCCTAATAGAATCACTAAAATACAATAAAGACGCATAGTTGTCCTTTCTTGGACGCTGTAAACGTTATGCCACCAATATATGGTTGCGGGTTATGTTTTTTTCTCTGTCAGTGCATGTCATAGGAGCCAACACACTATTCAATTTCAATAATATTCGGATACATAGATAAGATGGGAATACGAAATCCATACGTCCGTAAATTTACTTGATTACCTACTTTGATCTTGCCATGAATAGTAGATGAATTAAACTTCCACCGAAAGCAAGTGTCTGAATTTTTCAATACGTGAGTGGTGCCATCTTTTGATTCTACCCAAACCAAATAGTATGAAGAGCCACCGCCACTATCAATGATTCGTTCTTTTTCGGTTACTGTACCAGTTATTGTTTTTGTATTAAAATGACCAGCAATACCTATAAATATAAAGCCAATAATGGCAATAATAACTAAGGCACCAAAACTCATCACTAACTTATCCTTTGTATTTTTCATAATTTTCTCCTAATTTTCCTTTTTCTAATATTTTTAATTTGTGATTCATAAAAGTAAATCAGATCTTTATAAATTTGACGCCTACCCTCCTCTATTCCTAAATTATAAGAAATACCAGGCGACTCTCCACACTTTGGTAAACATTCCAATTCCTCTGTATCTTTCTTGGAAGAATTAATTAAAGTTTTTAATAGTTTAATATTTTTTTTAGCAGAGTCTATATTTGTTTTTAATATCAATTCTTCATCAATACCAATAGCTTCTAGGTCAAAGCAAAGATTGTCCATTATTTTAAAAACCTCTTTTCGCTATTATAGCAGCTAATCTTTTGTTTGTTGCAGTAATTTTTCTAGTCATATTGTTTATTTTAGTTTTTAATTTTTTATTTTCTAACTTAAGCTTACTTATTTCACTATTTAGTTCATCTATTTCATCATATAGTGGGTTAGAAACTTCACATTCGCTACATAATATTTTTTCGTGTGGCCGAACTTCTTTTTCCATGGTTCTAGTAAAATCAAAAGTAACCCCGCAATTATGACAATATGTTCTTGTCCAGCGGTCAATTTTGATTGGTTCTGTTAGACAGCTAGTATCTATATCGCGCTCACTGCTCCCTGTAGTCATGCTACATCTTTCTACTTATTTGAGTTTATTAAATTGTGTCTTAAAAGGATTGAGTTCTTTTTTAATATCTTCTAAAAGTCTAATACTGGCTCTTAGCTCAATAAATTCTGTCATATTTTCAGTAACGCCATTAATTAGTCCTTCGCCAGACATATCTAATTCTGTATTCATATGCCTAATCCTAGCCCTAATCTGTTCTTTTTGATGACCTAATAATGTATTGGATTTTTTTATTCTTCTATTATTATTGTTATATAATTCTTTTAGTATACATATTAATTTTTTATTTTTTGCTTTGATATTTTCTAATTCATCGGTTTTAAAATGTTGCTTGCCCATATGATAACCATTTAAAAATGTAATTGCCTTATGTTTCATAAGAAACATCATTGACCATCCATCTCCAAAAATAGTCCATCCATCAGAATCTTCTTCTGCTGTTAACCCAAGTGCATTAGCCTCTTTTACTACATTATAATCGTCATTGTCCATTATGTTCCTTTATTTTTATGATTTTCAAAGTCCTGCTTAAGGGCTTCTAATACGCTAATGCGAAAAACACGCTCCCACACTAGTCCAGTCCCACCTGAAATAAATTCTATTTGATCATTAATACGAATTATAGATAATTCATTTTTTGTCATATTATTAAAATATTTAAGACAACTGTTAGCAGCATATGCATCTTCAAAATTTTGAACAGATAGGTTTTCATAATCTCTCTTGGTTACAGCATCAGCAAACCAGTCACAAAAATACTCCATTCTAGCAATTTCTTTTTTGTATAATGGTAAATCCACTTAACTCTACCTAACTTTACAATGATTTTTTATTTAATTTTTTATATAGTCCTACAGAATATGGGCCACTATAATCACATTTTAACTCCCATAGTTCTCCAACTTTAGCACTATGTTTGCCACTATTAACGCTCATTAATTTATTTTCTCTATTTTTTACTACATATAATGTAATATAATGTGGATGGCTTGGATGGGCACTAGTTCTAATTGTTTTGATATCAGTTACAATACCAATCGTTCCAAATTCATTTATAAAAGATTGCCCTTTATTAAATTTGTTGGTTGCTTCACAGCCAGCAAACCCAGCAGCAAATAGAAAGAGACATAATCCACAGAGATACATAAACAGATGAAATTCATCCTTGTCGCCATATTGATCTCCTCTAACTACGAGCCTATACATGCCCCACATAGCAAAACAAAACAAACATAAAAGCCAAAGAATTGTTAATAATGTTATCACTAATATGTTTCCTTTTTATTTTTATCCCTCGATACGATGGCTACAAATATGAAAACTAATACTGCTAATGCACCAAACAGCCCAAGAACAGTTGGTTTAGGGGAACTTAAACCTAATATAGATACACTTATAAGACTCCACACTATCAATAATATGGAAATAAACACAGCATACCCTTCTATATATTTAATCATTTATTAAATTCTAGTAAATGAATCAAGTGCTTATGCACCTGACTTTTCCTTATATCTTTATCATTTTTATCATTGATGCAATGATCAATTGTTATGTGTGACACATCGGCGGCATGGCCAGCGGCATCTTTATTACTTGCGCTTTCTATACATGAATATGTATGATACACAACATTTAAAATACGCTCATCAATATCCCAAGAATCTACAATAGATAATGGCATGTCGCATTCTGGAAATGTAGTGATGTCACCGTAAGCATAGTCTCTTATGTTGCGCTCAAGCTTTATTATTCTATTGTAGTTTTTGTTATTTGTATGTAAAGAATTAATAGCTATTTCTAAGCAAAAGATACAGAAATCAATACAGGTACTTCTACTATCTTCCATAGTGCACTTTAAGGCAAACAAGCCATCTTCTAGTCCAAAATTGTTATCTTCAGCTATTCTTAGTATGGGTATAATTTCATCTTTGGTGTGATCTGGAAATCGTTCCAGCATTCTTTTATATCCATCAGTACATGGTTTATTATTTTTGCATAACTGAATTGTTGTAAATAGCATAAATTGCTAACTTTCTTTATAGATTACCAAAGTATGATCCATGCCATCTAAGCGCGTATCAATTATTTTTGAGATCCTATCCCAATCACCACCGCCTAACCCAGCACCAATTTTTGGATAACCTATTGATTTATTTGGAAAAGCATCAGCAATTCTACCAAACACTTGGTCAATTGCATCGTAATCAACTTGCAATCCTTCTCCATATTTTAGTTGAGTGTAGGCATTAACTATAATTAAAGGTCTTCCAAACAGATCAGAAACATCGACTGAGGAAAAATTCCCTAGCAGAAATTCTGAACCATGACATCTTAAATAATCACGGTCAGCCACAAAAGCTTCTGGAAAATACTCCTTAATTTCATAAGCAATCCCAGCACCCATAACATTTTGACAATTAGTACCATGAATAATAACATCAAATTCACCAGTACATGCCAAATGGAGCAAATCACCCTCGATAATTTCCATAATTTATTCTCTCAACTTTAATTTTACTCTGGTGCAGCAGCTAATAGAAAATCAACGCCAACTTTAACTGCGTCAAACATATTTACATCGAAAGCAACATACAGCAACATAGACAAGATTGAAACAAACTTAAATTTTCCAAATTTATCTAGGTTAAATATAGCAGCACCAATAAGGAATCCAGCAGTTTTAGTAGCAACAGGCTCCATACTAGCACAAGATAAAAGTAGATTCAAAGAATATGGTACAAGAATCATTCCTAGTACACCAAAAAATAAAGTCAGAAACACCTGTTTTGCGATATTGGTTACTAGATTTTCATTCTTAGCCTTATTCATAAGTGAATCAAAATCATTTTTAAGTAAGCTCATAACAGCCTCTTTCTAATTATGTAAGCAAAATTACCTACAATAAATTATAACACATTAAATAAATTGGTGCAAGTATTATTTTATGGTTTTTCCAAAATAGTTCCAGTTAAGACAGTGTTAGTTAAATTACAGAATCCTAGATCAGCGCCACGCAAATCAGCATTAGTTAAGTTGGCACCAGCCAAATTAGCATAGGATAGATTAGCACCAAACAGGTCAGCCCTTTGTAAAGATGCATTGGTTAGATCAGCACCAGTCAAATTGACACAAGCTAGACTAGCGCGAATTAAATTAGTACCACACAAATCTAAGCCATCTAAATTAGCACTACATAAGCTAAAACGATTCAAATTAGCGCCACGTAAATTGCCAAAACTAGTAAATAATCTACCCACCAGTGGTCCACTACAATACTCTAGTTCAGTATCACGCAAAATATTAAAATAACCCACTAAATTATTGGAATCTAGTGCATTAGCAATTATCTGCCGATTATTTTCAAAATACTTGAACCAACTAATACAATTAGTGTATCTCAACACATCTTTAATCTTTGTCATTAAGTAGTCGTCATTGAAATCTACATCTAAAGACTCGATAGAGCTGAAATTAGAACAACTTGATGTATCGCACTCTACCTTGGACAAACCTTGATATACTATCTGACTACCACATTTAGGACAATTTGACACTTTAAACACTCTCTTTACCTATAAACTAATTTTGTATTTATCACAATATTGTGAATGAATACCATACCCAAGTGTATCAACGCCACAACAGCAATTATTTTTAATCAAAGATAATAGTGGACCAGGACAAAGCATATACTTGATTGATTCTGAGCATGATTCAGGATTAGTAAGCTCGACAAGATATATAGGGTCATATTCATCAACATTATTATCTTGATACCATACTTTTCTAGTTAATATATAGTATTCTTCCTGACTATTATAACGTGGATAGTGGAGCGCAATATCATCTAAAGATTCAAAACTTCTAATTACTTTTCCAGCCTTTTTGTCCAACGTTAATAATACAGTGTCGCCGATGTTAAAATCCATAAATATGCCTTTCAAACTATTATAGGTGATGTTTAAAATTAATTATTTAATAGCTATACTCAACATCGTCGTCATCGTAATTGCCATTGTCATCATCGTAATCAATATTGTTATGTTCGGAATCCCAACATCTTTCCTTTTGTCGCTCTTCCTCAATTTCTTCATCTGTCATTATGACGTTTTCATCCGAACTATCATTGGTCTTATTATTAGGTTCCAAATCAACAGAGGGACCAGACCTTGGACCATCTATTTCTGTAATGACTTCATAGCGGCATGTGCGCATTTTTTGCCCATCATAATCATTTGGCACACAAATTACATCTTCTGGAGCAATAGCAACCTCAACCAAAACACCATCACCGTAGAATTCACTAGCATACTTAAATGATGCAGCATGTAGTCCTTCTGCGCATGTAATGTTTGGATCGTCACATACTGTCACAGGGTCCATATAGGGAGTTTCACCAACTGAGTTGTCGATAGTCCTAGTATGCAAGTCAACCAGAATGCGCTCACCCTCAGTCTTGTTTGGGAATTTTAAAACATCAACACCATCCTTTTTCGTTTTTTTATTATCAATAACACCAACACGACGATAAGCCAAAAACCTACCATCTTCTGTAATAGGATGTTCTTGTCGCTGAAGAAACCGAAATAGTCTTTCTCTAACACCGAAACGATTACTCTTCTGTAACCGTCTCCAGAACTTTATCATGCGATTAAATGGAAGCTCATCATCCGCCAAACCAAGAATATAATGATTCAGCTCTTGTGGAATTTCGCATCCATCGATTAAAACTTGACCATTAACGAATTCAGCTCCGTCATGTCTGTCAAAATAACGCTGCATGTGCTCAACGATGCCAGGAATAGTAGACTCTTCGCCATTTCTGATCGCGGCTATGATTTTCTCGTGTCTCTTGTCGCTTTTATTGACCAGAACAACTTTTCCATCATAACTAAGACTAATTCCATTGGGTAAAATATGATAGCTTAACATTGATTTCTCACTTTCTTTTAGATTTGTTTATAATGTTGATTTTGATTTACAGGCCATTAGTTTTCTTTTTCAATTAGATATTCTATTTTATTTAAATGAGCCTCTAGCATTTCCATTTTACGTAACAAAAACTTTTCCTCTAGTCCATATAACGTAGGATCTTCGCAAGGTTTATCGTTTAGGTCATCTAACTCACCCAAAACTTCAGTTATTGTACATTTCAAGAATTCAGTCCTAGCTTTATTATCCATTGTTTCTCCTTATACTAATATCTATTGTATTATAACATATTATTTAAACTAATGCAAGTGCCATTTTCTATTTTTTTAAAAATCTTTTTTTATAGTTAATATATAGTGACAAATCTTCAAACGGCATTTCCTTAAACCTATTGCCCATTTTGTAATGGGTATTATCTAGTAAAAATTGTAATATTGGATACTGTTGCTTTACATCCCGCAAAGCATCTATCATTGAATTTATTTTTTTTGAATGTTTTTCATGGTCATAATTTATTAATTCCTTTATTTTTGTTGGCAATTGATTTTGATTAAAGCTATTTATAATTTCATTCATATTATACACCGTTTTTACTAACTTAGCATTTCTCAATTTCAAATCTTTTAATATTTTTATTAGGTCTCCAATTTGAGACTCTCTGCGTATTGAATCAACATAAACTGTATCATTGATCATATCTTTAGAAGGTTTAAACTTAGATGCCCATTTTTCCAGAGATATAAAATTTGAATCATTTTTAACACTCTTAGCAGTTCTATTAGCTACTCCACAAAAGACCAACTTTTGATCATCATAATGTTTCTCAAACCAGTCTGATAATTCACCCTCATGTATAGATTCTGGAAATTTACCTTTGTGAAGCTCCACATATATATATGTAACTTCATTTTCGTAAAGATTAACATATTTTGTATATTTTGAGTGAGATTTTTTAGCAGTATGGTAATTGTTTTTTGACACACAATGAACTATCACACTTTCACAAGACAATTTTTTAGTATTTGTTCTTTTTTGAACCGGAGCCATTTCTATTGAAGATATAGGAATAGCTTTTAAATCTTTTACAATCTGCATTAGTTTAGATTTATTATTTAATTTTGAACCTAAAACAGTAATATATTCCTTTTTATTTGATAAGTCATCATTGATTATATTTAATGCGGTGCGAATTCTTCTATTTATCTTTTGTTTTGATTCATCTGTGTCAATATAATAAATACAGTGATTTAAATCCTTAAAATTAACACTTTTCCTGTCATTTCTTGTTAATCTATACATATTTCTGGATCTTGATCTTCTATTATATAGAAACTGCACCTCTTCAATGTTGATATAATTAAAATCAACACTATGAATATTCCATGATATTATTTTATAATTATTAAACTGTAAACTAGATTTACATAGGTAATTATCGGCAAACATAGGCTCTAGTGTTTTGTATGCATCAAAAAATCCTGATATTGAACCAATAGAACTTACTTTATTATCTATATAACGATTAAAAACACTAAGAGTATGATGCATTGCCAATTCTAACGTGTCATTTGTTTCATCATCATAATTAATGGAATCTCTGCTAGCAGCAACACCAATATCTCCAACACCCAAATGAACAACAGCAGTGTATTCAGGATCAAGCATATTCATTACATTATTAATTGTTTCGCTGGCATCCTTTACTGCATATGGTATACCATCTAAACTAACAATCAAATACTTACTATAAGAATTAATTCCCAATAATTTATTGATATGATTTTTGGGTACTATTTCAACATCTTCTCCAACAATTACACCTATTTTTTCTGGCAAGCTGTCTTTATCTATACCAAAAAATTGACATTGATCTTGCCAAAAGTATGTAGCTCTGAAAATAGCATCTCTAAACTTATAGATATCATTATAATCAACAGATATCTGTATCTCTGTCCCATTCAACTCATCGGTTTCAGATTCGCTTATTAAATCAGCCTCACCCTCATTTGTGTTTCCAACATGATTTATGTAGTCACGTTTAGTACCATCTACAAAGGTGGTTACATTAAATGAATCAGTATAAGACCATGCAGATTTTGCACCAATACCAAATCCACCAGTCTGAATATTGTTATCTCTTTTAGTGCTTGATCCATACAGAATGAACACATTTTCATAACGATCTGGAGAAACGCCAGGACCAAAATCCCTAACTTTAAAAACTGGCGATAACTCAGTTGGTATAGTAATAACTATTGATCGACTTGAATTGATTTCTCTATGAGCATCTCTAGCATTTGACAAATATTCTTGCACTAAAGCTTGAATAGGATGAGCATATAGTCTATTTCTTAGAATATCAATTACAACGGATGCATCGCCAATTCCGAATTTCATTGTATTTTTTACGCCACGAGATTCTACACCGACAGACTTTGCATCTAGTTTCATTAGAGTTTTGCCCTTCAACCATTGATTAATACAGAATAGTAATTAATGATATTATTATTTAAATTGACGGATTTTTTTTATTAAATCATTTGTTCTGTCATTTTGAATTTTTATATTAGTCTCTGCCGGATCTACAACATAAAACATTATCATAATTGCAAGCATAATTGCTGATACCATAATATATAGTAAAATTCTCGGACTGTTTCGTATAATATTCATACTTGCCTTACATGTTGCTATAACTTATTTCCAAAATTCACATATCCAACTCATGCAAATTTGATATTTTTTTCTTTAAATAATTGCATTAGTAATTCGTATGGTGTTGGCGCTACCTCGTTTTCTGTCCTACGACACCATAGATCAGATTTTTCTATAAAGTTACACGCTCTGATAAATGGTTGATTTATCATTGGACATTCATTAGAGTTTTTCGCCCAATTATCAAATGCCTCAATATTTCCGTGACAATCAGCATCATATTGCATTAACTTTAAACATAGTTTGTCTGAAACCTTATTCCATCTAGCCATTAGCATCATTGTAACTGTAGGTAATTTGGCATCGCTCAGGTTAGTACCATCTAATTTAGCATAGTTTAAAGTAGCTAAAGATAAATTAGCTCCACTTAAATTAGCGCTACACAGATTGGAATTGAATAAATTGCTACAATTAAGACTAGTACCGGATAGATCAGTATTAATCAGATTAGCATTGCTCAAATCAGCATTACTCAAATTAACATTACATAGTTTAGCATCAGATAAATTTGCAAAGGCTAAATCAGCATAACACAAGTTAGCATCACGCAAATCAACACCACTTAAATCAATGCCACGTAAATTAGCACCTGAACATATTTCGTATCCATTAACTTTCATTTAAATTATTCTTTCCATTATTAATATTAATTATTTACCAGACAACATATCCATTGCATTCTTAGCTTTGGCAATTTCTCTATCTAGTCTTTCTTGCGGTATTGCAGCCAACTCATCCTGCAAAGCCTTGAGTTCTGACTCAGCAACCTTAGCTTTTTCAATCGCATTTTTAGCTTTTTCAATCTCTTTTAAAATGGTAGTAACTGCACGACTTCTTGGCTTACGTTTCTTTTTTTTAGCCATCATATTCTCCTTTCAAGAAAACATTTTTATTATTATACCACATAATATTTTAATGATCAATCTTTTTAATAATTTACACATTATATCTTTGTATATAAATAAACACAAAGTACAAACATACAAAACCAGCCCCAATAAATATTAAACTTCTTAGTTTGCCACACATCATCGTTGTCGTTCATCTTAATCCTTTCCAAAGAACGGTAGTCCGACTCATGAAACTAGTTATTGTGATTACCGCAATCATAACAATGCGTAAAGGTGCGACCGCCATTCTTTGTATAATATTCACAACCATTTATAACAATTAAAGTGTTGTTTTTACATACTGCATACCTATATTCCATTGCAGATTCAACAATAGCCCACAAAAGCAGCATAAGCACGATAAATACAAATGGCCTCACCACACCTAAATCGCCCATCCGGCTATTCCTTTCTCCTGTAGAAGCAACTTGAATGCCGTGATAACAATTACTATAAAGCACTGGCCTAATACCCAATTGTTCGTGCAAAAACGGTACTTTTCCATTTTTAAGCAAGTTTTGATATTCGGTATATTCAGTGTCATGAATAGTATCAAGACCATTTACAACATGCACATTTTGTGACTTGTCATTTTTAAACTTATGCATTAGTATTGTGCTACTAGTAAGCTGAACCATTCCGCGCAATGGTGTATTTTCGTCACTGGTTAAATCAATCGACTCATTTAGTTTCATAGCTTCCTTTGCAGCATCAACTAATTGCGATTGTGTTAAATTATTAGCAGCATCTACAGAATTGTCTAAGTTATCCATAGTTTTCTTTCTATATATTTTATTATTTTTATATATTATATTTTAAATTATGGTGTTTCTTTTGGTAGATCTTTCCATTTTGTAGCATAATCAACACTAGTATAGCTCCTAAGCCAATTGTTTATATGTTTTGCGGTAGTGGTAGACACATCGGAATCCTCACATATCAGGCATGGCATCTTACCATTAATAAGTCGAACAACGGCTAATCCATAAGAAAAAAGAATAACTTCATCATCGGTATATAATTCTTGACAATTAGAATTAATAGCTCTTAGTTTTGGGTTTTCTATAGTTTTACTCATTATGCACTCTGAGTTTTTTATCATTTTGTCAATATTGAGTAAAATTTTTACTTTTTCACCTTCATTTTGTGAGTATATGGTGTCGCAATGTGAAACATAATTAAAAATATCATCTGCCAATTGGCTAGGATCTGAGTTATTGCAATTCATCTTTGTTTCCTTTACTTAGATTTTTTCTTAATCTTTAAATTCCTTTTAGTTTCTTTATATGTATCATCCCATTTGCATCTTGTTTTAACATCTGCAAACTTGAATTCAGTTTCTTTAGTAGGTTTATTTGCAATTGTAGTCAATAGTAGTTTAAGCATTTTATTTTTCTTCCTATTCATGTTTTTTATTTCCAGATTTTAAAGTCTTGACTCATGTAGTTTATGGCTTGTAATCTAGTGTTTGCCACACTTGATCTTGACTATGAGAAAATTCCATAGATCTAACCAAAATCCATTCTCTACCAATACAATCTAAAACTTTGTCTCCTAAACAATGATTATTTTTGTGGTCATTTTCTATTGCTTCTTGAAGATCTGAATCCCAACAGATGTTAGGTTCATCATCCATTGTTTTTATGTATTCTATTCTATGTTCCATAATCTATTTCTATCATTTTATCAATTTTAAGTAAATTTTCCCTAGTATTAATAGGCTGACCAATGGATTGTTTTATTAAATCATTAATAAAATCCATGATATCTTGTGATAGTTGGCTAGGATCGTTCATAATATCTATTTCTGTATTTTGGTTTAAGTACTATTGGTTATTAATAAAGTGTTGCTCAACTAGGTTTTTGCCTTCTGATATATCAAGATCGAGCACTGTTCTTACTACCTTTACAGCATCTATTTTGTTTCGATGCGTACTTTATTGTAACATATAATGTATAATGTGTCAATGTTTATTTTGGTTTTTTAATAGAGTTAATTCCCTCAATCTCTGATATCAATAAATCAATAGTGCGACTAAATTCTTTTTTAATAGCGCTTTTGGCCTTGTTTCTTAATATTTTTTGAATATCTCTATTCATTTTTAGTTCTAAGGACTTGATGATAATTTCTATCTCATTCATGGTTCACCTTCTATTCTAAAACATTTCTAATTAAAAGATTGTTGACTCTGATAGACAGTAAGCAGGTATCATGCCCAATATTCGACAATACGATAAGTTTAATAATAAAAACAATTTACAATTATGCACAATATTAATAGAAAGATAAGTGACAAAAATCGTATAACAAATATTGGCAATGTGTCAAGTATTGTCGCAGTGTATAGCATAAACATATAAAATAAAATGGATCAACAATGTAATCATTTAGAAGCCATTAGAGACACCCTAAAAGCCATTGTTTTAATTTTTAGTAGCAGAAGTCACACAAAACAAAAGCGTCTCACAGCTAATTCTAGCGCTTTTAATATTGATATAAAAAAAAACCTAGCCCCAAGAGAAACAATCTCAAGAGACTAGGAAAACAGAAAAGATGTATTTTACAATAAGCAAGCGCCTATTATGTGCGATAAAGAAAAAACTTACCTATTTGCTTTTCTTCACCATCATACATGCTTAGAAAATTAGCTCGCCCATCATGATTCACTGTATCATCAACAAAATCATCAAAGTCATCAATAAGTGCAAATATTACTTCATTGCAGCTTTCGCATGAATCACCCCTTAAAGCATCGATTTGCTTAGATGTTAGAGCCTGTATATGTTGCTCTAAAAAAGAACTATTGAACGTCCAAAGATTTCGCTTGATACATTCTTTAACTTCTAAATCTGCCTGATTATCTGTACCTATAGCATATTCGTAACCATTGATATCAAAAACTCCCATAATTCCGCCCATAAGAGAATGTAGGCATTCAGTATTGTCTATAATGTTTTGAATATCCTTTTCGGTCATCTCATTAATATCTTTGTCTTGAATTGATACTCCACTATCATCTAAACATCTTGAGTCTAATAATAAATCATTCTCTAAATCTCCAACAACACTTTCTATCTGTAGCTGTGTAGAGACTCTCAACTGTCTAAAATTTGAACATCCATCAGTACCACATTCTATTTTTGAGAATCCCATATACAAAACAACACCATTGCACTTTGGACAAGTATTTTCTGTTTTCATTACATTCTCTTTTCTATATTGTTTTTTATATCAACAACTCTTTTTAATTCTGCTATTTAAAATTAGGTCTTTCTAAGCCAATTATTTTTATTCCATTATTATCAACTACATTACCATCAACAGGCAATAACTCTCTCGCAGGTCGCCAAAATGCAATATTTTCTTTTGTGTATACATTGCCAGTATCTTGTTTACCAGTCTCAATATGCACTAGATGGGCAAACTTACCAAAACTGTTTGTTTGAGTCTTGATTTTAAATCCCAATGGCTTAAGGATTTTTCTTAGTTCTTTTAATTCCATCCTATTCTCCATTTATCTAGCAAGCAAAATTGCCTACATCTTATTATAACATGCTTTTTAAAATGTGTCAAGTGTTATTTTGTATAATATTTAATTAAAATCCTTTTGTTTTCATGAGCATTTTCCAGCATTCATCAGCTCTTTTTTTTAATTTAACATGATGAGCTTGTCTCAATGCAATAATATCCTTAAGATCATCCCTTTTGGGGGAAGATTTACACAATGATAACTGCTCTGCATTGTGATGCATATCTCTATGAGCCATTTTATAGTTTAAATTTGCAATTGATTCATCTAAATTGCGACTATCCATTACTTACCTTTCTATTCTGATTAATATTCATCGTTTACATTATACCTATATAGCACCTATCATGCCTATCTTGCCAATTGTTTTAAGTCATGTTATAGTTAAAATTTAGATAAATTAGTAATAAGTCTAATATGTAGATATGACAATTTTGTATAACAATTTATGTCATTTCGACAAATAGTGTCAATAAGACAAATACACTTAGATGTTTTTGGTCTCTTTAAAAAATACAAAAGTCACATCAGAATCACTTTCTTTCTCAATTACACCTTGTCCAGATTCGCATAATTTAATCAATGATGTATATTTTTTGCCACTAGTTTTAATAAAATTCATGTTTAAAACAACTCTTTTTAAAGGAATTTCTTCTCCATCATAATGATTATACATTATTTTTTCCGCAGATTCTTTACTTCCTGCCCATCCAATAATCTCCATATTATCATCATTCTTGCTTCTATCTTCTCCAGCTTTTACTATATAGGTTCCCATAAAATTATTTATATCATTTTCAATACTGTATACAAAAAAGATCCATTATCCTTTTCTTTGGTATATACCCACAAGCAAGGATAGGGCCTATGGCTTAGTCTCGCCCTAATGGATTTTTGATATTCTCTAAATCCAAATTCATTTTTTTCCATCAATTTACTCCTATTATATATTTATAGTATAACTACACCAATGGAAAAGGATGCTTAGTAGGCCAGCAACACTTTTTGCAACTCTCGCTTAATTCAAAAGAGCCATTCATTCCAGCAATCTCAATAACCACAAATTCTACTGAGCCACACTTTTGACACTCTTTAGTGCAGTCTTCTAAATCAGCATAACAATTCTCGCAATGTTGAGAATTTTGCCATCTTATATGTTGTCTTGACGTGTCTTCTTTACAGTGTGGACAATTATTCATCTAACTCCTCATTTCGTTTGTTTTTATTCCGTCTAATACTATAACATAATCTATTCTAAAACACTTCCAAAAAATAAGATGCCGACTCATGGCGTTTTGGGCCTATCTCTTTTCTCTGTCTATGTTTAAGTGCAAAGGATACATCATAAATTAATTTAGGGAATAAACAAGGATACATTATAAAATAAATACTAAAATAATATAGGACAATGATAGGGATAATTACATAATAGGTATACTAGCACAATAGGCAAAAGTGCAAAATATGACCTTCTAAAAGTGCTCTATTTGCTATTTAAAGCACATCTAAAAAGCACAAAATCCAACTATCAAAAATCCTAGAATAGTTCAAAACAACAATAACATCATAAATAACACTATAACTAACAATAGAAGTACTGTAATTGGTTTTATACTGAGTTGTGATTGTATGGAAAATTGGCCTACAATGCAAGTACTGGGCCAATGCCTTTGTTTTACACTAAAAAAAATGATAAAATTTAGGCTTATTTATGGTCTTATTAATGGTGTTTTTGCTAATTTTTGGGCTGTTTTGTTAGTTCATATTGGTCTTTCTATGTTGATTTTAGTAAATCTTACTTAATTTTAGCTGATTTTGGTCGATTTTAGCTCATTTTCGGCCATTTTCATGATTTTAGCAAAAGTCATAAACTATTACAAAACAAAGACTTAATTTTTTTAAGGTCTGTTTTTCCCTATAGAGATATACAGAAAATAACTATTCAAGCATTATAGTATTTTAAAAATGCACAAAATACACAAAATATACAAAGTGTATAAGATGTGCTTAAAATAAATATCAAACATAAAACGCCAAAAAAATTAATTTTACTAATGCCCATCGAGTTTTTCATATTGCTTTCTCTTGATATCCACAAGCACATCTATAGAATGTAGAATCTTCACAGCTCATATGATTACTATAATAAGTAAAAGAATCATCCTTTATAACATAGCTTGAAATTTCTCTAAATTCTGCACAAGTTTCCATATTGTTGCCACAATAGGGACAAGATAAATTTTCTTCTGGATTCATATTGTCGCTACTCCTATCTATTTATACAAAGCACAAAATTCTATTTAGCGAAATGCTATAGACTTCATCGGGGTTGTTCTCAGCCTGCAACCGTTCAAGAATTGCATCGGCTTGTGTTCTGTTATTGATTCCCCAAAGATTTTTTGTTTTCATCGCTTTTCCTTTTCAATCCATGCATCCCGCTCCCGATCATATTTATATGATTTCCCCCATCCGTACGGCTTCGGTACTGTTCCACCTTCGGGGTATCGACCGATGGCATCTAGCCTTCCCCCTTTGGCTTTAACGGCTTTTCTTGCGGCTGTCACAACCTCTTCATGGAATCCGTGCAAGTTTGCACTTTTGTGATTAGCTACAAATTCAGCAAATTCTAATAGACTCATAGCACCCCCTTAGTTGTGACGATAGCCGATGCTTGGCTCAAAACCCAACTCAGCAACAAGAGCATTTCCGGCGTTTTATTAGCTTTGTATATTGTATAGATTTCATCCCTGTTATTAGCAGACCTTAATAACTTAAGAACTGAATAAGTTTGCACTTCATTATTAATCCCCCATAAATTTTTACTTTTCATATTCACTATTCCTAACTAATGACTAGGCACCCATTGTGAAACCTAATAGAAGCCCTCTTGCCATTCTTGCGAGCTTTCAAAGACTTTCTCTTAGCAAAACCGCCGTTGTTTCTGCGCATCTCAGCCTTAATATAGTCCGCTTCCTTTTTTGTTAGGATGTGTGGCAATCTATCCACCTTCTTTTCTCCCAACATAATATCATCAGAATCAAAAGATGTTAGTACTATTTCTAATTGCATGTTATTACTTTCTATAAGTTACCTATAATAGTATGCACTTGATATGCATACTCTATTTCAATAGTTGCTTCTGATGCAACAATATTTGATAAATTATAACATTGAATTTGGCAAATCTATGCTTTCATGATTTAATATTAACTTGCGCATATCCATTACTTACCCCCCAAATACTAAAGATGAGATTTGAACAAATAGCATAAGCGCCAAAATTGCTATATTTCTAATTTTATTCTTATTCATGATGCCACTTTCTGTTTTGTTTTTAGTTTATTAGACTGGCGGGAATTCTGCCAAGTAACTATTCCATATTGGCTGCGCTACCTTAAGCCTTTCAGCTATTGTTGTCACTCTCATAGCCTCGCTTTTGCCATAATCCAAGTAGTCTTGGCGTGACATCGTTTTAATATTTGGATGCCTAGAATTATCGCACAATTGCCATTCATCATCACTAGACTTTCTATAGAATGTATCAATACCAACTGATAGATGTAGCCCAGTACCAAAATAAGCTAGCGCTACAAGCTTGACTTGAGAGCCATCGTTGCGCTGTATCTCCATTGTGTTTTTTCTCATAGTGGTCTCATATTCTATTTTAAAAAGCGACCGGCTCAACTCACCATAAATCGAGCCGGTCTAGGAAAGGTGACAGCCTTTTTTCTTTTATTTTTCCATCTCTTCTTTTTCGTCTTCTAAATCTTGAACTAATTCATCCCACTGTTCAGTAGTAAATATGAAATATTCTTCTAAAAGCTCGCATAAATTAGCACTATTTCTGGAAAGGTACAAGCTTTCATCGTTCATAACATTGTCTGATAGTTCAGATGAGCCATACTCTGTTAAGTCTTGTTTATGCATCGTTTTCTCTTTTCTGTTTACTATATTTAAATAGTTACTGATAATCTACTAACTACGCCTCTACCATCTCTACTATAACAAAATGATATTTCATTACTATTATAGTGTTCTGTTATAGTGATTGCTTTATCATCAAGAGTAAACCTAACAGATTTTAAGGTGCTTCCCCCTCTATCGTGACGCCATCCATTAGCTTTAAAATGCTCTATGATTTTATCTTGGTTATTCATGATGGTTTCTTTTCTGTTAGGTAAGCTTAATTGCTTACATTCTATTATAACATGTTTTTTATTATGTTGCAAGTACTATTTTAATATTTTCTCTAAGTTATTAATCTAGTAGAGTTATAACATCAGCCCATAATACAGGCCCATCATCAAGTAGTAAAGCAGCATCAAATGAGAATCGTTGATCATCTACTTCTGCTATTACTTTACTTTTGAACCTGCTATATATTCCTAGATAGTTAAAAAGATCTGTTTCCAAATGTTCCAATGCATGGTCCTCGTCATCGCTAAGAAGATGTTTTCTATCGTCTAAATCTTTATAGCATTCAACTAAAGTCATTAGCTTTTTTTTATTAAACATAATCTAATCCTCATCATCTTCTCTTACTACTTTAATATCAGGATCATAGCCGCCATAGAATATCAATTCACGTCTAACATCATGAGTATCAAAACCATCCATATAAAATACAGAATCAATTTTAACATCATTAAGATATATGTTAAAAGTTTGCATTGTGTCACCTTTTCTATTTAAGCCATCCATTTTTGCTACATATTGTTAGCACTGTAGTATATCCATCTATGTTTATGTGTTTTGTACCTTCATCCCATTCATCTATATTTAGTTTTTTTAAATTAATGAACTCATCCATAATGTTGTCATTATTATTAGCTACATCATGGATTGCCAATATATTGTTCTGAACCAATTCGCCATCATACAGTGCCAATTTTAAGCAAGAGTACGTTTCATCTGCTATTAGACTTAACTTTACAGTGCATGTATTCATCTTGTTTCCCTCTTTCGTTTCTGTTTTGTTTTTCGTTACACTCTATTATAACATATTGTTTATAGTAGCGCAAGGCTTATTTTAAATTTTTTTGCATTATTTTAGTAGCTTAGCTGCTATCTCATCCTCTTCTATTATGTTGTACACTGAAGCCTTTAAGGTACAGACTAAATCAGCCAATGAGCAAGTTTTATCTACTTCTAATACTACTGGCATAATATGCGCCTTATGAATCGCCGCTAATCCATCCCATTCTCTTAATGGGATCTTGTTTAGATGTTCATCCCCTTTTGCTAGCGCTTTCTTACATCGATCAATAAAACCTTGTGGAAACATTCTGCGACTTACTGCCTTTTTTGCTATAGCCCCGAAATATTCATGATGAGAGCATTCATTATTCATATATTGTTTTCTAGTATACATTTTGTTTTCCTTCTTTTCTAGTTGTTTATCGTTTTAGTGTTTCTTATTATTATAGTACATCTTTAAGCATAACAAAGGCAGCAACAACAAGAGCAACATAAGGTAGGCAAAGTGCAAGTCTGATTGAACGCATTGTATTCTCTTTTCTGTTTTGTTTTTGTTTCGTCTTCTGATAGTACTATAGCAGGTATCGTGCCCAGTTTGCTTATTTTGTTAAGTTATACTATTATAAGGATTTACACATAATATCATATTGAGTGTTATAGTAAAGTGACACATTATGTATAACAAATAGTGCCATAGAGACAAATAACGTCACATTATCATAATAAGATAAAATAACATGCCTACAACAGTACATATAAGAGCTTTTATTCGCCATTGTAAGTATGGGTAATATATATAGTTGGATCGACGCCGCACCTAAATCATTTCTCTTGCATAAGCTTAATAAATATAATAGGTTATAGCTGGATCATAAGAACATAATAAATAAGAACAGAACTAAAAAATAAAACAAATAGCATCATCACCACTACCCCTATGGTAGATAGTACCCCCTCTAACGCAGTGAGGCCCCCTGGGGTTTATTGATTGGGTTGTGTCGCATTGTGAGATTTAGGGCGAGGGGGCCTACTAAAATGTCTGGAATCAAAATACAGTTGTGATACTAAAAGCACAGAACAACCAATCCGAACCAATATAACCACCCCCCTTTCACATAAGGTTAGCTGATATAGGGACTTGCAGATCCATAGAAAGCTCATTAGCAGCGAAAATCCATAACGGCCAGCGGCAAAACTAACGGCGGTCAAAGTGTCTTGTATTATCCTAAGCGGCTAGCGGACTAATTGTAATGGCATTAGAATGGGTTAGCTTCCGAGAATTTAATATGGTCGCGAGTAGTTAGTTTCGGTTGGCTGCGGTATTTTCGGTGTTCTGCTAGGGCTAAAAACAGACCACATACTTATGACAATTATGGCTGTAAGTCATTATTTTACGTGGTTGGCGAGCTAATTTTATCTGTCCGAGCACACAACACGATGTGACACTAAAAGTCATAAAATGAGACAGGATAAGTAACTATTTTTTACAAGGTATACTTTTGACCCATAGAGAAACACTAAAGTACTCAATTTTGGTGAGACGACAATCTGCCGTTATTCCAGGCTTCTATATTTTGCTCTATGTTAGCAGAAGGTGGAAATTCAGAATTGTAAATATCATTACAATATGAAAGAAACATAAAGGCGTTACATTTGGTGCAAAATAATACATCTTCTGTATGGTAGAATTTCTTAAAACTAATAGCTCCACCGCAATTATAATGAATTCCTTCGTTGTTACTATTTCCAATTATATTTTTCATACTATGCTTTCCTGATATCCGAATAAACATTAGTTAATTTATATCTGGCTCTTCGTTGCGCTCTTCACAAAACTCCAGATAATCGTTCAGTGATTCTTGAAACGCTATACGTGCTTCCTCAAGAGTGCTTCCTTGAAAGGTAATAATGTCGCGCAGTCCGAGCACCTCACCGTGCAATAGATTGTTTTCTTCGTCGATTTCAACAATAGTTGCCCTGTAGCCTTTGTATTTCATAATTCAACACTTTCCTGATATCCGCAATCACATTTATAGAATGTGTATGGCTCATAGCATTTATGAGCATTAGCATGCTTTAAAACATCATCTTTAGGGACTTCTTTAATCCCTGTGTAAGTTTCCATGCAATCACCACAGTATGGACAATTAGTTTTTTCTAGGTTTATCCACCTATCCTAATCTTGTTTTGAGATGTCGCAAAAACTGCTTAAGGCAGCTATTGCCATTATGCCTGCGTAATATTCGCGATCC